>NZ_JBSWYA010000026.1:0-232 GCF_056160865.1 Ruegeria sp. ABD4_443 | reverse complement strand
CCGACACCGCGCCCGCCCGAAACAACAACACCGGCCGAGGTCAGCTCGGGGCGGTCGCTTTCGGCAACCTTGTCCTCGACCCATTCCGACAGGCCTTCGGAGCCCGGAACCGCGACGGTTTCAACCGGGGCCGAGCCGCCTTCGCCCGCCGCGTCAAAGCTGGCGGTACGGAAGGTGACAACCTTCTTGGCGTCGTTCGATTTCACGGTCTGGATCGCGTTGCCCGCATAGA
>NZ_JBSWYA010000025.1:0-366 GCF_056160865.1 Ruegeria sp. ABD4_443 | reverse complement strand
TGTCGATGTGATCCACCGCCTTGCCGCCCGAGTTCATCGCATCCAGAACCGCATTGACCACAGCAGGCGGAGAGCCGATGGCCCCGGCCTCGCCACAGCCCTTCACCCCCAGCGGGTTATGCGTGCAGGGCGTCTGGCTGGAATGATCGACGCCGTAAAACGGCACATCATCGGCGCGCGGCATGGCGTAATCCATGAAGGACGCGCTCAGCAGCTGGCCATTCTCGTCATAGGCGCAGTTCTCCAGCAGCGCCTGGCCGATACCCTGACCGATGCCGCCATGCACCTGGCCATCCACGATCATCGGGTTGACGATGTTGCCAAAGTCATCGGCGGCGGTGAAGGCCTCGATGGTCACCTGGCCGG
>NZ_JBSWYA010000024.1:0-433 GCF_056160865.1 Ruegeria sp. ABD4_443 | reverse complement strand
GGGCCATCGGCTCTCCGCCTGCTGTGGTCAATGCGGTTCTGGATGCGATGAACTCGGGCGGCAAGGCGGTGGATCACATCGACATGCCGGTGAGCCCGTCGCGCGTCTGGGCGGCGATGAACAGCTGAGAGGTTGGGGTAGCTGGGGGCTCTGCCCCCAGACCCCCGGGATATTTATAGCCAGATGAAGGGCGGATCCGCGCCTTTCGGAAAGGAAGACGAAATGTACAGTTTCGAGTTTGAAAAGCCCTCGAGTATTGCCGATGCGGTTGCCGCGTTGGGGGGCGAGGATGCGCAGCCATTGGGTGGGGGTCAGACGTTGATCCCGACGCTGAAGCAGCGGCTGGCGGCGCCGTCGGTCCTGGTGTCGCTGAGCGGGATTGCCGAGATGCGGGGCGTCTGTGTCGAGGATGACGGGGCGCTGGTCATCGGCG
>NZ_JBSWYA010000023.1:0-610 GCF_056160865.1 Ruegeria sp. ABD4_443 | reverse complement strand
TGTCTGACGTCAGCGCCCACCGGACAAATTTAGGGGTTTGAACAACGGAGGATTTCTGGTTCATCGAAGCCATTATGGAGCGAAGATGAACAAGAAATCCGGAACATCGAAGGATGCCGCTGACAAGTTGGTCAGGGGCATTAAACGGAAGACGCGGAAGCATTACTCGGCTGAAGAGAAGATCAGGATCGTCCTGGCGGGCCTTCGGGGCGAGGAGAGTATCGCTGCGCTGTGCCGCCGCGAGGGAATTGCGGAAAGCCTGTATTACTCTTGGTCAAAGGAATTCCTCGAAGCTGGGAAGAACCGGCAGGCGGGTGACACGGCGCGACAAGCGACATCCCCTGAAGTCAAGGAACTGCGATCGGAATCGGCGGCCCTGAAGGAAGTGGTTGCCGAGCTGACGCTTGAGAACCGTCTGCTCAAAAAAAGCATGATCGGGGATGGGGAGTTCGAAGAATGAGATACCCAGCCTCTGAGAAGCTTGAGATCATCCGCACGGTGGAAGCCTCGCACCTGCCGGTTAAGCAGACGCTGACGATGATTGGCATCCCCAGTAGCACCTACTACGATTGGTATGCGCGTTGGGTCGAAGGCGGGATCGATGCGCTTG
>NZ_JBSWYA010000022.1:0-920 GCF_056160865.1 Ruegeria sp. ABD4_443 | reverse complement strand
GGGAGGATTTTATGAAGGTATCGATGACCGTTAACGGTCGTGTGGTTGAGGGTGACGTTGAGGGTCGGACGTTATTGTCTGGATTTTTGCGTGATCACTTGTCTTTGACCGGGACGCATGTTGGGTGTGACACGGCGCAGTGTGGGGCCTGTGTTGTTCATGTTGATGGTGTTGCGGTGAAGTCCTGCAACATGTTGGCGCTTGAGGCGGACGGGGCCGAGGTTGGCACGATCGAGGGTCAGGCGCATGCGGATGGGTCGCTGAGCGTGATCCAGCAGGCGTTTCAGGATCATCACGGGTTGCAATGCGGGTTCTGTACACCTGGCATGGTGATGAGCGCTGCGGCCTTGCTGAAGGACAATCCGCGCCCGACGGAAGCTGAGGTGCGCAAGTATCTTGAGGGCAATCTGTGCCGCTGCACGGGCTATCACAACATCGTCAAGGCGATCATGGCCGCTTCGGGCCAGGATGTAAGCCACATCGCCGCCGAATGATGCCGCTGCGGGCGTCAGGCCAGACGCCCGTGGGATGACAGGGGGTGCCTTGTGGCATCCGTTTATGGGAGGAGAACAAGCAATGCCCAAAGACAGTGGCATCGGAGCCAGTTCCAAGCGGCGCGAGGACGTGCGCTTTCTGACCGGAGCAGGCAATTACACCGACGACATCAACGTGGCCGGACAGGCCTATGTTTATTTCCTGCGCTCGGATATCGCGCATGGCCGGATCACCGGCCTTGATACCTCGGCGGCCGAGGCCATGCCGGGCGTGGTCAAGGTGTTTACCGGCAAGGATTTCGAAGGCGTGGGCGGCATGCCCTGCGGCTGGGAGGTGACGGACAAGCACGGCGCGCCCATGCAGGAGCCTGCGCATCCCATTCTGGCCCAGGGCAAGGTGCGCCATGTGGGCGATCCCATCGCCGC
>NZ_JBSWYA010000021.1:0-1140 GCF_056160865.1 Ruegeria sp. ABD4_443 | reverse complement strand
GTGGGCTCTCATTGCTCTTTCAGAGCAACTGCCGCCCACCGCTTTCCAAAATTATTCGATAATTTTGGAAACGACACCAGCGCCGACGGTGCGGCCGCCTTCGCGGATGGCGAAGCGCAGGCCGTTTTCCATCGCGATCGGCGCGATCAGCTCAACGCCGAACGACACGTTGTCGCCGGGCATGACCATCTCGGTGCCTTCCGCCAGGGTCACGGTGCCGGTCACGTCAGTTGTACGGAAGTAGAACTGCGGACGGTAGTTCGCGAAGAACGGGGTGTGACGACCGCCTTCTTCCTTGGTCAGGATATAGGCTTCGGCTTCGAACTTGGTGTGCGGTGTAACCGAACCCGGCTTACACAGAACCTGGCCACGCTCAACGCCTTCACGGTCAACACCACGCAGCAGGGCGCCGATGTTGTCGCCCGCTTCACCGCGGTCCAGCAGCTTGCGGAACATTTCAACGCCGGTGCAGGTGGTCTTGGTGGTGTCGCGGATGCCGACGATTTCGATCTCGTCGCCAACGTTGATCACGCCACGCTCGACACGGCCCGTCACAACGGTACCACGGCCCGAGATCGAGAACACGTCTTCGATCGGCATCAGGAACGGCTGGTCAACAGCACGCTCAGGGGTGTCGATATAGTCATCAACAGCCGCCATCAGTTCCTTGATCTTCTCTTCACCGATTTCAGGCTTGTTGCCTTCCATCGCGGCCAGAGCCGAACCTGCGATGATCGGAATATCGTCGCCGGGGTATTCATACGAAGACAGCAGCTCGCGGATTTCCATTTCCACCAGTTCCAGCAGCTCTTCGTCGTCGACCTGGTCAACTTTGTTCATGAACACGACCATCTTCGGGATGCCAACCTGGCGGCCCAGCAGGATGTGTTCGCGGGTCTGCGGCATCGGGCCGTCAGCGGCGTTCACAACCAGGATCGCGCCGTCCATCTGGGCGGCACCGGTGATCATGTTCTTGACGTAGTCGGCGTGGCCGGGGCAGTCGACATGCGCATAGTGGCGGTTGTCGGTCTCGTATTCCACGTGGGCGGTCGAGATGGTGATGCCGCGCGCTTTTTCTTCCGGCGCGCCGTCGATTTGGTCATACGCTTTGAAGTCACCGAAATACTTGGTGATCGCTGC
>NZ_JBSWYA010000020.1:0-1229 GCF_056160865.1 Ruegeria sp. ABD4_443 | reverse complement strand
AATGAAGGTACTCGTGCCTGTCAAGCGCGTGATTGACTATAATGTGAAGGTCCGTGTGAAAGCGGACGGTAGCGGTGTTGATCTCGCCAATGTGAAGATGTCGATGAACCCGTTCGACGAGATTGCGGTGGAAGAGGCGATCCGCCTGAAAGAGGCGGGCAAGGCTGACGAAGTTGTTGCCGTTTCGATCGGCGTGAAGCAGGCGCAGGAAACGCTGCGGACTGCGCTGGCCATGGGCGCCGATCGTGCGATCCTGGTTGTTGCCGCCGATGACGTGCATCAGGATATCGAGCCGCTGGCCGTTGCCAAGATCCTGGCCAAAGTGGTCGAGGAAGAACAGCCGGGCATCGTTCTGGCGGGCAAACAGGCGATCGACAATGACATGAACGCCACCGGCCAGATGCTGTCGGCCCTGCTGGGCTGGAGCCAGGGGACCTTTGCGTCCGAGCTGGACATCGAAGGCGACAGCGCCAAGATCACCCGCGAGGTGGATGGCGGGTTGCAGACCATCAGCGTCAAGATGCCGACCATCGTGACCGTTGACCTGCGCCTGAACGAGCCGCGCTATGCGTCGCTGCCCAACATCATGAAGGCGAAGAAAAAGCCGCTGGATGAGAAGACCGCCGCCGATTACGGCGTCGACGTTTCCCCGCGTCTGGAAATCGTCAAGACCGAAGAGCCGCCGGCGCGTGCTGCCGGTATCATCGTGGGCTCGGTTGACGAGCTGGTCGAGAAACTCAAAGAAGCGGGGGCTGTGTAATGGCTGTACTTCTGCTTGCCGAGGTCAACAATGGTGAGTTGTCGCTGGACGCCACCGCCAAGGCCGTCAATGCCGCAAAGGCGCTGGGTGACGTGACCGTTCTGGCCGCGGGTGGCTCGGCCGCCGCTGCCGGTGAGGCCGCCGCCAAGATCGACGGTGTCGCCAAGGTCCTGGTGGCCGAGGATGCCGGGCTGGGTCACCGCCTGGCGGAATCGACCGCCGCGCTGATCGTGTCGCTGGCCGATGGCTATGAACACATCGTGGCCCCCGCCACCACCGACGCCAAGAACGTGATGCCGCGGGTCGCCGCGCTGTTGGACGTGATGGTGATCTCGGATGCGTCCGGCGTGGTCGACGGCTCGACCTTCGAGCGTCCGATCTATGCGGGCAACGCGATCCAGACCGTGAAATCGAACGACGCCAAGAAGGTTGTCACCTTCCGTACCGCCAGCTTTGACGCGGCGGGCGA
>NZ_JBSWYA010000019.1:0-1697 GCF_056160865.1 Ruegeria sp. ABD4_443 | reverse complement strand
CCGCCATGCACCTGGCCATCCACGATCATCGGGTTGACGATGTTGCCAAAGTCATCGGCGGCGGTGAAGGCCTCGATGGTCACCTGGCCGGTCTCGGGGTCAACCTCGACCTCGCAGGCATAAGCGCCCGAGGGGAAGGTAAAGTTGGCCGGGTCGTAAAACGCGGTCTCCTCCAGCCCCGGCTCAACCTCCAGCGGGAAGTTATGCGGCACATAGGCCGTCAGGGTCACATCGCCCCAGGCCACCGATTTGTCGGTGCCTGCCACGCTGAACTGACCGTCCTTCAGCTCAATATCGGCCTCCGAGGCCTCCAGCAGGTGGGCGGCGATCTTCTTGGCCTTGTCGATCACCTTCTCGGTGGCCTTCACCATGGCCGAGCCACAGACCGCAAGGCTGCGCGAGCCATAGGTGCCCATGCCGAACGGGATCTTCGAGGTGTCGCCATGCACGATCTCGACCATCGACTCGTCGATGCCGATCATGTCGGCCACAACCTGCGGGAAGGCAGTCTCATGCCCCTGACCGTGGCTATGCGCGCCCACCATGACACTGATCGAGCCGGTGGCATTCACCCGCACGGTGGCGGCATCGTAAAGACCCGCACGCGCCCCCAGCATGCCAACGATGTTCGAGGGCGCAATGCCACAGGCCTCGATATAGCAGTTGATGCCCAGACCCCGCAGCTTGCCCCTGGCCTCGCTTTCCGCACGGCGGGCGGCAAAGCCTGCCAGATCGGCGGCGGCCTCAAGCTTGTCCATGGTCCCGTTGTAATCCCCGGTGTCATAGGTCAGCGCCACCGGCGTGTCATAGGGGAACTGGGTGATGAAGTTCTGACGGCGCAGGGCAATCGGGTCGACCCCCAGCTCGCGCGCGGCCTTGTCCACCACGCGCTCCAACTGGAACGTCGCCTCGGGCCGGCCCGCGCCGCGATAGGCATCCACCGGCACCGTATTGGTGAACATCGCCCGGACATTCACCTGAACGACCGGCGTCTTGTAATTGCCCGCCATCAGCGTGCCGTGCAGCCATGTGGGCACGGAACTGGAGAAGGTCGACAGATACGCCCCCAGATTGGCATAGGTGTTGGTCCGCAGCCCAACAAAGTTGTTGTCCGCATCCAGCGCCAGTTCGATTGTGCTGACATGATCGCGGCCATGGGCGTCCGACATGAACGCCTCGGACCGGCTCGAGGTCCACTTCACCGGCCGGTTGCAGGCCTTGGCGGCAAAGGTACAGAACGCCTCTTCCGCATAGTGGAAGATCTTGGTGCCAAAGCCGCCGCCCACATCCGGGGCCACCACGCGGACCTTATGCTCGGGCAGGCCCAGCACGAAGGCGCACATCAGCAGGCGGATCACATGCGGGTTCTGCGAGGTGGTATAGAGCGTGTACTCATCCGTGCCGCGCTTGTACTCACCCACCGCCACGCGCGGTTCCATCGGGTTGGCGACCAGGCGGTTGTTCACCAGATCCAGCGTGGTCACATGGGCCGCACCCGCAAAGACCTCATTGACCTTTGCATCGTCAGTCTCGCCCAGTTGCCAGTCATAGCAGATGTTGTTCTTCAGATCGTCATGGACCAGCACAGCACCTTCTTGCGCGGCAGCCTTCATGTCGATCACGGCGGGCAGTTCCTCGATCTCGAGGTCAATCGCCTCGGCCGCGTCACGCGCCTGTTCCAGGCTGTCGGCCACAAC
>NZ_JBSWYA010000018.1:0-6164 GCF_056160865.1 Ruegeria sp. ABD4_443 | reverse complement strand
ATTGGCGAGATCAACACCGCTACCGTCCGCTTTCACACGGACCTTCACATTATAGTCAATCACGCGCTTGACAGGCACGAGTACCTTCATTTTTGCGCTTTCTCCTCAAAAAACGGTAAGCCGCGACGCGACTCCACCAATGCTCTCGAAGGACTGAATAGCGTCTGAATTCGCGCGGCAACAGGGCAAAATCGTCACGTCTTGGGCTTGGGACGTCGCGTTTTGTCGTTTTTGACGTAACGGCCAGTGGCTTATCGGTTTGCGCCCGGCACCCACAATATGTCGGCCTTGCCGTTATCGTTGGCGCAACGCGCCGCAACAAAGAACCAGTCGCTGAGCCGGTTGAGGTATTTTACCGCCACCGCGTTCACCGGTTCCATGTTGGTCAGTTCAACCGCCAGCCGCTCGGCCCGGCGCGCGACGGTCCGGCATACATGCAATTGCGCGGCCAGCCGCGACCCGCCCGGCAGGATAAAGCTGCGCAGCGGCTCAAGCGCGGCGTTCATCGAATCAATTTCCGCCTCAAGCCGGTCGATCTGGGCCTGAACCATGCGCAGCGGCGGATAATCGGCCTCGGCATCCTTTTCCATGTCCGGGCGGCAGAAATCGGCGCCAAGATCGAACAGGTCGTTCTGAATGCGGGCCAGGGCGGTTTCGGTTTCGCCCTCAGCCTCGGATCGTGCGACGCCGACAAAGGCATTCAGTTCGTCCACGGTGCCATAGGCCGCCACGCGACCCGCGTATTTTGCGACCCGATCACCGTTGCCAAGCGCGGTTTTGCCGTCATCGCCCGTCCGGGTGTAGATCTTGTTCAGGACTACCATTCACTGCACTCCTTGCCCGCGCAAGTAAACGTAAAGCACGATCAGAATCACGGCAATGAACTGAAACAGGATGCGCAGCCGCATCATCTTGTTGCTTTTCTTCGCGGCGTCCGTTCCGCTTTTGCCGAAATTGGCAATGCCAAGGCCCAGAACGACAACAACCGCGGCCATTGCCAAAAGCAGGACGACCATTAACAGGTCCATGTGTTCACCGTCCGTGTTTTGAGTGTCTCAGGCCATCTCTAGCCTTGGAACGCGGAAATGCGAACCGGTAATTTCGTCTCAGATACGGGACAGGATGCTGTCGATTGCGCGCGTCGGAAGCACCCGCCGAAGGTATCCGGCGATATAGGTCGGCGTGGTGACATAGTACCTGGCCTTCGGGCGCGCTGCCTCAAGCGCCTGCGCAAGCTTGTCGGTCACGGCCGAGGCTGGCAGTTCAAACTGGTCGGGGCCGCTGTCTTCGTACAAACGCTTGAGCAGGCTTCCTTCGTACTTGTCCCGCAGCGCCGAGTTTTCCCAATCTATGAACCGTTCAAATACGGGGATAGCTTTTTCACGCAGCTTTGAGGTGATCGGACCTGGTTCGATCAGGATCACTTTGATATCGGTGTCCTGCAGTTCAAGCCGCAATGTATCGGTCAGCCCTTCGATGGCGAATTTGGTGGCGATGTAGGCGCCGCGCCAGGGAAAGGCGATAAAGCCTAGAACGGATGAATTCTGGATGATGCGGCCATGCCCCTGTGCCCGCATGACGGGAATCACCTGGCGGGTCAGGTCGTGCCAGCCAAAGACATTGGTTTCAAAGATATGGCGCAGCCCGTCGACGGGAATATCCTCGACCGCGCCCGGAAGCCCATGCGCCCCGTTGTTGAACACGGCATCCAGCGTGCCGCCCGTGGCACTTAGAACCTCGTGCAAACCTGACGTGATGCTGTCGGAATCGGTGTAATCTATGCGTGGGCTGTCAAACCCTTGTGCCCGCAGGCGGTCGCAATCGCGCTGATGGCGGCAGGATGCAAAAACGCGCCAGCCGCGCGCACGCATACCGTGTGCCGCGTCCAGACCGATGCCGGACGAGCAGCCGGTGATGAGGATGGATTTTTGCATGGGACCCCTGCAGACGATTCCTGTCAAAAGCTATGGCGGGCTTTGACGCAGGGCAATCATGCGAAAGCGTCAGTTTGATGTTTTCCGCACCAGCGAGGCCGAAATCCAGCCGACCTGTTGCCCGGGCAACACGCGCAGACGCAGCCAGCCGGTTCCCGATTCGCTCAGAACCTCGACCTTTTGGCCGATCGCGGCTTTGCCGATGACCGGATAGATGGTGCCCGGCCCGTCGCGCATGTTGACGCGCGTGCCGGAAACTTCGCGGATGTCTTTCTGGGGTTCGGCCGGAACAGGGTTCTGCGCCTGTTCGGTCGACGGTTCGGGCGCGACCTGTCGCAGGGCGGCGGCACCTTCTTCCAGCGAGGCCAGGGTGAACGTCGCGCCTTGGTCGTCGAACATCGACGGGGTCGAATTCAACCCGAATGCTACCTGTTTCAGCAGCGCGGTTGTCTCGGCCTGGTCCGGTTTCGGCGCAAGCTGGGCGGTCGACACGGGCACAGGCGCAGGAGTTAGGGCGGCTTTGGTAACCAACTGTTCGGCGCGCGTTGACGCGGCCGGTGTGGGGCGCGGCGCAGGTGCCGACGCGATCTGTGCGGGCGGTGCCGAACGCACACCGCGCGGTTCAAAATTCGGACCGTCGCTCATCACGTAGAAAGTCCAGCCGAGCATGGCAAAAGTAACAAGAATAAGGCGCGTCATGGCGCATCCCCCGGTAATCGTAACAACACAAGAATTGGCAGCAGAACTATGCGTTGAAGCCTAACATATTTTGACCGTCCTGTCGAAAAACCGGGGAAATCCGGGGTTTGTCTCCCCCTGTTGCAAAAAGCGCCACCTGCCTTTGGCAAAATATGCGCAGATTGCTTTACCAAGCCCGGCGGGCGTCGTATCACATCATCTATGAACGATACGATCGACGACCCCAACATGGAGACCCCCGAGAGCGCAGGTGAGGTGGCCGAGCCGCTGCGCCGCGCGATTGGCGAGCGCTATCTGACCTATGCACTCAGCACCATTATGCACCGGGCACTGCCCGATGCGCGCGATGGTCTGAAGCCGGTGCACCGGCGAATCCTCTATGCGATGCGCGAGCTGCGGCTGAGCGCGACGGGCGGGTTCCGGAAATCCGCGAAGATCTCGGGCGACGTGATGGGTAACTATCACCCCCATGGGGACGCCGCGATTTACGACGCGATGGCGCGTCTGGCGCAGGACTTCAACGTGCGCTACCCGCTGGTCGACGGGCAGGGGAATTTCGGCAATATCGACGGCGATAACCCGGCGGCCTCGCGCTACACCGAGGCGCGGATGACTATCGTGGCCGAAGCGCTGCTTGAGGGTCTGAACGAGGACGCCGTCGATTTTCGCGACAACTATGATGGGACGCTGACCGAGCCGGTTGTCCTGCCGGCGCAGTTCCCGAACCTGTTGGCCAACGGTGCCAGCGGTATTGCCGTGGGCATGGCGACGAATATCCCACCGCACAATATCTCGGAACTTTGCGACGCTTGTCTGCATCTGATCAAAACGCCGGATGCGCGCGACGACACGCTGTTGAACTATGTGCCCGGACCGGATTTCCCGACCGGCGGCGTCATTGTTGAGCCGCCCGAGAACATCGCCCAGGCCTATCGCACCGGACGCGGGTCTTTCCGCCTGCGGTGCAAGTTCGAAGTCGAAGATCTGGGCCGTGGCCAATGGCAGATCGTCGTCACCGAGATCCCCTATCAGGTTCAGAAATCCAAGCTGATCGAAAAAATCGCGGAACTGATCCAGACCAAGAAAATCCCGATCCTGGCTGATGTCCGGGACGAATCCGCCGATGACATCCGTCTGATCCTTGAACCGCGTTCGAAAAACGTCGACCCCGAGGTTCTGATGGGCATGCTCTATCGCAACTCGGACCTTGAGGTGCGGTTCAGCCTGAACATGAACGTGCTGATCGACGGGGTGACGCCCAAGGTCTGCTCGATGAAGGAAGTGCTGCGCGCTTTCCTTGATCACCGGCAAGAGGTGCTGCTGCGCCGTTCGCGCCACCGGATGGCCAAGATCGACCACCGGCTAGAGGTGCTGGAGGGCTTTATCGTCGCCTTCCTCAACCTCGACCGTGTGATCGACATCATCCGTTACGACGACGACCCCAAAGCCGCGCTGATGCGCGAGGATTGGGGGGTTACCCATGTGCGCGCCACCAGCGAGGCCGACTATGTCTCGCCCAAGCCGGGTGAGGGCGAATTGTCCGAGGTTCAGGTTGACGCGATCCTGAATATGCGCCTGCGCAGCCTGCGCCGTCTGGAAGAGATGGAACTGGTCCGCGAGCGTGACGCGTTGATGGAAGAGCGCGCCAATCTCGAAGACCTGCTGGCCGATCCCGCCTTGCAATGGGCCAAGATCGCCGAGCAGTTGAAAGAGACCAAGAAGACCTTTGGCAAAGACTACGAAGGTGGCGCACGGCGCACGCAGTTTGCCGAGGCCGGACAGGTCGAAGAGGTGCCGCTTGAGGCGATGATCGACCGTGAACCGATCACGGTTGTCTGCTCTCAGATGGGCTGGATTCGCGCCATGACCGGCCATATCGACCTCAAGCGTGAGCTGAAGTTCAAGGACGGCGACGGCCCTAGGTTCATCTTCCATGCCGAGACCACCGACCGCCTGCTGGTCTTTGCCTCGAACGGGCGATTCTATACTGTCAGCGCCGCCAACCTGCCCGGCGGGCGGGGTATGGGTGAACCGCTGCGTCTGATGGTCGATCTACCGAACGAGGCGCAGATCATCGACATCCTGATCCACAAGCCGGGGCGCAAGCTGCTGGTGGCCTCGGATGCGGGCAACGGGTTTATGGTGCCCGAGGATGACGTGCTGGCCCAGACACGAAACGGCAAACAGGTTTTGAACGTCAAAGGGGATGAGACAGCGGTAATCTGCAAACCTATCGTCGGCGATCACGTCGCGGTGGTGTCTCAGAACGGCAAATTCCTGGTCTTCCCGACCGAAGAATTGCCGGAAATGACGCGGGGCAAGGGTGTGCGCCTGCAGAAATACAACATGGCGCGCGGGCGTCAGGGTACGCTTGAACTGGATGGCGGATTGTCCGACATCACAACCTTTAACTGGGAAGAGGGCCTGAAATGGTCCATGGGTGGCGACAAGACGCGGCACGAGGCGGACATGTCCCAATGGCTGGCCAAACGCGCCAGCGTCGGGAAAAAGCCCCCCTATGGCTTTCCGCGGGATTTTAAATTCTCGTGATCACGCTTTGGTTACGGTGGAATTCTGCCGATACGGCTTGGCACAAGTGGTTCGGGTGCGCTACATCCAATGAAAACAGGCCTATCGAGATGAAAACAATGCTGCGCATCCTGACCTTGATCACCGGACTGGCCCTTGTGTCGGCCTGCACGCAAACGCAGATCGACGAAGCCCCAGAAGACCTGGGCGCGTTCAAGCTGCGGGTGAACTATGCTTTTGCCGACAAGGCCGTTCAGGGCCCGGTGTCGCGCGATGCGACCCCGCAGGAATGGACCGAAGCCATTCAAAAGAATGTCGACCTGCGGCTGGGGCGATATCCCGGAACGCAGGATGTGGATATTGGAATCAGCCTTGAGGGTTACATGCTGGCCCCGCCGGGCATTCCCGTGATCTACAACCCGAAAAGCACCGCGATCGTGCTGGTCAACGTCTACGATGTGAAAAAGAAGGAATTCCTTGCCAAGGGCAAGAAGTTCCAGGTGCTTGAAGACACAACCGGCGACAGCGCGCTGCAGGGATCGGGGCATGTACGCACCAAGCACGAGCAGATGAATGGCCTGGCGCTGAAGGTTGCGGACCGGGTCGAGGAATGGCTGGCCGAAGAACACAAGGAAAACGGCTGGTTCACACCGGGTCCGGCCCTGGTTCAGCCGCTTGAAAACGACGGGTCACTGCAAAATCCTGCGTGACATTTTGCTTTTCCCGCAGGATGTGCTTGATTTTCCCCCCTTAACCAAATATCTCGCGCGCGCAGATGCAATTCGGGACCAAGGGTCCCCCAAACCACAAAGGGCGCCTGAGGAATGGCAAAGGAAAAGTTTGAGCGTACAAAACCGCACGTCAACATCGGCACGATTGGCCACGTTGACCATGGTAAAACCACGCTGACTGCAGCGATCACCAAGTATTTCGGTGACTTCAAAGCGTATGACCAAATCGACGGCGCGCCGGAAGAAAAAGCGCGCGGCATCACCATCTCGA
>NZ_JBSWYA010000017.1:2500-6426 GCF_056160865.1 Ruegeria sp. ABD4_443 | reverse complement strand
GTTATGAGCCTGCTGAGGTTTGATCGTTAAGCAAACAGTTCAGTGTACTGTTTGTAGATCGAACGGTTTTTTTGGGATTTGGTTGCGGGGAGAGGATTTGAACCTCTGACCTTCAGGTTATGAGCCTGACGAGCTACCGGACTGCTCCACCCCGCGACACTTTATGTGACCTATCGCTTACGCTACTTGAGGTCTTTGGTGGGCCTACCGCCTATTCGGCTACTTGAGGCCGGGTCGTGTTCTTTTGATCGTTTAGAGAGAATGCTGTTTGTTGGGCTTTTACTAGGTTTGGCGGTGACCTACTCTCCCGGGGCTTAAGCCCAAGTACCATTGGCGCGGCAGTGCTTAACTTCCGGGTTCGGTATGGGACCGGGTGTTTCACTTGCGCTATGACCACCAAACCGAGGAAAAGCCCCCGTCGCTCTTTTTGCTTTGCAAAAAGGCGACGAGCAGGAGGCAGCGTATTCGCGAAGCGGATGCGCGTTCCTGCACGGTTGTGTATCAATCAACAGTGCCGCTTGGTGCGACACGATCATCCTTAGTCAAGGTCAGTGTATGTCTTTGATTTGTCTTTCCATTACTGGATCAAATCAAGCCTATCGGGCGATTAGTACCGGTCAACTGAACGCATTACTGCGCTTACATCTCCGGCCTATTGACGTGGTGGTCTTCCACGGCCCTCAGGGAGACCTTGTTTTGAGGGGGGCTTCCCGCTTAGATGCCTTCAGCGGTTATCCTGTCCGATCATAGCTACCCAGCACTGCCGTTGGCACGACAACTGGTCCACCAGTGGATCGTTCACCCCGGTCCTCTCGTACTAGGGGCAACTCCTCTCAAGTCTCCTACACCCACGGCAGATAGGGACCGAACTGTCTCACGACGTTCTAAACCCAGCTCACGTACCTCTTTAAACGGCGAACAGCCGTACCCTTGGGACCTGCTCCAGCCCCAGGATGAGATGAGCCGACATCGAGGTGCCAAACACTGCCGTCGATATGGACTCTTGGGCAGTATCAGCCTGTTATCCCCGGCGTACCTTTTATCCGTTGAGCGATGGCCCTTCCACTCGGGACCACCGGATCACTATGGCCGTCTTTCGACTCTGCTCGACTTGTCAGTCTTGCAGTCAGGCTGGCTTCTGCCATTGCACTCAACGAGCGATTTCCGACCGCTCTGAGCCAACCTTCGCGCGCCTCCGTTACGCTTTAGGAGGCGACCGCCCCAGTCAAACTACCCGCCACGCAGGGTCCCGGATCCGGATAACGGACCGCGGTTAGACATCAAGAGTGCGAAGGGTGGTATCTCAAGGGAGGCTCCACAGGTACTTGCGTTCCTGCTTCAAAGCCCACCACCTATCCTGCACATCACAATCCTGATGCCAGTGCGAAGCTGTAGTAAAGGTGCACGGGGTCTTTCCGTCTAACCGCGGGAAGCCTGCATCTTGACAGGCAATTCAATTTCGCTGAGTCGATGTTGGAGACAGCGGGGAAGTCGTTACGCCATTCGTGCAGGTCGGAACTTACCCGACAAGGAATTTCGCTACCTTAGGACCGTTATAGTTACGGCCGCCGTTTACCTGGGCTTCAATTCAAGGCTCTCACCTCTCCTTTTAACCTTCAGGCACCGGGCAGGCGTCAGACCCTATACGTCGTCTTGCGACTTCGCAGAGCCCTGTGTTTTTAATAAACAGTCGCCACCCCCTGGTTTGTGCCCCCAGCCCCTAGTTGCCTAGGAACCGGGCCTCCTTCTCGCGAACTTACGGAGGTATTTTGCCGAGTTCCTTCAACATCGTTCTCTCAAGCGCCTTGGTATGCTCTACCAGTCCACCTGTGTCGGTTTAGGGTACGGTCTTATAGGAGGGCTATTTCCAGGAACCTCTCAGCAGCCCATTCAATCCGATAAGGATGAACTACCTTTGAGATCCGTCACCACTCCACGGCCCAGGAATATTAACCTGGTTCCCATCGCCTACGCCTTTCGGCCTCGGCTTAGGGGCCGGCTTACCCTGCTCAGATTAGCTTTAAGCAGGAACCCTTGGACTTTCGGCGAGAGTGTCTCTCACACTCTTTGTCGCTACTCATGTCATCATTCTCACTAGTGATCTCTCCACCGGATGGCTCACGCCCCGGCTTCATCGAAAAGATTCTGATCCTCCATGGCGCTCCGAAGAACGCTAAAGAGGATGAATCTTATGTCACACTACGCTCTGCTACCGATGCTTACGCATCCCTAGACTTCGGCTCATGGCTTGAGCCCCGTTACATCTTCGCCGCAGGACAACTTGTTTAGACCAGTGAGCTGTTACGCTATCTTTAAAGGATGGCTGCTTCTAAGCCAACCTCCTGGTTGTTTTGGTCGTCCCACCTGCTTTCCCACTTAGCCATGAATTGGGGGCCTTAGTCGTAGGTCAGGGTTGTTTCCCTCTCCACTACGGACGTTAGCATCCGCAGTGTGTCTGCCATCTAGTACTCCCGGGTATTCGGAGTTTGGTTAGGATCAGTAAGCCTGTGGGGCCCCATTACCCATCCAGTGCTCTACCCCCCGGGGTATTCGGATGACGCTCTACCTAAATAGATTTCGCAGAGAACCAGCTATCTCCGAGTTTGATTGGCCTTTCACCCCTAGGCACAACTCATCCCGACCTTTTTCAACAGGTGTGGGTTCGGCCCTCCAGTAAGTGTTACCTTACCTTCAGCCTGGTCATGCCTAGATCACTCGGTTTCGGGTCTGATCCCACGAACTCATACGCCCTATTAAGACTCGCTTTCGCTACGCCTACACCTAACGGCTTAAGCTTGCTCGTGAGACCAAGTCGATGACCCATTATACAAAAGGTACGCCGTCAGATCTCGAGGATCCTCCGACTGATTGTAGGCGTTCGGTTTCAGGTACTGTTTCACTCCCCTCGTCGGGGTGCTTTTCACCTTTCCCTCACGGTACTGGTTCACTATCGGTCAGCAAGGAGTACTTAGCCTTCGAAGGTGGTCCTCCGATCTTCAGACAGAATTTCACGTGTTCCGCCCTACTTAATACGTCCGTCAAAGCTTAGAATACGGGGCTGTCACCCGCTATGGCCATGCTTCCCAACATGTTCTTCTCACTTATCCGGCTCGGCTGGTCCCCGTTCGCTCGCCGCTACTAGGGGAGTATCAATTGATTTCCTTTCCTCCGGGTACTTAGATGTTTCAGTTCCCCGGGTTTGCCTTTATAACCCTATGTATTCAGGTCATAAATACCTGGTTATGCTCATTATTGATTAGCAGAGCTAACAATAACAAACATTCAGGTGGGTTGCCCCATTCAGAAATCCATGGATCAAAGCTTATTCTCAGCTCCCCATGGCTTATCGCAGAGTATCACGTCTTTCATCGCCTCTTGCTGCCAAGGCATTCACCAAACGCCCTTCTCGCGCTTGATTTGATCCAGAAAAAGAAAGACATAACATTTTGCGCTACCGCCTATTCGGCTACTTGAGCACAAGTATGTCAATCGAGACCGCCCAGCTGGTAACTAAAGGCAGTCATTCTTCTGAACCAAAAACATACATTTCCCGCCCCCGCCACTTGGACGAGGACAAATGAGCAACCCCATATGGTCTCTCAGCCGTGCAGCTGATCAACGCAGGTCGCTCGGGTTAGTATATTTGACTTGGACAACTCTGTTCTTTTTCAGTCGCGATACGCATTCCAGGCCGGCTAGACCCAAACTGCGCCGTCTGCCAAATGGCAGAAACGACCGAGATCAGCGCCACACTCGGCGCGATCAAACAGTGTTGATTGATTTCTCTCTATACGATGTCAAATGATCTCCGAAGGAGATCGTTTGGGTGCGAGGCAGCGTATCTTCAAAGAAGATGCGCGTTCGCACTCCGTAGTCTGTTAAGAACAGACATCTCAGCATTCCCAAAAATGCTCACAAACCTGTTC
>NZ_JBSWYA010000016.1:0-17976 GCF_056160865.1 Ruegeria sp. ABD4_443 | reverse complement strand
TCTTCGCTCCATAATGGCTTCGATGAACCAGAAATCCTCCGTTGTTCAAACCCCTAAATTTGTCCGGTGGGCGCTGACGTCAGACAATCTGCAACAAGGTTCGTGGCCGCTGCATTAGGCGTTACCTTGGAATGCTCGGGGTAAGCCCTGGTGAACGCCGTCTCGACAGTGCCGGGATGCAACGACACAACAATAGCCTGTCTCCTCTTTCTCGCGATCTCAATGGCAGTCGTGCGCACAATCTGATTAGCCGCAGCTTTGGCCGCGCGGTAGCTGTACCAGCCACCGAGTTGGTTATCGCCGATCGACCCGACGCGGGCAGTTAGAACTGCCACCACACAACGTCCGTCTTGCGGCAAAAGCCGAGGCGTGTGTTGCAAAACCAACGCCGGGCCAATGGCATTCACAGCCATAACCCGTGACATGTTTTCTGCATCGATCTTTGCGAGCGACTTCTCTGGTCGAGTACCCTCAGGGGCCAGAATGCCGCTGGCAATCAAAACAATATCGAAAGGTGCGCAGAGCCCGTTCATGGCCTCCTTAACACTCGCGGGGTCCGTCACATCGAAACCGTCTACCGAGCGCGAAAGTTGCGTCACCTCCGAGCCACGAGTTGCGAGAACCGTGCACAGCGCCGTGCCGATTCCCCCAGAGGCCCCTATGACAAGTGCGCGGCGCGTCATGCTGTATTTACCTCCTTTGACCTGCGACAGCGTTCAGAACAGTATCGCACATTGCACTACGATTTCGCCCATTTTCGACACCATGAGAACGTCCGAAAGTACACCGGACACGACTTAAAGGGCATCTCGCATTTCCGCATCATTTTTGACCTCCTGAGGCTTGAATCAGCATGGTGATCAGGCCCGCTTTTTGATCATGTTCCGGATACGGCTCGGACCTTGGTTAAGATCACAAAAAGAACCTCAAACTGGCTTCTTTTGAACCGTCTCTGGTTGGCCTTCGTAGTGATATGAGAAGCAAGAAAAAGCGTAATTCGGATGACTAATGCAAAACCCATCATTCTCTGGTTCCGAAAGGATTTCAGGTTTGCGGATCATCCGGCGCTTACCGAAGCAGGCAAAAGCGGGCGCCCTGTTATTCCGGTGGTCTTGCTGGATGAGGTCGTGGAGACCTTCGGAGCAGCCCCTAGATGGCGCCTGTTGAAAGCAATTGAGTGTTTTGACGATCGTCTGAAGGAAATCGGAGCCAGACTGATCTTGCGTCGCGGAACTGCGGCAAACGAACTGCTCGCTCTGGCGCGTGAAACAGGTGCCGGGGACATCTGGTGGACGCGGACCTATGATCCTGACGCGATTGCGCGTGACACCAAGGTCAAATCAGTGCTGAAAGACGCGGGTTTCGGGGCGAAAAGCTGGCCCGGCCATGTTCTTTTCGAACCATGGACGGTCAAAACCAAACAAGGCGGTTTTTTCAAGGTGTACAGCCCGATGTGGCGGGCGGTAAAAGATCTGGATGTGGAACCGCCTAATCCTGCGCCAGAGCGGCTTGTGACGCCTGAGATTTGGCCGGAGACTGATCTGCTTGAAACCTGGGCTCTCGCCAAGGGTATGGAGCGGGGGGCAGAAGTATTGGCCCGACATGCGCACGTCGGCGAAGCTGCCGCCAATGCGCGCCTTGCCAGTTTCCTGCGGAGAGCAATCGGAGACTACAAGGAGTGTCGTGACTACCCGGCGCAAGAAGCAACCTCGCGACTATCTGAGAACTTGGCCTGGGGCGAGATCGGGCCTCGTACCGTCTGGCATGCTGGACTGCGTGCGCATTTGGAAGGCTTCAGCGGGGCAGAACACTTCTTGAAAGAACTCGTGTGGCGCGAATTTGCTTACCATCTGGTTTTTCACACTCCCGAAATCACGCAAAGAAACTGGAGACCGGAGTGGGACGCCTTCCCTTGGTCGAACCTTGAGGACGAAGTGGTCCTGCGTTGGAAACAGGGTCGGACGGGTGTTCCCTTTGTCGACGCGGCCATGCGGGAAATGTACGTAACGGGCCATATGCATAATCGTGGTCGCATGATTGTTGGGTCGTATCTTACCAAACACATGCTCAAGCATTGGCATATCGGACAGAAGTGGTTCGAAGAGTGCCTGATTGATTGGGATCCGGCAGCAAACGCAATGGGATGGCAATGGGTTGCAGGTAGCGGACCGGATGCCGCGCCCTATTTCCGCATTTTCAATCCAGAAACGCAGGCCCAGAAGTTCGATGCCGAACAGATTTACATTCAAAGGTTTGTGGCCGAACTCGTGACTGACCCCGGCCCCGAGGCTCTGGCGTTTTTCGACGCCTGCCCGCGCGCTTGGGGGCTGTCGCCTGATGATCCGTATCCGGCCCCGATTGTCGGGCTGGCCGAAGGTCGGCAACGGGCTCTTGCGGCTTATGAGGCGCGTTGATTTCGGCACCAACGCATTGAGAGGATTGCCCTAGCGTTGAAGCTGGAAACGAATTGGGAGTATGTCGCTGATGCCGCAATTGGCGGTGTTTCGCACGGTCGAATTGGTATCGTTGCAGTAGGACGCGTTTTCCAAGCGGACACCTCTGTATCGGAAGTCAGGCTGTTTTGACCAACGCCATAGATCACACTGCTTGGAAGGTTTGTGCGGTGCGGCAACCCACCAGTAAGATTTGAAGAAGCGATGCTAGTAATCGACTGACAGCATGACCCATAGTCCAGCGCCGTCGGATCGCGGCGTTTAGGTTTGCAGGCGGCTGGCTCCGACGTGCACAGAAACACTTTTCTGGAAAGCCAGCCGCCTTGCTGACCTGAGTGCGATCTCGACCAATCAATCCTTTTCGAAAACGATGATCGCTTCGCCAATGCGCACTCCGAACCGCGACACGTAGGCACGGTTCAGAACGCGATCATCTGTCAGTATCCACATCCAGTCATTGAAATCAACGCGCATGGTTCCCTTTCGGACCGGCAGGTCGATGCGATAGGTCCAGTTAAAAGTGTCGCCGTTTTCACGACCAGTGGCGACACCTAAAACGCCCGGAGCGGTGCCTTTCCAGGTGTCTTCACCAGTTTTCTCAAGGGTCCAGATACGCTGTTCGGTGTCCCCATCGTCGTAAGTGAAATCTTCGACCAGTTGCAGAGTTCTACCGTCCCACGTACCTGAGATCTGGACTTTGAACCGACGTTGAACATTGCCGAACACGTCTTGGAATTGACCATATGCCACTGTTTCACCCTCGAAGAAGTTTTCAAGGTTCAGGGTGCGGTCAGAAAGGGGTTTGTCATCCGGCACCGGTGTGCCGGAACAGGCCAGCAACATCAAAAAGGTGAACAGGGAGAGGATGGTTTTCATAGAGGCTTCTCCGAAAAGCACAATTGGGAGAAATGTGGCGCAAATGCAATTGGGCGTTCTATCGGCTGTCACAAGATTTTTTTGCGGGACGAAGGTGTCGACCTGCGCAGCGCGTAGCCCAAGGCCAGCGCCACAATTCCAGACGTTGACAGCAAGATCACAGGCAGGTTGGACGACGATGCGTTTGCCGAAATGACACCGCACAACGCCCAAATCACCGCCAGCGGATAGGCCCATTCGGCCGGTCGCAAGGCTTGCACGATCAATGCCACCACCAAAACGGCCACCAGCATGACCAAAGCTGAGGCCTGCCCGCTCAGCACACCGTACCCACTGAGCACAACACCGGTACCAACGCCGGTCGCCGCCGTCAGCCAGCCAGCATACAGCGCGACCGGGCGCCTCTGCCACACGGGGGCGTCTGACCCGGCGCGCAGCATGGCCAAAACGGCGGTCGCCGCCATGGCAAAGATCATAACGGTTGCCAGGATCGGCGCAGCGTTCGCGGCCGCAATCCAGAACATGCCAAGGCAAAGGCTGATCAGCAGCAATGGGCGCATCCGCTGCCAATGCCCATCCTGAGGCGCATTCAGCAGTCCCCAGATTGCCCCAAGGATCAGCCAGATATAGATCACCCCCCAGATGCCAAAGGCCCACCCTGCGGGCTGAACCGGCCAGAACTCTAGAACCAAGGGAAACTGTTCGGGCCTGTAGCCCGCGAATTCACTTGTCATCAACGGTGACAGTGCAAACGCAGCTGTCGCCAGTGCAACTGCTATCGCAAGAATGGGGTATTTTTTGTGCATCAGGACGGGTCTTTCTGTTTCGGGGCCGACGCCGGTTCAGCGTTGCGCGTCGGGATCCGGGCGCATGGTTGCAACCAGCTCGGCCACTTTGATGCCGAACTTGCGCATCTCGGACTTGTTCATGATCACGCCGCTTTCAGTCTGGTAAAGCCAGTCGGTTGCTGTCAGCGTGTAACCACCCGCGTCTTCCGGCAGAACGATCTGGTATTCCATCCTGATCGTCGATCCCGAAACGACGCCACGTGCCTCGCCGACGATGTCGTCGGCAGTTGCAGTGAAGGTGTTGTCATCACCAAGTTTCAGGAACCACTTGCGGCTTTGCTGTTTGCCGTTTGAGTAGGTGAACTCTTCGCTTAGCATACCGGTGTCGCCGTCCCATTCGCCGACCATTGTTGCCACGAAGCTATTGGTCATTTTCCCCGTTGGACCGTAGATCAATCCCTCGGAAAGGATTTCACCGTTCAGGTGCTCCTTGAGTGAGAAGGCGGGTCCCGTATCGGCATAGTCCGCCGGACTTTGCGCGCGAAAACTCAGAAACATGGCCTTTGCTGCCATGACCAGAATCACAAGAACGAGGAAGGCTGTAAGAAGTTTCATTGAGTTGGGTTCTCCGTCGGAAGCGCCAGGACAAGAGCTAGGGCGCCGAGTTTCAGGATGCACGGAAGTACGGCGTAAGAGATGTTCAATGCTTTCAGAGCTTCGGCACTGTTTGTCGCGCCGGGTGTAAAGCCACTGTTTTCAAGCATGGGCAGTACGGCGAAGGCGGCCAGGGCCAGACCAAGTTTGCCGGCGAAAGACCAGATGCCAAAGGCCAGCGATGCCTTGAGGCCTGCATTGGTTAGCGCCACGGAAAACATCACAGGCAGGATGACCATGTCCGCCCCCAAGGCGGCACCGGAGGCCAGGCAGATCAGCGCAAACCCGAAGTGACTGCCGGGGGCCAGTAAAGCGGCCCCGGCAAAGCCGAGGATGGCCAGCGGCATGGCGATCAACAACGTGGCCTTGGGACCCATTCTCTGACTCAGACGGGTCCAGAGCGGCACGCTGAAACCCGCGCTGAGAAAGAACAAGATCAACATGGGTCCGGCCTTGCCCGGCAGCTGCAGACGGTCTTCAACGAAAAACAGGAACAAGGTGGACGTGATGGCCACGGGCAGGCTGTTGACCAATGCCAGCAAAAGAAGCCTTAGCGCGCCGGCCTGACGCAGGCCTACAAGGGAAAGCCGTTCACCCAAGACGGGCTCACGACGCCAGATCGGCAACGTAATCACGGCCACTCCAAGGGACAACGCGCCCAGAAACAGACCGAAGGCTTCGTATCCTCGTCCAGCAGCCCCGAGGACGACAAGGATCGCTGGCGCAATGGCGGCGGTGACGACACCGGCCAGCATACCCCCCTCGCGAAACGCCGCCAGTGTCATCAGGGCACGCGGGGTCGGTGTCGCCGCAAGCGTGGCGCTGCGCCCGTAGAGCAGGATCATGCCCAGGCTGTACGCTGAGAACAGCAGAACGAGGATTGCCACCAGGCGTGGCACCACGTTTGGCCCCGGTTGGGCGGAAAAGAGCAGCGGAAAGCCAATGGCCAGCCCAACCGCCGCGGCGCTGGCAAACATGATTTGCGCCCGCGGCCAGCGGTCGATTGCCCAACCAATCAGCGGGTCCTGCACAAGATCAATCAACCGGATGAGTACCAGGATCGTGCCGATTGTCCCCAAGCCTATACCAAGTTCGACCGATGCAAATCGCGGCAAGTGAATATAGAGCGGTATGCCTGCCGCCGCTAGCATCAGCGCGTAAATGCTGACACGCGGGTAAAGCATCACTCACCTCTCAGATTCTGAGTAAAGGATCTCGACCGCGTGTTGTCGCCAAGGAAGATCGACATGAAACGATACTTGATTTGCGGGTAGCTCAATGTGCATACCTGTCTTCCATTGAGCCAAAACCGGACCAGGTTTGGACCCTCAGAGATGGCCGTATAGCGGTCACCTTTGCGCACATCACGAAAGCACTCTTGCAGCTGGCTGCGTACAGGAAGGGCTGAGCCGGCACGGTTCAGTTCGCGAGTTGTCCCTTCAACGAGGTCATGACCTGCCAAGTTACGCAGGTAAGTTAGCTCGAGTCCGAAATCCTCACTCCAATCCAGCGGAGCACCCTGTATGGTAAATAGCTGTGCTTCGTAGAGCGGGAAACCTAGATAGCGAAAAGTAGCCTCGCCGCGCAGGTCCGCGCCGGGCAGCTGGGCTCTTATCGGAGAGCCTTGAGCGCCTAAGGGCAATGTTAATGCGACTAAAACGAGGGCAACTTTACGCATGGGTCAGCTCAACCTGAACGACATCGGTGTGCCCCACGGCGAAGGACGCCGCGCAAATCTCGAGATAGTACTGCCAGTTGCGGAAGAAGTTCTCGCCATATCCCATTTCGGAAACGCGACGTTTTTGCTCGGTCAGGCGCTCGGACCAGGTGCGACAGGTTCGAGCATAGTCCTGCCCGAATGCAAAGCTGTCGCGAACCTCAAATCCCGCGTTTTTGGCTTGGGCCTCGATCAAGCTGTCCGACAGCAACATACCGCCGGGAAAGACATATTGTCGGATGTAGTCGGACGAGGACTTGTATGTGTCAAAGAAACTGTCCTGGACGGTAATTGCCTGCAACAACACGCGTCCGCCTTCGGCGAGGTTACGCTTGAGCGTGGCAAAGTAGCTGGGCCAGTAACGCTCGCCTACGGCCTCAATCATCTCGATCGAAACGATGTTGTCGAATTGCCCGTCGATGTCTCGATAGTCGCGAAGCTGAATGTCAGCACGGCCATCAAGGCGGCATTCGGCATAGCTGTGCTGGTTACGGGATATGGTCACGCCAGTCACGTCGCGTCCTTCTTCGCTGGCATGGTCCGCAAAACCGCCCCATCCGCATCCGATTTCAAGCGTGCGCTCTCCGTTTCCGAGGCGCGACAAGGCGCGCGCGTTCTTGCGTGTCTGTGCGCGTGTCAGATCGTCATCGGCCTGCTCATACAGCCCAGAGGAATAGGTCATGCCTTCATCCAGCCAAAGCGCGTAGAACTCGTTGCCCACATCGTAATGCGAGCGGATGTTTTTGCGCGACCCGCGGCGGGTGTTGGCCCGCATGACCGTATCGACCAGCCGGAACTTGGCCCTGTTGAACGGGCTTGCTTGATCAAAGGCGCCCAGATGCTCACGGTTGCGCATGGCCAAGGCAACCAAGCCTTCAACCGATGGGGTATCCCACAGGCCCTGAACATAGGTTTCTCCAAGACCGACCTGTCCATGCGCGGCCAGCGCAGACACCGCGGCCCAATCACGGATGACCATCTCGGCCTCGGGGCCGGAATGGCCAAATTGGTACCGCTCACCCTCGGGCGTGCGCAGGGTCAGTTGCCCCTCATGCAGACGCTCGCAGGTCGACAGGAAGTTTGATTTCAAGGCCTTGTTTGTCAAACGCATTTTCCATTCCTTTGAATTGGTGACGTTCATTCAGGGCGCGAACGATACGCATTGCACTGGCGATGCCGTCCTCGTGAAACCCGTGCCGGTTCCAAGCCCCGGCAAACCATGTCCGGTTGCGGCCCTGCATTTCGCGGATGTCGCACTGTGCCTTTAGCGCGGCCTTGTCGAACATCGGGTGGGCGAAGTGCGCCACGTCATAGATCGTGTCCTGAGGGATCTCGGTTGACGGGTTCAGGGTTACGAACAAAGGGTCAGACTCGGGAATGTTCTGAAGCCGGTTCATCCAGTAGGTAAGACCAATTTCGCCGTCTTGCGACCGGTACGCCCAGCTGGACCAGCAGGCGCGCCGCCGGGGCATCTGGTTTGCATCACAATGCAAGACCGCCGTGTTGGATTGATAACGAATACAACCAAGTGCGTCGGCTTCGGCTGTTGTCGCATCTGTCCCGAGGATTTGCAGGGCTTGATCCGAATGGCAGGCCATGATGATCTCGTCAAACGATGCCGAAAGGCCCTTGTCAGCGAAGATGCGAACCTCGTGTGTGTCGCGCTGGACATGCCGGACCGGCGTATCAGTGCGGATGATGCAGCCCCTTGCCAGAAGCGCAGTTTCCAACCGGCGGACATATTCGATGCTGCCGCCCTTCACCGTCCACCACTGATGTTTGCCGGAACCGGCCAACAGCGCGTGGTTGCGGAAAAACCGTACTAGCGATTTCGCAGGGAACTGGTCGACATCTGCAACCGGGGTCGACCAGATCGCACCGCACATCGGCATAAGGTAGTTGTTGCGGAACCAATCACCGAGGCCCAGCTCATCGACCAATTCACCAATGGTCTTGTCGTCATCCGTCGCAGCTGCCTCGGCACGTTTGCCAAAGCGAATGATGTCGGCAATCATCTTGTAGAACTGCAGTCGCAGCAGGTTGCTTTTCTGCGCCGTGATCGCGCCCATGTTGCTTAGGCCGTATTCCAGCCAGCCATCATTGATGCTGGCGCCAAAGCTCATCTCGCTTTTCATCACCGGAACGTCGAGATCCCGAAACAGACGCGTCAGATAGGGGTAGGTGGCATAGTTGAAAACAATGAACCCGGTATCGACCGGTTGGTCGCCGTTCTTGCCTGCCATCACGGTTCGTGCATGCCCACCCAGACTCGGCGCTGCTTCAAACAATGTGATGTCATGGAAGGGAGACAGGTAATAGGCGGCGGAGAGGCCGGATATGCCACCGCCGACAATTGCGATTTTCTTTCTTGGGCCGTGGATCTGATCGAACATTCCGTCCTCAACTTTGCTACGTTATGAGGGTGTTACGCGGGGTCCGTCAGATTGGATCAGAAAAGCCTCAGAAAAGTTTTCAACGCGTTCTGATCCAACAGCCGCGCGCACACGTATACGACTTATGAAGCTAGAGCATATTCAGGCCCAAACTCTTCACGCCCGACGAGGAACGCTGAAGAACACCTTCAGCTACGGTGTCGATTTCGTGTTGACCGATCTTGGCACCAAGACGCCAGCGCTGATGTCGCGAAACCGTTTCAATCTTTGGTCGCTGTGGGATCGTCATCATGGCGGCGCGCGGCGCGACGGGCGCGGCCTTGCGTGGTTCAAACAGGTTCTGCACAAGCGCGGGTTTCAAACCAAGAACGCGCAGCTTCTGTTGCTGACCCAGCCCAGCTTCCTTTGGTTTCATTTCAACCCTGTCAGCTTTTGGATTGCGCTGGTTGATGGCACCCCGCGGGCCTTTGTTGCGGAGGTGAACAGCACCTTCGGCCAGCGGCACTGTTATTTCTGTGCACATCAGGATTTTCGCCCGATTGAACATTGCGACGCCCTGATCGCCGAGAAACTGATGCATGTGTCGCCGTTTCAGAAAATTGCCGGTCATTACCGATTCAATTTCGGATTCAGCGACACACGGATCGACGTTCGCATTTCCTTTGAAAATGAGGATCAGGGCGTTCTTGCGACGTTGGCCGGCGACCGTCGTGTGGCCACAAACAAGTCGCTTCTGTGGGCCGCCTTCCGCCGGCCCTTGGGTGCGGTTCGGGTTCTAGCGCTGATCCATTGGCAGGCGGCGATCCTGTATCTGAAACGCGCACCATTTCTTCGCAAACAACCTGCACCCGCGACATTCATGAGCGAAAGCCAGCCCTTGAGCGGCCCCGGAAAATGACCGATTTCTTCGAAAAAACATATTGGCTCATTGGGGCAAGCGAAGGTTTAGGGCGTGCCTTGGCGAAACGTTTGGATGCAGAAGGTGCCCGGCTGATCTTGTCTGCACGCAACCGAGAGCGATTGGACACCCTTAACGCCGAATTGACCAGCGCAACCGCGCTTGCCCTGGACGTGACCGATGGCGACTCCGTGCGTCGCGCGGCGCAAGAAGTGGGCGACGTGGACGGTGTGATTTATAGTGTCGGCGCCTACGAGCCCATGCGCGCAACAGAGTGGGACGGCGAAACCGCGTTGATCTTGGCGGATGTCAATTTTACCGGGGCGATGCGTGTCCTTGGCGAAGTGGTTCCGAAAATGGTTGCGCAGGATCGCGGCGACATTACACTGATCGGTTCGCTGGCCGGGTATCGCGGACTTCCCGCCGCTATCGGCTATGGCGCCAGCAAGGCGGCACTGGTCAGCCTGGCAGAAACAATGCGCTTTGATCTGAAAGACACGGGTATTGTGGTGCGGCTGGTCAATCCCGGCTTTATCAAGACCCGCCTGACCCAGAAAAACGACTTTCGAATGCCCATGCTGATGACCCCCGACGAGGCGGCCGCACGCGTGGTCAAGGCCATGCAGAAGCGCCGTTTCCGCACGGATTTCCCAGCGCCATTTTCCTGGATGATCCGCTTGCTTGCATTTTTGCCGGACTGGCTGGTTTATCGCGGCAAATAGCGGCCTTTCTTCCTTTGACCAAAACAATAGGGCTACCGAGAGTTCGGCGGCCCCTACGTTGTTGTTGGTGCCCTGCCTCAAATGGCTGGGCTGGCGATCTTAGTGGCAGGCCGGGCGCGTGCCGGGCAACAGCACCTTGTCGACCACGTGAATGACGCCGTTGTCTGCCTTGATGTCCGCGATGATCACGTTGGCCATCTGCCCCGTGCCATCGGCAATATTGACCCCGTCAGCACCAGCGGTGATGCACAGGCGCTCGCTGCTCAGGAGTGGTTTGAAATAATTCGATCCGGTTGGAATCATTTTCGCATGAGTTCGCGGTCATCAACATGGTACAGCAGCATGTTGGTTAGCTGATCATTGTTCTCGGGCAGGAGAAGCGTTTCTACTGTTCCCTCTGGCAACGCGGCGAAGGCATCGTTCACCGGAGCGTAGACGGGAAAGGGCCCCGGACCAGAAAGAGTTTCTGCCAGGCCGGCTGCGGTGACCGCGGCTACGAGGGTCGAGAAACGATCATCACCAGCAACGATATCGACAATAGTGTCGGCTTGTGCGTTGACGGCTGAAAGGCTGAGTGCGGCGGCAGTAATAACGTTCTTAATTTCATTTTTCATGGGTCGTCTCCTTGTTGGTGGGCTTGTACAACCCGGCCTTGTTTCGTGTCAGCAATAGGATTACGTCACGGTGCATTTAGTGTATCAAAGCCCCACGAATTCGTGGCCTAAGTATTTGAAAATAAAAAAGAAGCCGCCAAAAAATGGCGACTTCCAGCTCAATTGTTTTTTGATTTATCTAAATCCGGAACAGTGGCTGCAGCAGCCGCGGAACCAGCGCGCGGAACCGCAAACTTGCGTCTGTCGCTGCAAGGCAAATACAGGGATCGCCATCATCGGCAACTGGCGTATGTTCAAGGTGCTCATCGGCGATCTCCAGATCGCCAATACCAAAACGGCCGGTTTCGTCGCTGAAGCTGCCCTGCAGGACCAGCGTCAGTTCCAATCCGTTATGGCTGTGATCCGGCACGGCCTGTCCTGGCGGGATGTAGAGCAGGCGTACGGATCCGTTCGAGTCCGCTGACAGGATATCCTGACGGACGCCCATGCCCAGAGTTTTCCACCGCGGTTCACGGCCCTTCAATGCTTCCATTACCGGGCCAGGGAATATTCCATTGCGCTCGTACACCGGCTCGGGCGTAAAGGGCGCGTCAAGTTGGGCAAAAACATCGTCCTTCAATGAAGACGAGACCGCGACGCTAGGCATATCTTCGAGAACCGCACCACCAACCGCCTGATGCGCGCCCAGAACCACGCGGCATTGTTCACACATTGAAACATGGGTGGCTACAACGACAGCGAAAGCGTGCGGCAGGTTGCCGGCGGCGTAGGCCGCCAACATTGCGTCGGGGACATGATGGGTGACGGCACTCATTGTTTGAGGTCCTTTAACTCGTGTCTAAGGCGCTCCAGTCCCAACCGGATGCGCGACTTTATGGTTCCAAGGGGAAGACCGGTCTGAGCACTGATCTCCTGATGGGTCAGTTCGCCAAGATAGGCCTGTTCTATGATTTCGCGTTGCTCGGGTTTAAGCGCAGCAAGCGCTTGTTTTAGTTGCCCGGCTTCCTGTTCCAGCCCAAGGATCTGGCTGGCGTCGGGTTCTGTCCCCGGCTCCTCTTTCAGGTCCTCAGGAGTGGGACGGTTTTCTTTACGGGCGATGTCGATCTGCCGATTACGGGCAATCTGATAAATCCATGCAGAAACCTGAGCGCGATGCGGATCGAACTGTGCCGCCTTGCGCCAGATCGTCAGCATCACATCTTGTACGATTTCTTCGGCCTGATGCGCCGACGCCCCCGAACGGATGATGAACCCTTTGAGCCTAGGAGCAAAGTGATCGAACAGAGCAGCAAATGCGTTGCGGTCGCGGTTGTCACGTACGGCAATCATCCACCGGGTCTGCTGCGAAATCTCGGTCTTGCTTTTAGTCACAGGCATTCTTTCGTGGCTTTGAACCACGTTAGACCACCGAGTGGCGTAAGAGGAATCAAGAATTTGCGTTATCATGCCTTTACTACGACAAATGGTGAGTTCCAGATCACTTTTTCTGGCAAAAGATTGGAAGAAGTTTCAAATGTAAGTACCCGGTCTCAAACGATCGACAAATTGGGGTGGTATCGGCTGGCAAAGATTGGTTGATATCAAACCAGACCCGTTACTCCAATAAATGCAGTACCGGAGCCACCTCGGCCCGAAACACCGAATGCCGCGCTTGAGCCAGAAGTCGCCTTTGGGCTTAGGTCGTGTTGACAAAAGGGATTCCCAGCGCCCGCTGATCGTGATTCAAGCCGGTATCTGCAATGGAGGCCAGCTTGGCAAGAAACCTAATGTCGGACGAGGAGTGGGCGTTCTTTGAACGGTTCATTCTTTCGATCCGTGCCCCGAACGGGCGCAAACCGATCAACCACCGCCTTGTTCTTGATGGCGTTTTCTGGATTGCACGTACAGGTGCCCCATGGCGAGACTTGCCTGAGGAGTTTGGGAAGTGGTCGAGTGTCTACCGACAGTTCCGTCGCTGGACCCTCGCGGGGCTCTGGGAACAGATTTTGGAAACCTTGACCGAAAGCAGGATCGTTCCTGATGCCCTTCAAATGGTCGACGGCACCGTGGTTCGTGCCCATCATCAGGCAGCGGGCGCAAAAGGGGGACTCCGCGACAGGGTTTTGGTCGCTCAAAAGGCGGCTTCACGACCAAGATCCACCTCCGGGTAAATGCCGCCGGGCTGCCGATGAGAACTGACATCACGCCTGGCCAGACATCGGACTATCTTGGATTTGATCGGGTCATGGACGACAACCTGCCCGAGCCAGTCGTGCTGCTAGCCGACAAAGGTTACGACGCCGACCGCATTCGCACCGACCTGCACAACCGCTGCATTCGACCGGTGATCCCAATGCGAAAGTCCCGAAAGAAGCGCGTTGGTTTGGATTGGCATCTCTACCGGCTGAGAAACCTGGTCGAGAGATGCTTCAACAAGCTGAAGAATGCTCGGCGCGTGGCAACCCGCTATGACAAAACAGCCGAAAGCTTCCTCGGCTTCGTAGATATCACTTCGATCCGCCTCTGGATCCGCCATTTGTCAACATGACCTAGTCGAGTGCTACAAGCTACATTTCGTGCATCTTGAGAACGTAATTTGGGCCACTCAATTCAAAGCAACGACATATGGTCTAGCTCGATCCGTTTCCGTGATTGCCCTTTTTTTGCATTTGGCAACGACACGTGCTTAGACTCGACCCAATGACCGTAGGGCTATCGGTTATGCAAACAAGCGGGCGTGTGTGGCCTATTCGCGTCGAGAGACTTCCGTTGACCCACACCCTCGCAGAAAGGTGAAAATGTTTCAGAAAATTATGGCACCCGTCGATCTGGCTCATGTCGAGAGGCTTGGCACGGCGCTCGACTGTGCTGCCGATTTGGCAAAACATTGGGGCGTGCCAATTGTATATGTGGGGGTAACGTCTTCCGCCCCCAGCCAATTGGCGCACAATCCGGAAGAATTCGGTCAAAAGCTTGGCGCATTCGCCGAGCAGGAGGCCGCCAAGCGCGGCATTCAGGCGTCGGCGCATACCGTGATCGCACACGACCCGACAACAGAAATTGACGATGCGCTATTGCGCGCAATTGGTGAAACCAGCGCAGACCTCGTTGTCATGGCGAGCCATGTGCCGAACGTCATGGACTACATCTGGCCTTCCAACGGTGGGAAACTAGCCGAACATGCAAAGTGCTCAGTCATGGTTGTCCGCGCATGACGCGCCAGCTTTTACAACGAAAATGACAGGGAAGTCCGAAACATGGCAGATAATACTGACATAGACGAAAACACAGGGATCCCTGCGCCAGAGGGTGCGTCGGATCTCATCGATACAGATTACGAGATCGGTCAAGACAATATTGAAACGCAAATTGGCCCCGTCGGACTGGACATTCACAACCCGGTCTTTCTGATATCAGGGCTGAGTGTCGTGGTCTTCGTGATCTATGCGCTGCTGGCACCGCAACAGGCGGCCGATTTCTTTGGCTGGCTCCGCCCTGCGCTGACATCCGCGTTTGACGGATTCTTCCTGTCCGCGGCAAATATCTTTGTTCTGTTCTGCCTGGCTCTCATCGTTTTGCCCGTTGGGTCGGTTCGCTTAGGCGGCGCCGATGCGACGCCCGATTACGGATATCTTGGCTGGTTTGCGATGCTATTTGCCGCCGGCATGGGGATCGGGCTGATGTTCTTCGGCGTTTTGGAACCGGCCTATTACTTCGGCACACCCTGGGGGGACGAACCGTTGGGTGTGGTACGTCCATTTGCGGAGGATGGCACTCTGATTCCGGAAAATGTGGAGGCCGCCAAGCGCATGGCGTTGGCCGCGACCTCATTTCACTGGGCCCTACACCCTTGGGCAATCTACGCTGTCGTCGCGCTTGCGCTTGCGCTGTTCAGCTATAACAAGGGCCTTCCGCTTTCGATCCGTTCGGCCTTCTATCCGATCCTGGGTGAACGGGTTTGGGGCTGGTGGGGCCACGTGATCGATATCACCGCGGTCTTCGCCACGCTTTTCGGTCTTGCGACCTCGCTGGGTCTGGGGGCGCAACAGGCCAATGCCGGTCTGGAGTATGTCTATGGCATCCCGAGCAACGTTACCGTTCAAGTCATCCTTATCATTGGCATCACCGCCATCGCGCTGGTTTCGGTTCTCCGGGGGCTTGACGGTGGGGTCAAGGTTCTGTCCGAGATCAACATGGTGGTGGCAATCGCGCTCCTTCTCTTCGTGCTATTCGCCGCAGGTGCTGTCGGAATCTTTACCGATTTCGGCAGAACGCTCATGGCCTACGCACAAGAGGTAGTGCCTCTATCCAACCCCTTTGGCCGAGAGGATGACGGCTACCGCGAAGGCTGGACCGCGTTCTACTGGGCATGGTGGATTTCCTGGTCACCCTTCGTGGGCATGTTCATCGCCCGTGTGTCGCGCGGTCGCACAGTCCGTGAATTCGTCACATGCGTGCTGATTATCCCATCGGTGGTCTGCATCTTCTGGATGGCTGTCTTTGGCGGGACTGCCATCAACGACATGATCGCGAATCTCGGCAACAGCGAGGTGAAGGCCAACGTGATCGACGCCTACGTACCGGAGTTGTCGCTCTTTGCGATGCTTCAAAGCCTGCCTCTGGCGGGGATCACCTCGACTGTCGGTATTGTGCTAGTGATCGTGTTCTTCGTCACCTCGTCAGACTCAGGCTCGCTCGTGATCGACACGATCACAGCAGGTGGCAAGATCGATGCTCCGGTGCCGCAGCGTGTGTTCTGGTGTACCTTCGAAGGTCTCGTCGCCATCGTGCTCTTGATCGGCGGTGGCCTTGGGTCTTTGCAGGCGATGGTCATCTCAACCGGCTTGCCCTTCACGGTCGTGCTGCTGTTGATGTGTTGGTGCATCTTCAAAGGCCTCATGCAAGAGCACAAGCATCTCTGAACAATTGAACACTGAGCGGGCGCGACCACGTGCCCGTTCGCGTTATTCGAAACCACAAACCGGCGTTCACTGTCCACAAATGGCAATACCGCTCTATGTGCAGCGGTTCAAGCAGATGGAGGACTGGGAGCAGGCCATGCTTGTTGCCGCGCTCGAAAGAGTTGCGACGATGCTCGACGCCGAAGATCTTCAGACCGGCGCGATCCTGACAACCGATGATTTGAACAAGGCGGAGTAACCTAGATTGCCTGTCGCCAAGACGATGAATTAGGTCGTGTTGACAAAAGGGATTCCCAGCGCCCGCTGATCGTGATTCAAGCCGGTATCTGCAATGGAGGCCAGCTTGGCAAGAAACCTAATGTCGGACGAGGAGTGGGCGTTCTTTGAACGGTTCATTCTTTCGATCCGTGCCCCGAACGGGCGCAAACCGATCAACCACCGCCTTGTTCTTGATGGCGTTTTCTGGATTGCACGTACAGGTGCCCCATGGCGAGACTTGCCTGAGGAGTTTGGGAAGTGGTCGAGTGTCTACCGACAGTTCCGTCGCTGGACCCTCGCGGGGCTCTGGGAACAGATTTTGGAAACCTTGACCGAAAGCAGGATCGTTCCTGATGCCCTTCAAATGGTCGACGGCACCGTGGTTCGTGCCCATCATCAGGCAGCGGGCGCAAAAGGGGGACTCCGCGACAGGGTTTTGGTCGCTCAAAAGGCGGCTTCACGACCAAGATCCACCTCCGGGTAAATGCCGCCGGGCTGCCGATGAGAACTGACATCACGCCTGGCCAGACATCGGACTATCTTGGATTTGATCGGGTCATGGACGACAACCTGCCCGAGCCAGTCGTGCTGCTAGCCGACAAAGGTTACGACGCCGACCGCATTCGCACCGACCTGCACAACCGCTGCATTCGACCGGTGATCCCAATGCGAAAGTCCCGAAAGAAGCGCGTTGGTTTGGATTGGCATCTCTACCGGCTGAGAAACCTGGTCGAGAGATGCTTCAACAAGCTGAAGAATGCTCGGCGCGTGGCAACCCGCTATGACAAAACAGCCGAAAGCTTCCTCGGCTTCGTAGATATCACTTCGATCCGCCTCTGGATCCGCCATTTGTCAACATGACCTAACTGCGGTTGCTCAAAAAAAGCATGATCGCGGATGGGGACGACGACGAATGAGGTATCCTGCATCTGAAAAGCTGGAGATCATTCGCCTCGTCGAAGGGTCGCATCTTCCGACCAGGCGTACGCTGGACACACTCGGCATCCCCAGAACCACTTTCTATCGCTGGTATGACCGATATCTGGCTGGCGGCCCCGAGGCGCTTGAGGATCGCAGCCCTAAACCATCACGGGTTTGGAACCGCATTCCGCAGCTGATTCGTGAGAAGATCAAGGACCTGGCTCTGAAGGAATGTGAGCTTTCCCCGCGTGAGTTGTCCGTGCAGTTCACCGACACAGAAAAGTACTTTGTCTCAGAGGCTTCGGTCTATCGCATCCTGAAATCCTACGACCTGATCGCCAGCCCGGCCTATGTGGTTCTATCGGCGGCCAACGAGTTCCACGATAAAACCACTCGGCCGAACCAACTCTGCAGACCGAATTCACTTACCTGAAGGTCATTGGCTGGGGCTGGTTCTATCTATCGACCATCCTCGATGATTTCAGCCGCTACATCATCGCCTGGAAGCTCTGCACGACGATGAAGGCCAGTGATGTCACCGATGCGCTGGACCTGGCTTTGCAGGCTTCGGGCTGTGCCAAGGCGACCGTCTTCCACAAGCCACGGCTGCTCAGTGATAACGGATCCAGTTATATCTCTGGTGAACTTGTTGAATGGCTGGAAGATCAGGAAATGGATCAGGTCCGAGGGGCACCATATCCGCCGTCAGAGTTTTTCGGAAAGCGTGAGCGTTTTCACAACGGAGGCTCTGGTTCGGTTTCTGTTTGAGTTTAGGCGGCAG
>NZ_JBSWYA010000015.1:0-42530 GCF_056160865.1 Ruegeria sp. ABD4_443 | reverse complement strand
GCTTTTGGCGTGTCTCGCCAGGCCCGAGTTAAACATGGAAGTCTCTTATTGAGAACATAAAATGCCCGCAGGCCACTTGGGGCCGGAAGGTGCCCCCGCGTTCAGGGTGCCCTCGCGGCCAATGAGCCTGTCATTCGGTCCGGTTATGTTTTGCGGCCCGCACGGGGCTGTGGCCGGGTCGGGATTTCCTTGAGCAGCCCGCCGACGCCCATCCCGGCGATATCGGCGCCGGTTGTCCTGATCCCGCAGGCGACGCGGGACAAAACCCAGTCTGCGCCGTTCAACGCCGGGGCACGGGCACAGCCCGGCAAGCCGATGACCGGCCTGTCACCAAGCGTGCCGAGAAACAGCAAATTACCCGGATCCACCGGCATCCCGAACCGGTCAACTTGCCCGCCCGCCGCGCGCAGCGCTTCGGGGGCCACGTCATAGGCGTCAGAGGTGGCCGATCCGGTCAGGATCATCACCACATCCCCGCCGATGTGCCGGATGGCCGATGCAAGCGCCTGGGTCCGGTGCGCGACGGTTTGTACATCGCAAAGACCCATCCCCAGGGCCTCGACCCGGCCCCGGATCGAAGCGATGCCTTTTTCGTTGGGCGGGCCGCCCGGTATGTCGGTCACGATCAGCCCAGCGGTCCGGTGAACGGGCCGGGCCAGCCGTATCGCATTGCGAGCCAGTTGCGACGCGCGTGCGACATCCTCACCCGGAACCGCGTAAGAGATCACCTTGACCGTCGCCACCATGCCGCCCGCACCCATCTGCTGATACTGAGGCACGGTCGCGATCGTGATCATCGGGTTCACATGGTTGAAGGCCTGCAAGGATGCGAAATCCAGAACGGCCACGCCGGGGCCGTCGGCCAACAGGTTCACCCGCCCGGTAAAGGGCTGCGTGATCTTCAGCGCAGCCGCGTCAGGATCGGGGACAAGCGCCGCGGCCAGTTTGCGGGCCGCCTCGTCCTCGTGGCAATCGCCCGGTTCAAGCCGTGCGACAATGACCGACCCGTGGCCCGCCGCCGCAAGCTGCGATAGGTGATCCGGCGTCAGGATGACACCTTTGCGCAGCCTGGTGTCGCCAACCTGTACCGAATGGGCCAGGACGGCCCCCTCGGCCCCGGTCACCGGAACAGGGCCGAATTTCACGCCTTGCCCCGCAGGACGGCCGTCATCTGCGCCAAGATGGCAACGGCGATTTCCGACGGGTCCGCAGCCCCGATATCCAGGCCCACAGGGCCGTGTATCCGGTCGATTTGCGATTGGGTAAAGCCCGCAGCCTTCATCCGTTCGACGCGCTTGGCATGGGTCCGGGTCGACCCCAGGGCGCCGATGTAGAACACCCCCGCCTGCAGCGCCGATTGCAGCGCGGGATCGTCCAGCTTGGGGTCATGGGTCAGCAGTACCACGGCGGTGCGGGCATCCAGCCCAAGCCTGGCAACGGCTTCGTCCGGCCAGTCGGTCAGGACCGTTTCGCCGGGAAACCGCGCGGCCGAGGCAAAGGCATCGCGCGGGTCGATGATCGCGGGGTCATACCCGGCGATCCGCGCCATTGGCACAAGCGCCTGTGCGATGTGAACCGCACCGACAACAATCAACCGCAACGGAGGATTGTGAACGGCAACGAAGGTCTGGCCATCCTCTTCGAACCCCGACCTGTCCATCCGCAACCGTTCGGGATACGCGTTGCGCCGCAGCGCCCGGTGACCGGTTTCAACATTGACCTCATAGGCCAATGGTTCACGGGCCGCGCGGGCCGCAACCAGGTCGGACAGCATCTTTTCGGGCAGGACCGAACCAACCGGTTCGACAAGAACGCGGATCGTTCCACCGCAGGCCAGACCGACGGCAAAGGCATCTTCGTCGCTGACGCCGAACTCCAGCAGCCGCGCCTCGCCCTCGCCAATCGCTTCCAGCGCTTCGACGATCACCGCGCCTTCGACGCAGCCGCCCGAGACCGAACCCTCGATCCGTCCGTCTGCGCCGATCACAAGCTGTGCGCCGATCCTGCGCGGCGCGCTGCCCCAGGTTTCGACCACGGTCGCAAGAGCGGCACCGCCACCGGACCGGTACCAGTCCAACGCCGTTTCCGGGCTGTTGTCGAATCTATCCATGGAACCCTCCGCCCCTGTTCTGCCTAACATAGGCAGGTTTGCGTCAATGAAAAGCGGACCGGGGGCCGCATGGGTGACCGGTGCCGCCACCTGAACCGGGTTGCCGCCGACCGCCCGGTGGCGCGGCGCCTCAACGGCAGTCGGCACGCGCTGTGGCTTGGCTGTTTTTCGCCTGTGGACGAACAGGGTGCGGCAAAGTGCAGTTCAGCATTGATTGCGGCGAGTTCGGCATTTAGCTTGCGCCCATGCAGGCGCTGCCTGCACATTTTGCCAGACAATTTGTGAACGGAGACAAACAGTTGAAACGTATTCTGACACTGGGAGCGGCATTGGGCCTGCTGGGTTCGACCGCTGCATTTGCCGACACTTACGAGCGCTATGGCGAGGTCGAAGGATGGAAGGTCTTTATCGACAACGAAAAGAAATCCTGCCTGATCGAAGCCATTGATGACGCCGAAAACGTGGTCCAGATGGGTCTGACCGCGGACCGGGGTGTCGGTTATGTCGGTGTGTTCACCAAGGCCGAAACCGACATCAAGCGCGGCGAGAAGGAAGCCGTGGCTATCCTTTTGGGCGACCAGATCTATCTGGGCGAAGCGACAGGCATGAAAGGCAACATCACCAAAGGGTATTCGGGCGGTTATGTCCTGTCCGACAATCCCGCCTTTGCCGAGGGCCTGGCCAAGGAAAAGGTCATGGTCGTGTTTCCCGAAAAGGAATTCGCCTTTACCGTTGATCTGACCGGCACCTACAAGGCCATGGAAATGGCCCGCGAATGCAACGCCAAGCAGGTCGAATAACTGTATATCAAACATCGGAAAGCGCGGTCATGAGCCGCGCTTTTTCGCCCTGATCGTCGGGGCTTGATATGACCGAGGCCAGGTCCTGAAGCGACGCAATGGAATGGCCTGCCCGGAAACTGTCGACATGGGGCAGCATCGACAGGATGCCTTGCGCCCTGGGGGCAAATCCGTCCCATCTGAGCAACGGGTTCAGCCAGATAAACCGGCGCGCGGACAGGTGCAGCCGCTGCATCTCGTGGGACAGCTGGTCGGGGTCGCCCCGTTCGAGCCCATCGGTGATCAGCAGAACAACCGCCCCCTGCCCCATGACCCGCCGGGACCAGTCGCGGTTGAACTGATGCAGGCATTCGCCGATGCGGGTGCCGCCTTCCCAGTCCTGCGCCTCGGCCCCGGCGGCGGCCAGGGCCGCATCGACATCGCGTTGATGCAGGTGGCGTGTGATATTGGTCAGCCGCGTTCCGAAGGTGAACGCGTGAACCCGCGCCCATCCCGCACCCCTGGCATTTGAAACAGTATGCAGGAAATGCAGGATGATCCTGCTGTACTGGCTCATGGAACCGGAAATGTCGCACAGGACCACCAGGTTCGGCCAGCGCGGTTTGGGCTGCATCCGAGCGATGCCGCGCAGCTCACCGCCGTGGCGCATGGCAGATCGCAGGGTACGGCCATAGTCGATACGGTGGCCGAGATGGCTGGCCTGTCCGCGGCGGGACAAGATCGGCCGGACCGGCAGCGTCATCTGCGCCAGAATACGTTTGGCCTGTGCAATCTCGTCGGTGCTCATCTGTTCGAAATCCAGGCTGCGCAGGCGTTCTTCGGAGGATGCGGTCTGGGTTGCGTCGATTTCGATTTCGGTCTCGCCCTGATCGTCCGGCGTTTCCGGCACGTCCCGTTCAACCCCGTCCAGCAGAGCCTCGGCCGCGCGTTTTTCGCCCGCATCGGCCTTGTGTTCCTCTTGCACGCCGCGAATGGCGGGCAGCATCATGGCCATCATATGTTCCATGTATCGCGGGTCACGCCAGTAGAGGCGAAAGACCTGGGCGAACACGACCCGATGTTCGGGGCGGTTCACGAAACAGGCGTGCAGAGTCCAGTAGAAATCCTGTTTGTTGGTGAACCCGGCCGCCTGAACCGCGCGAATGGCGTCGACGACCCGCCCGGTCCCGATCGGCAGGCCTGCCTTGCGCAGGGCCCGCGCAAAATGGGTGATATTCTGCGCAAGCCTGGGGCTGTCGGGGATATCGAGCGGCAGGCTTTCGGCCATCAGCGACCATGGGGGCTCTGCCCCCATACCCCCGGAGTATTTGGCAAAAGATGAAGCATCAGGCCGGTTCGAGCGTGGCCTTGGCTTCGTCCAGGATGCGCTTGGCCTCGGAACCCTGCAGCTTTTGAATATCGTCCTGGTATTTCAGGATCGCGCCCAACGTGTCGCCGATGACTTCGGGGCTGAGGTTGATCACGTCAAGCGCCAGCAGGCATTTGGCCCAGTCGATGGTTTCGGCAACACCGGGTTTCTTGAACAGGTCCTCGGTTCGCAGGCGCTGGACAAAGGCCACAACTTCGCGGCTGAGTGTTTCGGCGGCCTCGGGGGCGCGGGCGTGCAGGATTTCGATTTCGCGGTCGAAATCGGGATAGTCGACCCAATGGTAGAGGCACCGGCGCTTGAGGGCATCATGGACTTCGCGCGTGCGGTTTGACGTGACAATGACGATGGGCGGTTCGGGCGCCTGGACCGTTCCCAGTTCCGGGATCGTTACCTGAAAGTCGCTCAGCGCCTCGAGCAGGAATGCCTCGAACGGTTCGTCGGTCCGGTCCAGCTCGTCAATCAGCAGCACCGGCGCGCCAAGCGTGTCGGGGCGCATCGCCTGCAGCAGCGGACGTTCGACAAGGAATTCGTCGGAAAACAATTCGGTTCGCAGCGTGGACCGATCCGCGCCGCCGGCGGCTTCGGCGGTTCGGATCGCGACCATCTGGGCCGGGAAGTTCCATTCGTAGACGGCGGTGGACGCGTCGAGGCCTTCGTAACATTGCAGCCGGATCAGGCGCCGGCCCAGCCCCGTGGCCAGCGCCTTTGCGATTTCGGTCTTGCCGACGCCTGCCTCACCTTCCAGAAACAGCGGTCGCCCGAGTTTCAGCGACAGGAACACCACCGTGGCCAGGGCCCGGCCGCAGACATATCCCTGGCTGGCAAGCATGTCCTGGACGGCATCGATCGTGTTTGTCTGCGTCATGGTGGTTTCTCCGCTTTGGCCCAACAGGTCACGGCAGCGCGCGCGCGTCAAGACCGCGACGGCCTTGCCGGTTACGACGATCCGGCAGGTTGACAGACCTGCCGGATGCCCCACGCGAGACCCAATCGACCCGGATGCGCCTGCTTGGGCTTTTCGGCGGGTTCGGCCTGTGCTAGCGGGGGCGCATGACCCAGAGCCTTACACTCCGCCGCCCCGACGACTGGCACCTGCATCTGCGCGATGGCGCCATGCTGCAAGCCGTTCTGCCCGAAACTGCCCGCCATTTCGCCCGTGCGATCATCATGCCCAACCTGGTGCCCCCGGTCGTGACCGGCGCCCAGGCAGCCGCGTACCGGGACCGCATTCTGCGCGCCCTGCCCGATGGCATGACCTTTGAGCCGCTGATGACCCTGTACCTGACCGAGGATACCGATCCGCAGGATGTGGCCGCGGCCCATGCCAGCGGGCTGGTCAAGGCGGTCAAGCTGTATCCTGCCGGTGCGACGACCAACTCGGCATCGGGTGTGCGCGATTTCGACAAGGTGCGCCCGGTGCTGGAAAAGATGGCCGAGGTGGGCGTGCCGCTATGTGTCCATGGCGAGGTCACCGATGCGCAAATCGACATCTTCGACCGCGAGGCGGTGTTTATCGACCGGGTTCTGGACCCGATCCGCAGGGCAACGCCCGGACTGCGCGTGGTGATGGAACATATCACCACGTCCAACGGTGTGGACTATGTCAGGGCCAATGACGCGGATCTGGGCGCGACGATCACGACACATCACCTGATCATCAATCGCAACCATATCCTGGTTGGCGGTATCAAACCGCATTACTATTGCCTTCCGGTTGCCAAGCGCGAGGAACACCGGCTAGCCCTGCTGAACGCGGCGACATCCGGCGACGAGCGCTTTTTCCTGGGCACTGACAGCGCGCCGCACACGGATGCGAACAAGGAAATGGCCTGTGGCTGTGCCGGGTGCTTTACCGCGACCAATACCATGTCGCTGCTGGCCGAAATGTTCGAGCGTCAGGAGGCGCTGGACAAGCTTGAAGGGTTCACCTCTTTGCACGGCCCGGCATTCTATCGCTTGCCGGTCAATCCGGACACGATCACCCTGACCAAGGGTGAGGCGGTCGCATACCCCGCCAAGATCGACACCCAGGACGGCCCGGTCACAGTGTTCGATCCCGGCTTTCCGCTGCATTGGCGGGTCAGCTAACCCGCCATCCGACGGGCAATATCCGCTGCGCGCCCGCCTGTGCGCAGCATGGTCCAGATCGCGTCTGCGCTTTCCGATCCGATCAGCTTGGCCGCCTTGTCCCGCACCCGGTCTTCACGATCAGACAACGCCATTGGCGCAAGCAGATCGTGAATTGCCTCGCGCCGAGCGCCGTCGCGGCGCAGAAGTGCAACGCGGGCCTGGGTTTCTGACATCTCATCATCCGCGACCACAGTGATACGGTCCCGCAGCGATACCAGGCGCGGATCGGTGCAAACCTTGTCGGAATAGCTGCCCGGCAGGGCCGTGTCATACCCTGTGGCCGTCATGGCAATCACCGTTCGATACGAGAATTTTGCGCCCAGCCCTGTGGTCGGTGCAAGCTGATTGCACACGCTCATCCAGCGCGGGTGGGTATGCACCTTGATCTCGGCCACTTCGGGTTCGGCGATATCCAGGTCGCGGGCCGCCTCAAGCGCGGCGTGCAGCCCGTGGCAGCAGGCGTGGAATTTGTGACTGACGCTTTCGAACAGCCATTCATGCCCCAACCCGGCCAGAGCGGCGGTGACATCATCCGCGCCGCTATGGGTTGCGGCAAAGCCGTAGGCGCCTTGCAGCGCCTGTTCATTGGGTTGAAATCCCGCCCGCACAAGAAGCGCCGCCTCGACCCCGGACGACGCCGCAAGCCCGGCATTGTACGGCTTTCCCATTGTTCCAAACTGCGCCTTCAGACCGGCCGCACGCGTGGCGGTCAGGCCCAGAACCCGGCGAAAGGCGGCGGCATCAAACCCGAATAACCGACCCGCTGCCACAGCGGCCCCAAAGGCACCGGCGGTCGCCGTTTGGTGAAACCCCGCCTGGTAATGTTCGCGCCCCAGCCACAGCCCGACCCTGACCGAGGTTTCCATGCCAACCAATGCGGCCTCTAACAGATCGACCACCGGGCTGTCGGACCAGGCAGCAACCGCCAGCGCCGCAGGGAATACGGCAACCGACGGATGCCCGATATGCGCGAAATGCGTGTCGTCATAATCCAAAGCATGCGAAATCGTGCCGTTGACCAGTGCTGCTGCCCGCAAGGGTGCGGCGCCGCCGCCAAATAATGACGCCTGCGCGGCGCCACCTTCGGACAGCACCATGTCCCGGACAATTCGCGACACCGGCTCGTTGGCCCCCGCCATCCCCACGGCAAACCAGTCCAGTGCAGACAAAGACGTGACAATCCGGGCCTGCGCCGTTGTCGAAACGGGGCCACCTGCAAAGGTGGCAAGCTCTGTTGAAAGATCGTTCATACCGCGCAGTCTAACGTTCGTCCCGCGCGGGTAAAGCCTCAGCCGTACAGGGCGGCGGCGCGTTGTTCAAAGGCGCGGACGACACGGTGCATGGCCTCGTTGAACACCACTCCGATAATCCCCTGCAGAACGGCATTCTTGAATTCGAAATCAACGTGGAAGGACACGTTGCACCCACCGTCCGGGGCGTCTTGGAAATGCCAGTCCGAACGCATGTACTTGAACGGGCCATCCAGATATTCGGTGTCGATCTTGCGCTGCTGTGCAAACAGGGTCACGCGGCTGCCGAACCGTTCCCGGAACACCTTGAACGAGATGACCAGATCCGCCTCAAGAACCTGCGCCTCACCGGTCTCGAATGTCCTGCGAATGCGTGCGGCCGAGCACCATGGCAGAAACTCGGGGTACCGCGCGACATCGGCAACCAGGTCATACATTTGCTGGGCCGTATATGGCAGGTGGCGGGTTTCCGAGTGAACTGGCATCGCATTCTGGCATAATTAGGTGACAATGGCGCGTCATGTCGTATGTTGCGCGCCAAAGATCAAGGGGGTAGCGATGAGCCAGCGCGCATATGTGATAGATGAGATGATCTCGGCCAAAGCGATTGCCGCCCGGATCGAAGAGCTTTGCCGCGATATCCGCACCGAATTCGATAACACCGATAAACTGGTTGTCGTCGGTCTGTTGCGGGGCAGCTTTGTCTTTATCGCCGATCTTGTCCGCGAACTGGACCTGCCTATCGAGGTCGATTTTCTTGAGGCCTCATCTTACGGTGACGCCATGGAGAGCAGTCGGGAAGTCCGCATTCTCAAAGACTTGCGCGGCGCAATTGAAGGCCGCGACGTGCTGGTCGTCGAAGATATCGTCGACACGGGCCATACGCTGAACCATGTCACGCACCTGCTGCAAAGCCGCAAACCCAATCGCCTGAAATCCATCGCATTGCTTGACAAACCCAGCCGTCGCGAGGTTGATTTCAGGTCCGACTGGATCGGGTTCGATATCCCCGACGAATTTGTCGTGGGCTATGGCATCGACTATGCGCAGCGCAACCGAAACCTGCCCTTTATCGGCAAGGTCAGGTTTATCGAAGACTGACGTGCAGCACCCGCCTACGCCAGCGCCAAGCGCCCGGTTCAGGACGGGCAGACCAGAACCGCGTTGATTGCCGACAGGAAAATGCCGGTCCCGACCGGGATAAGTTCATCGGGAAAATCATAATCCGGGTTATGCAGTTTCGCATGCTCCCGCCCCGCGCCAAGCCAGAACATCGCCGTTTTGGAATGGGTTGAAAACTGACCGAAATCTTCCGAGAATTTCTGCGGCTGATCCGACAGTTGGCAGGTCACACCTTGCGCGTGACAGGCTGAAGACAGCATCTGAACGGCCTGAGGATCATTGGCGCAAGATGAAAAGATATCCTCGAAGGATATTGAAAAGGAAAGTTTTTCTTTGTTCGCGCATTGCTCGACAAGGCTCTGCGCCTCGGCGATCAGCCGGGCCATCCGGGCGTCGGAAACCGTGCGCAACGTGACCCACAGTTCCGCATGCCCCGGCGACACGCCAAAAGTTTCGGCGCCCAGCTTGGCATGTGTCACAGTCGTCAGGGCATAGGCGTCATCCAACGGCCCGTCCGCCCCCAGCGCGGCCAGCGCGGGCATCAGCGCAGCGAGGGCTGCCGCGGGCGAGCGCCCTTGATGCGGGGCGGCTGCGTGGGCGGTCTTGCCCGTCAACACGATCCGCATTCCGCGCGACGCACAGTTGGCGGGCCCTTTGCACAATTGCACCGCGCCAAGCGCAAGCCCCGGCAAATTGTGCAACGCAAATAGAAAGTCAGGCACAAGCGCGTCAAAGGCCGGATCATCCCTGAACGCCCGCGCACCCTGCCCGGTTTCCTCGGTCGGTTGAAAGATCAGCACCACGCGGCCCCGCCGTGGCCGCGTTACCCCAAGGGCCTGCGCAACGCCAAGGACCATGGCCATGTGACCATCATGGCCGCACAGATGCCCCTTGCCCAAACGGCGCGAGGCATGCGCGGCGTGCGACAGCTCTTGGATCGGCAGACCATCCAGCTCGCAGCGGATACCAACCGTGGGGCCCGGACTGTCCCCATCAAAAACCGCCGCAACGCCGTGCCCGCCAATGCCGGTCAACAGGCTGTCAGGGGCGCAGGTCTCAAGAATCTGCGAGATCCGTTCTGCGGTTCCGCCTTCATCCCCCGAGATATCGGGGACCTGATGCAATTCGCGCCGCAGCCCGGTCAACCAGGCCTGAACCTGAGGTGTCACATTGCGCCCAGTTTCTTTTGGCGTGCCGCGCGCAGGCGCGCGAAATCGTCACCCGCATGATAGGACGACCGCGTCAGCGGTGTGGCCGAAACCATCAAGAACCCCTTGCCAAAGGCCGCTTTTTCATAGGCCGCGAATTCCTCGGGTGTTACGAAACGATCGACGGCATGGTGTTTCGGCGTGGGTTGCAGATACTGGCCGATCGTCAGGAAATCGATATCCGCCGCGCGCATGTCATCCATCACCTGCCGCACCTGCTGTTCCTCTTCGCCCAGCCCGACCATGATGCCGGATTTGGTAAAGATCGCGGGATCAAGCTCTTTGACCCGCTGCAACAGGCGCAGCGAATGGAAATAGCGGGCACCAGGGCGGACTTCGGGGTACAGGCCGGGGACGGTTTCCAGGTTATGGTTGAACACGTCAGGCTTTGCCTCGACCACGGTTTCAAGAACCGATGCATCGCATTTCAGAAAGTCTGGGGTGAGAATCTCGATCGTGGTTTTCGGCGACCGATGGCGCACGGCCCGAATGGTCTGGGCAAAGTGATCGGCCCCGCCATCAGTCAGGTCATCGCGGTCAACCGACGTGATCACGACGTGGTTCAGGCCCAGTTTTTCGACCGCATGCGCAACCCGCCCCGGCTCGAACACATCAAGATCATCGGGGCGTCCCGTCGCAATATTGCAAAAGGTACAGCCGCGCGTGCAGATCTCGCCCATGATCATCATGGTGGCGTGGCCCTGGCTCCAGCATTCGCCGACATTGGGGCACCCGGCCTCTTCGCAAACGGTCACCAGATTGTTGTCGCGCATGATCCGGCGTGTGTCTGCGTATCCCTTCCCGCCCGGCGCCTTGACGCGAATCCAGCTGGGTTTCTTGGGCTGAGAGTTGTCGGGGCGATGAGCCTTTTCGGGATGGCGTTGCTCGGGAATCTTCAGATCACGCACGGTCGTCTATCCTGACTTTGGGTCAATTCGGTGTTCCCATAACATAGCTTGCGCGCAAGAATTAGGCCAGCCGTGCATAACCGCTATGCATTGCCGCCATGCAAGCGCAGAAAAACAGCAGTGATCGGGCGGTTTACGTCCAGTTTTCAAAAGCCAAATCAAAAGCAACGCGCCATTTCGCAGACGCAGCGTATCTGGCATTGAAGACCGGTCGGATTCCTTTTACTCCACATGGGAAATCACCCGAGTCACAGGAGTTCGAACATGAAAACTGGCGCAAAACTGCCCGCGGTTACATTCCACACCCGTGTGCGCGACGCATCGATCGAAGGCCCCAACCCGTTCCGCTGGGAAGACAAGACCACAGCCGACTATTTTGCTGGCAAGCGGGTTGTCCTGTTCTCGCTTCCCGGTGCGTTCACACCCACATGCTCGACCTACCAACTGCCCGGATTCGAGGGCAACTTTGACGCGTTCAAAGCCAAGGGTGTCGACGAAATCTATTGCATGTCGGTCAATGACAGCTTTGTCATGAACAAATGGGCCCAGGATCAGGGCCTGAAGAACGTCAAGGTCATCCCCGACGGTTCGGGCGAGTTCACCCGCAAGATGGGCATGCTGGTCGACAAGGACAACCTTGGGTTCGGCATGCGTTCGTGGCGCTATGCGGCCATCATCAATGACGGCGTCGTCGAAGCCTGGTTCGAAGAGCCCGGCCTGATGGATAACTGCCCCGAGGATCCTTACGGCGAATCGTCGCCGGAAAACCTGATGGCCCATCTGAACGAGGCCAAGGAACCGGCCCTGGCCTGAGGGTTGATGCCAGAAAAGAACGGGGGCCTGCCATTTGGCGGGCCCTTTTCTTTAGGTCCGCGTTGCCGCGACGATGCCCTGCCCCACTTCGCGAATGACGCCCGCCAGCCGGTCCAGCCGGTCTTCGTCGCCGGTCGAGGCCCGACAGACCAGGCCGATGGTCCGAAACGGTTGCGGGGCGCCGAAACGCAGCAGGTGCAACCCCGGAACCGCGTCAGATTCGGAACGGGCCGCCAGTTCGGGCATCAGGGTCAGGCCAAACCCCTCGGCCACAAGCCGCGACAATGTTGCCAGTGACGAGGCCCCCATGTTGATCTGGGCGCTTGTCCGGTCCTGCCCGCAGACGTCAAGCGCCTGATCGGTCAGGCAATGCCCGTCTTCCAGCAGCATAAGCTGGGCGGCCTTCAGATCAATCGGCCTCAGCGCGTCGGGGTCTGTGGTCAGGCGGTCAAGCCGCGCTGCACTGCCGGCCAAAAGGAACCGGTCTTCAAACAGCGGCACCTCTTTCATGTCGCTTCCACCGGCGGGGAAGGCCAGGACGGCTGCGTCAATTTCCCCACCGCGCAGCATCGACAGCAACCGCTCGGTCCGGGCTTCGCGTATCTGAACCCGCAGCGACAGGTCGCCAGACCGCAACCCGGCCAGAACACCCGGCAGCAAATAGGGCGCAACGGTCGGAATGAACCCAACCGAAAGCGACCTTTGCCCGGCTGAATGATCGCGGGCAAACCTGTCAAGCTGATCCGCCGCGCCCAGCACCTGCCGGGCATGTTCCAGAACATCCCGGCCCAACGGCGTCAGCAGAATATCGCGCGCGCGCCGTTCAAACAGCGCGCCACCAACTGTTTCCTCCAACGCTTTGATCTGAATTGACAAAGCGGGTTGCGAAACATGGCATACCTGCGCCGCACGACCAAAGTTGCGCTGCGCGGCGACGGCCCGGAAATACTGCAATTGCCTTAGCGTGAAGTTCATAACCATTTCCTATCACGCGCGCCATGAATCGCAAGACAAGCAAATGGATAAACCCGGCCAACCTAGCCGATCATTCGGTCCTGATCCGATTGGTCTTCGTAGTGTCGTTTCAACCGTTGCAACGCGATACGCAAAACGATCTTGCCGGATCTTGCCGACCAGCCCATGCGTTTCTCCGCCTGCTCCAACCCTTCAAGATAGCAACAGCACCGCAATGCAACATCGCTCAGCCCCGGCCCCAGGTCGGCCAGCGCCCGCGCCACGCGGTCCCTTGCGGCCGATGACCCGCGCCCGGTCTCTGCCCCGAACATGAACCCGTTCTGCCCCCCGCCGGTCAGGAAACGTTCCCAGTTCTGCGCAACCTGCGGACCGATCTGAGCAAGCTCGAAATCTTCGCGCAGCCGCTCTCCGGCGCTGACCAGCGTTTCGTCCAGAAACAGCTTGCCGTCGCGATCCCTGCGACGCGACAAGGCGATCAGGGGACTTTCGGAAACACTGTACCGGACACGCCTGGGCGCGGTGCAGCCCTGATCCCCCCCGGCCTGCGCACCGGCAGCAACAAAGGGCGATTGCGCCTCGGCCATTCCAAACTCGCTGCGGCTTCGGGCGCGGTTCTCGGCCTCGGCGACCAGATGGCTCAGCGCGGCGCGCCCTGCGGCAGAAATCCGATAGCGTGAAATGCGGCCAGGTTTGTCACAGCTGATCCAATCCTTAAGAGCCAGCGCCTGCGCGGTGGCGCATTCCACCACAGCGGTCCGGGTGGCCCCTGTTTCCGCGTTGTCGCGCACGACCACAGCCTTGTCCATTTCTTCGGCCACGGCCAGAACCGCGCCGGTTTCGCACAGACGCCGCAGGATACGCAGCGCCTCGGTGTCAAATGTCTCTTGCTCGGAAGAAAAGGCATCCTCATCGCCAACCGCGTATACGCCCGGCGCGGGTGCCGCAATCGGGTCCTCGTCGGACGGAAAATGGCTTTGGGCCAGCGACTGCAATGCCGCGTCCACAAGCGGGTCGTCGCGCCGCATCTCAATCCGGCGTATCTGCCTGAGAATGGTTGACGCGTGACACCCGGCGGACCGAGCGATGTCACGGATGGACCGCCCCGCTTCGGTATGCGCCAGATATCTCTGCGCCCCTTCGGGAACCCATGCCGGAACGGTGAAATCCATGTGTTTTTCCATAGTTATTCGCCCTCATCGACAGAACTTCATTCATTTGTCGCCAAAGAATTTTGGTTAACCAAATCTAACTAGAGTGGCTTTTGTTACTCGTTCGTTAACCGCTGGCGGCACGAACCAGAATTGATTCAAAATTATAAACAGCCGTGAAGCCATCGTTCGGCGGGAACGCCCCAAAGGCAACACCCGCATAGGTTGTGCAACAAACAGGGCGACCGAAATCAGACCGAAAGGATCGCCCGATGCAGGACCTTATGACAATGATCACGACTCTGCGCCGCCCTCGCCTGTTGACACGGGCCGCCAAGATCGGGGCGCGGGATTACGATCGGGACCGTCACCTGCAACGCATCCTCGGATATGGTGCAATGCCGGGTTCGGGCGCTGCCCTGATCCGGTTGATCGAGATGGAAAAGGAACAGGACACCCGCCGGCAGGACAACGATGCCGCCTATTCGCTGGTCCGGCACCTGGACCTGCTGATTGCGCTGATCGGCGAGGCGCAGCTGTTTCAGGCCAGCCGCACCTCGCAATACCAATGATCAGGTAAAGGCGTCAGGCATTGACGCTTTCTTTTCCGCCACATAGGCCGCCAACGCGGCCGCGATGTCGGGGTCAAGCTGCGGCTGCTGGTAATTTGCCAGCAAAAAGTCAACCCGCGCCGATGCCAGTGCCCTTGTGTCGCGGGCGCCTTCCTCGTCCCAGGTTTCGAAAGGCTTGTAGTCCAGCAGGTCGGTTTTCCAGAACGCTTCCTTGAAATTGGCCTGCGTATGCGCGCAGCCAAGATAGTGACCGCCCGGCCCGACTTCGCGAATGGCGTCCATGGCTTGGGCATTTTCGTCATAGGCGACGCCCTTGGCCAGCCCGTGCAGAACGCCCAATTGATCGGCATCCATCACGAACTTTTCGAAATCGGCCACCAGACCGCCTTCAAGCCAGCCGCAGGAATGCAGCATGAAATTCACGCCCGCCATCAACCCCATGTTCAACGAATTCGAAGTTTCATAGGCGGCCTGTGCATCCGGCAGCTTGGAACCGCAGAACGACCCGGCCGAGCGGTACGGCAGGCCCAGCCTGCGGGCAAGCTGCCCTGCCCCATAGGTGATATGGGCGGCTTCGGGGGTACCGAATGTCGGCGCGCCTGAATTCATGTCGATCGAGGTGACAAAGGCGCCGAAGATCACCGGCGCGCCGGGGCGGATGATCTGACTGTAGGCGACGCCGGCCAGAACCTCGGCCAGCACTTGCGTCAGGGTCCCGGCCACCGAAACAGGGGCCATCGCACCGCCCACAATGAACGGAGAGATAATGCAGGCCTGGTTGTTCTTGGCATAGACCTCAAGCGCGCCCATCATTACATCGTCAAAGGTCATGGGCGAGTTGATATTGATAAGCGAGGTCATGACCGTGTTTTCCTGCACGAAGTCCTTGCCGAACAGCACTTCGCACATTTCGACCGAATCCTGCGCCCGGGCAGGATCGGTCACCGACCCCATAAAGGGTTTGTCCGAAAGCGTCATATGCGCCATCAGCATGTCCAGGTGCCGTTTATTGACCGGAACATCCGTCGGTTCACAGACCGTTCCGCCCGAATGGTGCAGCCATTTGGACATATAGGCCAGCTTCACGAATTTGTTGAAGTCATCCATCGTCGCATAGCGGCGCCCGCCTTGTGCGTCACGTACGAAGGGCGGCCCATAGACCGGCGCAAGCACCAGGTTGCGACCCCCGATCACAACCGATTTTTCAGGGTTGCGGGCGTGTTGCGTGAACTGGCTTGGCGCCGTTTTGATCAGCTCTCGGGCCAGACCGCGCGGGATGCGGACCCGTTCACCATCGACGCTGGCCCCGGCATCGCGCCACCGCTGCAGCGCCGCGGGGTTGTCGACGAAATTGACGCCGATCTCCTCCAGGACTGTTTCCGCGTTCGCTTCGATAATCTCAAGCGCCTCGTCGTTGAGGATCTCGAAATTCGGAATGTTGCGTTCAATATACTTGGCGGTCTCGATACGGACGGCGGTGCGCTCGGCCCGGCGGGCGGCGCCACCGCCGCCTCGCGCTCTGCGTCGGGTGTTTGCCTCGGTCATGAGATAATCCCGTAAGTTTGGTTAAGGTTGGCAGCGTTTTACATGAAGGCGCAGGCCGACCAGATGTAGATTACGGCGCTATCGGGGGAAAAGCGACATGAGACCGCCGTCACCCGCCATTTTGCCCCCCTGGCCACCCCCAGCGCAGCCCGCCGCGTTGTTCAATGCGCCCCGTGGGCGTCATAGCGCTTGCACATGCAGGACTTGCGACCTAAGAGCCGGGGTATGACCCAGACATCTCATGACCGCCTTCTGATCATCGACTTCGGCAGCCAGGTTACGCAGTTGATCGCCCGACGCCTGCGCGAGCTGAACGTCTATTGTGAAATCCACCCCTATCAGAACGTTACGATCGAATTCGTACGTAACATGGCCCCGCGCGCCGTCATCTTTTCGGGCGGGCCCGACAGCGTTACGCGCGAAGGATCGCCACGGGTGCCGCAGGACATCTTTGACCTGGGCGTGCCGATCCTTGGCATCTGCTATGGCCAGCAGGTGATGATGCACCAGTTGGGCGGCAAGGTCGAAAGCGGCCATGGAACCGCCGAGTTCGGACGCGCCTTTGTGACGCAATCGGGACAGCTGGACATTCTGGACGGCTGGTTCGCGGATGGCGATGAACAGGTCTGGATGAGCCATGGCGACCATGTCAGCCAGATCGCACCGGGGTTCGAAGTGTTCGGGACCTCTCCGAACGCGCCCTATGCGATAACCGCCGACCCGTCGCGCCATTTCTACGCCGTTCAGTTCCACCCCGAGGTGCATCACACACCCAAGGGCGCCAAGCTGTACGAAAACTTCGTGAAACTGGCCGGTTTCAGCGGTGACTGGACCATGGGTGCCTATCGCGAACAGATGATCGACAAGATCCGCGAACAGGTCGGTGACAAAAAGGTCATCTGCGGCCTTTCGGGTGGTGTCGACAGTTCGGTCGCGGCGATCCTGATTCACGAAGCGATCGGCGACCAGCTGACCTGTGTCTTTGTCGACCATGGGCTGCTGCGCAAGAACGAAGCCGCCGAAGTGGTGGGCATGTTCCGCGACAACTACAACATTCAACTGATCCACGCGGATGAAAGCGATCTGTTCCTGGGTGAACTGGACGGCCAGTCCGACCCGGAAACCAAGCGCAAGATCATCGGCAAGCTGTTCATCGACGTGTTCCAGAAACATGCCGACACGATCGAAGGGGCCGAGTTCCTGGCACAGGGCACCCTGTACCCGGACGTAATCGAATCCGTTTCTTTCTCGGGCGGGCCTTCGGTGACAATCAAGTCGCACCACAATGTGGGCGGTCTGCCGGAAAAAATGGGTCTGAAACTGGTCGAGCCGTTGCGCGAATTGTTCAAGGACGAGGTCCGCGCACTGGGCCGCGAACTTGGCCTGCCACAAAGCTTTATCGGTCGGCACCCCTTCCCCGGACCGGGCCTTGCCATTCGTTGCCCCGGCGAGATCACCCGCGACAAGCTGGAGATCCTGCGCGAAGCCGATGCGATCTATATCGACCAGATACGCAAGCACGGCCTTTACGACGAAATCTGGCAGGCTTTTGTTGCCATTCTTCCCGTCCGCACCGTTGGCGTCATGGGCGACGGGCGCACCTATGACTATGCCTGCGCGCTGCGGGCCGTGACCTCGGTCGATGGCATGACAGCGGATTACTATCCCTTCACGCATGAATTCCTAGGTGAAACCGCAACGCGGATCATCAACGAAGTCAAAGGGATCAACCGCTGCACCTATGACATCACGTCGAAACCTCCGGGCACGATCGAATGGGAATAAGCAAAAGGCCGGGCATTGCCCGGCTTTTTAATTGCCATCGGGCGCGCAATTGACGCTATTGGTCAGTCACGGCACCAGCAAAGAACCGGAGCCCGCCTTGGTTGAAAGCAAAACCCAAATCGGCAAGGCCGCGCTGTGGATGACCGGCGCGATTGCCTCGTTTTCGTCAATGGCCGTCGCGGGCCGCGAACTGAGCCTGCATCACGATACGTTCGAGATCATGATGTATCGCAGTTTCGTCGGCGTTCTGATCGTCATGGCCGTTTTGACCGCAACCGGAACCTGGGCAAAGGTCTCTACCGACCGGCTGGGTTTGCACGCGGTTCGGAACACGCTGCATTTCACCGGCCAGAACCTGTGGTTCTATGCGGTGGGCGCCATCCCTCTGGCGCAGGTCTTTGCGCTGGAATTCACCCAGCCGATCTGGGTCATCCTGATGTCCCCGCTGCTGCTGCGGGAACGCCTGACCTTGCTGCGGGCCATGTCCGCCCTGATCGGGTTTGTGGGCATTCTGGTCGTGACCAGACCGGGCGCGGCCACGCTTAACCCCGGGCTTGCCTGCGCAGCGCTGTCTGCGATTTTCTTCGCCCTTACAACGATTTCCACCAAGAAGCTTACCCAAACTGCCAGCATTGCCTGCATCGTCTTCTGGCTGACCGTGATGCAAGCCGTCCTGGGGTTTGCCGCCGCTGGTCTGGACGGCCAGATCGCCGCTCCGACTTGGCAAACTGCGCCTTTCCTGGTGCTTGTGGGGTGCGCCGGGCTGCTGGCACATTTCTGCATCACAAATGCGCTCGCCATCGCTCCGGCGACGGTCGTCGTACCCTTTGATTTTGCGCGCCTGCCGACCATCGCCATTGTCGGGATGCTGCTGTACCACGAACCGCTGGACCACTGGACATTGACCGGGGCGGCAATCATTTTTGCCGGGATTTTCCTGAACGTCTGGTCGGAAAACCGTAGCAACGCTGCAACATCTCGCCGGACCGTGCGCTAAAAATTACGTTCGGTAACGAAACCGCAGCTAACGTATGGTCACCAGTTGACGGTTTTTTAATGCCCAAGCGATTATCAGGGACCTTTGCAAAACCGCCAGCCGGGCAACATCTGTTCGCGCATCGGAGGTTTTTTGGACAGTGAATGGGGAGGAAATAATGAGAAAGGCGCTACTATCGGCTTGCGCACTATTCGCCGGGGCGACAGCAGGTTACGCGGGCGGTTTGGACCGCAGCGGACAAGGCATCAACCTGATTTTTGAAGAAGGATCAGCGGTGCAGTTCCGGCTGGGCTATACCAGCCCCAGCGTAAGCGGCACCCTGGGCGGTGTTGAATCGGGGAATGTCGCGAACAGCTTCTTTACCCCGCATCTGGGCTATAAGACATCTCTGACCGAAAAGTTGGATTTCGCGCTTGTCTATGACCAGCCATTTGGCGCGGATGTCGAATACGGGTCGAACTATCCTTTGTCCCAGAACCCGACCGCAGCCTTTGGCGGACGCAGCGGCGTTCTTAAGGCATCGGCGGACACGGACGCGGTAACCGCGTTGCTGCGCTATAAGTTTGATGGCGGTTTCAGCGTCATCGGCGGCCTGCGCGCCCAACGCCTGACCGGTAACGTGACCGTCCCGGCAGCCGCCGGATACCAAACGGATATCGACCCGGAAATCGACTTTGGCTATGTTCTGGGCGTGGCCTGGGAAAAGCCGGAAATCGCCGCACGGGTGGCACTGACCTATAACTCGAAGATCAAACACGACCTGTCGCAAACCGAATCCGCGAACGTGGTTCCGCCGATCCCGGCCGGTCTGACCTCGCAGAACACGCAGTCCGAGGTTGTGACCCCGCAATCGGTGAACCTTGATTTCCAGACGGGCGTTGCACCGAAAACGCTGCTGTTCGGTTCGATCCGCTGGGTGGACTGGCCGCAGGCGGTTTACGCCCCGCCGGTTTATGTCGGCATCACCGGCGACAACCTGCTGGATTATGACGACGATACCTTCACCTATACGCTGGGTCTGGGCTATCAGTTCTCCGAGGAGTTTTCGGGCGCCGTGACCCTGGGGTATGAAACCTCGACCGGGTCGACCGTATCGGACCTGGGTCCGACCGACGGCTTCTGGAGCATCGGCCTGGGCGGCACCTACAGCTATGAGCAGGCGAAAATCTCGGGCGGCATCCGCTATACCGATATTGGCGATGCGACCACAAATCAGGGCGCGCAATTCTCGGGCAACAGCGCCTGGAGCGTGGGCATTCAGGTCACCTACGCCCTGAACTGATCCGCTGCACCGACCAATCCAAGGCCTCGCCCCACCGGCGGGGCCTTTTTCGCATGATCCGGGTCGAACCGCCCCGAAGATGATGCGACACACAAGGCATGTCTTTGCAGAAATCCCTTTCCCCGCGCACATGGGCCGAGCTGATCTTGCTGGGCGTCATCTGGGGCGCGTCCTTCCTGTCCATCCGCATCGTGCTGGACACGGTCCCGGTCATGACATCCGTTTTCCACCGTGTGTTTTGGGCAGCGCTCGTGCTGTGGGCGGTGCTGTTGATCCAAGGCTTGACCATGCCACGGTCACCACGCATCTGGGCGGCCTTTCTGGTCATGGGTCTGTTGAACAACGTCCTGCCCTTTTCGCTGATGGCCTGGGGGCAGCTTTTCGTTCCAACCGGCCTGACCTCGATCCTGAATGCGGCCGCGGCCATATTCGGTGTGCTCGTGGCCGCCTTGTGTTTCCGCGACGAGCGGCTGACACGGCCCCGGCTGTTGGGCGTCGGTCTGGGGTTTGCCGGCGTCGCAACGGCCATCGGATTGGACAACTTTGCCAGTTTCAACCTGCAGAGCGCCGCGCAGTTGGCCATTTTGTGCGGCACGCTCAGCTATGCGCTGGCGGCGGTCTGGGCGCGCAGCCATCTGGCGGGATTGCCGCCGCAGGTGGCGGCCACCGGCATGTTGACCGCGTCGGCGGTTATGATGTTGCCCGTTATGCTGGTGATCGACGGCGCACCGTCTTTCGCCCTGCCCGCCGAGACCTGGATAGCCATAGGCTATTACTCGGTTGCGGCGACGGCAGGCGCCTATCTGCTCTATTACCGGGTTCTGGCACGGGCCGGCAGCGGAAACCTGTTGCTTGTTAGCCTTATCATCCCACCCGTTGCCATCGTCCTGGGCGCATTGTGGCGCGACGAAACCTTGCCGCCCACGGCCTTTGCCGGGTTTGCCATTCTTGCAATCGGTTTGCTGGTGCTCAGCAGATCGGGTCGCCGCGATTGACGCCGGTCCCTGCCCGATTTAGCTAGGACAAAACAAGGGATGGTGGATCATGATCTACGGGTCGGCACAGGACTGGCACAGTGCAGCGCGCAAGAAAGTGCTTTTTTTCGGCATGTCCGGGCTGGGCAAGACCTATGTATCGAACATCCTGCGCGATTCAGGTGATTGGTTCCACTACTCAATCGATTACCGGATCGGCACCCGGTACATGGGCGAGTACATCACCGACAACGCCAAGGCCCAGGCGATGAAAGTGCCCTTTCTGCGCGAGCTTCTGCTCTCAGACTCGATCTATATCGGGTCCAATATCTCGTTCGAAAACCTGACACCTGTTTCCACCTATCTGGGCAAGCCCGGAAACCCCGACCTGGGCGGGCTGGAAATCGCCGAATACCGCAGGCGGCAGGAACAGTTTCGGCTGGCTGAAATACATGCGCTTTTGGATACCGGGTATTTCATCGACCGGGCGCAGCGGCTTTATGATTATCCGCATTTCATTTGCGATACCGGTGGGTCCATCTGCGAATGGGTTGATCCCGAAGATCCGGCCGACCAGGTCCTGACCGAGTTGTCGCGCCGCACCCTGATGGTGTGGATCAAGGGCGATGACGACCATACCAACGAACTGATCCGTCGCTTTGACAAAGCGCCCAAGCCGATGTCCTATCAGGCCGATTTCCTGACCCGCGTGTGGGATGCCTACCTGGACCGCAATGGCTGCACCGAAGCCGAGGTTGACCCGGATGCGTTCATCCGCTGGACCTATGCCCAGGCCCTGGCGCACCGTCAGCCGCGTTACGCGGCCATGGCCAAGAACTGGGGCGTGGCCGTGACCGCCACCGAAATCGGACAGGTGCGGGACGCGGGTGATTTCGATGAGTTGATCGAACGCACCCTTGAGGCCCGCCTCAGCCGCGCTTAAGTAGCAACCCTCCTGTACCTCTGCAAAAGCCGAAGCCCATGCCAATCAAGATTCCTTCTGACCTGCCTGCATTTGACGTCCTCACCCGCGAAGGCGTCATGGTCATGGCCGAGGATCAGGCCATGCGGCAGGACATCCGCCCCCTGCGGATCGGGCTTTTGAACCTGATGCCGAAAAAGATCCAGACCGAGAACCAGTTCGCCCGGTTGATCGGGGCAACCCCGTTGCAGATCGACCTGTCGCTGATCCGCATGACCGAACATCAGACCCGGAATACGGCCGCCGAACATATGCAGGAATTCTACCGGCCGTTTCAGGACGTCAAGGATCAGAAATTCGACGGGCTGATCATCACCGGCGCGCCGATCGAACATCTCGAATTCGACGACGTCACCTATTGGGACGAGATCCGCGAAGTGTTCGACTGGACCCAGACCAATGTGCATTCGACCTTTGGCGTGTGCTGGGGCGGCATGGCGATGATCAACCATTTCCACGGTGTCAAAAAGCACATGCTGAACGCCAAGGCGTTTGGGTGTTTCAGGCATCGCAACATGAACGCGGCTTCGCCGTTCCTGCGCGGGTTTTCGGATGATTGCGTGATCCCCGTCAGCCGTTGGACGGAGATGAAACAGGCCGAGATTGACGCTGCGCAAGGTTTGACCACGTTGCTGGGCAGCGATGATGTCGGCCCCTGTCTGGTCGAGGACAAGGCACACCGCGCGTTGTATATCTTCAATCACTTTGAATATGACAGCGACACGCTGAAACAGGAATACGACCGGGATGTTGCATCCGGCACGCCGATCAACGTGCCGACCAACTATTACCCCGACGACGACCCGACGCGGACCCCGCAGAACCGGTGGCGCAGCCACGCGCATCTATTGTACGGGAACTGGATCAACGAGATTTACCAGACGACCCCGTTTGATCTGGCGACAATTGGGACTTAAGGCGCTGATATACATCGGCCTTTTCGCCATCGCGCTGATTGCTTTTGCAACCTGGCGCGCGGGCGTGATCGAAAGGCGCGCAGAAGCCGCGTTTCCAATCGAAGGTCAGTTGGTCGAGGTGGACGGCGTTCAGGTTCACGCGGTGGTCATGGGAAACGGCCCCGACGTGGTTCTGATCCACGGCTCCAGCGGGAACACCCGCGACATGACCTTTGCTCTGGCGCCGATCCTGGCCGAAACCTATCGGGTCATTGTCTTTGACCGGCCGGGGCTGGGATATTCCGAAAGTTTCAACCCCGACGGGGAAACCATCGTCGAACAGGCCGACATCCTGCAAAAGGCCGCAGCGCAGCTGGGTGCGCACAAACCCATCGTGGCCGGGCAAAGCTATGGCGGCTCTGTTTCGCTGGCCTGGGCGGTGACGCACCCGGACGCACTGTCGGCGCTGGTTCTGATTGCCCCCGCGGCGGTTCCCTGGGACACGCCGCTTGATACGTTCAACACGGTCGCGGCAACCCCGGCGGGCAAGGCGCTTGCGCTGCCGTTCATCACCGCCTTTGCACCGGACTGGTTCGTTGCGAAAACCCTGGATCAGGTCTTTGCCCCGCAGGCGGCCCCGGCAGGTTACGCCCGGCATTTTGGCCCCGGCCTGACCATGCGGCGCGCATCAATGCATGCAAACGCGAAACAGCGCGCCAACCTGGTACATGAACTTGCCGACCTGCAACCGCGTTACGGCGAAATCTCGGTGCCGACGGAAATCGTGCACGGAACCGCCGACACGACTGTCGGTCTGGAATGGCATTCACAGCGCCTGCTGGATCAAATTCCGGGCGCCGAGCTGATCGAACTGGACGGCATCGGGCATATGCCGCAGGTCGTCGCGGCCGCCGAAGTGGCGGCGGCAATCGACCGCGCCGCCCTGCGTGCGGGTTTGCGTTAGGTCCGCGCGTAATCCATAGTAGGAATTGGATTTTTGATGAGGACCCAATGACCGGATCGGACCAAGGCGCAATCGAAACCTACTTTCGCAACGACGCCCCCAAGGACGTTCGCCAGGCAATCGAAAAGGCGAAAAAGGGTGACATCCTGAACCCGAGCTATCCGTATTCGGAACGGATGAAGGGCAAGGATTACGACGCCGAAATGGATGCGTTGCAGATTGAACTGGTCAAGATGCAATCCTGGCTCAGACAATCGGGGCAGCGGGTCGCCCTTGTCTTCGAAGGCCGGGATGCGGCTGGCAAGGGCGGCACGATCAAAAGGTTTCGCGAAAACCTGAACCCACGGGGCGCGCGGAACGTGGCGCTCAGCAAACCGTCGGATGCAGAGCGCAGCCAGTGGTATTTCCAACGCTACATCCCCCATCTTCCGTCAGCGGGCGAAATCGTGTTCTTCGATCGCAGCTGGTACAACCGCGGCGTTGTCGAAAACGTCTTTGGCTTTTGTACCCCGGAAGAACGCGAACGGTTTTTCCGGCAGGTTCTGCCCCTTGAAACCGGGTTTGTGAACGACGGCATCCATCTGTTCAAATTCTGGCTCAATGTCGGTCGGGCCGAACAGCTTAACCGGTTCCTTGCACGCGAAACGGACCCGTTGAAACAATGGAAGCTGAGCCCGATCGACATTGCCGGTCTTGCCAAATGGGATGCCTACAGCCAATCCATCGCGGAAACGCTGACCCGTTCGCATTCCGAACGCTGCCCCTGGACGATCATTCGGTCCGATGACAAGAAACGCGCCCGCTTGGCGGCCATCCGAACCGTGTTGAGCGCGCTGGACTATGACCAGAAGGACCGCAAAGCCATCGGAGAAGTAGATGCCAGCATCTGCGGCGGACCGGAAATGTGGGATTCTTGACCTGATGCGACCCTTGTTTTTCGCCTTTTGGCCAATAGGTTACTATTCGTGACACAGTTTCCGCCATCATCCTGGCCAGCAAAGAGCCGGACATCAGAACCAGCCCAGCGGCCCGCCAAATGGGGGTGTTTGAACACGCGATGACCAAACGCGGGTATCATCATGGCAACCTCAAGCAAGCCCTGATCGAAGCGGCCCTGTCGCTGATCGAAGACAAGGGGCCCACCGGGTTTACCCTGTCCGAAGCAGCCAAGACCGCCGGCGTGACCCCGGCGGCGGTCTATCGCCATTACCACGGTCGCGAGGACCTGATCGCCGAGGCGGCGCGGCAAGGGTTCGAAATGTTCGCGGACCTGATGCAATTTGCTTATGACAAGGGCCAACCCTCGGCGCTGGCTGCGTTCGAGGCCACCGGACGCGCCTATCTGGCCTTTGCGCGCAAGCATCCCGGACACTATATCGCGATGTTCGAAAGCGGTATCTCACCGAACCGGACGCCGGAACTGGCGCTGGCAGCTAACCGGGCCAAGGGCGTGCTGGAAAAGGCGGCCGAAGACCTGTCACAGCACATCCCCCCCGACAAGCGCCCGCCCGCATCAATGTTCAGCGCACATATCTGGGCGATGAGCCACGGGGTTGTCGAACTTTATGCGCGCAACACCGGGGCAAGTTCGCCCTTCCCCCCCGAAGACCTTTTGGAATCCGGGATCGGTATCTATCTGCGCGGATTGGGGCTTGTACCGCCCGACGGGTGACACCGGGCTAAAACGCCCGTTTTCCCTGCGGCACGTTCAGGCGCGAGGTGACGTTGATCAGGTCCTTCACGCCAATCCCCTTGATGTCGACGGGGCCGATATCGGACACTTGGAACTCGTCGATCAGCGCGTATTTCATCTCTTCCGGGGCGACGATATGCATGGGGTTGGCAAAGACCTGCAACCGCGAAGCCAGGTTCACTGCCGGGCCAAACACGTCATAGACGTATTTCTGAATTCCAACGACCGAACCGACCGCCGCACCCATCCCAAGGCCGACGCGCGCCTGCCATTTATGGGGATGGCTTTCGTTGCGCCGCTCCAGGTAGCGCAGAAACCGCACCGCGCAATGTGCAACGGCGGTGGCGTGATCGGGGGTGGCATCCGGCATTCCCGACACCGCCAGATAGGCGTCACCGATGGTCTTGATCCGTTCACAGCCGAATTGTTCAACGATCCGGTCGAAGGCGGTGAAGATATCATTCAATTCGCTGAGCGTGACGGTCGGGTCCGTCTTCGCCGCGAAATCGGTAAACCCGACAAAATCCAGCATGACCACCGACACCTGATCGAACAGCTGAGGGGTAACCACGCCAAAGGTTTTGAATTCTTCGTAAACGGCCCGCGGCATCAGGTTGAGAAGCAGCCGCTCTACCCGTTCTTTTTCCCTCTCTAATTCGCGCGTATTGCGTTCGACCATGGTTGAATAACTGTCAATCATGCTTTCAAGTTCGCGAATGCGGGTGATGTTCTGACATTCGACAACCAGAATCTGTTCGTCCATCCCGTTGGCCAGCGAAATCGAGGTGGCAAAGATCAGGGTCCGGCGTTTGGGTTTGATCTGCAGCTCGGCCGAATACCTCAGGCCCGATTGTTTGACGTCATCCAACTCTCGGGGGTCAAGATCGGGCAGGATATCCAGAATGGTCTGGCCGGGTTCGGGGGTGCCGAACCATTCGGCAAAAGGACCGTTGTGAAAGACAATCGCCAAATCCGAGGCCCGGCACACGGCGACCCCGACGCCAATCGCCCGCAACAGATGTTCGTTGATGGCCAAAATGCTCATGCCGCGTTCCGGGCCACGATGATAGTGCGCTTTTCTTCGATGGCAGACAGCGCGACCTGAATATCCGCATCGGCCATTCCGTGCATCTCAAGCGCCTGTGCAAACAGATCGGCCATTTCGTTGAAATCGTCATGAGAGATATTCAGGTGACGATGGACCGCCTGAATACGGTCATCGCTGAACGACGCAGGCCCCCCAACCAGCGACGAAACGAACTTGGTCTGGTGGTCGATCAGGCGTGGCATGTCGATATCTTCGAAATAGTCGCCGATCTGGTCGGATTCCAACGCCAGTTCGTAAAAAGACATCACGATCCGGCTGATGGTTTTGAACCCGCCGTATTTTTCATAGATCGACTGACTCATAATAAACACCGGTGCTTACAGGATAAACACCAGGACATTACACCAAAAAGCCTATTTAGTTAATGCATAATTGGGCGCCGTTGTGGCGCACCAAAACAGGCCCCCGCCCTTGCCCGACTATGGGCTCAGGCGTTCAGGTCCTCGGCGCAGGGGATAAGACCGACAAACCCGCCCTGCCGCAGCAACCTGGATTGCCCACCCAAGCGCCATTTCAGCTTGCGACTGGCCGCTTGCAGTTCACGGCGCAGGCGGAACCAACCCGGCCCCTTGTCGAGCCCGCTATTGATGCTCTTGTCCAGCGTCCGCTCGCTGGTCTTTACCGAATGATCCGCGGTGCCCTGGTTGCGTGCCCATATCATTTGCACCCCGCAGGCGGGAAAGCACTGAAACATGCGCCAATCCCGCCGGGGGAGCGTCAGGAAATCGTCCAGATGATCCGAATAGGTTTCGGACCAATCCAGCAGCTTCCTGCACCCTTCCGCCGACAGGATATACGCGGCTGAGCTGGGGGCCATTTCCAAAAGAGGCCGGACCGTGACCGCGCCAATCTTTGTCTCTGCACCGAAACGCAAAACCCGCGGAGAATAGTCAAGCTTGACCACGTCAAAGGACGGCGCATTGTTCAAAAGCTCTTGAACAATTGCCCCGGCGTGGACCGAAAGCTCGACGTCGTCCTCGAAAATCGCGGCTGCGGGCAGGCCCTTGTCACCCATCATCTTCCAAATGGCGCGGTGGCTTTCGAAACAGGCAATCTCGCTGATGGTCAGGCCCCAGCGCGACCCCACACCGGCGACATATCCGTTTCCGTCCAACGCGTTACTCTGGCGGGCATCCGTCGCGCTGAACCGTTGCGCGCCGACCACCCCCGCCCGGGCAAACTGGGCTTCCATAAAGTCCCGGCGTTCAGGCACACGGTCCAGATTGATATAAAATGCACTGTCCCCTGTTTGCCGGTCGCCACTTTGCACGGAATTTCCTTTCGCTGCTCGCTTTGCCCCACTTATCGTCAGTGCATCCTGCAAGTCCAGATCAACAATGGGAAACCGGGCATGTGGCCCAGATCACCCCTTGCGCGCAAACGGCATCAATCGCGATAACCCCCAATCGCAGCCGCGCTATGCGTCCGTCTTGGCCAGGGCGCCGCCCCGGCAATCCTGAAGAAAAGTCATCAGCTTTTGCGTATCAATCGGCTTACGGATCAGCGTAAACCCATGCGACGCGCAGGCCTTGTCCAAATCCTCGGACCGGTTGGCCGAGATGACGCAGGCTGGAACCGAACCGAACTCGGCCGTCAGGTTCTGAATTGCGTCAACGCCGGAACGCCCATTGTCCAACTGGTAGTCGGCAATGATCAGGTCTGGCTGAATTTCGATTTCGCGCAACAGGCAGGCCGCCTGATCTTCATCGGCGCATTCGATGACATGCACGCCCCAGCTTTCCATCGTCATCGTAAGCGCGTTGCGCAAATCGCCATCGTTTTCAATCAGCAGGGCAATTGTGCTTTGTGGCAGGGCCGACCCAGGGGCACGTGTGGCATCCCTGCGGCCTTGGACGGCTGGCACCGATGGCATCAGCGGCACCGTCACCGAAAACGAGGTGCCCCGGCCAACGCGTGATTGCAACCTGATCGGGTGGTTCAGCAATCCGCATGCCCTTTCGACGATCGCCAGCCCCAGCCCCATGCCCTCTGCTGCGCTTGCATCCGAATGCAGGCGCTGAAACTCGTGAAACACGATTTCCTGCTGGTCCTCTGATATCCCGATCCCTGTATCGTGAACTTCGATGCTGATGGCTTTGCCGCGTCGGCGCACGCCCACAAGCACCCTGCCCGTTTCAGTATAGCGGATGGCGTTTGACACCAGGTTCTGCACAATGCGGCGCAAATAGCTTGCATCGCTGCGCACCACGCTGCGGGTCGGAACCACGTGAAACTCCAGCCCCTTGGCCTGCGCAACGGGCCGAAAGGCATCCTCCAACTGGGTGAACAACTCGCCCAGCGGGACCGCGGATTCATGCACCGACGCCCGGCCCGAATCCAGTTTCGAGATATCAAGAAGCGCTTCGAGGATATGTTCGACACTGTTCAGTGCGCTTTCCGCCTTTTCCGAAACGGCCCTTGCGTCCATTTCGTCCAGCCCCCGGCCAAGGGTCGCGACATAAAGCTTGGCCGCCGAGAGCGGTTGCAACAGATCATGGCTGGCCGCAGCCACAAAGCGCGACTTTGAGGCGTTTGCCCGCTCGGCGTCTTTAAGCGCGTCGGCAAGCTCTTCGGTGCGCGCCTCGACACGCTGTTCCAACAGTTCCTTGGCCTCGACCAACGCCTTGGCCGATTTTGTCTCGTCGGTAATATCGGTAAACGAGATCACGAAACCGCGGTCGGGCATTTCCTGCGCAAATACCGACAGAATTTTGGAGCGCCCGCTATGGATCTGCAGGTTCAGCGGTGACCGCTCGGCGTTGCTGTCGATCCAGGCCAGGAATTCGGCACTGGTCGCGCCGCCTTCAAAGCGGATATTCGACCCCAAGCGTTTGAAAATTGACGAAAATTGCGAACCCATACGAAAATCGGCCGTGGGAATAGCAAGCAGCTCACTTGCGCGGTTGTTCCACCCGACCAACCGCTGCTTCTTGTCAAAGATGCACACGCCCTGGTCGATATGTTCCAGCGTGGCCCGGATCAGCCGCGCCTGATCGTCCAGAAGCCTGTCCCTTTCCTGCCGCTCAATGCGCATGATGTCCGAGACATCGGTCTGCAGGATGACGGTTCCGCCATCAGGGGTCCGGTGTTCCGAGACCTGAATCCAGCGATTGCCGGTCAGGCGGACGTTAAAGACCACGTGGTCATCCGCATGCCGCGCCATACGCCGCGTGACCCAATCCCGCGCGGTTTCGTTTTCGGGCAACGACAGGTATTCTGATTGGCTGACAAGCGCGACATAGTCGAAAAACCGCAAGCCGGGCAGCAACTTGTCCTGAATGTCGGGCATGTGCATGCCAAAACGGCTGTTGCACATGACCAGGTCCTCGTCGAGGTTGAACAGGGCAAACCCTTCCCGAACCGTTTCAATCGCATTGGCCAGGTTGGACCGCGCCGCTTCGGTTTCCCGGTTCGCATCGGCCAGGCGCGCGTTGGAATCGTTAAGAAGATCAAGCGCGCGTTCCAGGTCATGCGTCCGCGCGCGCACCTCTTGCTCAAGCATCGCCGCGCGCTGAAACTGCGCATAGGCCGCACCCGTGGCATCGGTCGATTCCTCGACCCGGCGCATTAGCGCCGCCGCGATCTTCAGCAGCTTTTCGTTCTGACGTTCCAGCGGGTCATTCGGGTCGATCAGGGACTGATGCATATCAGGTCATTTCGCCGGAGGATAAATGGCAACCCCCGTCAGGGTCTGGTTCACATGAAGCGAGTTATACTGTTCCCCATAGGTCGAGAACCCCACCACGTGGTTCTCGGCCAGAACCTTGGACAACGCGCCGGTCATCTGTTTTTCCTGGGCTTCCAGCCGCCGCAAAATACAGTCGCAACCCAGAATAGTGTCGGGCTGCATTTCGGCCGTCAGAACCGAGATTTCCTGTTCCAGGTGCCGCACCATGTCCAGCGGTTCCGCCAGCGTCAGAACCAGGCCTTCGTCGATTGCGGAAAAGAACACCAGGTCGCCATTGCCCGCGACCCGCTGGATCGCACGCACGTGATGCTGTCCGCCGATCTGGACGACGACCGGATGGGCGGCAAATGTGAACGCTGTCAGTTGCTCGGGGTCCTTGCCCAGAATGCGCGCATATTCGCGCGCCGCAGGTTCCGCATTGATTTCGCGCACGATCCGGCGCGCAGGGTCTGCATCCGTGACCACCATGCGCTGCGCGCTTGGCACCAGGTGGTCCGATTTGAACACCTTGATCGGGCAATTTGTGCGCACCTGGGTCAGGATGGCTGCGTTTTCAAACGCCTTGCCTTCGTGCAGCACAAAGGTATGCCCAAAGGCCGTCCCGTCCCCCGCCGATCCGCCAAACAGCGGCACGGGGCCCAGCCCGATCGCCAGTTCCGAGGTCAGGTTGTCCTCTTTGGTCGACAACCCGTCGATCATCAGAAAGGTGAATTCGTGATGCCAATCCGGCTGCGCCGCCATCATGGCGTTTCGGTTCCGGATCATCTCATCAATGATGTGCTGCGCGTTGAACCGGTCGAGATCGGGCACCAACACCACGCGCGTCTGGAAATGCGACTGCGGGAACCCGATGGCAACGATCTGATCTTCGCAATAGCCCTCGTCAGCCAATTCGCCAGCCGTGGTACAGCCGACGACTTGCGTGGGCGCCAAGGCGGACTCGGCCTCGGCGATAACCGCAGCCGCATCAGCATTGGCGCTGACGAACAGAATGACAAGCGCCAGCTTGTCTTCGCCCAGCAACTGAACGATCTCTTGCACCGGTTCATCCGAGTCGTATCGGGCGAACGCGGTTTTTACGATGCCTGGCGCTCGGGCGCAGGCTGATGCCCACCCGGCAGCTTGGTTCATCGTGCCTCCTCCCTAAAAGCGCGACGATCTTGGAAACTTTGCAGATTAGCCGTGCTCTTGCAAGACGCTGGCAAAGGACGCCTTCTTGGCGATCAGCACCGCCTGGGTGCGGCTTTGCACGCCCAGCTTGCGCATGATGGCCGTAACATGCGCCTTTACAGTGGTTTCCGCAATCGACAGGTCAAAGGCGATCTGCTTGTTCAGCTTTCCTTCGCAGATCAGGTGCAAAATGCGCGCTTGCTGATTGGTCAGCGTGCCCAGCCGGCTGATGGCGTCGCTTTGTTCATCCGTGTCGTCGGCATCCAGCAGAACGCATCCCTCGGGCAGGAATGTCCTGCCTTGGGTCAATGCCTCAAACGCGGTGCGAAACACATCCCTTTGGCTGTGCTTGGGAACATACCCGGATGCGCCCGCATGTATGACCTGGCTGATGACCCGGTTATCCGACAGTGACGACACCACGATCACCGGGGCATCTGCCGCCGATTTCAGGCGCACCAACCCGTCCAGCCCGTCCACATCCGGCAGATTCAGGTCCAGCATGACCGCGTCCGGCTTTAACCCGTTGGCAATCAGGCCAAGCGCAGCTTCAAGCCGGTCTGCGGTATGCACCTCGCCGATTTGGGCGACCGACTGCAATGTCATGGACAGCGCATCGCAAAACAGCGGGTGATCATCCACGATCAGAACGTTTTCGAAATCCACGTCTTCAACCTTGTTCGCAAGCATTGGTCCGGCCTTTGCAATCCAATCGTACCGTTCCTGGAAAGCCTAGCAAGCCATCGGGGGCAGGCCAACTGTCGGAAAGTCGTATAACGAAAAACGCGCCCGGCAATGCGGGCGCGTTCTGGGTTGGTATCAGCTTTCGGCTTAGTTGGCCGAGGCCAGTTCCTTGGGCAGTTTAAACGTCCACAAGGTGCCACCCTGGTTGAGATAGTTGACCTTCTTGGCCACCTCGCCGCCCCATAGCGGGACCGCGCCACCCCAGCCCGAGATGATCGAGACATATTGCTCGCCATCCTGTTCCCAGGTCACGGGCTGTCCGACGATGCCCGAGCCGGTCTGGAACGACCACAGCTTTTCGCCGGTCTCGTCATCCAGCGCGATGAACTCGCCCTCTGGGGTGCCAAAGAACACCAGCCCACCGGCCGTGGTCATCACACCCGACCAAAGCGGTGCATCGTTCTTGAATTCCCACTTCCATTCGCCGGTATCGGGATCAATCGCCTTGAGTGATCCGATATGGTCTTCGTAGTTCGGCTTGATGGTAAAGCCAGCACCCAGGTAGGCCGCACCTTTCTTATAGGTGATCGGCTCGTTCCAGATATCCATGCCCCATTCATTGGTGGGAACATAGAAATTGCCGGTCCGCTGCGAGAACGCCATCGGCATCCAGTTCTTGCCACCCAGGAAAGACGGCGACGCAAACACGACCTCGCCCTTGTTGCCGTCAGCCGCAGCCGAGGGGTTGCCCGGGCGGTTGCCCTCGACAAATATCGGACGGCCCGTGTCATCGATACCATCAGCCCATGTGATGTCCTTGACGAAGGGGTTGGCCGAAACAAACGCGCCATCTTCGCGGTTGAGGACGTAGAAATAGCCGTTTCGGTCCGCGGTGGCATAACGTTTGTTACCCTCGCGGTCAGTATAGGCCACGACCTCGTTCACGCCGTCATAATCCCACCCTTCGCGGGGGGTCGTCTGGTAATGCCACTTGATATCGCCGGTTTTCGGGTCGATCCCGATGCGGCTGGCCGCATAGAGGTTGTCGCCCTTGTTGCCCTCGGTCGGCTCGCCCGCATCGCGCAGCCACGAGTTCCACGGCGCAGGGTTGCCTGCCCCAAAGATCAGCGTATCGGTATCGGCATCATACGAGCCGCCCAGCCAGGTCGCGCCGCCGCCGGTCTTCCACATGTCGCCGGGCCAGGTTGCGTTCAGCTCGCCGGTCATGGTGCTTTCTTCGCCGTTCAGCGTGCCCATATGGCCTTCGATCACCGGACGGGTCCAGACAATGTCCCCCGTATTGGCATCGCGCGCCTGAACCTCGCCGACAATCCCGAATTCACCGCCCGAATTGCCGGTGATGATCAGCCCATCGACGATCAGCGGTGCGGCTGTATAGGAATAGCCCGCCTTGTAATCGGCGATCTTGTCACGCCAGACCACGTCGCCGGTTTTCATGTCCAGCGCCACGATGCGCGCATCCAGCGTGCCAAAGAAAATCTTGTCGCCGTAAATCGCCGCACCGCGGTTCACCACGTCACAGCACGGCAGGATCCCTTCGGGCAGGCGGGCATCGTATTGCCAGACCTCTTTGCCGGTCGCCAAGTCGATTGCGTAAAGCCGCGAATAGGACCCGGTGATATACATCATCCCGTCATAAATCAGCGGCTGCGTTTCCTGGCCGCGCTGCTTTTCGCCCCCCAGGCTGAAAGCCCAGGCCGGCAGCAGGTTTTTCACGTTGTCCTTGTTGAGTGTCTCCAGCGGGCTATAACGCTGAAGGTGGCGGCCCATACCGTTTGTCACAACCTGGGTCGTGATCGTTTGGTCATTGGCCAGATCGTCCTCGGTAACTTCTGCGGAAGCGGTGCCTGCAACTAAGACGCTTGCAACCGCAGCCATGATAAACCGGCTCATCGGTATCCTCCCTAGACTTTTGTCTTTCCTCCATGCCGAATCTCCGACACTTCGGGATTATTGGCGCGATCATTATTTCCAGACCGCCTTTGTCACGAAATTGCACAATGGTCGTAGGGAGATTTCGGCGCATCCGGCCTAGGCTCGACAAGGTTCAAATTCCCTGACCGAGGACACCATGCAGAGCACATTCCGGATATTGTTTCTGGCCCTTCTCGGCACTTGCACCGGGGCCTTGGCAGACCCGTTTTCGGGGCAGAAAGCAATCACACTCAGGGCCGTAGACGGCACCGAGATCACCATAGGCCACGTTACATTTCACGCCGATCCCGCAACCGGAACAGCCACCTATGACCTTGATTTGGCTAGGGATGTCTTTGCACAGCATTTCCTGTCGATGCGCCCGTTCCGATGCCTAGAGGGGCCGCGGCAACACTGGTGCCACCTGCCCTACCCCTATGACATCGACCGGCGGGTCTCTGACGATGACCTGACCGATCTGGAATACGACCTGCTGTTTGTACACAAAGGCGCCACCGACTATGGGATCGACATGTGGAACGGGTTGTATTTCAAGCTGAGCGTCGAGGGCGACCAGCTTTCGGGACGCCTTTTCGAGGTTGACATGGGCCTGTTGGCAGTCCCACCAGCACCGGGGACGCGCAGGCCGATTGGGCGGGCGGATATCCACGAAACCGACCCCGACGCCCATTGGCTGCCGGAAATCATCATCCGCTGACCCGACCGCCTCGGCGGGTTATTTGCCCGAGATACTTCCCAGATAGGCCAGGATGAAATCCTGAACGGTGCGATCTTCGATGCCAACATGGCGCATCTTGGTACCGGGCATAAAACCGTCATTGTCCTCCATCCAGGCGCGCAGGGCAGCCGGGGTCCAGACAATACCCGAGTTTTTCAAGGCTGATGAATATTCATATCCGGGAACGGTCCCGGCCTGCCGCCCGACAATATTGTCCAGTTGCGGACCATAGCTGGGGTCTGTCGGGTCCGGCGCGTGACAGCGCCTGCATTCGGAAAAGAACAGTGTCTCGCCCGCGTCGACCTTGATCCTGTCGTAAGTGGATTGCGCACTGGCCGGAACCGTCCCGACCGCCAGAAATGCCATGCCCAATGCAAGTGCAACCTGTTTCATCTGAGCCTCCTAAGATTTTCCCAACTGTACCTTGGGCGCAGGCGGCAAAAGCTTGACTCAGGTCAATAAAACAGGGGCGCACCCATCATCCTTTAGTCGTAGAAATGGGCGAAATCGGGTTTTTCCGAGCCGCAAGGGGCGGATTTCAGAACAATGGCGCGTATTTCCAGTTATCCGCATCCGGCGTCACTTCGTCCAGATCATAGCCCGCGCCCTGCAGGCGTTTGGCGATCTTCAGACCGCTGCGGGCGGCCTCATCGACATAGGCGCGCCCAAGCTCCTCGTTTCGCGCCACGCCATGCCCCCGCATGAGGTCCAGGCCGTAGTTGAACTTGCCAACCGGATCGCCAAGATCGGCGGCCCGTTTGTCCCACTGGGCCGCAGCGTCCGGGTTATAGTCACCGCCCAGCCCGTTATTGTCCAACTGGCTCATCCAGGTCATGGCCCCGGTATACCCGGCCTCGGCGCAGGCTTCGAACAAGGCGCGCGCCGTTTCGTGCCTGCCGGACTTGGTGATGTAATACCCCGTGGCACAGGTCGGCATGTCGGTCACACCGTTTTCGATATTGCTCATGACCCGGCCAAACCCCGTATCCTGTGGGTTCAGCGTACCGTGTTCATCTTCGACGGTTTGGGCCAGGGTCGCCATCGGCAAAAGCGCCCCGGCAAGACAGGCAACAGCAATGCGAAACATGGGTGGTCCTCCTGTTTTGGGGCAAAATACACCAGGTCTCAGTCGGTTTCACGCCTGCTATGGTCGTAGAAAAGGTCACCTTTTCTGACGCTTCATGCCTCGCGCCGGGTCATAACCCCACAAAGCGGCACCCGCAAAGACAAGCCCGGCCAGCACTGTCCAGAACAAGGCCATCGCGTTGAACTGCCCGTAAAGGGCAAAGCGGATCAATTCGACCGCATGGGTGAACGGATTGACCGCGCAGATATCGCGCAGCAGCGCCGAACTTTCAGCCATTTTCCAAAGCGGATACAGCGCAGATGACAGGAAAAACATCGGAAAGATGACAAAGTTCATCACGCCGGCGAAATTCTCAAGCTGACGAATGGCAGAGGACAGCGCAAGGCCAAGCGCCCCCAACATCAGGCCGCTGACAAGCAGCGCAGGCAGAACCAGCACATAGCCCTGCCACGGCATGTCGATGCCATAAACTGCGGCAACCGCCAGAAACGTATACACTTGCAGAACTGAAATCGCAGTGCTGGCAAACAGCCTGCAAAACAGCAGCCACCACCGCGGCAGCGGGCTGGTCAGCAACAGCCGCATCGACCCCATCTCACGGTCATAAACCAAGCTAAGAGAGCTTTGCATCCCATTGAAAAGAATGATCATTCCGCACAAGCCGGGCACAATGTAAATCTCGTAGGTGATATAGGTCTGATATGGCGGCGTAATCGACAGACCCAGCGCGGCGCGAAACCCTGCGGCGAATACCACCAGCCAGACCAGCGGGCGGATCAGCGCGGCAATGAACCGGCTGCGCTGACGGACAAAGCGCAGCCCCTCGCGAATGGTGATGGCCTGCAATGCGACCAGTGCGGGCCTCATGCGGGCTCACCCGTCATGGACAGGAACACATCCTGCAGCGGCTGGCCCGCGGTCAGGTCGCGGCATCGCGCCTGTTTCAAAAGCCTGCCGCGATGCAGGACGGCGACCTGGTCGTCCGGGGTGATTTCATCGGTCAGATGGGTGGCCCACAAAACCGTCATGCCGTCCTGCCGGGACAGGTCGTGGACATGGTGCGTAATCGCCTTGCGCGATGCGGCGTCCAGCCCCACCGTGGGTTCATCCAACAACAGGACCGAGGGGGCGTGGATCAGGCAGCGCGCGATTTCCAGCCGCCTGCGATGCCCCCCGTTCAGGTCCCGCGCCCGCTCTGCCGCGCGCTCGGCCATGTCCAGCCGTTCCAGCGCGGCCGTGATCCTGTCCTGCGCCAACCGGCCCGACAGACCGTGCAGGGCCGCGAAATAGGACAGGTTGCGCTGAACGCTCAGGTCCAGATCCAGGGTGGGCTGCTGAAACACCACGCCGATCTGCGCAAGCGCCTTTCTGGGCGAGCGCGCCAAGTTGTGCCCGGCAATCTCGATCTCTCCGTCAGAGGTCGTGAACAGCCGCGTCATCAGCGAAAATAGGGTGGACTTACCTGCCCCGTTCGGGCCCAGCAAAGCGCAAAACGCACCCTGCGGGACGTGAAAACTCACATCATCCAGGGCGCGTTTCGAGCCGAAGCTATAGCTGACGTTGCGGACTGCAAGCCCCGTCACTTGATGGTAATCTCCAATCTCTGCGTTTCCCCGGTGCTGCCGGGAACCTTCAGATAATAGCTGCCGGGCTTGATCGCGACAAAGCCTATTTCCATTTCGCCCGCCTCGTCGAATTCGATGGAATCCAGACCCAGTGGCCGGACTTCCAACCCTTCGACGACAATCTCGTCAATCCAGATGGCGCGGAAAAACTCGGGCCCGACTATGGCAAGCTCCTGGCTGCCGTCACCCTGGATCTCGAACTCGTAATAGGTTCCCGATTTCAGCTCCCACGGGGCGTCTGACAAGGGCATGCCCGCAGACAGGATCACCGGCGGAAGGTCCTCTTTGTTGCCCGCAGACAATAGCCCGGCCAACCCGAACCCGTCGTCGTCATCATCGTCATTATCCGCCATCGATGCCGCAGGAAGTGCGAGCGCCAGCATCGCGGCCACGGCCACAAATTTTTTCATGATCATATCTCCTTGATAGGTTCAGTCCGTCGGTCTGAAGGCAGCGCCCCAGGGGAAGCGCCCGACCTTTATGGTCTTGATTGGCTCGCGCGCGGCGACATCAATCACCGTCACGTCGCCCGACACGCCGTTGGTCGTGAACAACAGCGATTTGTCCGCATTGAAATCCATGTGCCAGACCCGCCGACCGACAAGGATGTAGTCCTCGACCTCATAGGTTTCGGCATCCACGGCGGCGACGTGGTTCGACGGGCCCAGAGCGACAAATGCCGTCTTGTCCCCGTCAGACAGTTCAAACCCCACGGGTTGAACCCGGTCAGGGTGCACGCCTTCGACCTCGAACGATATCTTTGCCTTTTCGGTCTGTGTTTCCACGTCGAACACGGTGATGGTGCCGCCGATCTCGGAGCTCACCCACAGTTCGGTTCCGTCCTTGACGAATTCCGCGTGGCGGGGCCGGGAATCGACCAGCGTGTTGGCAAACAGCTCTTGGGATTCGGTGTCGATCCAATGGGCCATGTTCGTGGTTTCGGAAGTGGTGATCGCAATTTTCCCATCCGGGGACACGGCCATGCCCTCTGGCTCGATCCCGACATCGATCTGCGCGATGACCTGATGGGATTCGGTATCCACCACCGTCGTGATCGCGTCGTCTTCGTTGGCGATGTAAAGATGCCGGTCATTGGGGTGCAGGACGAATTGTTCGGGGTCTTCGCCCGAAGGCAGATCATGCAGAATCTTGCCGGTTTCGGGGTCCATGACCTGAACCGCGTCGCTGTCGGACGCGCAGATATACAGAACCGAATAATCCTTGGAAAAGGTGATGCCACGCGGTCGTTCGCCCGTTTCAAAGGTCTTTATGACCTCAAGCGTTTCGATGTCGATCACGCTGACCGTGTCGTCCTTTTCATTCGATACCCATATCTCGTCTGCCGCCGCAGCCGTACAAAAGAACCCAAGCGCGAGTGTCGCGATATTCCTCATTACCATTACTCCGTAAACGCCGTGCACAGGCTTTCGGCCTGATCGACACCAAGTGTATCCAGTTCCGTCCGTTCGTGCAGGAACCCTTCGATCGGCGCCATGGCGACAACCGCCCGATCCGTGACCAACGGGATCGGCTGGCGCAGCTGCCCGTTCCAGGGCCGGAAATTCATCGCCCGCCCCTTGAACCCCGCCAATTCGAAATCGCCAGACAACAGATACGACCGCAGAACCGCAGGATCGTCAGAATTGGTGCGTGTCACCGCCTCGCCCAAGGCGCGCATCCCCGCCCACGCCGCATAGTCGCGCGGCAGCATCCCCCGGCCTGCGTGATCGGCGAACCGGTTTTGCATCTGAACCGCGCCCCATTGTTCGATCACCGGCGACCAGGTGACAGGTTGCAGGCCCTCAGTCCCCGCAACCGGACGCGGCTGCCAGGTGTTGTAGGCGATATAGCGGCCGAAATCGTCCAGCACATCGGCGATCAGCAACACGTCGTAATCACCAAATTCCTGCGTGAACAAAGGCACTTCCTGCGCCGCGTTGCGCCGCATATCCGCGTCGAAAACCCAGGTCTTTTCGGACTGCAAGCTCAGGCGGAACTTGGCGACAGACGCCCTAAGCGCTTCGGCAAAGGCCCGGTCACCGGGGTGATCCCCTGCCACCAGCACCAGGTCATCCCAGCGCCTGCGCACCAGAAACTGAACCAGCGCGTCGCTGCGCATCAGATCAGATGGCAGCGTGTGCAACAGGTTCGCCCGGCAATGATCCTGCCGCAGGGCAATATCGGGCGCCGAGGCGTTGAAAAGAACCGCGCCCTGCGCTTCGGGCAGGTCGGCCACGGCAAGCTGGGCCGCCGCCGGTGCATCCAGGATCACATAAGGGCTTTCGGCCAGAACCTTGCGCGCGGCGGCGGTGAAATCGCCATCTTCCGGGACGGTTTCAACCGTCAGGCTATAGGCATGACCCAGGAATTTGGCCGTGGTCAGGTTATCGGCCAGCCCAAGGGCGGCCCCCGCCATCCCCAGATCATCGGGAATTGGGTCAAGGTTCGAAAGAACCGGCGGGCGGGCGACCTGCAACTGCAGATAGGTGACCGGGATCGTAACCTCTGCCAATGCGGACGCGGGCAATGCCAGGACCGCAAGCACAATACGGAAAATTCGGTTCATCTGCTGGTCGTCCTCCTTGGGTGGTCATTTAAGAACCGCGCCACGCCACAAAGAAATCCGACCTTAGTCGCAACTTGCGGCCCATGTTCAACCAAGGTCGAATTTCGCGCTGATTCTACGTCGGCTATGACCGGGGAAAGCGTCTGAAGGAGGACAAGATGCGTCTCGGATTTTACTGTGCCCTGTTCGCTGCCATGACAGCCGGAAACATGGCGCTTGCCCATGGTGATGTGGCGCCGCAACCGGTCGATACCGATGCCCTGCCCGATGTGGGCGAAGAATGGCTGATCGAAAACCCTTATCGCGAACTGGGTGAAGACACCTGGGCCGAAGCGATCAAGATCGGGGATTCGGGTTACAACCAGAACTGCGCGCGCTGCCACGGGCTGGGCGTTGTTTCGGGCGGTCTGGCCCCCGACCTGCGTTACCTCGAAGCCGAGGAATATGGCGACGAATGGTATATCGAACGCTTCCGCGAAGGATACACGCAGAACGGCATCACCAAGATGCCGGCCTTTGGGGACCTGCTTGGGCAAAAAGCGGCCTGGGCAATCCGGACCTATATCGAAACCCGGCCCGACGACGGGGCGTTGGATGACCATTCGGAACGGCTCAAGCAGATTCGCGATCAATTGGCGGCGATGGCAGACGGCGCAGACGGCGACGCAAATGCGCTTGAGGCTGAACTGACCGAGATCGCCGGAACCATCGAGACCGGCTCGGGTGCACCGGTTGCCGACAGTGTCGCGCTGCGGGCCGCCTTGTTGATCTCGGGCGATACCCCGGATTTCGCGGAAGCCGCCGAACAACTCACTATTGGATTGTCTGCCGCGCAATAGCGGGGCAGATTGAGGCACATGATCCGCCGCATCTTCCTAATCTCCCTGTCGCTGGGCCTGCTTCTTGGCAGTCCTTTGCTGGCGAGATGTGAAGATCATGTGCCTCAGCCTAAACCTCAGAACGCCAGCCGGGACATTGTCGGCGCCGATCTCGATACCATCATCGAACGCGGATATATCGACTTTGCCGCCTATGAGGATTTTCCGCCCTGGTCCTATGAGGAAAATGGCGAAATCAGGGGCGTCGATATCGAAATCGGCAAGCTGATCGCCGCGGATCTGGGCGTCGAGCCAAGATTTCGACTTGTCGCCGCGGGCGAAAACCTCGAAGCGGACCTGCGAAACTGGATCTGGAAAGGTCCGCTGATCAACGGCCGCGTGGCCAATGTCATGCTGCATGTCCCCTATGACAGCGAATTTGCCTGTCGCGTCGAACAGGTGGTCTTTACCGGCCAGTACCATGTCGAGGATATCGCAATCGCCTACCGCCGCGACGCCTATCCTGACGACCCTCCCCTGCCCGCGTATTTCCGGTTTGACACAGTCGCCGTTGAAAACGACTCGATCGCCGATTTCTACCTGTCCGCCTTTCCCGGCGGGCAATTGTCGCGCAACATGCACCGGTTCCCCACGATGGCCGCAGCCATGCAGGCGCTGGGGGCCGGTGAAACCATGGCCGCCATGGGTCCGCGCGCCCAGCTTGAGGCCGGATTGACCGACGATCTCGACATTCACGCCCCGCCCCTGCCCGGATTTGCGGTGGGAAACTGGACCAGTGGCGTTGCCGTGCATTTCGCGTATCGCGGGCTCAGCTATGCGGTGGACGATGCCATTTATGCGGCGCTACAGGATGGCCGCATCGCCGAGATTTTCCGACAATACGGTCTTTCGCACTATCCGCCCAAGCTGCGCTGACTACGCCATTAGTCGAATAGGCAGGGTGGCAATCACCGCGTAGCGTTACGTTTAACCGTTTGGAGAGAATACATGGAACTTCACGAAAGCCGCGTGATCGCGGCCCCGCGTTCCGAAGTTTGGAATGCGCTGCTATCCGCAGATGTTCTAAAGGAATGCCTGCCCGGCTGCCAAGAAATGACTGGCAGTCCGGATGACGGTTTCGACGCGGTGGTCGTTCAGAAAATCGGACCGGTCAAGGCCACTTTCAAGGGGCATGTGACCCTGTCGGACATGGTCAAACATGAAAGCCTGAAACTCTCTGGCGAGGGCAAAGGCGGTGCCGCAGGCTTCGCCAAGGGCGACGCCAGTGTCACGCTGGAAGAAACCCCCGAGGGCACGAAACTCAGCTATGATGTAAACGCGCGGGTCGGCGGCAAACTGGCCCAGCTTGGCAGCAGGGTCATCGACGGGGTCGCAAGAAAGCTGGCCGATCAGTTTTTCGAACGGTTCCAGACGGCGGTCGAAGGCGACGACGCACAGTCTCCGTCCGCGGATGTGGCGCCGGACACCCCGGCACCCGATGAGGTTTCACCACAACAAGACGGCGACGCTCCTGTCGAAAAGAAAGGATGGGTCAAGCGTTTGCTCGGTGGCTAAAAATGTAAATCA
>NZ_JBSWYA010000014.1:0-53617 GCF_056160865.1 Ruegeria sp. ABD4_443 | reverse complement strand
TCTCCGCCGTTCCCAGCGTCCCAGCAACCGCCTCAGCAGCGCCGGTGAAGGGCGTTCTAAGCATTACAACTATACACCGCAAGCAGAAAAACACATCCGGGCCATTTTTTTTGCATTTTCATGTTTAACCCTTTAAAAACAAATAGATAAGATGGTGTCAAATGGTTCGCTCAGCCCCTTCCGAAGGCTATCGCCGCCCAAAACCCGAATGCGTTGCCAGGCCCAAATGCGGTCGACCACAATATGTAGCGTGACTCTAACTGCCTTGCACAAGTCATCCCGACTCGAAACCCGGCGCAGACACCGTTGAGTGGCGCAAGTTTCCAACGAGTCGCCCTATCCGCACCAAAAGCCAGGTCTTGTGAATGCCCCGCATATGCGGTCAGGTTCCGGTGCAGCAGATCAGGCGTGACGCAACCATGACGACCACTCTATCATACCCCGTTATTCGGCCCGTCGGGTTTGATGGAGTCCTTGTTACGTTTTCACAACGGATGACCGAGCTTTCGAACCGGGCTGCGTTGGCGTTTCGGGCCGCCGCCGAAAGACAGGGCTGGCCCGAGATACTGGAAACCTCGGCTTCGCTGACATCGGCCTATGTTCGGTTCGATCCCCTGCGCCTGCCTTATGCCGAGGCCGAGCTTCGGCTGAATGAATTGCTGGGCCAGCGCGATTGGTACAGCGCCGCCCTGCCCGCGGGGCGCAGGCTGTGGCGGGTTCCGACGGTTTACGGCACCGAATTGGCGCCACAGCTGGATGAGGCAGCCAATGCCGCCGGTTTGACCCCGGCCGAGGCAATCCAACGGCTCAGCCAGACACAGGTGCGCGTGCTGACAATCGGGTTCGCACCCGGTCAGCCTTACCTGGGACCGCTGGGTTCCGAGTTCGACATCCCCCGGTTGCCCACGCTGACGCCGATGGTGCCACAAGGCGCGCTGGTTCTGGCAATCGCGCAAATGGTGCTGTTCTCGGGCCCGACGCCGACAGGGTGGCGGCATGTGGGGCAGACAGCCTTTCGCTGCTTTCGACCGGACCAAGAACAGAGCTTTGCGTTGCGCCCCGGTGACGAGATGCTGTTCGAACCGGTCTCTCGGACCGAGTTTGAGGCCATTGGGGCTCGCAACACAGACGGTTCCGGCGGCGCGACCTGCACGGAGATCGCGTCATGACCCTGCATGTTCACAGGATCGGCCCCGCGTGCACCATTCAGGACCAAGGGCGTACCGGTTTCCTGGATCAGGGTCTGTCACGATCCGGGGCCGCCGATCAGATGGCGTTGCATGAAGGCGCGGCTTTGCTGGGGCAGGCCCCGGATTGCGCCGCTCTTGAGATGGCCGGGGCGGGCGGCACATTCGAGGCCCAGGCTCTTACGCGCTTTGCCCTGACCGGTGCCCCGATGCAGGCCGCCATCGACGGCGCCCCAATACGGTGGAATGCCTCTTATGAGGTGCAGCCGGGGCAGCACCTGACCATCGGCGCGGCGCGGCAGGGCAATTACGGTTACTTGCACCTGCCCGGCGGGATCGCATCCGACATCATGTTGGGATCACGCTCGGCCCATCTGACAGCCCGGATCGGTCGGCCAATCCAGGCAGGGGACGTTCTGGCAGGACAGTCCGCGCCCGGATCGGGCACCGTTGGCCTGACGATGACGCCCAGCGACAGGTTTTCCGGCGGCCTGCTGCACGTTGTGGCAAGCTTTCAGACCCCTCTGTTCGACACCGCCACCCTGGCGCGTTTCACGCAAACCGAGTTTCGCCGGGGCGCCCGCGCCAATCGGATGGGCATGCAGTTGACCAGCGAAGGCGAAGGCTTTGCTGCGCAAGGTCAGCTGAATATCCTGTCCGATGTTATCACCCCCGGCGACATTCAGATGACCGGCACCGGAGAGCCGTTCATCCTGTTGCCGGAATGCCAGACCACGGGCGGTTACCCGCGTATTGCAACCGTGCTGCCCTGCGACCTGCCGCGCGCGGCGCAGACCCCGGCGGGCGGTGCCGTCCGGTTCGAATTCGTAACGCAGGATCAGGCCCTGGCATTGCAATCCGCCCATGACACCGATCTGGCGCGCCTGCCCGCCCGCGTCGCGCCGTTGGTCCGCGATCCGCATGACATCGCTGACCTGTTGTCCTACCAATTGATCAGCGGAATGATCTCAGCCACCGAGTAAGGAGAATTGCCCATGCCCCGCGTCGATCTGAATGCCGATATGGGCGAAAGTTTTGGGCCCTGGAAGATGGGTGATGACGAAAGCCTGCTGAAAATCATCACCTCGGCCAACATCGCCTGCGGCTTTCATGCGGGGGATTGGGACGTGATGGCGGGGACAATGGCGCTGGCGGCCGAGAATGGCGTGGGCATCGGCGCGCATCCCGGTTTTCCCGACCTGCAAGGCTTTGGCCGCCGCAACATGAAGGTACCGCATGCGTCGCTGCGCAATCTCGTGCGTTACCAACTGGGCGCGGCAATGGGCATGGCCAAGGCGGTTGGCACCAAGGTCCGGCACCTGAAGCTGCACGGGGCACTGGCCAATATGTGCTCGGTCGATCTGGATATGGCAAGGGCCTGCTATCAGGGCGCGCTGGATGTGGACCCGGACATCATCATCATGGTGTTGGCCGTCACCAAACAGGAAGAAGCCGCGCGCGAGCTGGGTTGCAATTGGGTGGGCGAGATCTTTGCGGATCGCGCCTATAACGACGATGGCACGCTGGTGGATCGGTCTTTGCCCGGCGCGGTGATCCACGACCCAAAGGTTGCCGGCCCGCGCATTCTGAACATGGTGCAGGACGGTGCGATCCTGACCGAATCCGGCAAACGGCTGGAAACATCGATCGACACGATCTGCCTGCACGGCGATGGCCCGACGGCGGTGCAAATCGCCCGTTCGGTGCGCGAGCATTTGATCGACGGCGGTGTCGAGGTCACCAAGTTCATCCGCTGATCAGCTTGCCCCCCCACAGGCACACCGGGTTCAGGCTGTTGCCCGTGCAGGCACCAGCGCCTAGCATGGCCCCAAGTGCATGATCTGCAAACTGCAAATCCGCACATCGCGACGCAAGGAGCTGAGCCAATGTCTTTCGACCTGATGTCCTATGAGCCCCGGGGCGACAAGAAGAACTCGGAATTTTTCACCGAGTACCTTCCCCGTATCTATGAACGCCGCACCAGTTCCGGAATTGCCGATCAGGTCGGGCCGATGCGCGCGATTGTCCTTCAGGTCGAACCCGATGCGCTGTTCAGCACGATGATCGAGCTGTACGTGATGTCGCCCTATCGCCACTCGGCCAGCTATCTGGGTCAAACCCACAAGTTCGCGGTGATGCATTCTCATCCCGATTACCCGGCGCTGATCGTGATGGCCCCGCTCAGCCCCGCGTTCGAGGACTTCATTCCCCGCATCAACCGCATGTATCCGATGGCGCGCGCCACCCCCCAGACCCGCTATGTCGGCGAGGTGTTCGGCGCAACCGATCTGAACGCGCTGACCCGCACGCTGGAAGAGCAGAACATCCGGTTCGAATATTCCGGCGATACCGAGAACCCGTTCTATACGCTTGACGGATTCCGCTTTACCACGCCGTCGGATTTCACCTGCAACCGCGTCGGGTATTCACCACTTGATTTCAACGACCCCGACAGTCTGGGCCTGGGTGACCGGGTCTTGCTGAGCGATGCGGAACAGGCGCAGCTGGACCAGGCCGCGGCCTTTGGCGCCGACAGCCAGATCGCGCCCTTGATGCTGGGCATCGACCATCTGGCCACGCGCGTTCTGGCGGGCGAGCGCGAGGACGCGATCCTCGAATTTCTGACGATGGTGCCTTATTATTTCTGGGGCGCCTACAACATCTTCGACATGAACTCGTCAACCAATGTGAACCGCAACGCCAATGTGGACGATGACAAGAAATCCCCCGCCAAGGTGTTTACAGCCAACAACACGCCGTCATTTGTGAATTCCTTTGCCAAGCTGCCGATGCCCACGGAAGATTTCGTGCGCAATTACGGGCGTCGCCTGCATCACATGGCGGTCGAGATTCAGGACGGCGACCACGGCGCTGGCGAAAAGAATGTCGATTTCGTGGTGAATATGCTCAAGGACAAGGGCGTGCCATTCCTGGCCCATGTCGTGGGCGAATGCAAAGACGACCCGAACCTCAAACAGATCTTCTCGAAACACTCGAAGAACACGCTGCTGATCACCGAGTATATCGAGCGGTGCCACCACTATGACGGCTTCTTTACCAAGGACAACGTTGCCGCGTTGACGGCGGCCGCCGGGCAAGACGAACAATACCAGCACGGTCACGTCTTCGACTGAACCGCGCTGACAAAAAAAGGGCTGCGGTATTATCGCAGCCCAGCTTCATCCAGGAGAGAGTGTCGGGCCTTATGATGGCCCGATCATGAAACAGGTCACGTTGCGCGCCTTAAGGCGCCGACAGGCCAAATCTGCCTGTTCGCGGGTCATGCCCTGGAAGGTGGCATCAAACCCACGAGAGCTTTGGTTGACCTTGCGCAGAGTACCCTCAAGCGTGGTCATCTCGGACAAGGCGGTTTTCAACAGCACCTTTTCGGCCTCGTAACGCGTGGTGAAACGCCCGACATTGACCCCCCAAAGGTGACCGCCCGACGTGGACAGGCGCGTCACCACCTCTTGTTCGGGTTCGGGTTGTGCTTCCGGCTCGACCGATGCCAGCACCAGGTTGTCCGGCCGGATAGCGGGGCGGGTATCGGCGTTTTCGACCGGCGGCGCGGTGGGCGCGATATCGGCGGCGGCCATCGCCGCGGCAATACCGTCCTGAATCCGTCCGCCGTTTCTGGCGGCGGTTTCAGCAACAGTGCTGGCCACCTGAACCGCAACGCCCGCGCCTGGGCGCAGAACCGGGCGCAAACTTTTCTTTGGCGCCGCGATCAACCCTGCAACCTGGGTTGTGCCACCCAGCCCGGTATTGCCGGCATAGGCCGGGCGGGCCGGTTTGCGAATCGGTGCACGCGATGGCGCGCGGCGGAACCCCATGTCCAAAAGTTCGGCAACCCGCGCGTTGCGCGATGCGCTGGACTTGCCGCCAAACACCGTCGCGATGATCCGCTCATCCCGGCGCTTGGCCGATGCCACCAGGTTGAACCCGGCGGCGCGCGTGTATCCGGTCTTGATCCCGTCGGCACCCTTATAGGCGGCCAGCAGGCGCCGGTTCGTATTTGGAACAGTTTTGATCCCAGCATGCGTCGATTGCCGCGAGAAAAGATTGTAATATTGCGGATAATCATACAGCAGGTGACGGCCCAGCGTGGTCATGTCACGGGCCGTCGACAAATGGCCCGATTCCGTCAGACCATGCGCGTTCTTGAAGGTCGTCCGGCTCATGCCCATGGCCTTGGCGGTTCGGGTCATGCGCCGCGCAAATGCCGCCTCGGATCCGCTGATGGCGATCCCGATTGCCGTGGCCGCGTCATTGGCGGACTTAACTGCGGCAGCCCGGATCAAGTACCGAAATGCGATTTTCTGCCCGCTCCGCAGCCCCAGCTTGGACGGCGGCTCTGATGCGGCCTTTTTGGTAATGCGCACCTGGGTATCCAGGGTGATTTCACCGTTCCGGACCGCCTCGAACGCAATATACAGCGTCATCATCTTGGTCAGCGATGCCGGGTGCAACCGAGTGTCTGCATTCCTGGAATGCAGAACCTCACCGGTCCGCGCGTCGATCACCATCGCCGCGTAAGGGGCAGCCGCCAGGTGCATGGGCACCGCGATTGCCATCCAAGCCAACGCAATAAGGAGCAAGCCCATTCGGGCCGGAACTGTCCGCCGAATCTGCACGATCTATGCCTCTGTCTGCCTCGCGCCGCCGGGTTTTCCCGGTCAGCTGATTTTGTTCTAATTCCCACAAGGCTAACACAGAGGCGGGATCGAATAAACCTAAAGCTGGTATCTTTGATGAAATCCCAACTCCGGAAAACGCTACTATATATGGCGGCACGGTCGGCCCGACCCACTACACCGGCGAAGTTGTCAAAATCTTGGCCAGCAACCGCCATTGATTTTTTCGAACTGATACCATTTGGCAACAGATCACGAAACCGACCGGACCAAATCACCAAGCCCGCCCAGATCCGGCAGGGTGCGGTACCGTGGATGACCCGTCGGCGCATCTGCTGCCTCGATCTCCCAGACCAGCCCGTGTGGCACGTAGATGCCCCAACACCCGGCCCTTATCGGGGCGACAACATCCGACCGCATCGAGTTGCCGACCATCATCGCCGCAGCCGCGCCGTCGCCGTGACGGGCAAAGATGCTTTGGTATATTCCCGGCGTTTTTTCCGAAACGATTTCGACCGCGTCGAACAACTCGCCCAGCCCGGACTGGGCCAGCTTGCGTTCCTGGTCGATCAGGTCCCCCTTGGTGATCAGCACGACGCGATGCGTGCGGGCGACATCCTCGATCGCGGCACGGGCATGTGGCAACAATTCGATCGGATGGGCCAGCATGTCTTGTCCGGCCTCGATCAGGCGGCGTATCACATGGGCCGGGACCCGGTCCTGGGTCACCTCAAGCGCGGTTTCGATCATCGACAGGGTGAACCCCTTGATCCCATAGCCATAGCGCCTGATGTTGCGCTTTTCGGCGGCCAGAAGGCGGTCCATCAGATGGTCCCGACCGGCGTGATCGGCCAACAGGTCCGCAAAATGCGCCTGCGTCATCTGGAAAAACCTCTCGTTGTGCCACAACGTATCGTCGGCATCGAATCCGATCGTGGTCAGCCTGTCCCTGACTGGCAAAACGGCACCCCCTCTTTCCTCTGGTCGTCGGGACGTTATATAAGCCTTCAGGCAAACCGAAGCATGAATCGGAAAATCACAGCAAATGCGAACAGACCCGTGGATGATGTCTGACAATTCGGACGAGGATGGCGATACGTCAATCCTTACGCAGACGCGCCCCAAGACCAAACGCCCGCCGCTGTACAAGGTGTTGCTGCTGAACGACGATTACACTCCCATGGAGTTCGTCGTTCATGTGCTGGAACGGTTCTTTGGAATGAATCATGCCCAAGCCTTTGAGATCATGCTGACCGTGCACAAAAAAGGCGTGGCGGTGGTCGGCGTGTTCAGCCACGAGATCGCCGAAACCAAGGTTGGCCAAGTGATGGATTTCGCCCGCCGCCATCAACACCCGCTGCAATGCACGATGGAACGCGAAGAGTAACGCAGAACGCGTTGCAACGCTGCCCCGAACACCCCGCCCTTTGGAACCGCTCATGTCCCTTCGCCTTAGCCTAGCACTCGACAATGGTCTGGCTCTGGGTCGGCCGCTTTCGGTTATCGGGCCCACCCCGTCACATGACCTGACCCCGCTGCCGCGCGACACACAGGTGGTTCAGCCGTTCCGGCCGTTTCACGACCACTTTGAAAACCAGGGGTTTGCCGTGTCCGCCACGGGGCCGCAGCCCTGCCAGGATATTGTTCTGTTCCTGCCGCGCGCCAAGGCCCTTGCCCGGTCGATGGTGCAGCGGGCGAATGACACGGCCTCCGGGTGTGTGGTCGTTGATGGAGCCAAGACCGATGGCATCGACAGCCTGCTGAAAGACATCCGCAAGCGGGTCGCGGTCGAAGGCAGCATCGCCAAGGCACATGGCAAGATTTTCTGGTTCCGGTCCAGGCCGGGCGCCTTTGACGATTGGGCGGCACCCCAGGCGCAGACCGCCGATGGGTTTCACACCGCACCTGGCGTTTTCTCGGCGGACGGCATCGACCCGGCCTCAGCGTTGCTGCGCAAGTCGCTGCCCGGCGCCTTGGGCCCGCGGGTGGCTGACCTTGGCGCCGGTTGGGGCTATCTGTCCGCCTGCCTGTTGGCAGATACCAGCATTCAGGACCTGCACCTGGTCGAGGCCGACCACGTTGCGCTGGAATGTGCCCGGACAAATGTCGCCGACCCCCGCGCCCGGTTTCATTGGGCCGACGCAACCAACTGGTCCGCACCGGACCCGTTGGACACGGTCATTACCAACCCTCCGTTCCATACCTCGCGCGCTGCCGATCCGGCGCTGGGACAGGGGTTTATCACCAATGCCGCCCGCAACCTGTCGCGGTCCGGCAGCCTGTGGCTTGTTGCCAACCGGCATCTGCCCTACGAGGCCACGCTGAATGACGCGTTTTCCCGCGTCGATGAGATCGCCGGAGACAATCGGTTCAAGGTGTTCCACGCCTCTCGCCCTCGCAGGTAAACCCGGTTAACCTGCGCCGAAATTCAGGAGAAAGAGCATGTCCTTTTCCATAGCTGGCAAAACAGCGATCGTAACCGGGGGGGCCAATGGCATCGGTCTGGCGATTGGACGCCATTTCGCCGATTCCGGTGCCAACGTCATGTTTGCGGATATGGACGAAAAACGTCTGGTCGAAGAACTGGGCGAACAGGCAGATGACAGCAACATCCGCTTTTTCGCAGGCGACCTGCGCGAAAAGCTGACCATTGCCAACCTTCTTTCGGCCACGCTGGACGCGTTCGACCAGGTGGACATCCTGCTTAATGGCGCGCGGCAGGTCATCCCGTCCGATCCGCTGGATGCCGATGACGACTCGGTGCGCACGCTGCTGAACCAGAACCTGATGCCCGCTTTGCGTCTTAGCCAACTGGTGTCGAAACGCATGATCAAGCAGGCCGGTGACGATGATGAAAACCCGGCAGGTTCGATCATCAACCTGTCCTCGATTGCGGCGCGGCGCACCCACCCGGACCTGATGGCCTATTCGGTTTCAACCGCCGCGCTGGACCAGATGACCCGCTCGTTGGCGGTGGCCCTGGCGCCAAGTCGCATCCGCGTGAATTCAATCGCCCTGGGCTCGGTCATGAGCGCGTCGCTGCAATCCACGCTGAAAGAAAACCGCGACTTTCGCGACGACATCGAAAAGCACACACCCCTGGCCCGGATCGCAGCCCCCAACGAATTGGTCGAAACGGCCCAGTTTCTGGCCTCGGACGCGGCCGGGTTCATGACGGGGCAAATCCTGACCATCGATGGCGGCCGAACGTTGCTGGACCCGGTGGCGGCACCGGCGCATTGACCCTCATGTTCGATACCGAGAAAAACACCGCCTCAGCCTGGTTTCGCCAATTGCGCGACGATATCGTCGCAGCCTTTGAAGCGCTGGAAGACAGTCACACCGAGGGTCCGTTGTCGCAGGCCGATCCGGGCCGGTTCGAAGTCCGGACCACAAGCCGCCAGTCCGACGATGGTTCGGACGCGGGTGGCGGCCTGATGTCGGTCCTGCGCGGAGGCCGCGTTTTCGAAAAGGTCGGCGTCAATGTCTCGACCGTTTACGGCACGCTGGGGCAGCGCGCGCAACAGGCGATGGCTGCGCGAAAGGGTATTCCGGGCATGACCGAGGACCCCAGGTTCTGGGCCTCGGGCATCAGCCTGGTGGCCCATATGCAGAACCCGCATGTGCCCGCTGTTCACATGAACACACGGATGTTCTGGACGCCCCATACCTGGTGGTTCGGGGGTGGGTCCGACCTGAACCCCTGTATCGAATACGACGAGGACACATCCCATTTCCATGCCACCCAAAAGGCCCACCTGGACCCGCATGGCCCCGGACATTACCCGCGTCTCAAGGCGTGGGCCGACGAGTATTTCTATATCCCGCACCGCAAACGCGCGCGCGGTGTCGGCGGGATTTTCATGGATGATTACTGCACCGGCGACTGGCAGGCGGATTTTGGATTGACCCAGGATATTGGCCGGGCGTTCCTGCCTGCCTTTGTACCGCTGGTCGAACAGCGCCGGGTTCAGGACTTTACCGAAACCGACAAGGACACCCAACTGGTTCATCGCGGGCTTTATGCGGAATATAACCTGGTTTACGACCGCGGCACCAAGTTCGGGCTGGAAACCGGGCACGACCCCGACGCGGTGTTGATGAGCCTGCCGCCCCTTGCCAAATGGGTCTGATCCGGCATCACCGGAAACCAAGGTCCATGATATTGTCAAAGCAATAGCTTTGCGCGGTTCCCGCTGACATGTTTTCCCCGGCGCGCTTGACTGTGATCGAATAGCTTTCGCTGGTGTCGGCCCCCTCGGGCGCGGTCAGGGCAAACTGCACCCCTTTTTTGCCGGGTTTCGATACGGATGGGCCGTAGGCCTTCCAGACATAGATGCGCTGGTTGCCCTTGGTCCCCAAGCCCCGGATCGCGTAATCTCCGGCGCCGCACCAATATGAAACCGGGGCCGAGGTGCCATAGCTGACAATCTCGAACACGCCGTTTTCCAACTGGGCGACCTCGGTTCGGTACCCCATCCTGACACCCGCCCCAAAGCCGATGGACTGCGCGAAACCGGGCGCGGCCGTCAGCGTTACCAATGCCATGATCATGAAACGTCGCATCTGCCCAACCCTGTCGCCGCAATTGTCACATGGGGAATAATACCCCCCAATCGACCCGAGGCAACCCGCAGGCGCTAGCCCCCCGACGCGCCCTCGGGGATATGCCCGCCAACATTCTGCGGCGACAATGCGACCGTCTTGATCACCGCATGGCAACGCTGACCCTCGTGCAGGCCCAGCGCAGACACAGACCGGCGGGTCACGCGGGCCAGCACGACCCCGGCCGCGCTGCGTACCGAAACGATCGCACCCGGGCCGTCGCCTGACCTGATCGCCTCAACCGTGCCTTCCAGAATGTTCAGGGCGGAAAGACCTTGGGGTTTTGCAAGGGACAGGATGACCTCTTGCGCCGGAATTCGGATGCGCAGTGTCTCGCCGACGCGGTGCGGGATGCGCGGCAGGAACAGGCAGGCCCCGCCCGCGTCCAACTGGGTCAGGCCATCAGAATGATGCGCGGCGACACGCACTTGCAGGACGGCGCCAATGGCACGCACCCCCGCCGGGGCGACCGATGGGTCCGACAGCACTTCGGATGCGGGGCCGTGGCGCTGCACCTTGCCGTCATTGAGAACAACAACAGATGTTGCAAGCCGCGCCACTTCGTCCGCGGAATGGGTCACGTAAAGGACCGGCACCGAGATCTCGTCGCGCAAACGCTCGAAATAGGGCAGGATCTCGGCCTTGCGCGCCTCGTCCAGCGACGCCAGCGGTTCGTCCGCAAGGATCAGCCGCGGGCTGGCCAGCAGCGCCCGGCCAATGGCGACGCGCTGTTTTTCACCCCCCGACAGCAATGCGGGCCGCCGGTCCAGAAGATGGCCGATCCCCAGCATTTCAACCACCTTGTCCGGGTCCTCTCGCCGCGAAGCCCGCGGGGCGAACCAGCGCCCATAGGCCAGATTTTGGCGCACGGTCAGGTGCGGGAACAGCCGCCCTTCCTGAAAGATATAGCCCAGACGCCGCCGGTGCGGCGGCAGCCAGCGGTTCTTTTCGGTGTCGAACAGAACCCAGTCGTCGATGGCCATACGCCCCGCCTCTGGGCGCAGCAGACCCGCAGCGGCATTGACGATTGTCGTCTTGCCCGACCCCGAACGCCCGAACAGGACGGTAACCCCCGGCGGCGCGTCAAAGCTGAGGTCCAGGCTGATCCCCGGCAGGCTGTGCTTGAGGCGGACCGAAAGGCTCATGACCCGGCCACCCTGGCCGCCGCGCGCCGACCGACCCATTCGGACAGCAAAAGCGCCGACATCGCGACGATGATCGAGATGATGACCAGCCGGGTCGCAGCGGCCTCGCCGCCCGGTACCTGTAGAAAGGCATAAACTGCAGACGGCAAGGTCTGTGTCTGGCCGGGTATGTTCGACACAAAGGTTATGGTGGCGCCGAACTCTCCCATCGCTTTGGCAAAGGCGAGGATGGCACCGGCAATAATACCCGGCACGATCATCGGCAGCGTCACGGTCGCAAACACCATGGGGCGCGATGCCCCCAGCGTCGCACCAGCCTGTTCAAGCCGGGGGTCCACCGCCTCGATCGACAGCCGGATGGCGCGTACCATCAGCGGAAAGGCCATGATCCCCGCCGCCAATGCGGCCCCGGTCCAGCGAAAGGCCACAACGATGCCCAACTCGGCCAGGGCCTTGCCCAAAGGGCCCTGAACACCAAAGGTCATAAGCAAGAGGTATCCCGTCACAACAGGCGGCAGGATCAGCGGCAGATGCACCAGCCCGTTCAGAATCTGCCGCCCCGGAAACCGCCAGCGCGCCAGCGCATAGGCAACGAACACCCCAAATGGCAAGGACACCAGAGTTGCACAAAGGGAAACCCGCAGCGAAAGCCGCAACGCCTCGGTTTCTACCGGTCCCAGCCAATCCATCCGCTCAACCTCCGGGCAGGGAAAACCCCTGCCGTGTGAATAGGGTCAGGGTTGCGTCTTCTTGCAGATAGTCAAGAAACTGCCGCGCCTCTGGCGACGCACCGGACGTCATCGCGGCTGGGTAAACAATGGGCGGGTGCAGCCCGTCGGCAAAGGTTCCGATCACCCGCACGCGGTTCTCGGCCACGGCGTCTGACCGGTACACGATCCCCAACGGGGCCGCCCCCGTCGCAACCAGCGCCAAAGCGGCGCGCACGTTGTCGGCCTGCGCGACGCGGTCGCGGACGCCGTCCCACAACCCCAGCTCCTGCAGCGCGGCCTTGCCGTATATCCCGGCCGGAACCGCATCGATCAGGGCCATGGCGAGATATCCGTCACCCAGTTCCTGCCGCAGATCGAACCCCGGACCGATCCGGGCCTGTTCCTCAGGCCCTGCCGCACCGATCAACACCAGGCCATTGCCCAGAAGATCGACCCGTGAAGAGGGGTCGATCAGGTTCAGACCCTCGAGGAAATCCATCCAGTCCGCATTTGCCGAAATAAACAGGTCCGCCGGGGCACCAAGCTGTATCTGCCGCGCCAGAACGGATGTCGCGGCATAGGAAATGGTTACCCCGGCCCCTGTCTGCTTCTCAAATGTTGCTGCGGCTTGGTCCAGCGCCGTCTTGAGGCTTGCAGCCGCAAAGATCAGCACGCCTTCCGCGCAGGCCCGTACCGGCATCGTTGCCAGCGTGCACAAGGTCAATACCGCGATCAGGCAGCGGTATGCGCTGGATTGCATCCCGTGCTCTCCTGTTCGGAAGGTTGCATTCCTACCGGGAATATCGGAGCGGGGGTAGCACAGGCAAGCTGAATTCAACGGCCGCCCCGTCCTGGCGCGCCAAAAACGGTTTCCCGTGACGCCCGGAACGCCTGACTATTCATTCCTGTGGCGACGCCGCGCGGAAACTGCCATTGATGGCGCAAACTAAATTTTGCAGGGCCGGCGGATCGGCGCGCTGCCGAAGCACAAAGGGAAATATCCATGCTGCACGAAACCCCCGGCCTGATCGAGGCCATCAGGTCCAGGTTCGCCCATGTCGACCATTGCCCGTTTCAAGGCCCGCGGATTTTCTTTGAAAACGCAGGCGGCGCGCTGACGCTGAATTCGGTGGTTGAGACATCGGCCAGGTTTGCGGCCATCCCGGACAACCAGGGGCGGGACAACGCGGCCAGCCACGGCCTGGTGGACATTATCACCAAGGCAAAAGCCGACCTGTCCGTGTTCATGAACGCACCCGAGGGGCAGTTTTTTGTGGGCGAAAGCGGCACCGAGCTGCTGTTTCGCCTGATCCGCACCGCCTGCGTGAATGCCCCGCGCGGCAGCAAGGTCATTGGCAGTTCGATCGAACATCCCGCCAGCCGCAGCGCCGCCCGTCGCTGGGCCGGGATTGCCGGGCTGGACTATGTCAACGTCCACCACGATGACGCCACGGGGATGGTGACGGCGCAGGACTATCGCGCCTGCCTGACGCCCGATGTCACGGTCGCGACGATCCTGCACGCATCTCCCGTGACCGGTATGGCAATGGACGTGGCCGCGATTGCGCGCGAAATTCGCACTGTCTCGCCGGACTGCATCATCATCGTTGACGGCATCCAGCACGCCGCGCATGGCCAGATGGATATCGACAGCTATGGCGTCGACGGCTATGCGATCTCGCCCTACAAGGTGTTTTCGCGCCACGGCTACGGTGTCGCCTGGCTGTCCGACAGGCTCGGCGCCCTGCCCCACGACCAACTGATCGGCGCGCCAGCGCAGGGCTGGGAATTCGGAACGCGCGATACCGGCGCCTATGCCACGATGTCTGACGTGGTGGCGTATTTCGACTGGCTGGGCACGCAGGTTTCGAACAGCACAGACAGGCGCGAAAGGATCAAGGCGGCAGGCCAGGCGATCCACGCCTATGAGGCCCACCTGACGGGCGCGATGATCAATGGCACCGGCAACCTGCCCGGTTTGCGAGACATGGACCACGTCACCATCCTGGCCGGTGCAGACAACCCCGCGCGCGAGGGGCTGGTGTCGATCGTTGTGCGTGGCATCCCCTCGGAACAGGTCGTAACCTGCCTGAACTTGCAGGGCATCCGAACCCATACGCGCAAGGCCGATCATTACAGCGGCAACGTGCTTGATCCGCTTGGTCTTGACGATTGCATCCGAATTTCCCTGTGCCACTACAACACCGAGCACGAAGTCGCTCAGCTGCTGACTGCATTGAAAGAGATAAGCACCTAGGGCCGGGCAGTTCCCCAAACTGAAATAATTTGTGCCGGACCCTCTTGCGCCCGCGCGCCGCCTTGGCTACATCCCCCCTCACGGGTGATTAGCTCAGTTGGTAGAGCGCTTCGTTTACACCGAAGATGTCGGGAGTTCGAGTCTCTCATCACCCACCATCCTTTTCCTGTACTGTCGTGTATATCCGCCCGGAACCGCGGGCGAATATCGGCTGTGGGCGCGAATGACCAGCAGAACGGTTGACCCTGGGTTGGTCGCGGTGCTTTATCGCGGATATCAAAGGGAGACTATTCAATGTTCGACAACGTCAAATGCCTGATTGCAGCCGTCGCCGCATCGGTGACCATGGCCGCACCAGCGTCGGCCGAAACGCGCGTTACCTACAAATCTGCAAAGGCCGGTACGTCCTATTACCAGATGGGCGTTCAGATTGCCGAGGCCATGAAGTCCGGATCGAACGGAGATATCATTGTCACCATCGAAGAAGGCCAGGGATCGGTCCAGAACGTGATGGAGGTGCGCGCGCGTGGCGGGGACTATGTCTTTACGACGCCGCCGGTTCTGGTCAGCCTGGCCCAGGGCGGCAAGGCCATGTTCGAAGGCAAGGGTGATCCGTCCTTTGACGAAATCCGCGCCCTGTTCCCGATCCCGTCGCTGACGATGCACTTTGTGGTTTCCGACGACAGCGGAGCAACCAGCTTTGACGAACTGGAAGGCAAGACCATCTTGCTTGGCAAGGGCAGCTTTGGCGCGCGCGAAGGTGAAAAATACCTGAACCTGTTTGGGCTTGAGGGCAAAGTGAACATCGCCGACGCAGAGCTGTCGAACGCGGTTGCCGCCCTTAAGAATGGCCAGATCGACGGGTTCGTGACGGCCGGTTCCTGGCCCGCACCGAACGTGGTCGAGGCGGCGGCATCGACCGGCGTCAAGGTGCTGTCCCTGACGGACGACCAGATCGAACAGACCAAGCGCACCCGCCTGGTTATCCCGGCCGGTACATATGCCGGGCAGGACGCGGATATCGTGACGACCTCGTTGCCTGTTGTTGCATTCACCACCACGAAAATGGACGACGAAACCGCATATCAACTCACGAAAACCTACTGGGAAAGCAAGGCCGCCATGGCGGATAGCGCCGCTTGGTGGGGCGGTGTCGACAGCGGATTGATGGACAGCATCACCGGTAAGATCCACCCCGGCGCGATCCGCTATTACGAAGAAGCGGGCATTGCGCTGACCGACGACCAGAGATAAGGCGTACCTCATCGAAAAATGCAAAGGCCGGGCCTGATTTGGCCCGGTTTTTCTGTCGGAAAGGAACATGTCGTGAGCGGATCAACCGACCTGCCGACGACGCCCGGCCTGCGTGCCGTCTGGATCGTTTTGGCATTGATGCTCGTGGTTTTTCACATCGGTCTGATCTTTTGGGGTCTGGTGCCGAACCTGGTCAGCCGCCCTTTGCACCTGGCGTTCATTCTGCCTTGGGTGTTCCTGTTTGGCGTCACCGGCTACAGGCGGCTTCTGACAGGGGGCCTTTTGTGCGCAATCGGGGTGAGCGCCGCCATTTGGGTCGCAGCAAACCACGAACCATTGGGCGATCAGTACGGATTTCTGGAAAGCCCCTTTCAGGTCGCCGTCGGGTTTTCCCTGTTGGCCGTCATCATCGAAGCCGCCCGCCGTGCGATCGGCTGGCCCCTGCCGACGGTCGCGGCTTTGGCGCTGCTTTATGCGTTTTTCGGTCAGCACATCCCCGGCGAATTCGGCCATTCCGGGATGCCGTTGCGCTCATTCCTGGGGTCCATGACCATTGCCGAAGGCGGTATCTGGGGCAGCCTGACGGCGGTTTCCGTTGGCGTGGTGTCGATCTTCGTGATCTTCGGCGCGGTGCTGAATGCCGGTGAGGCCGGACAAGGGTTCATGAACGTCGCAGCCGCAGCGGCCGGTCGGCTCAAGGGGGGCGCGGCCAAGGTATCCGTTTTGTCCTCAGCCCTGTTCGGGTCCATCTCGGGCTCGGCCAGCGCCAATGTCGCATCCACCGGGGCCATTACCCTGCCGGCGATGACCCGGTTGGGGTATCCCAAGCGCCTGGCGGCCGGGGTCGAAGCGGTTGCAAGCTCTGGCGGGCAGATCATGCCGCCGCTGATGGGCGCAGGCGCCTTTGTCATGGTCGAGCTTACCGGCGTTCCTTATACACAAATCATGGGGGCCGCTTTGCTGCCCGCCATCTTGTACTTTCTGGCGGTCTGGATCGGGATCAATGCCTATGCGACCCGGTTCGACCTAAAGGGGCTGGACCCGTCGCAACGACCGCAACCGCGGGATGTCGTCGTGACGTCGCTGTTTTTTCTGGTGCCTTTCACCCTGCTGATGCTGGGGATGTTCTGGGCCGGGTACACGCCGCAATACGCGGCCTGCATGGCGATACTTGCCGGTGCGCTGTTGCTGGCAATCGACGGGCGTCTGAAATTCAGCGCAACCAAAACTGCCAGCCGCGTTACCGAAGCCCTGGTTACCGCAGCCCGGCAAGTGTCGATGATCGCCGCGATTATCTTTTGCGCATCGATCATAATCGGCGTTTTGGGGGCAACCGGGTTGGGCGTCAAGATCACGTCCGTAATCCTTGAGGGGTCCGGCGGGGTGTTGTGGGCCTCATTGTTGTTGACGGCATTCGCCTGCCTGATACTGGGGATGGAAGTGCCCACGACGGCAGCATATGTCATTTGCGTATCGGTTGCCGGTCCGGCCTTGATGCAACTGGGTCTTGAACCGCTGCAAGCACACCTGTTCGTCTTTTGGTTCGCCCTCTTGTCCACCATCACCCCGCCCGTCTGCGGAGCGGTTTTCATCGCCGCAGGAATGGCTGGCGAGAACTGGATCAAGGTCGCGGTGACGGCGATGGCACTGGGCGTGGGCCTGTACCTGATCCCGGTGGGAATGATTACCTGGCCGCAATTGATCCGCCTGCCCAGCGACCCCATTGGCGCATTGACGGCCTTTTTCGCACTGGCCATAGGATTGGGAACACTTTCCTTTGCCCTCATAGGGCGCGTCAATCTGGTGTTCAGGGGCGCAATGGCCCTGTTCAGCGCAGCCGTGATCCTGGGTCCCGTCCTGGTGTGAACCATCCGCCAGTTCAACACGTCGGTTGACCTGCAATGGTCAGCCGGATTGCCCGGATCATCACCCCGGAGGCGCGCAGAATACAAGGCACTGATATAACTGGCGATCCCGGAAGGACTCGAACCCTCAACCTGCTGATTAGAAGTCAGCTGCTCTATCCAGTTGAGCTACGGGACCGTTGCGCTCTTCTTGCTGCTTTTACGATCCGGGTTCAAGGGCCAAGCGCATGAAGGCACTGTTGGGGTCCGCGTCATATCCAAAGATCGGTCCGCAATAGCTGTAGCCCAGCGACTCGTACAATTTGCGGGCGGCGTCATATTCCGGCAGATGCGCAGCGCCGGTTTCCAAAACCAGGGCCGAAACCCCGTCGGACTGCGCAATATCGGCCAGGTGGCGCATGATCCTGCGCGCAAGTCCCCGGCCACGGGCGGCCGAGACCACATGAACCGATTTCACCTCGGCGGTCCCATCGGGGAGCGCCTTTAACGCGCCGCACCCGACAGGCGTTTCGCCCTCGTAAATCGCCCAGAACCGTATCCCGGGCGCACGCAGCGCCTGTGTATCCAGCGTGTGATTCGATGTCTGTGGCGTGGCACCCCAACTGTGGCTCAGATGGGCCTGTATGATCGGGCGCAGATCATCCGCGCCGGGATCGGCCGGACAAATCCGGATCATTCAGTGGGTCCAGGGGCCGCGTCGGTCCGTGGCAAAGTTTTCGCCATATCCACGCGGGCGCAGATTGGGCTTGCGCTTGTGCGGTTCGATAACCTGCGCGTCGATACCATGATCCGCGGCATAGCTCATCGCGTCTTCTTTTGTATCGAATTTCAACCGGACCTGCGTTTGCGTATCCGAAGACGATGTCCACCCCATAAGCGGGTCAACTTCGCGCGACGATGCCGGGGCATATTCCAAAACCCATTGCCGCGTCTTTGCCATCCCCGATGTCATTGCATTTCTTGCAGGCTGGTAAATCCGTGCGCGCATGTCGCCTCTCCGTGCTCACTTGGCTGGCCCTGTTTATGCGTCAGCCAGCGCGCGGGGACAAGATTGCAATTGTCACAGTTAACAAACTGTCGCCCTCGCGTGGTAGACTGGCTGTGATTTTCTTTAAACCATTGGAGGACAGCATGTCTGGCACAGCCTTTTCCGTAAAAGTCGATCGCGTCGTAGACGGGGATACGGTGCGCGTTTTCCTGGACGACACCGCAGAGAAAAGCGAAAGCCTGCGAATCCTGTCGCTGGATACCGAAGAGGTATTCGCCGGCAGCAAACCCGTGACCCCATTGGGGCAGATGGCCTCGGACCGGGCGAAAGAGCTGATCCAGCCGGGCGATACGGTCAGGCTGATCCTGCCGGGAACAGAACCCCGAGAAGAGGCATTGCGGAAATACCGGGGCAATTTCGGCCGGGTGCTGTGTTACCTGGAACTGGAAGACGGCACAGATTTCCAACAGGTGATGATCCAGGAAGGGATGTCGCCCTATTTCCAGAAATACGGCTATGCCGAATTCGCCCATCTGCACGACCGGTACCGCGAGGCCGAACGAAAGGCCCAAACCCAAAAGCTTGGTGTTTGGGACCAGGTCGCACATAACGGGTCAGTCATGCGCAACTATGCCGCGCTGACCACATGGTGGGACCTGCGCGCCCGGATCATCGAGGGATACCGTGATATCAAACGGCGCCACCCCACGATCAACCTGTTCAACACGCGCCTTGATTACGACCGCCTGGTCGAGATTGCCAAGGCCGGTCAGGAAACCACCGTTTTCATCGAACTGCGCGATTTCACCCCCACATCCGGGGACCACATCCTGTTCAACACCGGCAGCCTGACCCAGCCCTATCAGGTCTTTGTTCCGAACGGGAATGTCGGCGGCGGAGAGGACATCATGAACCTGATCCTGACCCGCTATCGCGCCGATGGCGAGGATCGCCCGCGCCGCTCTTACGCTTATGTCACCGGCCCGACCAAGATGTTCCCCGACAATGAAACCGGCCGCCCCGAAATCGTGGTGACAGACCCCGCCCAGATAACCGACTGGCCGGATGTGGCGCTGGAACGGGCCGGTTTGGCCGGTTGAGGCAACTCAGGGGTTGCGCGCGGACAAAATAAGAACAAATGTATGGGGCCGAAGCGGAGCCTGCCCATGCCCTATGCCCATTCTGACAAGTCCCAGCTGACCGCCGAAGACGTCCGCGCGCGCCTCAAGCTTGAAGGTGGCAGGCAATTTGTCATGCATACCGACTTTGCCCCGGCGGGCGATCAACCCACCGCGATCAAGGAACTGGCGGGCGGCGTGCTGGACGGCGAACGCGACCAGGTTCTGCTGGGGGCAACCGGGACGGGCAAGACTTTTACCATGGCCAAGGTGATCGAAGAAACGCAGCGCCCGGCGATCATCCTTGCCCCCAACAAGACGCTGGCGGCGCAGCTATACGGCGAGTTCAAAGGGTTCTTCCCCGAAAACTCGGTCGAATATTTCGTGTCCTACTATGACTACTACCAGCCCGAGGCTTATGTCGCGCGGTCCGACACCTATATCGAGAAAGAATCGCAGATCAACGAACAGATCGACCGGATGCGCCACTCGGCCACGCGGGCGCTGCTGGAACGGGACGACGTGATCATCGTGGCCTCGGTATCCTGTATCTATGGTATCGGTTCGGTCGAAACCTATGGGGCAATGACGCAGGACCTGAAGGTTGGAAACGAATACGACCAGCGGCAGGTTATGGCTGACCTCGTGGCCCAGCAATATCGCCGTAACGATCAGGCATTTCAGCGCGGGTCCTTTCGGGTGCGGGGGGATTCACTGGAAATCTGGCCCGCCCACCTTGAGGACCGCGCCTGGAAATTCTCGTTCTTCGGCGAGGAGTTGGAAACCATCACCGAGTTCGACCCGCTGACTGGCGAACGAGCGGCGACGATGGAGCAGGTGCGCGTCTATGCGAACTCGCATTACGTGACGCCGAAGCCAACGATGCAGCAGGCGATCATCGGGATCAAAAAGGAACTGCGCATGCGGTTGGACCAATTGGTGGGCGAGGGCAAATTGCTGGAAGCCCAACGTCTGGAACAGCGCACCAATTTCGATCTGGAAATGCTTGAGGCCACCGGCGTCTGCAACGGGATCGAGAACTATTCGCGCTACCTCACGGGCCGCGCACCGGGCGAGCCGCCCCCGACCCTGTTCGAATTTATCCCCGACAACGCGATTGTCTTTGCCGATGAAAGCCACGTCAGCGTGCCGCAAATCGGCGGCATGTATCGGGGGGACTATCGGCGCAAGTTCACGCTGGCCGAACACGGGTTCCGGCTGCCGTCATGTATGGACAACCGCCCCCTCAAGTTCGAGGAATGGGACGCCATGCGCCCGCAATCCGTCTTTGTCTCGGCCACCCCTGCAAAGTGGGAGATCGAACAAACCGGCGGCGTCTTCACAGAACAGGTGATCCGCCCCACCGGCCTTCTGGACCCCGAGGTCGAAATCCGCCCCGTGTCGATGCAGGTGGACGACCTGCTGGACGAGGTGCGCAAGGTCACCGCCAACGGGTTCCGCACACTGGTCACCACGCTGACCAAACGCATGGCCGAAGACCTGACCGAATACCTGCACGAACAGGGCATCAAGGTGCGCTATATGCATTCGGATATCGACACGCTGGAACGTATCGAAATCCTGCGCGACCTGCGGCTGGGCGCATTCGACGTGCTGATCGGCATCAACCTGCTGCGCGAGGGGCTCGACATTCCCGAATGTGGTCTGGTCGCCATTCTGGACGCCGACAAAGAGGGCTTTCTGCGGTCCGAGACCTCGCTGATCCAGACCATCGGCCGCGCCGCGCGCAACGCCGAAGGCCGCGTGATCATGTATGCCGACAAGATCACCGGTTCCATGGAACGCGCCCTGAACGAGACCAACCGCCGCCGTTCCAGGCAGATCGCCTATAACCAGGAACACGGCATCACGCCCGAGACCGTTAAGAAAAACGTCGAGGACGTTCTGGCCGGGCTTTATGACGGCGACGTCGACATGAACCGCGTCACCGCCACCATCGACAAACCGATGCACGGCGCCAATCTCGAAGCCCATCTGGACGGCCTGCGCGAGAAGATGCGCAAAGCCGCCGAGAACCTGGAATTCGAAGAGGCCGCCAACATCCGCGATGAGATCAAACGCCTGGAAGCGGTCGATCTGGCCGTCGCCGACGACCCCATGGCGCGCCAATGGGCGGTCGAGAAAGCGTCAGAGGACGCGGTTCGGTCGAAGGGACGATCAACGGCCGGACGGCCGGGGCAGCGGGGTGGGAATGTGAAGCGGCGGAGGGGGTGATCTTGCATAAAACCGAAACGATGGTCTAAAGTCGTTAATATATTTTATATATTCTGGAAGATAGAAATGGCTTGGTATGATCACAAAATCTCGATTGCTGCTGCGTCAGCAGTAATAGGTGCAATCTGCGCGATTTCTTCCAATTATTTTATTACCTCAAACAAAATTTCGCAAGAGTTTGAGGATTGGAAGGATAAGCTAACCTTCGAGCGGTCACATCAGGAGAGAATTAATAGAATTAATCAGCTCAAAGAATTGCAAATTTCCTTCTTGCTAGCAGCTAATCATCTGGCCAAACTGAAAACCCTACTTCATGAATATGCATTTAACGAAGCCTTAGCCTACGTTCAACCAGACTATATTTTCTCAGAACTTTCAGAAGCCGAAGAAGTTGTAGCTTTCAATGACCTGAAAGCACAACTGGCAGACGCTCGGCAGCGACGGGAATCCATCGACTCCGACATGGCCGCTTCTGATGCGGCGTTTAGAGGTAGCTTTAAATCAATAGTGCAGACTCACGAACAAAACTGCGTGACTGAACTCAATCAGGTTCCAAGGTTGTTTGCGAAAGAAATTCACGAGCACGACAGCTACGCATATGAGCTTTATACCTTCATTAAAAGGGAACAGGGAAAATGGAGAAACCAACAAGAAGCTCACTATGCCATATCAAGTTGGTCTAAATTTGGCCAACTTATGGATTGGAGCGAATTGGAGTTGGCTTTCGATAGCGCAATGCTTGAATGTTACAAACCATTGAGAGTGCCTCTGATTTCGAAAAAATGACGGATGTAGCAAGCGTTGGATTGGTTTCCAACCCATTCAGCCGAGAACATTCGATTGATAATGGTGTAAGAACACAATCCTACACATCGCTGCCACTTCTACCCTTACGGCCCTGCACCCGATCCTCCACGTTTGAAATCACAAATTGTGATTCCAAACGGTTTCCATGACGAATACCCTGCCCAGCACCCATGAGGTCCAAAGCGCCATTCACCGTGTGCGAGGCAATCGCGTGTTGCTGGCCGAGGATCTAACGCAACTCTCAAGAAAACCCTTCAGCGCCCAGGATCACCGCCCCTAAACCCCCAATTCCGCCCGCAACTTCTTGGTCAGTTTCGCAACAACCAGATCATACGACGTCACGATATGCTCTCGCAGCGAGGCATCGCTCATCCCGCGCGCCTCATAGACCTGCAGCCATTTCATGCCCCTTGAGGCCAGATAGGGTGCGGGGCGGATGCCGGGCTCATCGCCCAGCACTTCGAACGCCAGGTCGGTGGCCTTGAAGGTGAACGCGTCCTTGCCGTCGTTCCAGCCGCATATTGCAAAGACCTTGCCGCCGACTTTCCACACATCTGCATTGCCCCATTGCACCACATGGCTGGTGGCCCTGAGCGAGGCGCAAAACGTATTGAATTCATCGCGGGTCATTGCCCAACCATGGCGGTCGGCAATCGGCAAGGCAAGCCCGGCGGGTCGGCGCGCGCGGTTTGCGGGGTCATGCGCTCGGGCTGCCTGGCTTGGTCGCGAGGGGGCTTGGGCGCTGATTGGGAAACAAGGAGTGCATGGGGACCTGGCTTTGGCTGGCGGCGGCTGGCTTTTGCTGGGTACCTGTGGTCCTCTTGCTGACCATAGATACGCATTTGCCGCGCGGCGTCAAGCGAAAAAGTTATTAAAAACAAATAGTTGACAGAACTTGTCGGGAACCGCCGGCCGACCCTATCCGGGCAACGTAAGCTGCAGCACATCCCCGCGAAAGGTTCCGCGCATGAACCTGTCACGCTCTGCCACGGGCGGGTATGTCTCGCTCCAATCCCGGAAACGGTCATTGGATACGATTGGAACGCCCAGTTTCAATGCATCTTCTATCAACAGCGGGTCCGCAGGCGTTCCCTTGGGGGCGACGAATATCCGACGCTTTGAATACCCAAGGGCGCGCGCCAGCCTGTCGGGGCCCATATACCGGTCGGCCACCAGGTATCCGACATTGGCATCAAACCAAAGGATCGGCGCGAACCCTTCCTCTTGCAAAAGATCCAGCGCCAGGCGGACAGTTTCCAGCCTGGGTGTTTCCTTGTCCCAGTACAAAACGTTGGACCCATCGACGACAACCCAGTTCGTCCTGCGCCGCAGAAGCCGCTGCAGCAGCAAAATCGCGCCCAGAACGCATCCAAGCGCCCCGCAGATCAGGGGCAGGTTCAACACCGGGCCAAATGTGGAAACGGACCACAGCACGACCGAGGCTGCGCCAAGAAGAACAAAGAGTGCAACAATCATAGGTGGAACTTATCACCAACGATAGAGCTTGCAAGACGCGCAGCGTCGAACGCTCAGGGTCGGACGAATTTTGCTCCGCCCACCATGCGCGACCCGGTATTCTCGGATTGCCGGGGGGCGTTGAAAGACGGCTTGGCCGTCCCGCCGGATTCGCAGGCAACCCCGTTTCCGTCTGGGTCGTTCCGGGCATGATACCCCGGCTGCCCCTTGTGCATTTGCCCCAGACCAACCGCATGCGCCGCGTCACAACCCGCCAGGGCAATCAGGTGCATCAGGGCTTCGGTCCGTTCAAAGTCGGACGTCCGCATATACACGCCAAAGGCGATCGCAGCGGTGGTCAGCGGCAGGGCAAGAACCATCGTGATGATGCGCAGGGGCGACAGCGCCTTTCGGCGCGTGGCATCCGCACGGCGATGCCGTTGAATTATCCGCGGGTTGGGGGGATCGTTTTCAGGTGTCATCGGATCAAGCGTCATGGGCGTGAGTTTAGCCACGCTATGTGGCAAAGCCGAGGCAAGGTGATGACACAGCCGTCTTTTTCGGATGCGTCAAAGACGCCGTTTGCTGCCGGATTGCTGGTGCTGCCGAGGGCAGGCTCTGCTAAGCAGGGTCTGCCATGCAAAACGACTACAACCCACCGCGCCCTGCCGATCCGTTTCGCCCCGCCGACGACGCGGCCCGAGAACTTGCCCACGCGCTGATTGGCGATGCCACACATGCCGCGCTTGCGGTGCAGCGCCCCGGAACCACCGCGCCCTCGGTCACAAGGATTGCGCTGGCGACGGATGATCTTGGCACCCCGGTCACGCTGATTTCAACACTTGCCGAACATACCGCCGCCCTGCAGGTCAACCCTGCCTGCGCGCTGTTGATTGGCCAGGCCGGAGACAAGGGCGACCCGCTGACCCACCCCCGGCTGACCCTGCATTGCCGGGCCATGCCGATATCGCGCAGCAGTCCGGAACATGCGACCCTGCGCAAGCGGTTCGTTACCCTCAGACCCAAGGCCAAACTTTACGTGGACTTCGCCGATTTCAGCTTTGTCCGGTTCCAGGTACAGGACGGGTTACTGAACGGCGGCTTTGGCAAGGCGTGGCGCTTGTCGGCTGCGGATTTAGGCGGCGCTCAACGAACGACGTGAACCGCGCATTTCGCGTGCCGCACCACATGGGTCGCGGTTGATCCCAACAGAAGGTCCTGCATTCCCGGGCGGTGCGAGGCCATGATGATCAGGTCCGGTGTATTGACCTCGGCCCAGTCCAGGATCGTGCGCCCGGAATGACCTTCCACCACCAACCCTTTCGCGCCGGGCAGCTTGGCGGCCAATGTGTCCAATTCGGTCTGGATCGCCTGGCGCGCTTCGGTCAGATACTCTTTCGGCATATACGAAATCGCATAGTCCGGAATATGTTCGACCACGTGCAGCAAGGTGACCTGGGCATCGGGCGTCGCCAGCAAATTGGCCAATTTCAAAGGGCCCGAAATGTCCCGGTCCACATCAAAGGAAATCGGTACAAGAATGTTGTGATACATGGCTCGCGCCTCCGTGTTTTCGCAAGCTCAGAGTGACTTGATCAGCCTGTTGCGACCTTGATTCAGGTCAGGAGCCCCCAAAGATTTCGGCGACATCATACATCACCGGCTCAAAGCTTTTGCACAATTCGTTGATCTTCCGGTTGCGGTTGCGCATCTCTGGCGTACGCAGCATCGCAAGGAAATCTTCGCGGCGTTGCCATTGCGAATAGTTCGCGATCCGGGTTTGCGCATCGTTGACGTGCAGACCGGCAGCAACAAAACCGGGTTGTTTCGAGATGAAACTTGCATAGGCATCTGTCAGCGCCTCAAGCAAATCCTGACATGTTCCCGGCGTCATCTCGAATGTCGTAATGACCGTTTGAATATTCGTGCTTTTTGATATTTCTGGCATCTGGAACCTCCATTGGCTGCCTTCAGCCTAGCACATGTTTTTGAAACGTCGCGTGTTTCCTCGGCCTCGCCCTGTGATCTGTGCCCCGGTCTTCGCACGCGCTAACGATCCGTTAACCAAGCTTACCGATGCTGCCCCCATGGGTCGCTTGGGTGCCATTTTGCTGTTCGTCTTTCTGGCATCCGGTCCGGCCGACGCCGGGGCCTGGCTGCGTGACAAGGACAAGGGCTTTACAGCGGTGTCAGCCACCGTCTTTCAGGGATCCGACAGCGGCTATACCTATAAGACGTCGCTATACGGGGAATGGGGGTATCGGCCAAAGCTGACGCTTGGGATCGACGCCGAAGAAAGCCACGACCTGCGCGGGCACGCGCTGATCTTTGGCCGCATCCCTATTGCCGATTTCGAAACATCCGGACGACTGGCCGCTGAATTTGGGGTCGGGGCCCATCATTACGGAACGCGGACCTGGGCGATGTACAAGGCAACGCTGTCCTATGGCAAAGGCATCCAGTCGGCCTGGGGGAACGGATGGCTGGCGATTGATGCAGCGCTTGAATACCGCTCTCATGCCGCGCTGGTCCGAAAGCTGGATTTTACCGCCGGTCTTTCCTCTGGTCGTCGCTTCGACCCCCTTCTGCAGATCGAAACGTCCCATGCGCCTGGGCATGCGTTTTACTGGAGCGTTCGGCCCTCGGTCATGATCCGGGTACCCGGCAAGGGCAATACATGGGTCCTCAGCGCCGAGCGAAACGCCGGGCATGATACGACCGGCGTCAAGCTTGCGTTCTGGCGGGACTTCTAAGCCCAAGGCATGGGCTGCCCGCGTCAGCAGGCAACCCGTGACCCATCAGTTTTCGATGCGCATCGTTACGGAAACGGTCCCGCTGACACTTTCGGACCAACGCAATTGCAGGTCGGCATTGTCGCTGCCCTGTTGCAGTTCGACATAAGGAACAACATATCGCGTTGCGTTCAGCACGGATTTCAGCGCGCCCAGCGCGACCACGCTGTCACAGCTGCGCGCCTTGCCGCCAAACGGCAACCTTCCATCCGAGCTTACAAGCCAGGCCTGCGATGCCGCATTCTGCGCGTGCCGCACCCTCAGCGGATTGGCGCTGTGCGTGGTTACCCCGTGGAAGGTGTTGTTTTCAAAGGTCACGTTCACGTATCTGTCACGATCAAGGTCGGCAAAGGTGGTATCGACCTTTTCAACCCGGTCAATCGTGCCATTGCTTGTGCGAAACTTGTTCCCGGTGACGGCGAGCCCATTCAAAAAATGCCCGCTGCCGTAGGGGCGCACGACAAGATAGCTGAACCAGGGCGCCACATCGCTGCAGTAAAAGATGTTGTCGGTGATGCTGAGCGCACTAAAGGAATATCCGGCTGTAAAATCCGGGGCCGAATCCCTTTCGTTTGTCCATTCAACAAAGCAATTGTCGACGTAATTCTCGGCAATGGTCGAACTGTTATACCCCCCGATCATCACCAGCCCGGCGTTTCGCACACCGCTGGGCACTGCATCGCCCTGGAAAAAGTGGTTGCCCAGCACAAGGTTGTTATCCCCGCCCAAAACGGCAAAATGGTGAAACCTCACGGCCCGGTTGTGCCGCAGCTTGACGTCATTGGCATTGGCATTCAGCGCAATCGAGCTGCGGTCGACGACGTCAAACGACTCTTCGCTGGACAAAAACTGGCAACCGTCGATCAGCATGCCCTGGCACCCGGTGCCGATGGACGTGATCCCCCGATCTTTTGGACGGCTGACAAAACAGTTCTTCAGCACAAAGGTGCTTCCCGATGGGGCCAGGCGAATTGCGCTGCTGCGCCCGTTGCACTGAAATTCGATGTCTTCCATACCGAACTTTTGCAACGCGCTGAACCCGCCGAAATCCAGCAGGTACTGGAACTGAACAAAGGTGAAGGTCTGGGTGCCCGCCGCGTCATGAAGCGGCGCGCTGAGGGTGATTTCCCCGGCACCCTCATCCTTGGAACGCACGTAGACCTCTCGTCCAACGCCACTGCCCTGGACCAGGGCGCCTTTCGGGATATTGGCGACATTTGCAACATTGGACAGCTTGAAGGGGTCCGCCGGGTCATAAGTCGCGACCGAGGTAAAGCTCTGACTGTCCCAGGATGCGCTGCTTTTGACGTCAAACTGACCGTTGCGCACCACGCGCCGTGTCGAATAGCTGTCCCTGTTGGGCACTGCTGCCTGCATGTCGATCGGCGCGCTGACCGCAACCTTGCGCCCGCCCATGTCCAGGGATTCGTGATCGGAATTGTTGAGCAGCGCCTGAAACGCCTTGCGAAAGGCCAGCGCCTCGTCACCAAAGGCCGAGATATAGCTGGGCAAATCGAAATTCTTGGTCAGCAGCAACATCGAGTCATCGGCCATCGTGACCGTGCCCTCAAAATCCACCTCCGAGACCAGGCTCAGCGTTTGGCCCAGAAAGAACGCTCCCTCGGGCACGTAGACCTTGCGCCCCCCTGCCGCCTGGTCGGCCGCCTCGAAGGCTGCTGACGCGTCGGTTACGCCATCTCCAACGGCGCCAAAATCGACCACGTCGACCACGCCGATCATGTCCCGCAGAAAGACATTGGTCACATCCGCAATCTCGATATCATCAACGCGGACAACGGCACCGTTGCTGCCTTCGATATCCAGACCGAAGTGACCGTACAGCACGGATGTGTTCCACGGCAAGTCTACGCCCGCGCGTTGGCCGGTTCCGACGATTGCCGTGATTTCGTGTATGGCGCCGTATTCCGTCAACTGTGTCGATGGGCCCTGCTCGGCCGGGCCGGAAACATGCAGCTCGCCCGCTCCGCCTGCCCAGGCGGAAATGCGTATCTCGGGCAAGGGACCGCTGATCGCTTTTACCCGCGCCTTGATCTGCAGGTAACACCCCGGCAACAAGGGGGTCTGGCCCATGTATCGCAATTGCTGGACCGTATCGACCTTGAGGATTTCCAGGCATCCACCGAAATCCGCATCTGCCGGAACAAATGCCCCAGAGCCCGATCCGTCATAGGTCGGCGAACCCGGCGTCCCATCGCCGCTGGACCACACGTCCAGCCCATTGGAAAATTCAGGCGGCGTGAAAACGATACCGTCGGTGATTGCCTTGTTCATAGAAATCCCTTTCCCAATCGGGATGCGTCAGGCTGCACCCCGTCAAAACCCCATGTTCAGAGTCACCCTGAACGCGAAAGTCTGAGTATCGTGAAAGGCGTTAACCCCCGCTCATCACACCGTGACGCAGGTCGCGCAACGCGCAACGCGCGTGCTATGGGAAAAGCGGCGCGCGATGCGCCGCTGATGTTTGGGAAAGGCCAGGTTCCCGCTGGCTCAGGCAAGCTCTCCGGCCAGGGCCTTTTCGATCAGAGCAATGGTTTCCGGCACGCCGTAAAGCGCAATGAACCCGCCGAAACGTGGCCCTTGGCTGGCACCCAGCAGCACCTCGTACAGGGCAGTGAACCAGCCGCGCATCGGATCGAACCGCTCGCGCCCGATGGCATAGACCACCGATTGCAGCGCCTCGTCTTCCACCGGTCCGTCATAGGCCATCAGCGCCGCTTTCAACGCCTCCAGCGCTTCGCGTTCCTGATCCGTCGGCGCGCGATGCTGGCGGGTGGGTTTGACGAAATCGTTGAAATACCGAACGGCAAAGCCCGCCGCCTGATCCAGGTCGGGGTGGGTTTCGGCCGTGGCTTCTGGCGCATAGCGACGAATAAAGCCCCACAGCGCCTCTTTGTCCTCGGCACCGGAAACGGACGCCAGGTTCAACAGCATCGCAAACGGCACCATCAGGGTGGATTCAGGAACATTCCCGCCGTGGATATGCCACACCGGGTTGTTCAGCTGCGCCTTCAGCTCCTGCCCCGGATAGGCGCGCAACTGCTGATGATATTCGTCATAAGCCTTGGGGATCACATCAAAATGCATCCGCTTCGCGGTCTTAGGCTTTTGATACATGAAATAGGCCAGCGACTCGGTCGGCGCATAGGTCAGCCATTCGTCAATCGAGACACCATTGCCGGAGGACTTGGAAATCTTCTGCCCGTTCTCATCCAGAAACAGTTCATAGCTGAAATGTTCAGGCGCACGGCCGCCCAGGGCCCGACAGATCGAGTCGTAAATCTTCTCGTTGGTGGCATGTTCCTTGCCATACATCTCGAAATCCACGCCCAGCGCGGCCCAGCGTGCGCCGAAATCCGGCTTCCACTGCAGCTTGACGTTGCCGCCGGTGACGGGCAGCGTCCATTCCTTGCCATCCTCATCATCGAACGTGACGGTGTAGGTCTCGGCGCAGACTTTTTTCATCGGCACATACAGAACCCGCCCAGTTTCGGGATGGATCGGCAGAAAGATCGAATAGGTCTGCTGGCGTTCTTCGCGCAGGCTTTTCAGCATGATCGCCATGATGTCGTCATAGCGATCAACCGCGCGCTTCAGGATCTCGTCGAACTGGCCCGTGCGATAGAAGTCGCGCGCCGAATAGAACTCGTACTCGAAGCCGAAAGTATTCAGGAACCGGCGCAGCATGGCGTTGTTGTATTCGCCAAAGCTGGGATATTCGCCAAACGGGTCGGGCACCGTGGTCAGCGGGCATTGCAAATACCCTTCCAGCTTGTCCGGGTTCGGCACATTGCTGGGCACTTTGCGCATGCCGTCCAGATCGTCTGAAAAACAGATCAGCTTTGTCGGTATGTCCGACAAAGCCTCGAACGCGCGCTTGACCATCGTGGTGCGTGCGACTTCGCCGAATGTGCCGATATGCGGCAGGCCCGACGGCCCGTACCCTGTCTCGAACAGAACATAGCCCTTTTCGGGCGCACCTTGTCTATAGCGTTTGAGCAACCGGCGTGCCTCTTCGAAAGGCCAGGCCTTGGACGACATCGCGGTTTCACGCAGTTCAGACATCAGTTTCAGCTCCATCGGAAATCTCTGAGCCAGCACCGGATGATGCCGACCGGCCCCTCCTATTGTGCCGGTGCAGCATGAGTCAATAAAGCGCGGGACAATTCAGCCCCGCGCCAATTGCATTTCGCAGCTGCGGAAAGCGCGGCAAAACCCATTCGCACATGGCAGAGGGATCAGCGCTTGCCTTTGCCGCCGCCCTTGCCCGGTTTGTCACCGCCACCGTGACCCGGTTTGCCGCCACCGCCCTTGCCAGGCTTGTCGCCACCGCCATGTCCCGGTTTTCCGCCGCCGTCACCCGGTTTGCCTCCGCCATGGCCGGGCTTGCCGCCCCCGTCACCGGGCTTGCCGCCGCCATGACCGGGTTTGCCGCCCCCGTGCCCCGGCTTGCCTGGGCCGTTGCCGGGATCATCGCCGTTGCCAGGGTCGTCGTCCCCGCCGCCAGCGTTGGGATTGGGGCCGGTATTCCCGCCCGACCACACAAGACCCGGATCATTCGAACGCCCGTCCTCGTTACTGGCGGTGGTTATGGACCCGGTCGGCAAGTCGGTCAGAAGCCCCGCCAAACCCGGACATTGCGCCGAGGTCGCCTGAAGGACATTTCCGAAATCCGCATGCCGCTGCAACTGTGTCAGGAACCCCGGCGTCACGTGGCTGCATCCGCACAGCGTGTCCATATCCCCGCTGTTGGCTGCAATTCGCGCCGTGTTCCGGTTGCAGATTTCAGGCTCGGCCATCGCGGCACTTGCCGCCATCAGTCCAAGAATTGGCCCTGAAACCAGTGCAACAAATCCCTTTTTCATTTCAATGCGCATCGCAACTCACTCCTTACGTAACGTCAACCAAATGCGATAACTGTCTGGCACCCAGATGGTTGCGCCGGGTTAAGCTGGGGTTGGGCAGTGCTGAAATGTTCTTAATGTTCCGAAAGGCGCGCGGTACGGCGCAATCAATACAGATCGGCCCTGGTTGAAACGTCCGCCGCCGCGGCCCGCCAGAAACAATGTGTTGAACCCTCCTGCCTGCGCTCCTATCGTGCGCCGCAGAACCGAGCCAATCAGGACGACCTTCATGACCGACCAAGTTCCTCACCCGATGTCCCCTCAGGATTGCCTTGTGGCGATCATGGTGGCGGTTTCTGCATCTGACGAAACCATTCGAACGGCGGAACTGGTCAAGATTGAAACCGCTGTGAATATGTTGCCGGTTTTTGCCGATTACGATATCGACCGGACACGGCGCGTGTCCCAGATCGTTTTTGACCTGTTCGAACAGGAAGACGGGCTGGACGCCCTGTTTGGCCTGATCCGGGACAACTTGCCCGAGCGGCTGAATGAAACCGCCTATGCCCTGGCCTGTGACGTTGCCGCAGCCGATGGCGCCCTTGCCGAGACCGAGCTGCGCCTGCTGGAAGAAATCCGCTATGAGCTGGACATCGACCGGCTGCATGCCGCCGCAATCGAACGCGGTGCCCGCGCGCGCCACACGACCTGACACGTCCGGGGCAGTGGGCAGGAACGCCGGTTTCCGTCAGCTTCCGTAAAGCGCGCCCCAGCGTTCGATCAATACCTGTTGGAGCTTTCGGGACCTGCGGTTCCAGCTGCGCGCCCCTTCGGGCCGTTCGCGGTTTTCACGGGTGATCGTGGCCCGATGCGCCATATCTGCGGAAAAGAATGCAAACGCCAGCTCATCGCCGCGCGCCGTCGTGACAAACCCGCCAAGACCCGAAACGAAATTCAACGTACCGGTCTTGGCATCCACACGGACGGGATGGTCCTTGATTTTGTTGCCCTTTGCATCCGTCAATGTGAACGGCTTCAGCAATGGGCGCAGGGCGCCGGTTTTGCGGGCCGCAACCAGCGCGGCCACAAGATCGTTCGGCGCCACGCGCGACCTGTCACCCAGGCCAGAGTGATCCACCATCTGTATCCTGGCGGTCCCATAGGTCTCGGACGCCCAGCGGTTCATCTCGGCGGCGGATTGGGCCAGGTCCCGAGGGTTCGCGCCCCGGGCTTTGCTGGCGGTCAGCCCGACCATCTCGGCCGTCAGATTGGTTGAATATTTCAACATCCCCTTCAGGATGTCGGTCATCGGCTGGCTTTGGTGCAGAACCAGTATACGGCCCTGCGGTGCTTGCCGCGTCACCTGCACCCGGTTCAGCACGATGCCGTTCACGCGCGCAAGCGTCCGAAACACGTCGCCTGCGTATAGGGCAGGCTTGCGCACCGGCAACCACCGCGCACCGCCGTTTCCCAACGCCGCCTTGGCCACGGTCCATCGGTCCTGACGGGCCGAGGGTTGATAGGTATAGATCGGCAGCTTGCGGTTTTCGACCCGCATGGTGGCCATATCCACCGCCGGGGCATAATGCGCGCTTCTGGCATCCATATTGACGTCAAAACCTGACCCGCCGCGTTTCCATTCAAAGTGCACGCGGTTGAAATTCAGGGATATACCGCTGATGGCCGGGCTGTAACCAACGTGATCGGGTTGGCCCGGATCGATACTGAACACATAAGGCAGCGCACCCTCATAGACCTTGAACGCGCCGCGAACCTCGGTGATCCCGGCCTCGCGCAGGTTGGCCGCCATCGTTGCCAATGCGTCAGTGTCCAACAGCGGATCACCACCGCCGACAAGGATCAGATCACCATCCAGAATTCCGTTCTGGATCGGGCCATCCGCAACCAACCGGGTTTCGAACTGAAAGTCCGGCCCCAAGACATCCAACGCATAAAGTGCGGTCAGCGCTTTGGCCACGCTTGCCGGCGGCAAACCGGTTTCTCCGCCGAAGGACTCCAGCCGGGTTCCGGTCTTGACGTCTGCCACGGCAAAGGCGACCTCCCCTCGCAGGCCAGCCGCCTGAACGACCCGGTCAACGCCGCTCAGATCGGCGCCGCGCAATTGCGGACGCAACGACACGGCCGGCGGCCCAGCCAATCCGGCACAGGGGATCAGTGAGGCCCCCAATCCCCCCAGAAATGCACGACGTGAAAAACGATCAACCATGGGTCAATTAAAATCCCAGAGATCACGGGCAAACAACCACGTAAAAGCGATTATGCTCTGATAGGGGCTATTGAGGCAACACTTGGTCGCCCCAGCCTCCGCGTCCGCGAATCTCGGTCGAACTGACATCAACCATGGGCACATTCACGAAACACCACGCCGGAGCACTGGCGCGCCCCAGCAACTGTCGCGCCTGCCCGTCAATGCGGTACTTGGCATAAACCCGCGCCGCCCGAGACATCCGGGCCGAAATCCGATCGCCGGGGCGGGCCACAACGCCCACCGGCACGCTGTCCATGATCAGCCGCCAGTCTTTCCAGCGATGGAACTGCGCCAGGTTGTCGGCCCCCATCAGCCAGACGAACCGAACCTGCGGGTAAAGCCGCCGCAGCGCGGCCAAAGTGTCCGCTGTCGCCCGCGTGCCGGTCTGCGCTTCGATATCCGTGACCTCGACCCGCGGATGCCGCATCACGTCCCGCGCCGCCTCAAGCCGTTGCGCCAGCGGTGCTGGTCCGCGTTGTTTCAACGGATTGCCCGGCGATACCAGCCACCACACCCGGTCCAGCCCAAACGCCTTCATCGCCTCGCGCGTGACATGCACATGGCCTTGGTGCGGCGGATCGAATGACCCGCCGAACAGCCCCACGACCTGCCCGGGTCGCGCATATGGTAACCTGTACCGTTCCATTCCTTGCTGATGTTCAGAACTGACGGGTGTTGTCAATCGACCGACCGCCAACGGCTTGGACGAGAATCAGGGCACCACCAGCTTGCCCCGCCCGCCCCGCTCGGATATCCAGCGTTCCAACCTGAATTCCCCGACCCAGAGGACGCGACATGGCCGCCTATCAATATGTCTACCACATGCAGGGTGTCTCAAAGACCTATCCCGGTGGCAAGAAGTGCTTTGAAAACATCCACCTGAGCTTTTTGCCCGGTGTGAAAATCGGTGTCGTCGGCGTCAACGGCGCAGGTAAATCGACGCTGATGAAGATCATGGCGGGCCTTGATACGGATTTCACCGGTGAGGCTTGGGCGGCCGAGGGTGCCAAGGTCGGCTATCTGCCGCAGGAACCGCAACTGGATGAATCGCTGACCGTCCGCGAAAACGTCATGCTGGGCGTGGCCGCAAAAAAGGCCAAGGTCGACCGGTTCAACGAGATTGCCATGGAGATCGCCGAGAACTACTCGGACGAGCTGATGGAGGAGATGACAACCCTGCAGGACGCAATTGATGCGGAAAACCTGTGGGACCTCGACAGCCAGATCGATGTCTCGATGGAGGCGCTGCGCTGTCCGCCGGACGATGCCAACATCGCCAACCTCTCGGGTGGTGAGAAACGCCGCGTGGCGCTCTGCAAACTGCTGCTCGAAGCGCCCGACATGCTGCTGCTTGATGAACCCACCAACCACCTGGACGCCGAGACCATCGCCTGGCTGCAACAGCACCTGATCGACTATAAGGGCACCATCCTGATCGTCACCCACGACCGCTATTTCCTGGATGACATCACCGGCTGGATCCTGGAACTCGACCGGGGTCGCGGCATTCCGTACGAGGGCAACTATTCCGCGTGGCTGGAACAAAAGGCCAAACGGCTGGAGCAGGAAGCCCGCGAGGACAAGTCCAAGCAAAAGACACTGCAGCGCGAACTGGAGTGGATGCGTCAGGGCCAGAAGGCCCGTCAGGCTAAATCCAAGGCCCGGATCAACGCCTATAACGAGCTGGCCGAACAGTCCGAACGCGAAAAGCTGACCCGCGCTCAGATCGTCATCCCCAACGGCCAGCGCCTTGGCGGCAAGGTGATCGAGGTCGAGGGCCTGTCGAAACATATGGGCGACAAGCAACTGATCGAAGGGCTGGACTTCGCCCTGCCCCCCGGCGGCATCGTCGGTGTCATCGGACCCAACGGTGCGGGTAAATCGACGCTGTTCAAGATGCTCACCGGTCAGGAACAGCCCGATGCAGGCACCATCACGCTGGGCGACACGGTCGAGCTGTCCTATGTCGATCAGTCCCGCGACGACCTTGCCGACAACGACACCGTGTGGGAGGCGATCACCGGCGGCGCCGAGATCATTCAGCTGGGCGACGCGCAGGTCAATTCCCGCGCCTATTGCTCGTCCTTCAACTTCAAGGGCGGCGACCAGCAGAAAAAAGTCTCGCTGCTGTCAGGCGGTGAGCGCAACCGCGTCCACATGGCGCGCCTGCTGAAAGAGGGCGGCAACGTCCTGCTGCTGGATGAACCGACCAACGATCTGGACGTCGAAACCCTGCGGGCGCTGGAAGACGCGCTGGTCGATTTCGCCGGCTGCGCCGTCGTCATCAGCCACGACCGCTTCTTCCTTGACCGGATCTGCACGCATATTCTGGCGTTTGAGGGTGACGCCCATGTGGAATGGTTCGAGGGCAACTTCGAGGACTATGAAGAGGACAAAAAGCGCCGTCTGGGACCGGACGCCTTGGAGCCCAAGCGCCTGAAGCATAAGAAGTTCGCGCGATGACCCACTGGCTAGGACGCACTTCGCAAAGGCTGGCCCGAAGCGTTCGCAAAAGGCTGCGGCGTGTCAGGCAGATTTTCGACACAAGGCCCAAACCCGACAAGTGCATTATCGTGGCCAGCAATGGGCGCTCTGGCAGTACGCTGACGTTCAAGGCCATTCGCGCGGCAATGGGTGCGCGCGACATCCGGCTGGAACGCAACGCGGTATTTGTGTCACGGCTCGACGGGACGCCCCTGACCGCCCCATTTGTGTACAAGACGCATGATTTCCCGGATGCGCTGGCATCGGGTCCCGAGAATGTGCGGGTTGTGTTTTGCTTTGGCTCGACCAAGGATTCAACGATCTCGGTATATTCCGCCATGGAACGATACGGGCCGGAATGGGTGAAAAAGCATTTCTATAACCTTCACGCGACCGGGTCATTTGAAGACCTGTTCAAACGGGACGTCTTGCAACAGGCGCGCCAGATCCGGGACTGGGTCACGTTTGAAAAGGTGCCGGTCCTGTGCGTGCATTATGATGCGATTTGGGACAACACAGCCGAAATTTCCGAATTCATCGGGCTGGATTTCATCCCACCGGAACGCAGGCAGCGTGAACCCAAAACCATCCCCGAGGACATCCAGGCCGGGGCAGACAAAATCTATGACCCGATTGACCAGGTCGTGGACGAATTGCCCAAGATATTCGTGGCATCCCGCCAGTATGCCGAAATTGTCGACCGGTTACCCATAGACGAAAACGCCTGAACCCCTTGCGGGCCCAGACTGATGGGCCCGCGGGACATTCAAACGTGGCTTGGTCCCGGTCACGTCGCGGGGATCAGAAATCCACCACTTGCAAGACCGTGGCCGGTTTGACGTTTCGACCATTGATCCTGACCGATTTTTGCCTGCCTGCCGCGCCAATGCGCAACCGGGCCAAAATCTGGTCCCGATGTTTACCCGTGACCCTGCGGCCCTTGCACACGCCTTCCTGTTCCCAGAGGTTCTTGGATATTCCCGTCGAAACCGCCCACGAAATGGCGCGCGGTTGCACGTCGCTTTCTGAAATCCGGCCGCTTTTCTCAAGGGTCTTCAGCATTTCGGCCATGACTTCATAACTTTCGCGGAACGTGACGTCGGCCATTTCCCTTTCCTTGGGTGTTGCATCGCCGTCGGTCACACAACGGTGCGCGACAAACAACCAGTCATGCACCATATACGCCGGCGCATATCCCCATGGGTTCAGTCCCTTGACCGGCTGAAAAATCCGCGGAATGCTTCCGCCGTCCGTATACATCCAGTCCGGGCTCATCGACGTTGCATGAACAACCCGTCCATCGGTCTGGGGCGCCCTGTTGAAAACCAGCGCCTTCCCTTTGGCTGTGATGTCGGGGACATAGACGAACTCCCCGTCCCCGTCGCCATCGGCTTTCCCTTCGACCCACATGACAAGCAGAGACCCTTTGAAAGTTCCCGCAACCGAGTCGTCGTAGATCTTGCTGCTGCATGCCGCAAGAAGTGGAAATATAACAAAGACAAGACATTGCCTGAACATCGCATCCTCCAATCCGGTAAACTAATGCGTACAGCCTAGTTCGATCCCAATGCGCCGGTCAAAACCGTCGGCGGCAATCCGCGCCGGGTCCGAAACCGGCACCTCGGGGGGAAACCTTTGCGACAATAACCCTTGTCTAACGCCCGGCCCGATGCCATATCCAAGAAGCTTACGTTTTTCTATTTCGACCTGCTGTCTCCTTCATCGGCGCTCAGTCTATCGATACAGACGACGACGCCGGGCTGCCGCAACACCGTGGGCAGCACTTTAACAGGAGTAACGGATATGCCAGCAGGCACCGTAAAATGGTTCAACACCACCAAAGGCTTTGGCTTTATCGCACCCGAAGAAGGCGGCAAGGACGTGTTTGTGCACATCTCGGCTGTTGAACGCTCTGGCCTGACCGGCCTGGCCGACAACCAAAAGGTCACATACGAACTGCGCGCTGGTCGCGACGGCCGCGAAAGCGCCGACAATATCGAGCTTGCATAAGCTCTTGGAAGGGTGGGGTTAAACCCCGCCCTTCTTGTTTTTGGGGTCATCCCCCCCTGCGTCGGTTGCGTTGCCTGTTTGGCACGCGCAGCACTTCACATTCCGGTGATTTTCAACTGACAATTGACCAGATAGGGTATCCTTCCGAAACTGGCACCCAGTTTTGTTTGAAATGTTGAAGAGGCCCACCATGTTCACCCGCCGCGCCTTTCTTGCCGGAACTGTTGCAGCAGGCATCGCCCCCAGCGTTGCCAGCGCCAAGAAAAAAGCGGTCGAATATGACCCGACGCCGCAGTTCGTGCGGATCAAAAAACAATTCCTGCCGGGCCAGCTTCTGGTCGTGCCGCGCTCGTTCTACCTGTACTTCGTGACCGAACCGCGTAAGGCAATCCGCTATGGCTGCGGGGTCGGAAAGGCTGGTCTGGAATTCACTGGCACAGCAACGATTGACGTCAAAAAAGAATGGCCGACCTGGCGACCCACGAACGAGATGATCGAACGGGACCCTGTCGCCTATGCCCGGTTCAAGGATAACGACTATGTCCAACCGGGTGGTAACGGCAACCCACTGGGGGCACGAGCGCTGTATCTGTTCCAGAACGGCGTCGACACCTATTTCCGCATCCATGGCACGACGCAGCCACAGACCATCGGGCGCGCGGCATCGAACGGGTGCATCCGCATGCTGAACGAGCATGTGATCGACCTCTATAACCGCGTCCCGCTGGGAACGGTCGTCACCGTGGTCTAAAGCCCCGCACAGGCGCGGCAACATGCAAAGCTAGCCGGACACCCTGTCCACAAGTTCAAGAACGGCAGGGCCAAGCGCGTCGACGATCAGGCTGACCCCTTTCGCATTTGGGTGGATGCCGTCGGCCTGCATAAGACCCACAACCGCTGCCGGATCACCCTGTACCGGCAGCCCGGCAAAAAAGTTCCGGGCATAGACCGTGTCATACCGCTCGGCCAGGTCGGGATAGATCGCATCGAAATCCTGTTTGTACGCGGCGCCATAGTTCATCGGGGCCTGCATACCGACGATCAGGACATCTACATCCGCTTCGGCAGCCGTTCGCAGGACGGTTTCAAGGTTCTGGCGGGACACGCCCGGCGCAATCCCGCGCAGCAGATCGTTGCCACCAAGCGCCACGATCAGCGCGTCGACGTCCGGTGTCAAAGTCCACGCAACCCGAGCCGCGCCGCCAGCGGTTGTATCCCCGGAAACACCGGCATTGATCAGCCGCACATCGGCCCCCTGCCCGGCCAGCCATTTGCCAAGTTGCGGGACGAACCCGTCCTGCTCGGCCAGCCCGTACCCTTGGGTCAGGGAATCGCCCAGCGCCGCGATGACCACCGGCTCTGCTGTGGCCGCAAAGCCGCAGCAGATAAACAGCCCCGACATCAAAGCCTTGCGCATTCTTCCTGCCGCTCCATATCCCAATTGACCGTTCTCCTGTGGAAAGACTGATGGCAACGCCTGCTCTGCACCTCCAAAATGCCGCTTTGTCGCTGGATGGCAATGCCGGAAGGGTCGATATCCTTCACGGCATCAGCCTGACCGTGGATCATGGCGAAACCCTGGGCCTCGTCGGCCCGTCCGGGTCGGGGAAATCCTCGCTTTTGATGCTGATGGGCGGGCTCGAGCAGGCGACATCCGGCAGCGTCCGCGTGATGGACCGCGACATTACCGACCTAGACGAGGATACCCTGGCGCGGTTTCGAAGGGGAAACATGGGGGTGGTTTTTCAGAACTTTCACCTGATCCCGACCATGACCGCGCTGGAAAATGTGGCAACACCCCTTGAACTGGCCGGGCACAAGGATGCGTTCGACCGTGCAGCAGACGAATTGCGTTCAGTCGGTCTGTCGCACCGTCTGGACCACTATCCTGCCCAGATGTCCGGGGGCGAACAGCAACGTGTCGCGCTGGCACGCGCCGCTGCACCGCGCCCGCGCGTCCTGCTGGCCGACGAGCCCACGGGAAACCTGGATGAAACCACCGGCAGCGCCATCATCGACCTGTTGTTTGATCTGCGGGACCGGCATGGTGCAACGCTTGTCCTGGTGACACACAGCCACTCGCTTGCCCGGAAATGCGATCGCGTTATCCGCCTGCGCGATGGCCGGATCGCCGAGGACTTTCGGCAAGAGGCCGCGGAATGACCGTAAGGCTCGCCTGGCGGATGGCCCGGCGCGAGCTCCGCGGCGGCCTGCGCGGGTTTTACGTTTTCCTGTCATGCTTGGCGCTTGGTGTTGCTGCCATCACCGCCGTGGGGTCCGTTCGCTATGCAATCCAGGCCGGTCTGGTCCAGGAAGGCGCAACCCTGCTGGGCGGCGATGCGCAGCTGGAGTTCACCTATCGGTTCGCAAGCGCGGATGAGCGTCAATGGATGGCGCAAAACGCACAAGCTGTTTCCGAAACCGTCAATTTCCGGTCGATGGCCGTTGCCCCGCAAAACCCTGACCCCATAAGGGCGCTGACCCAGGTGAAATCCGTTGACGCCGCCTATCCTCTGATCGGCGCCGTAGAGCTGGACCCAGACATGCCGCTCGAAGACGCGCTGGACGGCACGGCGGCCCTGCCCGGAGGCGTGATGGACCCGGTCCTGATCGACCGACTGGGGCTGACGCCCGGCGACGTGTTCACACTGGGAACTCAGCAATTCGTCTTGATGGCCGCGATCCTGTCCGAGCCGGACAGCGCGTCAGGTGGGTTCGGCCTGGGTCCGCGCACATTGGTTCGAACGGACGCCCTGCAATCATCGGGGTTGTTGGCACCGGGCACCCTGTTTTCCACCCGGTACCGGTTGGACCTCCCGCCCGATACGCGCCTTGACATGGTGTCCGCTGACGCCCAAACGCGCTTTGATGACACCGGAATGCGTTGGGCCGATGCGCGCAACGGAGCACCCGGAATGGCCGAATTTGTCGACCGTCTGGGGGCCTTTCTGGTTTTGGTTGGCCTGTCCGGTCTGGCTGTCGGCGGGATCGGTGTCTCGGCAGCCGTGCGCGCCTATCTCATCCGCAAGACCGAGACCATCGCGGCGCTGCGAACTTTGGGGGCGGACCGGGCAACGATTTTTCAAACCTATGGCTTTCAGATCGCCATATTGTCTGCCATAGGCATCGCCATCGGCCTGGTGCTGGGTGCCTTGGGGCCGGTGCTGCTTGCGCCGGTGATCCAGGCCTATCTGCCGGTTCCCGCAAATTTCGCGATCTATCCGCAACCGATGGCCCAAGCCGCCCTTTATGGTGCGTTGACCGCCTTCCTGTTCACCCTCTGGCCACTTGCAAAGACCGAAAAGATACGCGCCGCAACGCTGTTTCGTGATGCCCTGTCGTCGACCCACGGCTTTCCGCGACCGGTTTTCGTCCTGGCCACCGGGGTCGGGCTGGCGCTTCTGATCACGGCTGCGGCCTGGTTCAGCGGTACGGTGCGCCTGACGCTCTGGACAAGCGGAGGGATGGCAGCCGCGCTGCTATTGCTGTTCCTGTCGGCATCTGCGACGCGCTGGCTTGCCCGCAAATCCGCCCCCATGGCGCGAGGTTACCCGCCCTTGCGATGGGCTCTCTCTGCCATCTCCAGCCCCCAGGAAGGGGCGGCATCCGTCGTCTTGTCGCTGGGGCTGGGGCTTTCGGTTCTGGCATCCATCGGCCAGATCGACGGAACATTGCGCAATGCCATCTCGGGCAACCTTCCCAAAGTGGCACCGTCCTATTTCTTCGTCGACATTCAAAAGAACCAGATGCCCGGCTTCATGGCGCGCCTGGAAAACGACCCCGCCGTCACCCGCGTCGAAACGGCGCCGATGCTTCGCGGCATAATCACCCGGATCAACGGCGTGCCAGCACGCGACGCAGTGGGTGATCACTGGGTCCTGGACGGCGACCGCGGGGTAACCTATTCAGCCGCGCCCCCAAACACCGCCCGCATAACCGCGGGCACGTGGTGGCCGCCCGACTATGACGGCCCCCCTCAGGTCAGCTTTGCCGCAGAAGAGGCGATGGAAATGGGATTGGAACTGGGCGATGCGCTGACCGTCAACATTCTGGGTCGCGATATCACGGCCCAGCTGACTTCGTTCCGCGAGGTAGACTTTTCTACGGCCGGAATGGGGTTTGTCATGACAATGAACCCGTCCGCCTTGTCCGCCGCGCCGCACAGTTTCATCGCAACGGTCTATGCCGAACAGCACGCCGAAGCGGCCATTCTTCGCGACCTTGCCCAAACCTTTCCCAACATCACCGCGATCCGCGTTCGCGATGCAATCGCCCGCGTATCGGACCTTTTGAAGGGGCTGGCGACGGCGACCTCGATCGGCGCAGGTGTCTCGTTGCTGACCGGTTTCCTGGTGCTGATCGGCACTGCGGCCTCGGCCGAGCCCGCACGACGATACGAAGCCGCCATTCTGAAAACACTGGGCGCAGGTCGCCGCCCTATCCTGTTCAGCTTCGCATTGCGCGCGGCAATTCTAGGCGCGGCTGCGGGTTGCGTTGCCCTTGTGGCGGGTGTCACTGGCGGCTGGGCCGTCGCCACCTATGTATTCGAGACGACCTACGCGGTCATATGGCCATCAGCCATCGCCATTATCACAGCCGGTATTGCCATCACCCTGGTTGCAGGGCTGGCCTTCGCGCTGCGCCCGCTATCGGCACGACCTGCCCACGTCCTGCGCGCCACGGACTGAGATCACCGGACGCAGGCCACCGGCTGCAATATCTTCAACAACGGGTCATTGTCGCACACCAGCGCGTCCAGCGTGATGTCGTCCAAAGACGCATAAAACACCTCGGCCGCGTCCTGCAGCGCCAACCGCAATCGGCACGCGTCGGTCAGCGGGCATGTGTTGTCGGCATCGGCAAAACACTCGGCAATAGGCAGACCGCCCTCAACATGACGAAATACCGCCCCGATCCGGATCTGATCTGCCGGGCGCGCCAATGTCATTCCGCCGTTGCGGCCACGTTGCGTGCTCAGATAGTTCAACTGGCTTAACTGGTTGATAACCTGGGCCAGGTGGTTTTCCGAAATATTGCAAACTTCGGCGATCTCGGCCTTGGTCACAAGACGCTGCTGATGCGCGGCACAATACATCAACAACCGTACAGCAATGTTTGTTCGCTTGGTAATCCGCATTGAGGCCTCCCAATTTTTCAGATGCAGCGTTATTGCATGTTCCGCAAAAAACCGGTTTGACATACATCAATCGTCAATCACGGACCGCACGCGACATGGCAGCCCCATATTTCTTTGGCTATGGCAGTCTGGTGAACCTTGCCACCCACGACTTCCCGGACCCGCGCCCCGCCCAACTGAAAGGCTGGCGGCGCGCGTGGCGACATACAGACCTCCGCCCGGCCGCCTTCCTGACCGCAATCCCCGACCCCGACGCAGAGATCGACGGCATGATCGCCCATGTCCCGCAAAACGACTGGGCCGCGTTGGACAAAAGGGAATGGGCCTATGATCGCATCCCGGCCACCCGTTCGGTGACACATCCCCTGAAACATCCGGTCGACATTGCCGTCTATGCGGTGCCGCCGGAACGGCAAAGCACACCGGCTGACAAACACCCCCTGCTGCTCAGCTATCTCGACGTGGTGGTCCAGGGCTATCTGCGCGCCTTCGGACCAGACGGTGCAGACAGGTTCTTTGCCACCACAGATGGCTGGGAAACACCGGTCCTGAATGACCGCGATGCACCGCGCTACCCGCGCCATCAGAAACTGAGCGCGGATGAGATTTCATTCGTCGATGACCGCCTCACACAGACGGGTGCCCAACTCGTTCACCCCGTGTAACACGACGGCCCAATTCATTTTTTCGACAAATACTCTCGCCGAAGGCACGCGCCAAAAGGCGCGTTTCTCTGCGGCCTCAGCCGCGCGCGCGAATGACCTGCAGCAAAGGCAACAAGGTGGCCATTTCGGGCCCGCGCTCCATTCCGGTCAGCGCTTTGCGCAGTGGCATGAACAATCCCTTGCCCTTGCGACCGGTCGCCTCTTTCACGGCTTTGGTCCAGTTGCCCCAGGTCTCGCCATCAAACGGACCTTCGGGCAACAGGGCCACGGCCTCTGCGATAAAGTCGCGGTCTTCGTCCGCAATCAGCGGCTCGGCCCCGTCGCGGCACAGCTCCCACCAGCCCTTGAGGTCACCCAGGGTGGTGATGTTCTCGCGCGCCATGGCCCAAAACGCCTCGGCCAATTCCGCCGGAACACCAGCGTCCGCGACAGCGTCCGCCACATCTGCCAGCGATAGCGATTGCAAGTGCCTGGCGGTCAGCGGGAACAGGTCCTGCACGTCGAACTTGGTCGGCGCCGCGCCAAACCGGTTGACGTCGAACCCGTCGATCAGTTCGGCCATATCCGCGCGCAATTCGACCGGGTCGGACGAACCAAGCCGCGCCATCAGGCTCAGCAGGGCCATCGGCTGCACGCCCTGCTCGCGCAGGTCGCGCAGGGCCAGCGTGCCCAGACGTTTCGACAGCGCCTCGCCCTGTGGGCCGGTCAGCAGCGAATGATGCGCAAACCGCGGGCAGGTGCCGCCCAGCGCTTTGATGATCTGAATCTGGGTCGCCGTGTTGGTCACGTGATCCGAACCACGCACCACATCCGTCACGCCCATCTCTGTGTCGTCCACGACAGACGCGATTGTATAAAGTACCTGACCGTCACCGCGGATCAGGACCGGATCGGAAACCGAGGCTGCGTCAATCGAGATGTCGCCCAGAATGCCGTCATTCCACTCGATCCGCTCGTGATCCAGTTTGAAACGCCAGACGCCATTGCCGCGCTCGGCGCGCAGGGCGTCTTTCTCGGCTTCGCTCAGGGTCAATGCCGCGCGGTCATAGACGGGCGGCTTGCCCATGTTCAGCTGTTTCTTGCGCTTGAGGTCCAGCTCGGTCGGTGTCTCGAACGCCTCGTAGAAACGCCCCATTTCGCGCAGTTTGTCGGCGGCCTCGGCATAGCGGTCCAGCCGCTCGGATTGCCGTTCAACCCGGTCCCAATGCAGGCCCAGCCATTCCAGGTCCTGCTTGATGGCGTCGACATATTCTTCCTTCGACCGTTCGGGGTCGGTGTCGTCGATACGCAGGATGAACGTGCCGCCAGCCTTGCGGGCGATCATGAAGTTCATCAGCGCGGTGCGCAGGTTGCCCACATGGATGTAACCGGTGGGCGACGGGGCGAAACGGGTGGTGGTCATGGGTGTCTCCTGTTGTCGCGGCTCTTGTCACAGGATGGGTGAATTGTCCAGCAGATGGCAGATACGCGCCGGTTCGGCGCGTGCCTTCGGCGAGAGTATTTGGAAAAAGATGAATGGTTTCAGCTGGGTTGAATTTCCCACCTCTTTGCAAGCTCATCCAGCCCGGCGCGGATGAGCGCGGACAGCACCCCAAGATCGACATCCGCCAGCTTGTTAACATAAAGACAGGATTTGCCCATCTTATGCTTGCCCAGCCGGGACAGGATTTCGCTGAAATCTGCATAGCCCGGCATGATATAAATCGAATGCGCCGTCTTGCGGGGCGAAAAACCGGTGGCCAGAAAGTCACCCTCGCGCCCCGATGCATAGCGGTAGTGGTAGCGGCCGTAGCCGATGATGGAGGACCCCCACATCATCGGAGCATAGCCCGTCACGTCGCGAAACAGCCGATCCAGCAGTTGCGCCTCTTGCGCTTTTCGGGCGGGTTGCACCGTCGCCAGAAAATCGGCGACGCTATGCTCAGATGGCAAGGTTTTGTTCCGGGCGCGCGGCATGAACCGGAAACTATCACGAAATCTTCAGATACGCGGCAGAATTTTGGGCGTTGAACTGGCCCGAGCCAAAGTCAGACCTAAGTCAAACAATCATGCGCAGAAAGGGAGAACGACCATGACGATGAAAATGACCCGCCGGGCGGCCCTTGGCTCGGCCGCCGCGTTGCCATTCGCGACCGCGACCGCCCCGGTTCTGGCTGCCGGGACCGGGGCCAATTCGACACAGGCGAAATCGTTCCAGTTGGGCGATTTCACGGTGACCACTCTGCTGGATGGCAGCCTGCCGCGCGACGGCGCGAAAGACATTTTTGGCGGCGGCGCGTCAGATGAAGAATTCGCCAGAGTCTCTGCCGAGAATTTCATTCCCGCAGACAAGGCTCAGTTCTTCTTTACGCCGACGCTGATCGATACCGGATCCGAGCGTGTTCTGTTCGATACCGGGCTAGGACAGGGCGGGATTCAGACTGCGCTGGCGGATACGGGCGTTGCTCCTTCCGACGTGGATGTGGTGGTTCTGACGCATATGCATCCCGACCATATTGGCGGCATGATGACCGACGGGGCACCGACATTTGCCAATGCCCGCTATGTTACCGGCGCAACAGAGTATGATTTCTGGGCCGCAATGGACCCCGGTAACAGGGTCGGCGACCTGGTGGCTGAGAAGGTGAAGCCTTTTGCGGAAAAGATGGGTTTTGTCGAAGATGGCAGCGATGTTGTTTCTGGCATTACCGCGATGCAGGCCTTTGGGCATACGCCCGGTCACATGGTTTACCATCTGGAAAGCAACGGCCAGCGCCTGATCCTGACTGCCGACCTGGCCAATCACTATGTATGGTCTTTTGCCCACCCGGAATGGGAGGTCCGCTTTGACATGGACAAGACCGCCGCGACCGCGTCGCGTCGCAATGTGTTGGGCCAATTGGCCGCCGACCGGATTCCGATGATCGGCTATCACATGCCATTCCCTGCTGCGGGATATGTCGAAGCACGCGGGGAAGGCTTCCGCTTTGTTCCGGTCAGCTATCAGATGATGGGCTGATCTGAGCGACGATTTTCTCCTGACCGGGTGGCACGCGCCAAGTTTCTGCGCGGGGGCCATTCGGTCAGGTCAGAAAATCATGCGATAGGATGAAATGCTTTGGCAGGCGAATGCGCGATCACCCTATCCGGGCAACGGGCAAAGCGCCGGCGGCCGCAATCAAACCGGCGACCGAGTGAATGATTCGAGAGATTTTTTTGCCGGTCAGGCCGCGCCGGACAGCTCCGCCCATTTTTGGCGCAGCGTCGCTGCAACCCCGGGTTCCGGCATCTGCGGCTCGGCCTGGTCCTGCGGGGCAAGGTCGGGGAATTCCGGCCTGAAGGCCACTTTTTCTTCGGCGGCCGCGGACTCATTGGCGTTTTCAGCTTGCAGGATATCCGCAATAGCCGCGTCCAGCCGTGCCTCGTCAAAATCGCGGGCACGCGTTTCCATCGTCTTCCACTTTAGAGGAGAATGCAGAGGCTTGTCGTACTCATCAACCATTTGACCACCAAAACTATGACCCGGCACCCGAACATGGGCGCGCCATCGAAAACAAACTTGTTTGGCACTGCACGAAACGGTCAACCCACCCAATCGCAACGCGCCACGCCCGCCCCATATGCGGCAGGACTGGATCTAAATTATGGCAAGAAAGTGTTCGCCGCGCAAGCCGACCGCCCGAAGGCACCGACCTTTCATCCCCGATGAGGCAACGAACAAATGGATAGGGCCGCACTGTTTCCGAACCAGAACCATTGGCCGCCAAATCAGCCATCTACCCAGACGCAATGCACCCGGAAATGAGGCGCGGCCCCGGGGCCACGATCACTCCGAATCGCGCCAGCGGTTCACGATGGGATAGCGGCGGTCCAGCCAGAAGGCCCGATTGGTCAGGCGCGTTCCGGGCGCGGACTGAAAGCGTTTGTATTCACTGATATAGACAAGATGTTCGACCTTGCGGGCCTCGACCGCGTCGAACCCGGCCGCAACACAATCGGCGATCGAGCCGTCGCGATCGACAAGAATTTCCAAAATCGCGTCCAGAACCGGATAGTCGGGCAAGCTGTCGCTGTCTTTCTGGTCCTCTCGCAGCTCGGCACTGGGGGGTTTGTCGATGACCGAGGGACGGATGACTTCGCCCTTTGGCCCTTTCATCCAGTCCCGGTGATTGTCGTTGCGCCATCGGCAGGTTTCGAACACGCGGGTTTTGTACAGATCCTTGATCGGGTTGTACCCGCCATTCATGTCGCCATAGATCGTGGCATAGCCAACCGCGACTTCGGACTTGTTTCCGGTCGTCAACAGCATCTCGCCGAACTTGTTCGATATCGCCATCAGCAGCAGGCCCCTCAGGCGTGACTGGATATTTTCTTCGGTCAGGTCTTCGTTGCGACCTGCGAACAAGGGTGCAAGCGTGCCGGTGACGGCAGCGCGGCTTTCGGCAATCGGGACAAAGTCATAGTGCACGCCCAGCGCCTTGGCCACCGCCTCGGCGTCTTGCAGGGACGCGTCGCTGGTATATTCGGACGGCAGCATCACGCACCGGACATTCTCTGGCCCGATTGCATCCACGGCAATGGCGGCGACCAAAGCCGAATCGACCCCCCCGGACAGGCCCAGAACGGCCTTTGTGAACCCGGTCTTGCCCATATAGTCGCGCAGGGACTGAACCATCGCGCGATAATCCTGTTCCCAAGCATCAGGTTGCGGCGCGACCTCGGCGGGCACGATTTCCCAGCCTGCGCTGCCGCGCGTCAGGTCGATGTGGGACACGGCCTCGTCAAAGACCGGCATGCGAAATGCCAGCCCGCCGCCGGGGTTCAGGCCAAAGGTTCCGCCATCGAAAACCTGGTCATCCTGTCCGCCCACCATATTCAGGTAGATCACCGGCAGCCCGGTTTCGACCACGCGCGCCACCATCTGGTTCAGGCGCACGTCGTATTTGTCGCGAAAATAGGGCGAGCCATTGGGGATCAGCAGAAATTCCGCCCCTGTCTCTTCTAACGTTTCGGCCACATCCTCGTGCCAGCCGTCTTCGCAAATCGGGCTGCCGATCCGCGTATTGCCGACGGCATAGGGCCCACCCAACGGCCCGGCGTCAAACAGGCGCACTTCGTCAAACACGGTTTCGTTCGGCAAGTGATGCTTCAGGACCGTGCTGACGATCTTGCCGCCCCTGAGAACCAGGTACGCATTGTACAGCTTTTCGTCCTCGACCCAGGGGCCGCCAATGGCCAGCGCGGGACCATCTGCGCAGGTTTCCGCCAATGCCTTGACCGCCTCAATCGCTGCGCGGTGAAAGGCCGGCTTGGTCACCAGGTCCTGCGTGTTGTAACCGGTTATGAACATCTCGGGCAGCGCGACCAGGTCGGCACCGGCATCCCGCCCTGCTTTCCATGCCGATACGGCCTTGGACGCGTTATGTGCGATGTCACCCACCGTGGGGTTGAGTTGCGCCAGGGTGATGCGGAAACGGTCGGCCATTGTGCCCTCTTGCCCTCGTCTGTCTAAAAGGCGTTTACCAGATCGGTCAGCGAGTGAAAGACAAATGCGGCAAAAGCCGTTGCTCCGGCAGCGGCGGTGTCCTAGTTTTGCGCAAACGCGCATAAACAGTTGACGATCGGGCAGACCTGCATGACCAGAACCGTTTTCCCCAAGACCCTTGCGATTGTGGCCCTTTGCCTGGGCGCCCCGGCAGCTCTGGCGCAGGACGGGCAGGTCATGACCGCCGACGACGATGTGGGCGGCGTCTACGAGGGGACGTTCGAAAACGGCCTGCGGCATGGGACCGGGACGTACCGGTTGCCGGACGGGTTCGAGTATTCCGGAGAATGGGTCGAAGGCGAGATCCAGGGACAAGGCACCGCGCGTTATGCCAACGGGTCTGTCTATGTCGGTCAATTCGCGAAAGGTCAGCCCGAGGGGACGGGAAAGATCACATTCGCCGATGGCGGAACCTATGAGGGCACCTGGTCGGCAGGTGCGATCAATGGAACCGGCACAGCCGAATACGCCAACGGAATGCGGTATGAAGGCGGGTTCAAGGATGCCCAGCACCACGGCAAGGGCGTGATGACCGCACCGGGCGGATACGTCTATGAGGGCGACTGGAGCGATGGCGTCAAGCAGGGCCGCGGCAAGATCACCTATGCCGACGGTGCCGTCTATGACGGGGACATTCAGAACGGGCAACGGCACGGCCAGGGCAGCCTGACCATGCCCGACGGGCTCAGCTATGACGGGAATTGGTCGCAGGACCAGATCACCGGCGCAGGCAAGCTGTCGCAGGCCAATGGCGACGTGTACGAGGGTGACCTGGTGGACGGTCGCCGCCAGGGTAAAGGCAAGGCGACCTATGCGAATGGCGACACCTATGACGGCGACTTTGTCGATGACCAGCGCCACGGCAAGGGCACGTTCACAGGCACCGACGGCTATGTTTATACCGGCGACTGGTCCCACGGACAGATCGAGGGCCTGGGAGAGCTCAGCTATCCCGACGGGTCGGTCTATACAGGCGATTTCAGCGCCGATCTTGCCGATGGCAAAGGGCTGATCACCTATCCCGATGGGTCGACCTATGATGGCGATTGGATTGCCGGCGTGATCGAAGGTCAGGGTGTTGCGACCTATGCCAATGGCACGGTCTATCGCGGCCAGTTCAAGAATGCCCGCACCCATGGCAAGGGTGTGCTGTCGCGCGCGGACGGGTCCAAATATGACGGTGACTGGGTCGAAGGCGTCCGTCAGGGGACCGGCAAGGCCACCTATGCCGACGGCACCGTTTATACCGGCGATTTCGCCCAAGGTCAGCGCCATGGGCAGGGCGAGGTCATCATGCCCAACGGGTTCAAATATACCGGCACATGGGCCCAGGGAAAAATCACCGGCTTCGGGGTCGCCACATACGCAAATGGTGATGTCTACGAGGGAAATTTCGTCGACGGCAAACGCCAGGGCGCGGGCACCATGCGCTATGCCAATGGCGAAGAGGAAACCGGAACCTGGGAAAACGGCGCGCTGTCCGACAGCGGCGCATCCACGCCCGAAGCGACGCCCGCAACACCGGCAACACAGGCCCCCGAAACCGACACGCAAGCTACTGGCGACAGTACCGAAGGGTCAGACGGCTGAACCGCCGACCAAACCCCGCAAAACCTGTCTGAACGGCGCAGCCTGATGCGGCGCCCCCGATCGCACCCAATTGCCCCAGTGGTTTCGGGGCGGGCGCGGCGGCCGAGACCTCGGCTTGTCAAAACTCCGCGCCCTGCATTTTCCGGCTTTTCATTCGCCGTTCGGGGTGTATAACCTCGGACCCATGATCAACCACGCAGATATCCGTATTGCGAACGTCGCCAAAGGCAGCGTCGACCTGCGTGGCCTACTGATCCTAATCCGCCTCTGAGCGTGCCATCCGGCGCGCCCGCTCAGAGGAGGACGCCCGCGCGCCAATGGCTTTAGGACAGAAGAAGAAAGAGTACCCCATGACCAACGTGACCGACCAAGACCGCGTCTTGATCTTTGATACCACTTTGCGCGACGGCGAGCAGAGCCCCGGCGCCACCATGACCCATGACGAAAAGCTCGAAATTGCCGAGCTGCTGGACGAAATGGGCGTCGACATCATCGAGGCCGGTTTCCCGATCGCATCCGAAGGCGACTTCAAGGCAGTGTCCGAAATCGCGGAACGGTCCAAGAACAGCCGCATCTGCGGTCTGGCCCGTGCCAATTTCGCCGATATCGACCGCTGCTGGGAGGCGGTGAAACACGCCGGGAAGAACCGGATTCACACCTTTATCGGCACCTCGCCGCTGCACCGCGCCATTCCGAACCTGACGCAGGACGAAATGGCCGACAAGATCCATGAAACGGTCAGCCACGCGCGCAACCTGTGCGAAAACGTGCAATGGTCACCGATGGATGCAACCCGGACCGAGTGGGATTACCTCTGCCGCGTGATCGAGATTGCGATCAAGGCAGGTGCGACCACGATCAACATCCCCGATACGGTGGGCTATACTGCCCCGGCCGAAAGCGCCGACCTGATCAAGCGCCTGATTGAAACCGTACCCGATGCCGATGAGGTGGTCTTTGCCACCCATTGTCACAACGACCTTGGCATGGCGACCGCGAATTCGCTGGCCGCTGTCGCGGGCGGCGCGCGGCAGATCGAATGCACCATCAACGGTCTGGGCGAACGTGCGGGCAACACTGCGCTGGAAGAGGTCGTGATGGCGCTGCGCACACGCAACGACATCATGCCGTGGCATACCGGCGTCGACACGACCAAGATCATGCATATCTCGCGCCGCGTGGCGACCGTTGCGGGCTTTCCGGTCCAGTTCAACAAGGCCATCGTCGGCAAAAACGCCTTTGCCCATGAAAGCGGCATCCACCAGGATGGCATGCTGAAGAACCGCGAAAACTTCGAGATCATGCGCCCCGAGGATATCGGGCTCTCGGGCACGTCTTTGCCGCTGGGCAAACACTCGGGCCGCGCGGCCTTGCGCGACAAGCTGGAAACGCTGGGATACGAGGTTGGCGACAACCAGCTCAAGGATATCTTCGTGCGGTTCAAGGATCTGGCTGATCGCAAGAAAGAGGTTTTTGACGACGACCTCGTTGCGCTGATGACGCTGGATGAGGCCGACGACTATCTGCAATTGGTTTCGATGAAAGTGACCTGCGGCACCGGCGGCCAGGCGGAATCCACCGTCGAGCTGGAAGTCGACGGCAAGGATGTCATCGCAACTGAGCACGGTGACGGGCCCGTTGATGCAACCTTCAGGGCCATCCGCGCAATTTATCCGAACACGGCGCATCTTCAACTCTACCAGGTCCACGCGGTAACTGAAGGCACCGATGCACAGGCCACCGTGTCCGTTCGATTGGGCGAGGACGGCATGATCGCCACCGGCCAGTCGGCAAATACGGACACCGTGGTTGCTTCGGCAAAGGCCTATATCCACGCGCTGAACCGCCTGATCATGCGCCGCGAAAAGACCGGCCCCGGCGCTGACGCACGCGAGATCAGCTACAAAGACCTGACCTGATCCGGCGCGGGCGGCAAACGCTCCCGCACCCGCGGGTGCCCGGCTGCGCCGGACACCCTAGCGGCTTGGGGGGGGGGGGGGGGGGGGGAGGGGGGGGGGGGGGGA
>NZ_JBSWYA010000013.1:0-73199 GCF_056160865.1 Ruegeria sp. ABD4_443 | reverse complement strand
GTTAAGCAGACGCTGACGATGATTGGCATCCCCAGTAGCACCTACTACGATTGGTATGCGCGTTGGGTCGAAGGCGGGATCGATGCGCTTGCCGATCGTTCTCCACGGCCCGGATCCGTCTGGAACCGCATCCCAGGTGATGTCCGTGAAGCCTTTGTCGAGTTCGCGCTGGACCACGAAGATCTGACACCGCGCGAACTGGCGGTCAAATACACCGACGAGAAGCGGTATTTTATCTCGGAATCTTCAGCGTATCGCCTTCTCAAAGCCGAAGACCTGATCACCGCACCAGCCCATGTAGTGATCTGCGCGTCCGATGAGTTCCGTGACCAGACAACCAGACCGAACGAGCTATGGCAGACCGACTTCACCTATCTCAAGGTCATCGGTTGGGGCTGGTTTTATCTGTCCACGATCCTCGACGATTACAGTCGCTACATCATCGCTTGGAAACTCTGCACCACGATGAAGGCCAAGGATGTCACCGACACGCTGGACTTGGCGTTGGAAGCCTCGGGCTGTGATCAGGCCAAGGTCGTGCATAAGCCACGATTACTCAGCGACAACGGCTCGTCCTACGTGGCGGCCGATCTCGCCGACTATCTTGAGGATAAAGGCATGGATCACGTTCGCGGTGCGCCACACCATCCGCAAACCCAGGGCAAAATCGAGCGATGGCACCAGACCATGAAAAACCGGGTTCTGCTGGAAAATTACTTCCTGCCCGGCGATCTGGAACGCCAGATCGGCGCCTTCATCGACCACTACAACAACCATCGCTATCACGAGAGCTTGAACAATCTAACACCTGCCGATGTCTACAACGGCCGCGGCGCAAAGATCCTGAAAATGCGAGAGGAGATCAAAACACAGACAATCCGAAAACGCCGGTTGCTGCATCAGACCGCTGCCGCCTAAACTCAAACAGAAACCGAACCAGAGCCTCCGTTGTGAAAACGCTCACGCTTTCCGAAAAACTCTGACGGCGGATATGGTGCTGCGCTGCCCATCTAGCGTTTCCTTCAAGTGGTACGTCACGCTCACTGTCTTGCGTCTTCAAACGACGCCATGGATGGTGGCGAACGCGAACTGAGAGAGAACCATCGTCCGCACACATGAAGTCCTCTTTTCCCAGCCGAGCAGCCTCTGCAAGCCGCATGCCAGTGTCTGAAACTAAAGCCACCAACCAACGCAAGTCGTCATCAAGTTCCCTGCATTTCGCCTGAACAGTCACTATTGCTTCTCTTGGCAATGGGTTTCGGCCAGAGCCCCCAGCGGAGCGGTCGTAGTAAACTCCAGAGAAAGGGTTGTGCAGCGAAAGGCCCTGCTCACTCGCTGCGAAGTTGGTAACGGCTCTAACTGTCCCGAAAATCCTTGTGAGGCTGCTACCGACGAGACCACGCGCGATGAGTGCGTCGCGGAACTTGTTAGCGTCCGCTTTGGTATAGACTTCGAGGTGTTTGTCGCCACAGGCATCAATCACGTAGCCACACGCTCTCTTAGCGCCCCGGTGAAACGTCACGGGGCGTCCTTGGCCCTTCTGTGTAAGATAAATCTCGACTGCCTCAGACAACAGTACAGAGGCAGCAGAAGTCTCGTTCAGAACAACTGGTGTTGCGGCGGAGTTGGCTGCGCCAAGACGCAACATGTGCTTTCCAGGCAGTTCTATATCCTGCGACCTCAGATGAAACCAATACTCATCCAGTTGATCAGCCGCTCTTCTTGCCCTCGTCGCAGCTACGTTTGCCGAGTGAGTACGCAAAGAAAATGCGATCCGAGAAGACGAGTAGTAGCGGCAAAGCTCCTTGGGGATGCGGCGACTGAAGTAAAAAACACCCTCTTTCACGAAGGTGTACTTGGGTGAAATGGTCTCTGACATGGTCTACGGCTCCAACCTGCTGTTAAAAGCTGGAGTGAAACCAAGGGTTTACCTGAGGAAGTGGTGCCCGGGGGCGGAATCGAACCACCGACACGAGGATTTTCAAACCGAAGCTTATTGAAAGCGCTCAACAGGTTAGTCACGAAAAATCTGTCAAACCCACCACGGCGCATCAAGCACTTAGCGGCGAATTGTCAAACCTTAGCTCTGAAGCCATCCAATGAGCTGGCGTGTGGCGAATGCGTGTGCGGAGCGAAAGTTCGGGAGTGCGACGCGCAAGCAGATCATCATGTTTCTGGCGGACAAGGCCTCGGACGATGGCTCGGGCATCTGGTGTTCGAAGGGAACGATCCAGCGGCATACGGAGCTGGGCGAGACAACGGTCAAGCGGACGATCCGAGACTTCCTGAAAGAAGGCATATTGGTCGAGACCGGCGCGCGCGGATGCAAGAACGGATTCACGGTAGTTTACCGGATCGATCTCACTCGGATCGAGGCGCTGGAACTCACCGCTGAGCCGGAGATCGAGACGGGGGCCACAGTGGACCCCGTCCAGTCTGGACCCGGAACGGGGGCCACAGTGGCCGGGGTACCGGGGCCACCACGGCCCCCAAACCATCCTAAAACCATCCATAAACCACCTACGCGCAAGCGCGAGGCGGCGGAGGATGAAGGGGCTGAGAAGATTTTGGCCGCCTATCCGCCCGACCGTTTGCGCGGGAAGGCTGAGTGTCTCAGTCGGATCAGGGAGGCTTTGGACGCTGGGATAGAGGTCGAGGACCTGTTGCAGGCCGTGAAGAGCTACGCGACCGAGAGCGCGGGCTTCACCCGCTCGAAAGTCTGTTTCTCGGACAACTGGTTCAGGTCCGGGCGCTGGCGCGCCTATGTCGACGACATCGCCAAGGGCCGAGATGAAGCGAAGGCGAAGGAAGCCCAAATGCTCGCAGGCTTGGCCAATTGGGTCACGGACAAACATCCCCTTTGCCGCCACATCACACCCGGCCAGATCGATGCGCTCTTGGCCGCTCAACTGGTGACACAGCCGCAAATCCAGGCGGCGGGCCTTCGATCATGAGCGGAACCGATCCCACCAAAGAGCAAACAGCAAGGCGACCCGTGTCATACGCTGGCGCTGCTGACACGGGACCTTGCGAGGGGCGGCAAGCCTCCCCTTCGAACCCCACCGGCGCGGGCAAGCCCGGCGCAAAGGAGCCGCTGACGGAGACTTTCGTCTTCCGTTGCACGACGGCTGAGAAGGCCGAGTTGCGCGCCAAGGCCGAGGCCGCAGGCCTGCCCGCCGCGACGCTCCTCCGTGAGGCGCTTGGCCTCACCGAGGCTCGTCGCCGCAAGCCCGTGCCGCGCGTCGATCCGGCGCTGGTGCTGGCGGTCGGGCGCATCGGCGGCAACCTCAATCAGATCGCCCGCTGGCTGAACCACTCGATGAAGGTCGGGCGCACCGACCTCGACACGCTGACCGTTGCCCGCCGCCTCGTGGTGATTGAACGCCAGCTCGCAGCACTCCTCGATGAGGCGCACCAGTGCTGATCAAGTTCTTCCCCAACGGCAAAGGCGCGGGTGCGGGGCCGGTCGGCTACCTCGTCGCCGAGCGCGTCCTGGCCTACGACGGCAACCGCGACCTGATACGCGATGCCGACGGCCAGCCGGTGGCCGTCACCCGCGACCCGCTCCCCGAGGTCCTGCGCGGCAGTCCCGAGCGCACCGAGACCCTGATCGATGCTTGCCGCCACCAGTGGACCTACCGCGCAGGTGTGATCAGCTTTGCGGACAGCGACGACCCCACCGAGGACCAGCAGGCCGAGGTCATGGACCAGTTCGAGCGGCTGGCCTTCGCGGGGCTGGACCCTGAGCAATATGAGGTGCTCTGGGTCCGCCATCGCCACGAAGGCCGGGTCGAGCTGCACTTCTGCACGCCGCGCCTAGAACTGACAACGGGCAAGAGCCTCAACATCGCGCCGCCGGGATATCAGGACGCCTATGACAGCCTGCGGGACGTGATGAACCAGCGCACCGGCTGGGCCGATCCGATGGATGTGGAGCGCGCGCAGGAAGTGCGCGACACCATCGAGGCTCCGACCCGCGCGCAGGGCCGTGACGAGCTGCACGCCTGGATACAGGACCAGATCGACCTCGGGATGATCACCGACCGCGCGACCATGATCGACGCGCTCACCGACGCCGGTTTCGACCTGCCGCGCACCGGCAAGGCCTACATCACCGCCCGTGACCCGGAGACTGGCGAGCGCTGGCGGCTGAAAGGAGAGATTTTCCATGAAGACTGGCAAGCCGACCCGACTGAGCGTGAAGTTGAACGCGGAGCTCGACGAGATCAGGCAGGAACACGTCGCCTCGATCTCATCCCAGCTCAAGAGCTTCAGGATCGATTTGAAGAACATTGTGGGCGCCGCGCAGCATACCATCGCGAGCGATACGCGCCGCTTTCAGACCGAGACGGCGACCATGTTCGAGACGCGGTTGAGGTCGATCCGCCTCTGGCTGACGATCTCGCCCTGGCTGATCGCGGCGATGGTGGTGACGGGGATCGCCTCGATGATGGCCGCGAGCTTTTTCTGGACGGTGCATCTGACGCGTTCGGAGCTGACCGAGATGGGCCTGACACGGATCGAGAAGCCCGAGGGGACCTGGCTGATCCTGGACCCATCAAAGACGCGGCTCAGGACCTGCACGATGGGCGGACGACACGTCACCTGCATTCGGATCGAGGAGGATTAGATGCCCCAACTGACAGCCTTGGAACGCGACTTGCTCGCCTGCGTCGAGCGGTTGGTGACGGCCTCAGAGGCCTCCGCGAGGGATTTGACCGCCTTGGAGACACGCTCGACCGGCAGGATCGAGAGGGAACTGGCTGGTTTGAAAGACTGCGTGACCTTGCTCATTCGTTCACAAGCCGCATCCATGAAGGCCTTGAGCGGATTGCTGAACGACGAGGCGAGCTACAAGACGCTGAACGAGAACTTGCAGCAGAGCTTGACCTTAGCGAAGGCCGCCGCCGAGAGATTGAGGGACAGCTAGACAGCCAGGAGGCGCATGCAGAGCGGGGGTTGAGGCATTGAGGCGTCAGTGCTGTATACGAGATCGGATAGGCTTGATGATCAAGCCACCAAATAGTAAGAACGAATTAAGAACATTGCGAGTAGTATGCCTTCAGTGTTGCCTTGGTTTGGCACAACTGGTTGTATGAGAAAAAAGAGAGCGGACAAAATGCAGATAGTTTGCGTGCTTTTTGCGTGGCTCCGTGGCGTGGGTGGAAGCAAATGAATGAACCGACCGTAATTGATTTGTTCTGTGGTGCCGGAGGCTTGTCCGAAGGCATGCGTCAAGCGGGTTTCCGCGTGCTTGCGGGCAATGACATCGACGAGCATGCTGGTTCGACGTTTGCTGCGACCCACCCAGACGCCACATTCATTCCGGGTTCAATCTACGATTTGACCGCAAATGATTTTTTGCGAGCCACCGGACTGAAGAAGTTTGAGCTTGATGTCCTGGCAGGCGGTCCACCTTGCCAAGGCTACTCAGTCTACAATCATCAGCGCGGCATGCACGACCAACGTAGTCATTTATTCAAAGAGTACCTCCGGATCGTTGAAGGCTTGATGCCCAAATGGTTGGTCATGGAAAATGTCACCGGGATCATGTCCGCTGGCGAAGGCGAAGCCTTTCAGGCCGTTTTGTCGGGTATTCGCAGCCTTGGTTACAATGTTGAAGCTAAGATTTTGAGGGCGGAAGAGTATGGCGTTCCTCAAGAACGCCGCCGTGTAGTTTTCATTGGTAATCGTATAGGTGCGCCGATTGTCTGGCCGACGAAAACTCACGGACCCGACTTGCAGCCGTACACTACAATCCGCGATGCACTGTCTGACTTGCCTGAGTTGGTCAACGGCGAGGATCGCGGTGTTACAAACTACCGAACAAAAGCAAGCTCAAGTTATCAGGCCGAGCTCAGACTTGGATCGAGCAAAGTTCATAACCATTCTGCCTCGAAGCTTGGAGCAATTAACCTAGAGCGGATGCAGCACATACCCCAGGGCGGCAGTTGGCGAGACGTTCCATTTGATCTTTTGCCGGCCGGAATGAAGAGAGCCAAGCGAAGCGATCATACTAAGAGGTACGGTAGGATGCGCTGGGATGGGTTGGCATGCACCATCCTGACTAAGTGCGATATTCATTGGGGGGCCTATATCCACCCAGAGCAGGACCGCAGCATCACCGTTCGCGAAGCTGCGCGTCTTCAGTCTTTCCCAGATTGGTTTCATTTTTCGGGGCCGAGGACCGAACAGTTCGTTCAAGTAGGAAATGCAGTTCCACCAAAGATGGGAAAGTGCATTGGCCTTGCAATCTTGGAAGCGTTAGGCGCGGAGCTTGCTAGCACTCAGCTTGAAGCCGCTTTCGCATAGCCAATTTGCGCGTCCTTCAAAGACTCTTCTTACGGCTGAGTGCCCTCAATTTAGTCGAAATCGTATCCTCATAGATACCTAACGGTGGCAAGTTTTGAGGGGACACGAAGGCGAAGGCAATCTGCTCAACGGTGGTAGTAAACTCAGTCACAAGCTCGATCGGACGTTCAGCGGAAGTCCATTTATCAGCAAGTTGATAGGAGTGGAAGGTCACTGTCCCAGGGCCTTTAGGATACTCCAAAAGTGAGCTGCCGATACGCGTCCGGATCTTTTGCAAGACCGGGTCAGGCAGAACGAAAAATAGTCCATGTCGGGCGAGCTTTTCGCGCCGCAGAGCGTGCCCTTTGTAGATTATCTGAGGCAGAATTCTCTTGGTGACATTTTCCCAATTAAAGCCTGCGTTCGTTCCGCCTTCGCCCCACTTGCTCGGATGCGGCTGCTCGGCATAGTAGCTTGTGGACGCTTTCTTGTAACTGTTTGTGGTGTCAATCGTCTGCACCTCGATCGCAACGATTGCCTGCGGCTCAAGTTCAGGGCCAACGGAGGTAAGCAAGAAATCCACCTTAAACGAACCGGTTTCACCCTCGGCAGCTGGTGCTTTGATCCCGACTTCACCGCTATATCCCTGCCCGAAAACGACGACTTCACGACCGTTGAGAGATGACTTACGTCGTCTCGCTTCAGCTTCGACATCAGTAACCAGATCGCAGCCAGGTCCAAACGTAGTTTCAGCGATCTTTGAGATAACAGCGAAATTGTTACCATAGAGGCGGTTTGGGCAGATTATCACCGGAGGGGAATCTGGAGCCTGCAAGGCGCACGCTCCGCCGCTCTGCGACTTCTTGCATTTTTCGTCGACAAACGGACACCATCGCCTTGCAGCAAATGATCTGCTTTCTGGCGACAGCGGCGTGTAGCCGTGGAATTCTAGAACCTTTGTAGGAATCACTCGCCTCCGTTTGCCTAAGCAAAACGATCTGCGTTAGATTCTTCAACCGAGATTCGAAATAATTCCTGAGGCTTAGGCTGCTGCGACCAAGCACATCGTGTCGAACAGTTTGTCCTTCCAGTCTTCCTGGTCGAAGTGTTCCCCTGATGAAACAGCCTTAACCAAGCGCAGCCGATCCATTACGATTCCGGCATCTCGCGCCACTTCAGTGAGTTTGTTGTCCGGCACAACAAAAGGGATCGCAAAGACTTTTGCTGGGCATACCTTAAGCTTAGAGAACCATTTGAAGAACTTGGCAGACACGTCATTCAACTTGCTGTCCCAATCATTTCCGCACGCGCATTGCCCGAAGTAAAATGGTTGCCCGATAGGACGACCACATCCAAAGTCTTTCCACAGAATGTAGTCCACACCTTCATCACCTTGGCGAGGGCCTTCGTCCGGCAAATCATCAACAGGCTGCCATCTTAGCTCTTTGCTTTCTTCAATCGCGACAGTTACAGCCCTCTTGAACCTCTTCTTCTCATTAGGGAAACCAACATGACAGTACCTCGTGTTAGGTCCCAGAAAGTTAGCGGTAAGCACAGTAGCAAGTCGCTCGAATTGCCTTGGAAAGTCCTTAAATCGACCAGTCGTCAAACTGGGTGAAAGAGATGTGCACAACAGAAACTCGTACACTAGTGAATCTGACTGCTCATAGGTCAAAACATCGCCTTCCAAGCTGAAGGGATACAAATCACCTAGCGATTTAGAGCGACGTTCCAGTTCCTCTAGAATCTGCGAAGATGCTGTATCCAAAGAAGATTCTTGCGCCTGCCACGCCTCTTCTGCAACTCCGTCATCGGCAGAATAACTCTCTTCCAAAGTGTCAGCGATCGCATCGTCGCGTACACCAGATGAAGCTCGAGCTTTGCCAAACCGAAGCGCAACTAGTTCAGCTTGGTCAGCATCTTTTGAGACCTTAAGAAAGTGACCTCTCAAAAAGTAGGAATGGTCAGTCGACATCGTCTTCGAATTCCTTATCCGTGATCTCCTTAAGACGTTTCGCCAAATCTGACGCTGATGACCTCACTTTTACGGAAGTCCCTAAGTGCTGCTTGGCTGCGTCCAAAGTCGGTGGCGTCTCGGAAACGGATGCCACCAAGTCGGAAAGGATCGTTCTTACCCTACTAAGATTCTCTTCGAGTTTTTCTTCAATAGGCTTTGTCTTGTCCAATACTGTAATGAGATCACTGCCCGTCTTTAGAAGAGCCACCTTGTCTGGGTCAGAAAATGCGTTAGCGAGGTCAATCAGTTGGCGAGAGTCCTGAATTGCAGAACTACGTCCGGTTTTCCTGTTCCCGAACATCGCTTCTACAACAATCGCGGCATTATCGAGCTTGTCATCTGGAACCGGGTCCCGGCGCTCCGATACCTTTTCATCCAATCCGCAGAAGTTTCGCGCAGCACGATAACCTAGGATCGTATAAACCCAAGAGAACGGGTACTCCGAAACACTGCCTCGCCCTCTTTTCTGACTATCGCTTGGGCGAAAATGGCCAGTATCGATCAGTTGCCTTATGAAACGGTAACCTTCAAGCAATCGAACCACAGTGCTGTGTTGATCTCCAATCATCTCCGTGATCTTTGAGATCGGCATCCCTGTTTCATCAGTGATCTTGGCAACCCAGGATGCCTTGGCATAGGAGTCCCATGCTTGAGCCGCTGCGATATGCCGAACACCCAGATACGAAAGCATGGTTTCGGCCGCTGGGCCGTCAGGTTCAAAAATGAGAACCGGGATCGGTTCAATAGCTGGGCTTCCATTTGCTTTCCAAGCGGCCTGAACCCTAGCAGTTAAGCGCTCTTGCCGAACCGCGCGTGGATCGCCGGTCAGAACGATACAAGCACAAAGCCGCCTATTGCCCTCCTTAACCACCAAAGAACCGTCGGACTGACGCACACAAACTAGAGGCTCCGCGGCGAAGAAGCCGTTCATAGCGAGAGAGCTGACTACATCTTCAATCCCGAACTTGTCGATGATCAGATCAACAAGTTGAGATTGTTCGATCCCTCGCTCCAGCTCTCCAAACCTCGGATTGCTGTTATCTAGGAGAAGCTCCGAAATATTTTTTGTGTCTGGAGTGCCACCCGACACATCTTCTTTTTGTTTTGTCACAGTTCACTCCCAGACGGTTTTTCGATGCAGTAAAGTCATATTGCTTCAGAATTTCAATGTGGATGGTGCGGTCACTTTCGCCGTCTCTTAGCGCCGAAGTTGACTTTCAATGGCTCGCTCGACCCGTAGAGCAAGGACGAAAGCAGGAAAAAGTAAGACCACCGCAAGGCCGGCGCCTGCCGCCACTAGTGGAAGAACATCGGGAAGGAAACCAGCTTCCCAAAAGCAATAGACCAAGGTCCAAATTGTGAGGTAGGTCAACGAGATCACCGCTGACATAAACAACAATTGATGCGTAAAACGAAAGATATCACGTTGAATCTTTTCGGTCGTGGCCAACTGGTGGCTCTTCCAGGCTTTGGTGACTGTCAAGTTCATGTTCATTCCCTCAATAGCTCGATCCAGGTATGGACGTCGTCCATGGCGATCTCTTTCCCTTCGAGGAAAGAGCGATACCAGCGCGCCGAGATAGCGCCGCGCTTTTCACTTTTCAGTTTGATCCCGTTCTCCGACAGGTATCGGTCCAGCTCGACCTCAAATTCTTCCAGCTTGTCCAGGTCGTGCTTGAGCCGCACTGCCTCAACGCCAAGCAGTATCCAGCTCAAATCGACGTCAAACTGGCGATGAAGTCTGATCAGAGCTTCAATCGGGATCGACCGCTTGCCCAGCTCGTAGCTCTGATAGGCACGCAAAGACATTCCGAGAGCCTCGGCCATTTTTGCCTGAGACAACGCCTTCTCGTTTCTGGTGATGGCGAGGCGCGCTCCAAGCGCAGTTAAGTAATTTTCCGCACGTTCTGCCATTGCCAAGGCAATCCACTTGTGTTTGAGTTCAATTGAATGCTATACGCACAAATGAACGTTATTTGTTGTGTTTCGCTATCGGAGCACGGCTCGACCAAGCAATCAACCTGATTCACGCTAGCTTCTGAAAAGGAGAGGGTTTTGGCTCATGAAAAACTACTATCACCGAAAGAACTTGGTTCAATGGTTGGCCTAAGCGTTGCGCAAGTTCGAGCGTTAATGAACAGCGGCAAACTCGAATTTGTAGAAATATCCCCCAAAACCAAGCTCTTGACGATGAGCGGCTGGGAGCGGTTCCAGAAGAACGCGACTAAGGTCAAAAGTGCCGAGGGTTCAGTAGTGAATTGACGGGGGTGTCCGGTTATGGCGACGACAAATCTCAACATCAGCGTGATCGACAAACGCATGCTGAAGCAGTCCGAGGCCGCGAGTTATGCCGGGTTGCCAGTCAAGCATTTCAAGGCGGCTTGTCCCGTGCGCCCCGTTGAGTTGAAGCAAGGCACGCTGCTTTGGGATCGCCGTGACCTCGATCTCTGGATTGATGATGTGAAGTCCGGGGCCGTGACCGACACCCGCGACACCATTCTGGACCGCCTTTGATGACACAGGTGCGGGTCAAGGGTTTCAAGATTTTCAAGGACCGGCACGGCAAGCAGCGATGCTACCACCGAGAGACCGGCCACAAGGTTGACCTGACCCACGCACCGATTGGTTCTGCCGAGTTCTTCGCCGAATGCGAGACGATCCGCGCCATCGCCGAGGCACAGCGAGCGAAGGCACCAAAGGCTGGAACGCTTGGCGGTTTGTTCCAGTCCTATTTTGAGACTGAGCACTATCAGAACCTGGCTGAGGCGACCCGGCGCGACTACCGCCAGTGTGCAGATTTCCTTAATCCGATACGCGATACGCCGATCCACGTGATCGACACGCCGCTGATCGCAGGTATTCACGATAAGGCGGCGAAGAAGATCGGCTGGCGGCGGGCGAACATGGTCCGGACGCTTCTCAGCGAGGTCTTTCGCTATAACATCCCCAAGGGCCTGATCTCCGCCAACTTCGCGAAAGACGTCATTCCAAAGCGCCGCCCGCGCGACCGCGCCTATGCAAACCGCCCCTGGACTATAGAAGAACGCGATACCGTATTGGGCAGGGCCAAGCCTCATGTGCGCGTGGCACTTGCCCTAATGATGAACACCGGCCTCGATCCATCCGACGCTCTTCGATTGCGAAAAGATCAGGTCGATGACGGCACAATCTGGGGCGTGCGCGGCAAGACGGGCGAAGACGTCGCGATTCCGGTCAGCCCGACGCTTCAAGCGGCGCTTGACCGCATGCCCGACCACGAAGCGGAGACGGTGCTTTCCAGTTCGCGCGGCGAGGCATGGACTTACAACGGCTTTTCAACCGTTTGGCACCGCTTCAAAACCGCCCTTGAGAATGAAGGCCTTATTGAAAAAGGCCTGACCCTCAAGGGCTTACGGCACACGGTCGCCACGACTTTGCGCGAAGCAGGCCTCGACGAACGCCGCATCGCGGACCTTCTGGGACAGAAAACACCGTCCATGGCGCGGCACTATTCGCGGTCGGCGAACCTTGCCGACAAGAACCGCGAGACGATGGCGACATTGGAAGAAGAGAACCGAAGGCGGGCCGAAAGTGTCAAACCTTCGCAGAAAAGCGTCAAACCTGACCGAAACGAGGATCGGACAAGAGCATAAAATACAATAATATCAGCTTGTAAAATGGTGCCCGGGGGCGGAATCGAACCACCGACACGAGGATTTTCAATCCACTGCTCTACCCCTGAGCTACCCGGGCACGGGAACGGTGTTTGCCGTTGGGTGGACGCGTTCTATGACTTGCAACAGGCAGTGTCCAGAGGCTTTTTGACATTTTTTAATGAGGACGTTCCGGACGGTCTGACGGGGTGGAAATGTCCGGGTCCTGATCCTCGTCCCGCTGCGAGGCAACGGCGTAGGACCCGTTCAGCCATTTGCCCAGATCAATGTCCGCGCAGCGTTTCGAACAAAACGGGCGCAGCGCGGCCACTGTCTTTTCGCCACAGATCGGACAGCTCATTTCAGGACCTCGGACAGCGGGATTCGGCCCCGTTTCCGTTGCAGTTCGAAATGGCCCAGAGGGGTCCAACCGGCCAGGATTGTTTCCTCGGGGTCATTTTTGAATGCGGCGCGCAGGGCGGCTTCGAACCCGCGCCTTTCCTTCTTGGGCATCGGCGCCAGGTCGACAGTCACCTGCCCGCCCAAGCCCCGCACGCGCAGCACGCGCGGCAAGGCTTTGGCACAGGCAAAATTGGCGCGTGTCCCGGCGGCCATGGAACTGTCCGAGCCGGTATTCACATCGACGGCCACAAGCGCGCGCGTCGGCTGAACATACAGGTGGCCACCCCCCTGAAGCGGTTGCGACAAAGCCCGCGTGCTGTCCAGCGCGTCTAGCACGCCGCAGGTGTCAAAGCTGCCTTCCTGGGTCTCGATCTCGGCAGGGTCCGTCCAGTCCCGCCAGGCCAGGACATGCGGGCTGTCGCCATCGAAAAGCGTTTCAGGCTCGGTGCCTGTATCCGACATGACCTGTTCGGCCTGGGCCCGCATTTCCGCGATGTCTTGCGCGATATCTTCGGCCTCGGCCCCGTTGCAACAGGATCGCAGGATCAGGCCAAAGGGGCTGTCTTGCATACGATCATGGGCAAGCTCCAGCAGGCGGTCGCGTTCGTCTTCATCGCGAATGCTGCGCGACACATTCAGCCCCGGCGCATCAGGGGTAACGATCGCATACCGGCTTTTGAACAAAATCCGGCTCGTGACCGGGATGGCTTTGCCGGGTTCGGCATATCCCGACACCTGCACAAGCAGCAAAGCGCCGGGTGCAAGCCCCTTGACCTGGCGCAGAAAGGCCGGACCATCGGGTGTGCTCAGGAACATGCCGCCCTGCCCCTTGACCGGCCGGTCCGCACGCGCGCGATAGATCGTTCCCGGCGCGGGCGCATCCGAGGCAATCAGGAAGTCTTGCAGAACGCCGTCAACCATCAGAGCTGCGGCTTCTCGGGATTGGATGTGATCCAGAACGATTATGCGGCCCTTCATGGCGCCTCTCGGTACAGGGGGAAGCCTATTCCCTGCAACAGGGATGCGGTTTCCGACAGGGGAAGGCCAACGATGCCAGTGAACGACCCGGAAATCCAGGGAATGAACGCCCCCGCAGGGCCCTGGATGGCATAGCCGCCCGCCTTGCCCTGCCAGTCGCCGGTGGCGAGGTATGCGTTGACCTCGGTATCTGACAGGCGTTTGACCTTGACCTGGCTTACCACGTCGCGGTGCAGCGTTCTGTCACCGCGCCGCACCGCAACCGATGTGATCACGCGGTGCCTGCGACCGGATAGGGCATGCAGAAACTCGGCGGCCTGACCCGCGTTTTCCGGCTTGCCCAGAATGCGGCGCCCAAGGGCGACGGTTGTATCGGCGCACAGGACCACGTCATCGGGGGCCGCGGGAACCGCTGCCACTTTCGCGCGTGCGATGCGGCTGCAATACGGTGCGGGCAATTCGCCCTTCAGGGGCGTTTCGTCGATGTCAGGGGCACGAATGGCGTCTGGCCGAATGCCAAGCTGCGCCAGCAGGTCCAACCGCCTTGGGCTGCCTGATCCGAGGATAAACGCCATGGGGCGAAACGTTATTTAAAGCGATAGTTGATCCGACCCTTGGTCAGATCATACGGGGTCATTTCGACCTGAACTTTGTCGCCTGCCAGAACACGGATGCGGTTCTTGCGCATCTTTCCTGCCGTATGTGCGATGATCTCATGGCCGTTTTCCAGCTCGACCCGAAACGTCGCATTAGGCAGGAGTTCCTTCACGACACCGGGAAATTCGAGCGTATCTTCCTTGGCCATGTTTTCTCCATCATTACGTTGCACCTGCGGAATCCGCAGGCTGTGCGCCTAAATGAGCCTATTTGGCCCTTATTTCAAGGCCGGAATCGCCTAAAATGGGCACAATATGACGGAATCGGCGCGGGGGGTTTGCTCATTCCAATGGGTGCGGTTCAGCACATGCCCGTCGGCGCGGACCTCAGCGATCAAACCTGGGTCGATTTCGGCATAGGTCCAACCGGGTTTGTTCAGGGTGCCTTCGGCCAGCACCCCGCTAGACGGGAACCCCTTGTCGGGCGGCCCAAAGATGCCGCCCATGCCCACGTTTCTGTCCACGGCTTCGGACCAGTCATGGTCGCCAACCAACGAAGCCATGACCGTCACACACTGATTTTCCAATGCGCGCGCCATTGCCCCGATCCGAACGCGCCAATAGCCCGCCAAAGCCTCGGTACACGAGGGGACAAGTATCAGATCAGCCTCGCTCAGGGCGCGGCCCAGCAGCGGAAACTCGCTGTCATAGCAGATGAGCACGCCGATCTTGCCCAATGCGGTGTCGAAGAGTTTCAGCGGACCGCCCGGCGCGATGGCCCAATCGTCACGCTCGAACCGGGTCATGATCTGTTTGTCCTGGTGGTCCACCCTGCCGTCGGGCGCATAGAGAACTGCCCGGTTCACCGGACGGCCCGGCCCGGCCAGAACCGGGGCCGATGCGCCCAAAATGTACAAGTTGTACGCCTTTGCGAGACGCTGATGTACAAGTTGTACATCTTCCATCCGGTTCGAGACCGCGTGGATCGAACGCTCAAGATCACGGGCCACGTCAGCGCCATCCAGCGTCGACAGCTCCATCGCGCCGTATTCCGGAAAGACCAGCAGATCAGCCCCTTGCCCTGCGGCGTCGGAGACCCAGCGATCCAGCTTATCCTCGTACTGCGCCCAACTGTCGAGCCAATCGAGGTCATAGGCGGCGGTAGCGACTTTCATATCTGCAATCCATGGTGCGTGAGCCGGTCATCCACTTAAAGCGAACCGCGCTTGCTGTACAAGGCAGGAAATCAGCCAAAGCGGCAAGTACGCGTGTTTGGCCCTGTCACCTCGGCGGCGAACGAACACTCGGCGCATACCTTCAGGGTTCAACACACGGAGTTGCTATTGAAGGTTAGACTAGCAGGATTCCAGTTGGCTTCTTGAAAAACGCTCGCCCGACGGCAGGTACGTGGAAAGGACCAGCTTTCCCCCAATCTCAAAAAAACGTCGGGTGTTTCTGTCACCACACAAGTCTTTTCTCATGGAATAGGCCAACTCTTGTTCAGCAGTTCGTCCATCTCTGGTTGGCTCGGTTTTGATGCGCTCCGGTACATTGACATCTAGCGAAAGAACGGTCCCGTCGGTTTGTGCGCCCCTCACCGAAATACCGTTACCCAAGGGTTTACCCGCGAGTTTGTTGTACTCGTCTGCAGCCAGAGTAGCGAACGCACACCGCTCGTCGCCCCCACAGCCCTCTATGGTTTCCCAAACTTGATCTCTGCTTGGCGCTTGAGTGGTACAGGCTGAAATCATCAATGGGAAAATCAGGACGCAAATGGCTCGGTTTAGCAATACAAAACTCCATGAGATATTAGTCGCGGTAGCAAAGCGGGTTCTACGCTTGTCCCACGTTCCTTAACCCGATCAAACGCAAAATGAAATGTCTGAAATCTCAACCCGATACCGTGGCAAGTTTGACAAATTCACCAATTCTTGCGGCAAACTTTCCGCGAGTTCCCCAGGTTCACAAATCCCGTATCCAGAACTGCAATGGCTTGAGCGTCTCGCCCTCGTCCCCGACATCTTTCCACGAGAATTGAGCGATGGCTCCGGGTAGTGGCTCGTACCCCCTTGCGCGCCAAAAGGCATCCAGCGGGCGGTAACTCTCGGGCCGCATGGGGTGAGCTGCGGGGCGTTGGACGCCGCAGAAGGCGCATTTTTTGAAGCCGAGCGCGCGGGCGTGGGTTTCGCGGAGGTCGAAGAATCTGTGGCCGACGCCCTGGCCTCGGTACTCGGTCAGCAGGACGGATTCGGCGCAGTAGAAGATATCTTTCAGGTCTAGCCCGGTGCCTTCGAAGGCGGCGGCGAAGTCGTCGGCGTGGTCGGTCAGGGGCGCACCCGTCGAGGCGCCGACGAGGCGGTTGCCGTCGAAGGCGCCGACCACGATGGCGCGGGCGCTGTCGCGGTAGGATTGCAGGTACTTGCGCTCGTAGTCGAGGTCGCCGTCATAGAGGTAAGGCCAGGCCCGAAACACCCGGATTCGCAGGCGCGCAACATCGTCCAAAGCAGCCTCAAGCGCCGCTCCGGTCAGGGAACGGACGTCCGTGACCTTAGCCACCCGAGACCTGCCGGGTCCAGTCGGCGAGGTTGTAATAGGTGGTCACGCGGGTGATCTTGCCGTCCTTCAGGTCAAAGAACGACCCGGCGGGCAGGCGGTAGGTCTGGCCGTGGGCGGGTGGCAGCCCCTCATCGGTTTCCAGATAGGTGCCGTTCACGGTGAATTCCGCGGCGGCGCGGGTGCCGCCTTGGGCATCGAACACCACGATATCGGTCAGGTTCTCTTTGTAGCAGCGGTCCATATGGGCGCAGAAGGCGGCGAATTTTTCTTTGCCGGTGCGGATCTGACCTTCGTTCACATGGTGGGCCACGTCATCGGACAGGCAGGCCAGCATGCCATCGACATCACCGGCATTGAAGGCATCGAAATAGGTTTTTACGGTCTGGTTCATGGTCACTTCCTTGGGGCACCCCAGCGGTCTTTCAGATGCTGAATGATCTGATCGCGGGTCTGTCGGTAGTGATGTAGCTTTTGTTCGCGGGTCTCGCCCAGCCCGGTAGGGTCCATTATTGGCCAATAATCGACATCCAGGTGGAAAATCCGGGTCAGTTCCAGCGCCTTGCGCTGGCTGGCCGGCGACAGGGCGACAATCAGATCGAACGAGCTGAGGTCATCGCCCCATTCCTGCATCTCATCAAAGGAACGCGACCGGTGCCGGGACAGTTCGACCCCGATTTCCTGACAGGCCGCAATGCAGAACCCGTCTATTTCAAGGTCATTGTGAACCCCGGCAGACTGAACATAGGTGCCCGTGCCATAGAACTTTTTCATGATCCCTTCGGCCATCGGGGATCGAACCGCGTTGTGGTCGCAACAAAAAAGGACCGAATGCGGCAGGGACGTCACGCGTCAGCCTCCGAAATGCAGCACGCAAATCAGCGTGAATAGACGGCGCGCGGTGTCGGTATCGACATCGGCCTTGCCCTCTAGCCGCTCCTGCAAGACACGGCTGCCTTCGTTGTGAATGCCGCGCCGGGCCATGTCGATGGTTTCGATCTGGCTGGGCGGCAAGGTCTTGACCGCGTTGAAATAGCTCTCGCAGATCTGGAAGTAATCCTTGACCACCTGACGGAACGGGCCAAGCGACAGATGAAACTCGGCGGCTTTTTCTTCGGCCTCGGTGGTGACGTCAAAAACAAGCCGCTTGTCGCGGATCGACAGCTGCACATGATAGGGCCCGTCCGGCATCGTGCGATCATCGCGGGCAGGCAGCGTGAACGAGTTGTTTTCGAGCAGATCAAAGATGGCAACCTTGCGCTCCTGCTCGATCTCGGGGGTCGGCGGGGGCAGGTTTCGGTCGTCCAGTGCGATATGCGAAATTCGGGTCATTATCCTAAGATCCGTTCAGGTCACGACAGACCTATATCAAGCAGCGGGCATGAGCAACGCGCATGCTCCAACTCTGCGAAAATGGCTGTTGCGGGTTATTGGTTCAACCGCTTCAGGCGCACCGAAACCGACAGGCCATGCGCCTCAAGGCTTTCCGAGGCCGCAAGTTGTTCAGCCGCGGGGCCGATGGCACGCAGGGCTTCGGGCGTCATCTGGCTAAGGGTCGTCCGTTTGAGAAACTCCATGACGCTCAGGCCTGATGAAAACCGCGCGGAACGTGCGGTCGGAAGAACATGGTTCGGGCCACCGACATAATCGCCAATCGCTTCGGGTGTGTACTGGCCCAGGAAAATCGCGCCTGCGTGAACCGTCTTCTTGCTCAGCCCGACCGGGTCGGCCACACATAGTTCAAGATGTTCGGGTGCGATACGGTTCGACAACGCAGCGGCTTCGTCAAGATCGCGCACCGTGATCACGGCGCCAAAGTCGCGCCAGCTTGCCCCGGCGATCTTGCGCCGCTGCAGCGTTTCAAGCCGAAGGTCGACGGCCTTGGCGACCCGTGCGCCGAACGCGGCATCATCGGTGATCAGGATGGATTGGGCACTTTCGTCATGCTCGGCTTGGCTCAGCAGATCAAGGGCGATCCAATCCGGGTCATTGTCGCTGTCGGCAATGACCAGGATCTCGGATGGCCCGGCAATCATGTCGATGCCCACCTTGCCAAAGACGCGCCGCTTGGCCGCCGCGACAAATGCATTGCCCGGCCCGGTAATCTTGTGCACCGGCGCGATTGTTTCCGTGCCATAGGCCAGCGCCGCAATCGCCTGCGCGCCGCCGATGCGGTACACCTCGTCGACACCCGAAAGGCGGGCCGCCAGCAGGACCAGCGGGTTCACCTGCCCGTCCGGGGTAGGAACCGTAATGGCCAGACGCTCGACGCCTGCGACCTTGGCCGGTATGGCGTTCATCAGAACGGATGACGGGTAGGACGCCAGCCCCCCCGGCACATAAAGTCCGGCAGCCTGCACGGCAGACCACCGCCAGCCAAGCGTGGCGCCGGTTTCATCGGTCCATTCCCGGTCTTCGGGCAGCTGCTTTTCGTGATAGGCCCGGATACGGTCCGCCGCCAGTTCCAGCGCGGCGCGATCAGCGGCCGAGACCTGTTCTATCGCCTCCGAGATTTCATCGGCGCCGAAGGCCAGGGTTGCGGGCGTCAGCTCTTGCCGGTCAAACTTGGCCGTCAATTCGATGACGGCGGCATCGCCCCTGTTGCGCACGTCGTCGATGATCCCGGCGACCACTGCATCGACATCGGGGCTGTCCTCTCGCTTGGCGGCAAGCAAGCTGGCAAAGGCGGTTTCGAAATCGGCGGATGTGGACTCAAGAAAAACAGGCATTACGATCACTCCGGACGTTTGAGCGGGACATACCGCCGGAGCCAAGCGCGCTCAACCCACAGAATCCGACCGGCCGGAATACTTGGGCCGGACCGGTGCGCACCAAATTGCCCTATGCAGGGTGATCCGGCGCGTGCCCGGACGGTGCGCGATAGGGGCGGGTTACATCCTTAAGCGCGGCATCTATCGCCTCGACCGACAGACGAATGGCGCCATCCCCGGCCAGGGTCAGAACGATCTGCCCGGCTCCGTCTTCACCGGCCTCGAAATCCACCGCCAAAAGCGACAGGATCATATCCTTGTCCTTGCGGTCGATGCCCTGGCTTGCGACGGACAGGACATTGTCGAAAACCAACAGGGATTGCACCCGCTCGAACGCCCGCCCGCGCCGGGTGGCGGCATCCTTGTCTTCCCATCGAAACCGGTTGAGCAAAATGCCAAAACGTTGTTGCGACGCGCGCCATGTCATTTCCGTAACCGGGAAAATCGCGTCCTGCGCCAGCGTCGAAATCACCTGCAGGTCATCCGCATCCTCGGCACCCAGGTTCAGCGGGGCCTCACGGCCATCTTCAAAACTCGCATCTGTCATTGGCTTTTGATCCGTTCGATTTTTGCGCCGACGCCTTCCAGCTTGCGCACCACCTGTTCATACCCGCGATCCAGGTGATACACGCGGCTGACAATGGTTTCCCCTTCGGCCGCAAGACCCGCCAGGATCAACGAGACCGAGGCCCGCAGATCGGTGGCCATCACAGGCGCACCCTTGAGCTGTTCGACACCTGTCACGGTGGCCGTCCCGCCATGCACCTCGATTGCGGCGCCCATACGCACCAGTTCCGGTGCGTGCATGAAACGGTTCTCGAAAATGCGCTCTTCAAGCACCGATGTCCCTTCGGCCGTGCACATCAGGGCCATCATTTGCGCCTGAAGGTCGGTCGGAAAACCAGGAAACGGCTCGGTCACCACGTCCACGGCCCGCACCCGGCCATTGGGCCGTGACACCTTCAACCCGGCCTTGGTTTCCTCGATCACCACACCGGCGGCGGTCAGCTTTTCCGCAAAGGCACCGACAAGGTTCATGCGGCCACCCAACAGTTCGACCTCGCCGCCGCAAATCGCCGGCGCCAGCATATAGGTGCCCAACTCGATCCGGTCGGTCACCACCTGATGCGTAGCACCATGCAACCGCTCGACACCCTGGATTTCGATGGTGGATGTCCCCTCGCCCGCAATCTGAGCGCCCATCTTGCGCAGACATTCGACCAGGTCGACGATTTCAGGCTCGCGCGCGGCGTTTTTCAGAACCGTCGTACCTTTGGCCAGCGTCGCGGCCATCACGATGTTTTCCGTGGCCCCGACCGAGGCAAACCGCATTTCATGCACAGCACCGATCAGGCCCTTGGGCGCCTTGGCGTGAAGGTATCCGTCCTTCAGCTCGATCTCGGCGCCCAGCGCCTCGAGCCCTTCGACATGCAGGTCCATCGGCCGCGCACCGATGGCGCAGCCGCCCGGCAAGGACACAACCGCCTGCCCGAATCGCGCCAGCAAAGGCCCCAGTACCAGGTTCGACGCCCGCATCTTGCGCACGATCTCGTAATCCGCGGTCTGACTGGTCAGATCATGGCTCGACAATGCCAGTACCTGCCCGCCCTGCAACGCCGACACCTCGGCCCCGAGGGATTGCAACAACGCCGTCATGGTCTTGATATCACTCAACCGCGGAGCATTTGTCAGCGTCAGGGGCTCTTCGCTCAGCAATGTTGCCGGCATCAGCGTCAGACAGGCGTTCTTTGCCCCGGCAATCGGAATCTGCCCCTTAAGCGGGCCGTTGCCCGTGACTAAAATCGAATCCATCTGCTCTTATTCCTTGTCCTGCCCTGATCCGCCACCCTGCGGCGCGCGTGCCTTTGCCTGTGCCTTACGCCGCGCAAGGTTGGCTTTCAATGCCGCCTTCAAACGATCCTCGCGCGTGCTTCCCGACTTTGCGGGGCTTTTCGGTGTTTTTTTGTCCGCCATGATCTTTCTGTACAGGACCCGAAAAAAACCGTCCAGACACCCTTGCGCCGCCTTTCGTTTGAGTCTAATCACCCGCCCACAGCGCTGCTGTAGCTCAGAGGTAGAGCACTCCCTTGGTAAGGGAGAGGTCGAGAGTTCAATTCTCTCCAGCAGCACCATGATTTCCTGACAGTTTCAAGCGCCTGACCTCGCCCGCCGGATTGGGTGGATTCAACCGGGATTCACATGATTTCCCACGCGAAGAGACATGGCAACAACATGTTGTATCGTAAAGGTTTCGTCCAACAAGTGTCATGATCTTGTAATACTTGCGCCCAGATTGCGGGCCATTACAGGGCAACCCTGCCGTTTTGTTTGGTGGTTCTTTTTTAACGAGGGGGTACATCGGCAGGATCAGGGGTGAGAGCGCATCCGCCTGTCGAGATCGGCGGTTTGCTGCTCTCCCCCGCCTGTTCCGGTCTTTGCAACCCGCGTCCGGGCAAAGGTTACCCCCCGCGCAGGCGCTGCATCAGATATACTTCGCTGCCGGGGGCGATAGGCTCGGACAATCCGCTGGCAATAATTCGTCCGTCCACCGCGATCGAAACGCCTGCGTCTATGGGGCCCTGCAATTGTGGATGCGCGCGAACCAGTTCGCGCAACACCTCTCCGGTCGTCTTGGCCTCAACCATGACCACGTCGCAACCTCCGGCCAAAGACCGGAGGCTGGACCAAAGATGCACCTCAACCATTGTCCTTGAGCGCGGCCAGAATGCGCGGCGGGGACATCGGCAGTTGCTTCATCCGCACGCCCGCCGCGTTGGACACCGCATTTGCAATGGCGGCCAAAGGCGGCACGATGCCGGTTTCCCCAACGCCGCGCACACCAAACGGGTGGCCGGGGTTGGGCACTTCGACAATCACCGTGTCGATCATCGGCAGGTCGCTGGCCACCGGGATGCGGTAATCAAGGAAGATCGAGTTTTGCAGGCGGCCGTCGTCGCCATAGATATATTCCTCGTTCAGTGCCCAGCCGATGCCTTGCGCCGCGCCGCCCTGAAACTGGCCTTCGACATAGGTCGGGTGGATCGCCTTGCCCGCATCCTGAATGACCGTGTAGCGGGTGATGCTGGTCTTGCCGGTTTCCGGATCAACCTCGGCATCGACGATATGGGTGCCAAAGGACACGCCCGCGCCTTCGGGTGTTGCCTCGAAATGGCCCGAGATCGGTCCGCCGGTCCGCCCCATATCGGCGGTGATATCCGCCAGCGGGAGCGGGTCGAAATCGCCCGCATTGGGTCCCGAAGGCACCGCGCAGCCGTCTTGCCATTTCACAGCGTCCACCGGGATGCCCCACTTGGCCGCCGCGCGTTCACACAGTTTTTCGACCGCATGGTGTGCCGCCTTGATCGTGGCCAGACCGCTGGCATAGGTCACGCGGCTGCCGTGGCTGACATCATTATATCCCAGCGAGGCCGTATCCGCGATGGTGACGCGGATGTTCTCATAGGGAATGCCCAGAACCTCGGCCGCCATCAGTGCCATCGACGCGCGTGAACCGCCGATATCGGGCGTTCCGACCATGACCTGCGCCGAGCCATCCTCGGACAGGGCCAGCGACACGGAAGTCTCGCCGCCATGGTTGAACCAGAAGCCGCAGGAAATCCCTCGCCCCTGCCCCGGCTTCAGCGGGGCCGAGTAATGCGGATGCGCCTTGGCGGCCTCTAGCGTTTCGACCAGGCCGATCCGTTCGTAGCGCGGGCCATAGCTGGCCTTGGTGCCCTCATGCGCCGCGTTTTTCAGGCGCACATCCACCGGGTCAAGGTCCAGTTGGTTGCACAGCTCATCCAGTACGGATTCAACGGCAAAAGCCCCCATTGGCGCGCCCGGCGCGCGATAGGCGGCCTGTTTCGGGCGGTTGGACATCACGTCATACCCCACCTGCCGCACATTGGTCAGGTCGTAAGGCGCAAAGGCGCACATGGCGGTCATGTCGCCGGGTGCGCCGGGAAAGGCGCCGCCCTGAAGGCGAAAGATGCCTTGGGCGGCGGTAATCGTGCCGTCCTTTTTCATGCCGATCTTGACGTCCATCGAGGCCGAAGCGGTCGGCCCGGTGGCGCGGAACACCTCGGACCGCGACATCACGATCTTGACCGGGCGGTTGGCCTTGCGGCTCAGCGCCAGTGCGACGGGTTCGATGAAGACGGTGGTCTTGCCGCCGAACCCGCCCCCGATTTCCGAGGCGGTGACGCGCAGCTGCGAGGTCTCGATGCCCAGCAGCGCGGCGCAGGTTTTCTGAACGATCCAGTGGCCTTGGGTACAGCACCACAGCTCACCCTTGCCATCGCTGCCCAGCGCGCCCAGACAGGCATGCGGTTCGATATACCCCTGGTGGGTCGCCTCGGTGACAAAGCTGTCTTCGATGACCAGATCGGCCTCGGCGAACCCGGCCTCGACATCGCCATGACCGCTTTCGTGATAGCGCACCACGTTGGGATGCATGCCTTGCGGAACCGAATAGTCCGCCGCGCCTTGGCGGATCACCGGCGCGTCGGGGGCCATGGCCTTGTCGACATCGGTGACATGGGGCAGGACCTCGTATTCGACCTCGATCAGCTTCAGCGCATCGCGCGCCGCCAAGGCCGATGTGGCCGCCACAGCCGCCACCGCATGCCCGTCATACAGCGCCTTGTCGCCCGCCATGACGTTTTCCAGCACATTCCAATATTCGCCCTCAAGTCCGGGCTTGAACGGGACATCGGCGAAATCGGCACGGGTGACGATGGCTTTGACGTCCTTGTGCGCCTCGGCCTTTGAGGTGTCTATTCTGACAATCCGTGCGTGTGCATGGGGCGAGCGTAGGATGGCGCCGTGCAGCATGCCGGGGGCCGACATGTCCGCGCCGAACTTTGCCCGGCCGGTGACCTTGTCCAGCCCGTCGGGGCGGTCAGGGCGGGTGCCCACAAAGGTGAATTCGGATTTACGATCGTCCAAAGCCATTATGACGCCTCCCGCAGTTCAGCCGCCGTATCCATCACGGCGCGAATGATCTTGTCGTAACCGGTACAGCGGCACAGGTTGCCCGCCAGCCAATACCGGGTTTCTTCCTCGGTCGGGTTGGGGTTCTTTTCCAGCAGCGACTTGGCCGCCACCAGAATACCCGGAGTGCAGATGCCGCATTGCAGGGCGGCATATTCGATCATCTTCTTTTGCAGCGGGTGCAGGACGTCGCCATCGGCGATGCCTTCGACGGTTTCAATCTGCTTACCCTCGGCCTCGGCCCCCAGCATCAGGCAAGAACACACCAGACGGCCATCGACGGTGACCGAACAGGCGCCGCAATCACCGGTGCCGCAGCCTTCTTTGGCGCCGGTCAGGTTCAGCTTGTCGCGCAGGCAATCCAGCAGGGTTTCGCGCGGGTCGCACAGGTATTCGACCGCGTCGCCGTTCACGGTGGTGGAAACGTGGAGCTTGCTCATAGGTCTTCTCCCTTTGCGCGGGCATAGGCGATTTTCACGGCGCGCTTGGCCAGAACGCCCGCGACCTCGGTGCGGAACGCGATGGTGCCGCGCTTGTCGTCGATCGGGTTGCAGGCGGCAGAGGCCGCAGCGGCCAGTGCGCCCAGCGCGGCATCGTCCAGCGTGCTGCCGATGATAGCTTTCGCGCAGTCTTCGACCAGCAGGACGGTCGGTGCAACGGCACCCAAGGAGACTCGGGCCTCGGTGATCGTATCACCATCAAGGCGCAGGTTCACGCCGACGCCGACCACGGCGATGTCCATTTCGGTCCGAGGAATAAAGCGCAGATAGGCGTCGCCACCGTTGTCACCGCGCGCAGGGATATTGACGGCCGAGACCACTTCGCCCTTGGCCAGCGAGGTTTTGCCGGGGCCGGTGGGGATGTCCTCGACCGCGACTTCGCGGGTGCCATCCTGGCCGGTGACGGTCATGGTCACGCCTGCCGCCACCATCGCCGGCACGGAATCAGCCGCCGGAGAGCCATTGCACAGGTTGCCGGTCAGCGTTGCGCGCCCCTGAACCTGGGTCGAGCCGATCAGGTCCATCGCCTCGACCAGGCCGGGCCAGTCGCGGCCCAGTTCGGGATGTTCGCTCATCTCGGCGCCTGTCACGGCCACACCCAGGGTCCAGCTGCCATCAGCATTGCAGGTGATCTTGCCAACACCGTCGATCTTTTTGATGTCGATCAGCGTATCGGGCGTAACCAAATCCGAGCGGAGCTGCACCAGAACATCGGTGCCGCCGGCCAGAAACCGCGTGATGCCCGTTGCCTTTGCAGCCAAGGCCGATGCTTCGGCAAAGCTTGTCGGACTGTGAAATTCCATGAATATACCTCGCGCCTATGGGACAGGTGTCACTGGGTTTGCGGGGACGTTAGTGCAGCAACTGCAGGACGTCCATGGCGGGAACGACCAAAACGTCAGGACAGCAATGTCGTTTTCCGACTCCCGGCACTTGCCCCGATTTTCTCAGAATCTGGCCTTCAGCAAGTGGGTTGCAACCGCGCCGCTTTCAAAAAAGGCACGGCGCATACCGGGCAGGCGTTCATCATGGGTGCCAACCATACGAACCGGAAGAACCGAAGGATCGCCGCTCAGCAGGCTTTCGGCCACCAACCCGCCAAATACCGTTCCCGGGCCAATGCCGCGCCCGGAATAGCCGTGAATTGACAGCGCCCGCGGGCCGATCGAGACAATCTTGGGCAGGTGGTCAGATGTCATGGATATTCGGCCATGCCAGCCTGTGACAAGGGGTTCGCCCGCAAGCGCCGGAAACAGGGCGGCCATTTTGCGGCGGACCCAACCTGAATGTACGGAACGCCCGATATGGCCCAGATCGCCCATGCCGCCGATGATAAACCGCCCCTCGCGATCCATGCGGAAGGACGTCATGATCAACCCTGTATCCCAGCATCCTTCGCCACCGGGCAGGATGTCCTTGCGCAATGCCTCGGGCAGCGGCGCTGTTGCAAACTGGAAATAGTAGACCGGGACATAGGACGGGGCCGTGCCCTGCAGACCCTGATGATAGGCGTTGGTTGCCTGAATAACCGCTTTGGCCCGCACCTCGCCACGGGACGTTTTCAACACCCACGCGTGGCCATCATGGGCCATTGAGGTAACGGGGCTGCGCTGAAAAACCCGCGCGCCTGCACCGGCCGCGGCGCGCGCAAGTCCGCGAACATAGGCCAGGGGCTGAATAGTTCCCGCGCGCGGATCGAACAGCGCGCCGTGAAAGGCGGCGCTGCCTGTTCGCTGCTGAACCTGCTGTGCGGACAACAGCTCTACCGGCGCGCCCGAGGAGACATGTTGCGTATGGCGGGTGCGGATATCGCGGTAACCGGATGGAGAATGTGCACAATGCAACGTCCCGTTCCTGACCGGCTCGCAGGCGATGCCATGCGCGTCGATCAGCTGGAAAACGTCGGATGGCGCTTGTGCCAGCAGGGTGATCAGCCGGTTTCCGGCCTCGTGACCCAGATGCGCACGGATATCGTCCTGCGGCACCCACAGCCCTGCATTGACCAGCCCCACATTGCGCCCCGAGCCGCCGTGACCGATGTCATGCGCTTCCAGCAACACGGTCGATGCCCCGGCCCGCGCCGCCGTCAACGCGGCCGAACACCCGGTATAGCCGCCCCCGACTATGGCCAGATCAGCCGTCACGGTATCGGACAGATCGGTACATTCCAGATGTTCGCGGCAGGTGTTTTGCCAAAGGGGCAGTTCGGGATCGCTCACTCAAGACCTCGTGCGGTTTTGCGGATCATCCGCTTGGGTTCACCCGGTTGCAAGGGGCCTTTGATCCGCGCGCCCCATCGAGACCAGCAAGGGCCTGTCCTGCTGCCGCGAAAGGAACCCCGGCTTGTCAACCAGACCCTGCCAGCCCGCCAGAACCAGCGATTGCGCAACCGCCCCGCCAAGCGTCGCGCCCGGCCCGGTCACGATGAACATATCGGGGGCGAATTCCCGCGCTGCGGTCTGAACGGCGCGGGTAAAATCATAGGTCTCGGTCACTTGGTGACCCAGCGTATAGTCCCACAGTTTCGCCGGGTCCGTGGCTCCGGGCCACCAGATCTTGCCGCGCCCGTCGATCAACGGCTTGCCCGGTTGCCCGAACAAATGCGCGCCCAATTGCGCCCGGCCCTGTTCTGCGACCGGGGCCTGAAGGCGGGTGTGAAACGCGGCGTGATTTGGCAGGCGCAGGGGAAACCGGTCCTGAACGACGGGGTACGCGGCCTCGAACGCGGCAAGCCCCTGGTCGTTCCCTGCCAGCACCAGCATTCCACCCAGATCAATGGACAGCGACAGGTCGTGCCCTTGGGTTGCCGCGATCTCGTCCACGGCAGACAGCAAGCCCGCCTTGCGGACCGGATCGTCAGCCCAATCTTCCCCGACAAAGGGATAGACGAGCTGACCGCCGATCAGGTTTTCCTGCATCAGCGTGCCCATCGTGTTGACGACCCTGAATCCGTTTTCCGCCGTCAGCGCCCCGGCCACCGCAAGCGCGCTGTACCAGCCCATCGAATTGCCGGTGACGGCCACAACCTCGATATCCTCGGCCAGCGCCTGCGCATCGGCCAGCGATGCGGCATAGATCAGGGGCGAGGCGACGTCGCCGCGTGAATATTGCGCGACCGAGAACCGCTGGGCCCCGTCCAGCGCGGTGATTGCGCTTTGCCCATTTTCAGTCCGAAGGGTATCAAACCGCCCAAACAGTTCCATCCGCCCCGCGTGATGGCGGTGCAAGTAGCCCAGCTCGGGCTTGTTGTACGTTCCCCGTCCGGGGCAGATCACGACGGCGGTTCGGGTCATTCCAAAACTCCGGTCAATTTGAGCGCGGCGGCAACGATACCTTCCTTCGACGGCAACGGCGCGGCATAGGCGGGGCCGGTTGCGATAAAGCAATCTTCGGCCACGACACGAGCGGTCGGCAGGGTGGTGTTTTCGGCAAAAAGGGTCATCACCCCTTCGGACTGGCTGCCGGTGCGGCGGCATTCATCCACGATCAGAACGTGTTTGCAGCCCTTGGTGGCCTCAAGCAATGCCTGTTCCGGCAACGGCGCCAGCCATCGCATGTCGATGATGCGGGTGTTCACGCCTGCTGCCTGTAAATCAGGCAACGCCTGTTGCGACAGGTAATGCCCGTTACCATAGGTGACGATAGCCAGATCCTGGCCCGTGCCATGCACACCGACCTCGCCCAGCGCGATCCTTTGGCCGGGCGCGGGATAACGTGTCATCCATGCCGCGTCCTGCGCGGTGTGGAGGTCCCGCATCGGATACAGCGCGATGGGTTCGACAAACACCACGACGCGCTGTTCTTCGCGCGCCAGCCGCACGCATTCGCGCAGCATCTGCGCCGCATCCGCGCCAGTTGAGGGGCACGCGATAACAAGCCCGGGAATATCGCGCAGCACCGCCAGCGAGTTGTCATTGTGAAAGTGACCACCGAACCCCTTTTGATACCCCAGCCCGGCAATGCGCAGCACCATCGGGTTGGTGAACTGGCCGTTCGAAAAGAACGGCAGGGTCGCCGCCTCGCCCCGGATCTGGTCTTCGGCATTGTGCAGATAGGCAAGGAACTGGATTTCGGGGATCGGAACAAAGCCGTTATGCCCCATGCCGATTGCAAGCCCCAGGATGGATTGTTCATCCAGCAGCGTGTCGATGACCCGGTCCGCACCGAAACGCTGCTGCAGTTTCTGGGTCACGCCATACACGCCGCCCTTGCGGCCGACATCCTCGCCCATGCAGACGATTTCGCGATGTTCCAGCATCAGGTCGCTTAGCGCCCAATTTATCAGGCGGCTCATCGGCTGCGGTTCATCCATCGCCCGCATATCGCCACCAAACAACGCAGCGCGCGCGTCGGCGTCGGGGCCATTGGTGGGTTTGCAGATGCGTTTGGGCGGGATCAGGCTTGCCCGGACATCATCCGCGGTTCGCAGATGGGGACGGGTCGCGGCCTCGGCGGCGACACGATCGGTGCGGGCGCAGGTTTCGCGGTAAATCGCCAATGCCTGATCGGGCGAAAGCGCCCCCGCCTGATCCAACAGGCGCACCGAATGCAAAAGCGGATCGTTTGCCTCATCTGCCTCAACCTCGGATTTCGGCAGGTACGTGGTCGGGACGTCCGCCCCGGCATGACCGTACAGGCGCACGGTTTTCAGGTGCACGAACGCGGGCTTGCGACGGGTCCGAACATAATCGGCCGCCGCTTTTGCAACGGCATGGGTTTCATAGATATCCAACCCATTGGCCTGAAAATATCGCACACCCGGCCGGTGTTCCATGGACGCCTGTATCCACCCTTTCGGCGTCTTGACCGAAATCCCGATACCGTTGTCTTCGCACACAAGCAGCAGCGGCAGCGGAATTGACTGAACGCTGGTCCAGCCTGCCGTGTTGATCGCCCCCTGAGCGGTCGAGTGGTTGGCCGATGCGTCCCCGAACGAACACATGGCGATACCGTCCTGGGGCAATTGCCGGTGTTCCGGGGCGTGGCGCCGGGCCGCGCCCAGCGCATAGGCCGCGCCCACTGCCTTGGGCAGGTGGCTGGCGATGGTCGAGGTCTGCGGCGGGATCATCAGCGCCTTGGAGCCAAGCACCTTGTGCCGCCCGCCCGAGGTCGGGTCCTGCGAGGAACACGCAAAACTGAGCAGCATGTCCCAGGCGATCTGCTGGCCTGGAACCTGTTCCGCGCGGGCAATCTGAAAAGCGGCGTCACGATAGTGCAGAAAGGCAATGTCTGTTGGCCGCAATGCCTGCGCGACGGCCGCCATGCCTTCGTGCCCCGACGACCCGATTGTATAAAACCCCTGCCCCGCCTTCTGCATCGCACGGCTGGTGCGATCCAGCGCCCGGCTGAGGACCTGCGCGCGAAACAGCAAGACGGCCTCGGGCGCCGTCAGCCCCGGACAGGGTGGCGCACCGTGGGGAAAATCGCCAGCCGCCACGCGGGTCAGGAAATTCTGGTGAACGATCTCGGCGCGATCCATAGGCATTTCCTTCTGTCTGGCCCCGGGCGCAGCAGCTTTATCCGCACCTGTGGATTTGTCCCGTGCCCAAGGGCGAATTTCAAGACTGTAAAGGCACGCCGGCCGCCCACCGGGTTTGCATCACTGATGGCTCTGGCGGGCAGGAAATACCAGTGCTATTGCATTAAAAAGGTATGAGGATATGTCATATGATTGCACCGCGCCGGTTTCTGCCCTCGATCTCGTCCCTTCTGGCGCTGGAAGCCGTTGACCGGCTTGGCAGCGCATCCGCCGCGGCAGAGGAATTATCTCTGACGCAAAGCGCCATCAGCAGACAGCTGAAAACAATGGAGACGCAACTGGGTGTCGATCTCATTGAGCGCAGCCAGATGCGCCTGCACCTGACGCCCGCCGCCAAAGACTATGCGCAAACCGCAAGGGTTGCGGTTCAGGACCTGGCGCAGGCAGCCCTGAAGCTTACCGCGAACCCGGCCGGTGGATCATTGAACCTGTCGATCCTGCCCGCCTTCGGAATGCATTGGCTGGCACCCCGGCTGCGCGACTTTGCGCGCCAGCACCCCGAGGTGACTATGAACCTTGGCACAAGGCTAAAGCCCTTTGACTTTGCAGCCGAGCAGTTTGACGCGGCCATCCATTTCGGGCGCCGAGACTGGGCGGGCGTGCATTATTTGCCGCTGATGCGCGAAGAGGTGCTGCCCGTATGCGCGCCCGAGTTCGCTCCGGACGGATTTGCAGAACTTACCGATATCCAGGCCGCGCCGCTGCTGCACCTGGACACACGGCCAGATGGCTGGGAACGCTGGTTCGCGGCACAAGGCGCGCCCGTGGCGGGGCTGCGCGGAATGCTGTTCGACCAGTTTTCGACCATGATCCAGGCGACCATTCATGGCCTGGGCATCGCCCTGCTGCCCGCCTATTTGGTGACTGACGACCTGGGGTCCGGGCGCCTGGTCACGGCTTGGGACGGCCCGCGTGTCAGCCTGGGGGACTATTATCTGGTCTGGCCATCAGACCGCGCCGCCACCGGGCCGTTGCGGTCATTCCGGGATTGGCTGGAAGGCCAATTGCCCGGGGACGCCACGGGTTAGCACGCCCATCGATCAGACATCCAGCGACCGCGCGATGAGTTCCTTCATCACTTCGTTGGTTCCGCCATAGATCATCTGCACCCGCGCATCTGCATATAGACGGGCAATGGGGTATTCCATCATGAACCCATAACCGCCGAACAGTTGCAGACATTCATGCATGACCTCGTTCTGCGCCTCGGAGCCCCAGTATTTCACCATCGAGGCCGTCGGCGCATCCAACGCCCCCGCTTCGAGCTTGCCGATACAGTCATTGACAAAGCTGCGCAGTACCTCGGCCTTGGTCTTGCATTCGGCCAGCTTGAAACGGGTATTCTGAAAATCCATGACGCGCTGACCGAAGGCCTTGCGCTCTTGCACATATTTCACCGTCTCGGCGATGGCGAAATCAATTGCGCCCAGCGCCATGATGCCGATGGTCAGACGCTCCCACGGCAGTTGTTTCATCAACTGATAGAAACCCTGCCCCTCCTCTGACCCGATCAGGTTGGTCATCGGAACCTTGACGTCTTCGAAGAACAGCTCGGCGGTGTCGTTGCCCTTCATCCCCAGCTTTTTGAGGTTGCGGCCCCGGCGGAACCCTTCGGCCCCGTCGGTTTCAACGGCAATCAGCGAAACGCCCTTGGCACCTTGTGACTTGTCGGTCTTGGCCACCACGATCACCAGGTCCGCCGTCTGCCCGTTCGTAATGAATATCTTCGAGCCGTTGATCCGGTATGAATTCCCGTCTTTCTCGGCCGTGGTGCGCACGGATTGCAGGTCGGACCCGGTGCCGGGCTCGGTCATTGCAATCGCACCGATCATCTCGCCGGATGCAAGCTTGGGCAGCCAGTTGGTCTTTTGATCCTCGCTGCCATAGGCGGTGATGTAATGAGTCACGATCGACTGGATGCCATAGCCCCAGCCCGCGTCCCCCCGCGATGCCTGCTCATAGATCGTGACAGCGTCAAAGCCCATCCCGCCGCCCACACCGCCATAATCTTCGCCGATTGCGCCAGCCATCAACCCGGTCTCGCCCGCCTTGTGCCAGAAACCCCGGTCGACCACGCCGTTCTCGACCCAGGTTTCGATATTGGGCACCAGTTCATCATCCATGAAACGCCCGGCCATTTCGGCAAACATCCGGTGTTCATCCGTGACCCAGGCGGCGGTACTGGAAAAAAGCGACATTACGAGATCTCCGATATGCGTTTGTCACACGCTACCGCCCGGCGGGCACTGTTCCAATCCGCCTGACGCCGCGTCCCGGCGCATGCTACGCAACGTTCATTGCCCTATCGGCGGGCCCAGGCGCGGTTTTCGCGGGATGGTCAGGACAAGGCGGCGTCGATCAACACCCGGGCCGCCTGTTTGGCATCCGTCGCAGGATCGCAACTGTTCAACAAGACCGCCGTGACAATCGCGCCTTCCTTGAGCAGCAACAACTGGCACCCAAGCTTTTGCGGATCACTGGCACCCGCCTTGCGGGCCAGGTCGGTGTAGTACTCCAGAAGCAGCCGTTTGTGTTCACCAGCCTGAACATGAATCGGGTGATCAATGTCCTGAAACTCGGCCCCTGCCTTGATGAACATGCATCCACGATAGCTGTCTTCTTCGAACCACTCGGCCAAGGCATCGAAACTGGCAAGCATCTGGTCGGCCGGTTCAGTCGCCAACTCATTGATCCGACGAATGAACCAATTGCGGAAATTCTCGTCCCGCAGGCGCAGAACCGCCAGGATCAGATCCTCTTTGGTACGGAAATGCTTGTACATCGAGGTTTTGGAAACGCCGGTCTCGACCACGAGCTTGTCCATTCCCGTGGCATGGAACCCGTCACGGTAAAAGACCTGCAACGCTTTCCTGACCAGCTCGTCCCGCTTGTTTGGGCGCATGATTCGGCCCTCCTGTGTACTGATCTGTACATAATATTGGAATGACAGGAACGCAACACCGTCCCGCAACATTCTATTTTTAAATACTTTTCCAAAATACCTCCGCTCTGCCAAAGAAAAATTCGAAAAAATCCCTTGCAAAAGGTTACCGATCTGTACACTTTCAATTCAAGAGTTACCGATCTGTACACCGAAGGAATTGACCAATGCGACGCCGTTCCAGCCCATTTTCCGCCCAGTACGTTCCGTTTCTGCTTGCCCTGGCCCTTGTCGCCGCCTCTCTTGCCTGAAGGTCAACACCATGACACGCCCCCCTCTGCCGCCCTTTTCCACTGAAAGCGCGGCCCAAAAGGTCCGCCTGGCGGAAAACGCCTGGAACAGCCGCGACGCCGATATCGTCACCCCGGCCTACACCGATGACAGCCGATGGAGAAACCGTTCGGAATTCCTGACTGGTCACTCTGAAATCCATGCGTTTCTGACACGCAAGTGGCGGGCCGAGCATGAATACCGCCTGATCAAAGAGCTATGGGCCCATTCCGGAAACCGGATCGCAGTGCGTTATGTTTATGAATGGCATGATGATGCGGGCCAGTGGATGCGGTCGCATGGAAACGAAAACTGGGTCTTTGCAGCTGACGGGCGGATGTCCGCGCGGCATGCCTCAATCAACGATGTACCGATCACCGCCGATCAGCGGTTGTTTCACTGGCCCTTAGGCCCACGGCCTGACGATCATCCCGCGCTTTCTGAACTTGGCCTTTGAACAAGGAACCGACATGCCCCGCGCTTTTTCTGAACTGACCTTCACCCCTGCGGTCCGCGCCCATCAGGAACGGATGGGATCCGCGGCCAGCTATGGCAAATTTCTCGAAGCGGGCCCGCGATCAGGCCATCAGATAAAAGAGGCCGAACGCGCCTTTATCGAGGCGCGCGACGGGTTTTACCAAGCGACCGTTTCCGAAGCCGGATGGCCCTATGTTCAGTTCCGCGGCGGGCCCGTCGGGTTTCTGAAAGTGCTGGGACCGCAGACAATCGGCTATGCCGACTTTTCCGGCAACAAGCAGTATATTTCCCGCGGAAACCTGGACGGAAACGACCGCATCGCGATGATCCTGATGGATTACGCCAACAAGCGACGCCTCAAGATCCTGGGCCGGGTTTCGTTTGCAGAAGGCGCAGATGCCGCGGCGGATCTTTACCCCGACGGCGCCGAAGCAAAGGCCGAACGGGCGGTCACGATCCATGTCGACGCCCTGGACTGGAATTGCCCCCGACACATAACGCCCCGTTTCACCGAAGCCGAACTGCGCCCGCATTTGACTGCGCTGGGACAGGAATTGGCAACCCTGAAGGCCGAGAACGAGGCCTTGAAGCAAAAGCTGGCGAAGCTGGCCTGAAACACGCCAGAACGCCCCGCCCCGGAAAAAGGACACTGTCTCGATGATGCGCTCTGCCCTGAATGTCGCCACCTATTTCATTGCGGGTTCGGCCTTGTGCCTGGCCGTGATCATATTCGGTTTCTTCGTGTCACCCGAGGCGGTCAGAACTTCACCGGATTTCAAGCTGAACATGCTGCTGCTTGACCAGATGCCGCGCCATTAGGCGCAAGTCGCTGGCGGCCCGGTGCCCGTCACCCTTGAGGCGGTGAAATCATTGCCTCGATCCCCGCCGCGCAAAAGGCGATCAGGCTGTCGATTTGCGCCAGGTCCCCGCCTTTGGACAGGGCTTCGACGCGCCAGGCACTGTTCAGATGCGCCAGCATGGCCGACACGGAATAGACCTGGCCGCTGGCCAGCAGGGCCGGGTCCGTACCGGGGTACAGCTTGGCAATTTCCGCGATAAAACGTTGCGCCGTGGGATCAAAATACTCGGCCGCGATATCCCGCCACCTCGGATCGACCGAGACATGGGCAACCAGGCGACCGTATGCCATCCACCCGTCGCCCCCTGAAAGGGCAAGCGTCACGTAGGGGCGGATAAAGCAATCCAGGATATCCCGCAGGTTCAACGGACCGCTGGCCTGTAACGCCTCAAGCGTTTCCACCCTGATCCGGGCCAGTTCGCCTGCGCGCCGCGCCACGGTCTGGTAAAACAGCTCTTCCTTGCCGCCACCGTGATGATGCACCAGCCCCACCTGCACCCCGGCCCTGGCCGCAATATCGCGGATCGAAGCGCCTTCGAATCCCCGCTCGGCAAACAGGCATTCCGCCGCATCCAGGATCTTGGCCTTGGTCTGCAATGACCGCTGAGAAGGCGCTCTTTGCCTTAGTTTTTCGATGTTTTTTTGAGTCATGATTTTCATCTTGCCTTATTTTGTACGTTCGTTCAAGTTAAGCCCGCGAGCAGGGAGGTATCATGGAACAATCGCGCGGGGCTTTTGCCTTGATCGGCGCTGGCCCGATGGGGTTGGCGACAGCCAAGGTCTTGATGGAACAGGGTGTCCCGTTTCAGGGGTTCGAACTGCATTCGGATGTGGGCGGCCTTTGGGACATCGATGCGCCCAACTCGACGATGTATGAAACCGCGCACCTGATTTCGTCCAAACGCATGACCGAATTCGCGGATTTCCCGATGGACGATGCGGTGGCCGAATACCCGTCGCACAGGGCGATGCGGGATTATTTCCGGGCCTTCGCAGACCATTTCGGAATACGCGACCGGTACATGTTCAATGCCGAAGTCACCGAGGTCACGCCCCTGGGCAAACCGGGCGACGGGTGGCGCGTCAGCTGGCGCGACGCCTCGGGCCTGCACTCGGCTGAATTTGCCGGGGTCCTAATCGCAAACGGCACCCTGTCCGAACCCAACATGCCCACCCTGCCCGGCCATTTCGACGGCGAGCTCCTGCATGCCGGGCAATATCGCTATCCCAAGCAGTTTGACGGCAAGCGCGTGCTGGTCATGGGCGCCGGAAATTCCGGGTGTGACATTGCTGTCGATGCCATTCATCACGCCACGACATGTGATCTGTCGATGCGGCGCGGATACTATTTCGTCCCGAAATACGTGTTCGGCAAACCGGCCGACACGATGGGCGGCATGATCCGCCTGCCCATGTGGCTCAAGCGCAAGGTCGACGGGCTGATCCTGCGATGGTTTGTCGGCGACCCGCAGAAATACGGGTTCCCCAAGCCCGACTATCAGCTTTACGAAAGCCACCCGGTGGTCAATTCGCTGGTGCTGTATCACGCAGGCCACGGGGATTTGCGCATCCGTCCCGACATCGACCGCATCGACGGAAAGACCGTCCATTTCAAGGACGGGACACAGGCCGATTACGACATGATCCTGGCCGCAACGGGGTACAAGCTGCACTATCCCTTTATCGACAAGGACTTGCTGAACTGGCAGGGCGATGCCCCGCATCTGTACCTGAACGCCATGCACCCGGATCGCGATGACCTGTTCGTTCTGGGCATGATCGAAGCAACCGGACTGGGCTGGCAGGGACGGCACGAGCAGGCCGAGATGGTGGCGCGTTACATAAAAGGTCTTCAATCAGGCAGTTCCGCAGCTGCCGCGTTGAAGGCCGAAAAACAAAAAACCTATGAGCGCGCCACCGGAGGCATGAATTACCTCAATCTTGCCCGCATGGCCTATTACGTGGACAAGGCCACCTATCGCAAGGCGGTCACCGGCTGGATCGACCGGCTTCGGAAAGCCGCCCCATGACCGGCATCGACGACGTCACACTGAATTTCAGCCCCGCGTCGCTGACCTTGCTGAATGCCATTCTGGCAATCGTGATGTTCTCGATCGCCATCGACCTGAAACCCCGCGATTTTGACCGTTTGCGCCGGGCCCCGAAACCGGTGGTCGTCGGGCTGGTCTCACAATTCTTCGTTTTGCCCGCCCTGACATTCGGTCTGGTCTGGATGTTCGCCCCGCGCCCGTCGATTGCGCTGGGGCTGATCCTTGTGGCCGCCTGCCCGGGCGGGAACATCTCGAACTTCATCACGCATCGTGCCGGGGGGAACGCCGCCCTGTCCGTGTCGATGACCGCCTTTGCAACGATCGGGGCCATCGCGATGACGCCATTCAATATCGCCTTTTGGGGCGGGCTGTATCCGCCGACGCGGGAAATCCTTCAACGCACGGAAATCGACCCGGTTCAAATCGCGGTCATCGTTGGCCTCATGCTGATCCTGCCGCTTGTGCTGGGCATCACGCTTAACCAAAGGCACCCGTCTTTGACCGCCAGGCTGCGCACCCCGCTGCAATACCTGTCGATGGGAATATTCGTTGCGTTCATCATACTCGCCCTGGCGGCCAACTGGGAGTTCTTCCTGAGTTTCGCCGGGGCAGTCGCCGGGCTTGTGATCATTCACAACGCACTGGCACTGGGGGGCGGTTGGGTCGTGGCCACTCTGACCCGGCTGTCCCCCTTTGATCGGCGCGCCGTAACGATTGAAACCGGCATTCAGAATTCGGGCCTGGGGCTGGTGCTGATCTTCGCGTTCTTTCACGGGTTGGGCGGGATGGCTGTTGTCGCTGCGTTCTGGGGGATCTGGCACGCCGTCTCGGGGCTTGCGCTTGCCACCGCCATGGCCCGGACCGAGGCCGCCCGATGACCCGCCTGTTGATCACCGGCGCGGCGGGCATGGTCGGGCGGGCCCTGTTGCAGGACCTGCCGACTGGGGTCGAGGTCATTGCAACCGACCTACACAAACCTGCCGACCTGCTGGGTTCCGTGACATACCTGCCGATGGATGTAACCACCGCGCAGCCGGAACAGGTCATAGCGCAGGTCAAACCGGACGTGATCATTCACCTGGCCTCGATTGTCACCCCGCCTTCGGGCATGGGGCGGGCCGCGGCCTTTGCCGTGGATGTCGAAGGCACGCGCAAGGTTCTTGAGGCCGCGATTGCCAATGGAACGCGCCGGTTGGTCGTTACCTCGTCCGGTGCGGCCTATGGCTATCACCCCGACAATCCCACCCCCTTGCGGGAGGGCGACGCGCTGCGCGGCAATCCCGAATTTCCTTATTCCGATCACAAGCGCCAGGTCGAAGAACTGCTGGCCGCCGCGCGGCAAACAGCGCCCAAGCTTGAACAGGTCATATTGCGGGTCGGAACCGTTCTGGGTGACGGGACGGAAAACCAGATTACCGCGCTGTTTCACAAACCCCGCCTGCTGGCCGTCACCGGCAGCGAAAGCCCGTTCGTCTTTATTTGGACCCGCGATCTTGCCCGCATCCTGAAACGGGCGGCAACCGATGGTCCGCCCGGTATCTACAATGTCGCCGGAGACGGCGCCCTGGGCGTCGGCGATCTTGCGCACATGCTGGGCAAACCGGTTCTCCGCCTGCCAGCCTGGTTGCTCAGGGCGGGTCTGGCTGTCGCACGCCCCCTTGGGCTGTCGCGGTACGGCCCCGAACAGGTCCGGTTTCTGCAATACCGGCCGGTTCTGGACAACAGCGCGCTGAAATCCGAATTCGGGTACACGCCCGAACGGAGCAGTGCCCAGGTATTCGATCACTGGAAACGGCAGGCAGGGTTATGAAAACAGCGGTCATCTCGGGCGGCGCTGGCGGGCTGGGCCAGGCCTTGTCGGGCATGTTGCAAGCCCGTGGCTGGCGCGTTGTCCTGTTGGACCTGGACATATCCGGTCTGGACAATACCCCCACCCAGCTTGCCCTGACATGCGATCTGACCGACCCGCAGCAGCTGGCGGCGGCCATCGCCGAAACCGTTGCCTCAAGCGACAGCATTGATCTGGTCATCTATAATGCCGGGATCACGCAAATCGCCGGGTTTGACCAGTCCGATGACAAAAGCCACCGCAAGGTCTTTGAAATCAACTATTTCGCAGCCGTGTCCATGGCCCGCGCATTTCTGCCCGAGATCCGCAAATCCGGCGGCGCGCATCTGGCGATCTCGTCAGTGGCCGGGTTCGCTCCGCTTTATCACCGCACCGCCTATGCGGCGTCGAAACATGCGCTCGAAGGGTTCTTCAAATCGCTGCGGTCCGAGGAAAAGCCCCATGGCGTCCGGGTCCATATCGCGGCCCCGTCCTTTGTGTCGACGAACCCCGGCAACCCCGAACGACAGGCGGACGGCATCGCGCGTCCCGGATCGGCCACCGACGGGATGGACGAGATGAGCCCCGAAGCCGCCGCCGCGACCATTTTGCGCGGGCTGGACAAAGGGGCGCCGACGATCCCGGTGGGTCGTGTCGCAAAATTGGCGTGGTGGATCAACGGGTTATCTCCAAGAATCTACCAACGCTTGATGGAACGCAACATAAGCGGCTCGTGACCGCCCCCGCACATTCTTGATGACTCCCTCTTGACCTTCCAGTTACCGGAACCCTCATGTGAAGGGGGAACTGCATCAGGGCGACTCGGATGGACGGACCAAATACCACTCAGATCAAGATAGCCGGCATGGGTTGCGCATCCTGCGTCGGGCGCGTCGAGGCCGCCTTGCACGCGGTTCCGGGCGTCGGCGAAGCCGCCGTGAACTTCGCCACCGAAACGGCAACGGTCACCTATGCGGCCCCATTGTCTGACGTGACGCGGGCGCTGTCCGAAGCGGGCTATCCCGTGGCCACGCAACAGGCCGAATTGCAGATCGACGGCATGAGCTGCGCCGCATGCGTCAGAAGAATCGAGCGCATTCTGACCGACATCTCGGGCGTCGTCGCGGCTGATGTGAACCTTGCCACCCGTCGCGCCAACGTCATCTATCTGGAAATGACAACCGACCCGGCCGAACTGGCAAAATCGCTTACGCAGGCCGGTTACCCCGCGCGACCGGCCCAAGACATCCGTTCAGAGGCCGAGGGCGATGCCGGAGCGGATGAACGTCAGCGCCTGACGCGTTCGGTGGTTGTTGCGGCAGCCCTTGCGCTGCCGGTCTTCCTGCTTGAGATGGGCGGGCACCTGATCCCGGCCTTTCATCACTGGGTTCACGCGACGCTGGGAACACAGACAAGCCACGGTGTTCAGTTCCTGCTGACAACGGTCTTGCTGCTTGGTCCGGGGCGCATGTTCTATGCCAAGGGCATTCCGTCACTTTTGCGCGGTGCCCCGGACATGAACGCCCTCGTGGCGTTGGGAACGGGCGCGGCCTATGTGTTCTCGGTCATCGCCACCTTTTCCCCGAACATCCTGCCGCCCGGCACCGCCAACGTCTATTTCGAAGCCGCTGCGGTGATCGTCGTCCTTATTCTGCTGGGCCGCCTGATGGAGGCCCGCGCCAAGGGCCGGACCGGCGCTGCCATCCGGATGCTGGTGGGTCTTCAGCCCAAAACCGCGCGGGTCGCGCGGAACGGCGCCATGATTGACCTGCCGGTCGCAGAAATAACAACCGGCGATACCGTTCTGATCCGGCCTGGGGAACGCGTGCCGGTCGATGCCGAGATACTGGACGGTACGTCCTATGTGGACGAAAGCATGATTACCGGCGAACCGGTGCCTGCGGGCAAAACACCCGGAGACCCGGTCATCGGCGGCACCGTCAACGGCACCGGCGCGCTGAGGGCGCGGGCAACGCATGTCGGCGCCGAAACCGTTCTTGCACAGGTCATAGCGATGGTTCAGCAGGCGCAGGGGGCCAAGCTGCCGATCCAGGGGCTGGTCGACCGGATCACCTATTACTTTGTGCCTGCGGTGATCGGGCTGGCGCTTGTGACAATTGTTGCGTGGCTGGTGCTGGGGCCTGCGCCGTCCCTGCCGCTGGCGCTGGTGGCCGGAGTTTCGGTTCTGATCATCGCCTGCCCCTGCGCCATGGGCCTTGCGACACCAACCTCGATCATGGTGGGTACGGGCCGGGCCGCGGAACTTGGTGTGTTGTTTCGCAAGGGCGACGCGCTGCAGCACCTGCAACAGGCAAAGGTGATCGCTCTGGACAAGACCGGCACGCTAACCCTGGGCCGGCCCGAGCTTGACCAGATCGTTACCGCCGATGGCCATTCTCGTGATGACGTTCTGCGCCTGGCCGCTGCGGTCGAGGCGCGCTCCGAGCACCCGATTGGCCGGGCCATCACGCGCGCAGGCCCCGCGCACCTGCCCGAGCTGACCGATTTCGAGTCGCTGACGGGGCTTGGGCTGCGCGCGACCGTCGAAGGGCGCCGCCTGTTGGTCGGATCACAGGCGTTGATGCAAAATCACGGCATCGCGCTTGGGGCGCTTGCTGACGCAATGGGCGCGCGCGCCGCCGAAGGCGCGACCCCGGTCTATGTTGCCATTGACGGGCAGGCCGCCGCCGCAATTGCCGTGACGGACCCGATCAAACCCGAAACCCCTGCCGCACTTGCGCGGTTGCACGACATGGGTCTGATGCTGGCCATGATAACCGGTGACAATGCAAAAACGGCCCAGGCATTGGCCCGAAAGCTGGGCATCGACCACGTCACGGCCGAGGTCCTGCCCGGGGGCAAGGTCGACGCAATCACCGATCTGCGCAACACGTTCGGCCCCGTCGCCTTTGTCGGCGATGGCATCAACGATGCACCCGCATTGGCCGCAGCAGATATCGGCATCGCCATCGGCACCGGAACGGATATCGCGATTGAAACCGCCGATGTGGTCCTGATGTCGGGCAACCTGTCGGGCGTGGCCAATGCGCTGGAAATCAGCCGGAAAACGATGCGCAACATCCGTCAGAACCTGGGCTGGGCATTCGGGTATAATACCTTGCTGATCCCGGTTGCGGCCGGGGTGCTTTATCCGTTTGGCGGGCATTTGCTGTCGCCGGTTCTGGCCGCCGGGGCGATGGCGCTGTCCAGCGTATTTGTCGTCACCAATGCGCTGCGCCTTTACCGTATCCGCGCCAGCCTGCCCGACGCAGGCGCCCCCGCAATCACAAAAAGGGTCACGCCATGAATATAGGTCAAGCCTCGGATCAAACCGGGCTTCCGGCGAAAACCATCCGGTATTACGAAGATATCGCGCTGGTAAAGCCTGACCGCGACAGCAACGGGTACCGCAGTTTCCGCGCACAGGACATTCACAAGCTGAAATTCCTCGGGCGGGCGCGCGCCCTGGGCTTTACGATCGAAGATTGCCGCACCCTGTTGGCCCTTTACGAGGATGAAACCCGCGCCAGCGCCGACGTGAAACAGGTCGCACACGGCCATCTGGCCCAGATTGATGCCAAGATTGCCGACCTCAGATCCATGCGCGACACGTTAAGCCACCTGGTCGAAGCCTGCGCCGGGGATGACCGGCCCGATTGCCCTATCCTTCGGGATCTGGGCGGCAAATCATAACGCGGGGTTGCCCTTTGGGCGCAGCTTTGCTTTGTCTCTGCCAAACCATCCGGTCCAGCGACACCTCGCGGCACCGGGCAGCGGAGAGGATCACCAAATGGCAAAAATCGCATTCCTTGGCCTGGGCGTCATGGGCTATCCGATGGCGGGGCACCTTCAGGCTGCGGGCCATGAAGTCACCGTTTACAACCGCACCGCCGCAAAGGCCGAGGCCTGGGTCGCCGAACACGGCGGCGCGTCCGCTGCAACACCTGCCGAAGCCGCGCGCGGCGCAGCCTTTGTCATGTCCTGTGTCGGCAATGACGACGACCTGCGCATGGTCTGCACGGGCAAGGACGGGGCGTTTCACGGCATGGCAGACGGGGCCGTTTTCGTGGACCACACCACCGTTTCCGCCAAGGTGACACGGGAATTGAACGCCGCCGCTGCCGAAAATGGCATCGCGTTTGTGGATGCGCCGATCTCCGGCGGGCAGGCCGGAGCCGAAAACGGTGTCTTGTCCATCATGTGTGGCGGCGATCAGGCCGCTTACGACGCGGCTGAACCGGTGATGCAGGTCTATTCCAAGATCTGCCGCCGCCTGGGCGACAGCGGCGCGGGCCAAATGACCAAGATGTGCAACCAGATCGCCATCGCCGGGCTGGTACAAGGCCTGAGCGAAGCACTGCATTTCGCCGAAAAGGCCGATCTGGACGGCCGGGCGGTGGTTGAGGTCATCAGCCAGGGGGCCGCCGGCAGCTGGCAGATGTCCAACCGTTTTGAAACCATGCTGGACGATCATTTCGACCATGGCTTTGCCGTCGACTGGATGCGAAAGGACCTGGGCATCTGTCTGGACACAGCCAACGAAACCGGTGCCTCGCTGCCGGTGACGGCCCTTGTGGACCAGTTCTACAAGGACGTTCAGGCATTGGGAGGCGGGCGCTGGGACACCTCGTCGCTGATCAAACGCCTCAGGGCGCTGACCTAGAAGGGTCTGGGGCCGATGGCCGGGCCAACGCAATACTGGACCGCTGCCCTGCGCGGGCATTGGGGTGTCGAAGGCATCCTGTCCCGTCTGAATGGCGAATATGACCTCAATTTCCTGGTCCGGGCCAAGAACGGCCAGGACTATGTGCTGAAAGTCATGCATGCCGGGTGCCCGCAGGATCAGGTGGATTTGCAGATCAAGGCGCTGGAACATCTGGCCTCTGCCGCCCCCGGCCTGCCATTTCCAAGGGTCGTATCGGCGGTGGACGGGACTGACCTGCCCGTTATCCCCGATCAGGACGGCACGCCGCGCCTGGCCTGGTTGCTGGAACGCCTGCCGGGCCAAAGCTATGCCGAGGCCGCGCCAAAAACGGACGCGTTGATTTTGAAACTCGGCCGAGCGCTGGGGGCGACGGATCGGGCTTTGGAAGGGTTCACTCATGACGCTCTTCACCGCCCCGGATTCAAGTGGGACCTGACACAGGCCGGTTGGATCAGGGATGCGCTAAGCCAGATCGACGACCCCTCAAGGCGCGCGTTGCTGACCGAAATTGCGCAGGCCTTTGACGGTATCTCGGGGTCGTTGGCGGCGCTTCCGAAACAACCGATCCACAATGACGTCAACGACTACAACATTCTGGTCGAAGGCGAATTGGGACAGGGGCAGAGCATTTCGGGCCTGATCGACCTTGGCGACATGTGCGCCGCCCCGCGCATCTGCGACCTGGCCATCGCAGGGGCTTATGTGGTGCTGGACCACCCCCGCCCCGAACGGGCGCTGGCCGCGCTTGTGCGCGGGTACAACGCCGCAAACCGCCTGCGCCCCGACGAGGTCGACCTGATTTGGCCGCTTCTGAGAATGCGCCTTGCGGTTTCGGTTGTGAATTCGACGCTGATGGCCGTCGAAAACCCTGACGACCCTTATGTCACCATCAGCCAACAGCCCGCCTGGCGGTTCCTTGAGAACACCGCCGTCAATGGCGGGCTCATGTCTGCCCGCCTGCGCGCGGCCTGCGGGTTGCCGGTAACGGATGCGGCCGAGCGCATCCATGCCTATCTGGACAAGCATCGCGGCGAATTCGCGCCCCTGTACGGACAAGACCTGAGCGCCGTCCCGATGGGGTCGCTGTCGGTGGAACAATCATCCTGGCCTCGGGACCCGTTCCACATGCCGCAGCACGAAGCCGCCCGCATGGGCGCGGAACATGGCACGGGTATGTGGCTTGGCTATTACAACGAACCGCGCCTGATCTATACCGAAACCGGGTTCCGCAAGGGACCCTGGAAAGCCTCGGACCGGCGCACGGTTCACCTGGCCGTCGATGTTTTTGCCCCGGCCGGAACCGTTCTGCATGCGCCAACCAGCGGGCGCGTCGAGGCCGTCGAAAACCGCGACGCCCACCTGGATTACGGCGGCGTAGTGATCCTGCGCCATGAAACGCCCGACGGTGACCCGTTTTTTACGCTGTACGGACATCTCGACCCGGAAATCTGCGACCGGTTGCGCCCCGGCGACCCGGTGGCGCAGGGGGCGGTTTTCGCCCGGCTGGGTGACCCCGACCAAAACGGCGGCTGGGCGCCGCATGTTCATTTTCAGATGGCGCTGACCACATCGGGCATGGATGACGATTGGCCGGGCGTCGGCGACCCGGATGAGCTGGAGCTTTGGCATGCAATCTGCCCCAACCCGGCAGCACTGCTTAACCTGCCCGACGAGAAAACCTGTTACCACCCGACCGACAAAGCGGCTATTCTGCAAAAGCGCCGGGCGCATTTCGGCGGCAACCTGTCCCTGACATATGATGACCCGGTCATGCTGGTGCGGGGATGGAGACACCATCTGTTCGACGAATGGGGCCGCCCTTACCTTGACGCCTATAACAACGTACCGCATGTGGGCCATGCCCACCCGCGCATTCAGGCCGTCGCCGCCGATCAACTGACCCGGATGAACGCGAACACGCGCTACCTGCATCCGTCCCAGACAGAGTTTGCGGACAAGGTCCTGTCAAAGTTTCCCGCCCCGTTCGAGGTTTGTTTCTTTGTCAACTCGGGGACCGAAGCCAACGAGCTGGCCCTGCGGCTGGCCCGCGCCCACACGGGTGCCAAGGGGATCGTGACGCCGGATCACGGCTATCACGGGAACACCAACGCGGCGGTCGCCATCTCGGCCTACAAGTTCAACAAACCCGGTGGGGTGGGCCAGGCCGATTGGGTTGAACTGGTCGAAGTTGCCGATGATTACCGCGGCTCTTACCGGCGCGACGACCCTGACCGCGCGCAAAACTTTGCCGACCTTGTGGGTCCGGCCATTGCCGCGCTGAAATCCCGGGGCCACGGGCTGGCCGGTTTCATCGCCGAAACCTTTCCGTCTGTCGGGGGGCAGATCATCCCGCCCAAAGGGTATCTGCCTGCCGTTTACGAACACATCCGTGCGGCGGGCGGCGTTTGCATCGCCGACGAGGTTCAGACCGGCCTGGGCCGGCTGGGCGATTACTATTTTGGTTTCGAACATCAGGGCGCAGTGCCGGATATCGTTGTTCTGGGCAAACCGATCGGAAATGGCCATCCGCTGGGCGTGGTGGTCACGACGCGGGACATTGCAGAGAGCTTTGACAATGGGATCGAGTTCTTTTCGACCTTTGGCGGATCGACCCTGTCATGCCGCATTGGCAAGGCCGTTCTGGACATCGTCGATGACGAGGGGTTGCAGGACAACGCGCGCGTCATGGGCCAGCGCCTTGTGAACGGGCTAAAGCAGCTTGAAACCCGGTTTGCCTGCGTGGGCGATATCCGCGGGATGGGGCTGTTCCTGGGGGTGGAACTGGTCAACCCGGATGGGTCGGAAGGCACCGAGATTTGCCGCTATGTCAAGAACAGGATGCGCGACCACCGCATCCTGATCGGCAGCGAAGGTCCGCGCGATAACATTCTGAAAATCCGCCCGCCCCTGACGATCGAGGCCGACGACGTGGACATGATCCTGGAGGTTCTGCAAAACATCCTGGCCGAGGTCGGGGATTACGCGCCTGCTCCGGTCTGTGATCACCACCACGCAGGCTGCGGTTGCTGCTGACCCTCGGTCTTTGGGTCCTGATCAATTGGACCCAATCGGCAGGGTCAGTGCAGGACCGCCGAACTGACCCGATGCCCCGTCGTTTGCATCGGCACGGACCGGGTCATCTGGCGCAGCGCCAGGCCAAGTTCCTCGGACAGCGACGCCAGCGCGGGCGCGAAATCGGGGCGCACGATCAGCGAAGCCATCATCATGGCATCTTCGCGGGCGCCTTCCGATGCGGCGGCAACCATCTGCGCAAAGCAATTCTCGTCCGCGCCAAGGCAGGCGCACCCCAACCCGTGCCGCATCAGGGGACGGCGACCATGATGGGCGCAAAGCGAACACAACCGGTCCAGCGTCAGCATCGCCGCACGCCCCCGGTCCAGGCCCAGCGCAATTTCAAAGTCACTTGCAGCATCCGCCTGCCCGCCCGTACCGGCGCCCCAAAGGCGCAGATACATGACCGCGCCGGCCTCGACCGGATCAAGGTCGGACAGTCGGCCGACCGCCGCGCCCCCTCGGGGTGCCGGGGCGGTCATTTGGTCAGGATCAGTTTGCCCGCGCGTGTGATGCGCAGGGTATAAAGCTGGTCGCCCAGTTCGATATGGGCCAGGTTGCCACCCTGGGTCAGTTCCTCGGCCTTATGAGAGGGCAGCATCGAAACTGCAAAAGATTGGCTGGGGTGCGGGTTCTGCGCGTTCATCGTGGCGTCTCCGGATCTGGGCAGGCTCTTGGCCTTATCTGTTCGCGATTTCATCGACTGGCTGACCCGGAAACGGGGTGGCTGTACGTTCCTGCGCTTAATCTGATAAAAATACTAAGATTTGTCAAGTGCCCGTTTTGGCTTAAAGAACCCTGCGATGATTGTTTTTGCCAAACAGCTGGGTTAAGCCGCCACCAACAGGGTTAGCGCGGGTTATCAAAGTGGCAACAGTCGTATTCGATCTGGACGGAACCCTGGTGGACAGCCTGCCCGACATTGCGGAATCGGTGAACAGGATGCTGGCCGATATCGCAATCCCGCCCTTGGACCACACCACCGTCAGGCGATTCGTCGGGAATGGCCTGCCCAAACTGGTCGAACGTGTCATCGTGCACTGCGACATCGAAATTGCGCGCCACGGTGAACTGACCCAAAGGACACTGCGCCACTACAACGAAGTCTCGTGCGACCGCACCGTTCTTTACCCCGGTGTGGCGGATGCGTTGTCGCGGCTTCGGGATCAGGAACATCGCTTGGGGCTTTGCACCAACAAACCCGAAGCCCCGGCCCGCCATGTCCTGCAACAGCTTGGCATCTCCGGTTACTTCGATGCCGTAACCGGGGGCGACACGCTGACCGTGCGCAAACCCGATCCGGCGCATTTGCTGGCGACCTTTGACGCGCTTGGCGCCAGTGACAAAAGGGTATTTGTCGGCGACAGCGAAGTTGACGCCGAAACTGCCCGGCGCGCGAAAATTCCATTTCTTCTTTTTACCGAAGGCTACCGGAAATCACCGCTCAGCGACCTGCCGCATGACAGGGCTTATGGCGACAGTTCCGATTTGCCCGGCGTTGTTCAGCAGGTCCTGAACCTCGGCGCGACCTCGGGAAACGCCGACTGATTACCGCGTGCTTGGCGGCGTCAGGACTTGGTGATTTACCAGGAGGGGGGTCGAGGGGCTGGTCGAGGGGGTAAGGTGTCCAGCCCCTCAGTCGGGGAAAGTGGTTGGTCGTTAATGACCGGTTAACGCCAAACTATCCCCCAAGCCGCCCCTCAGGAATTGGGGGATTCCCGTAGCAGGCACAAATTGCCGCTTAAAATGTTGATTTCAAAATGTTTTTTTGTCGTGATTTTGATTTTCACGGGTCCGATTCACTGATTCCGGGGCGATTTTGATGCCAGCATCGGCGAAAAACGCCTGCAAAAAGGCCAAGCCCACAGGGCACAAGCGTCGATCTGGGGGATGGACATCAGCCGCGCCGACCTGCCCCGGCCATGACCCACACAGGCCCTGCTTTATCGGCTCTGGCCGCACATCCGCCAACCCCACGACGCGGGAACAGGTGCCATTACGAACCGGCCTGGATCAGCACTCGGGGCCGGTTCTTCGATCAGATGGCTCGAACCCCAGTTCGGCCGAGATTCGGTTTGCCGCAATCGAAACGGCGTTGATCTGTTTCGGGTCAGGCGGGGTTTCAATGTATTGCGTCAGGCTGACAATCGCGATCGTTGCGATCGCCTTCCCGTCTGCATCGAAAATCGGGCAGGATAACGCATTCAGTCCCAACATGGTCTCATTCGGTGCCGTTGCCCAGCCTTGTTCGCGGATGGTGCCGATATGGGCTGTGAATTCGGCGCGGTCCGTGATGGTGAACTGGGTGGCTTGGGGCAGCACTTTCGGGACGGCCAGGGCTCGGTCCGCCTCGGACATCGAGGCCAGCACGACCTTGCCCTGCGCGGAATTGGTGAAGCCCAGCAAAGAGCCGGGGCGCACGCCGACCTCTATCTGCATGTTACCGTGCAAGGTGTTGAGTATACGAATCCCGTCGTCGTCAACCTGACCAAGGCTGACAGCATGCCCCGTGGTGTCACGAAGCACGCGCATGTGCGGCAAGGCCACTGACGTCAGGTCGGCCGAACCCGAGGCCGCCTTGCCCAATGCGATCAGCCGCGCGCCGATTCGATATCGCTCGGTTTCCTCGGATTGCGAAATATAGCCAAGCGTCACCAGTGTCCGCAGATGCCGGAAGATGCGGCTTTTCGTGGTTCCCAGAGCGGTGGCAAGAGCGGTTACGCCAATCTCGGCGTCGTTTTCCGCAAGCGTTTCAAGAAGCTGAAGCGCCAGCGCGACGCTTTGGATCACGTCGGGCTTGTCGTCATTTCCCGCATTCATGTGCCGTTCTCCTTCAAACTTCTGCCCGCAAATGATGGGCCGGGACGTGTATCTGACGCCATACTTGACAGCATCACCGTTTAGATTTTATGTTTCGTTACAAGATACAGTGTTTCGCTATGCGATACAAGTCAGAAGGGGAAACAGATGATCGGCATCACCCGAAATATCCACACACCGCCCCTTGGCACCAGCCACGAGGAGTAAGCGATGTACGACAAATCTGACCCCCGCGCTGCGTTGGCGCAGAACGCCCCAGCCAGCACGATTGCGCAGACCGGCCTGATCGCTGAGCAGCAAGAGGGGTATTTTTACGCCTCCGAGCCACAGATTTCGGGCCCCACGGGCAAGACCTGGATGCATCGCGGGCACAATTTCCTGGTCGCCTACACCGAGGCCGCGCCCGGCGCAGTGTTTGAACGCAAGGCGCAGATTGATGAATATGCGGTTTTGCTGCCCCAGGCCCCAGCCACAATTGAATGGAACGGAACGCGTCAGGATGTGCCGGGCAACAGCCTTGCCTTTGTGCCGCCGGGCGACAGCACTGTGACGATGCCTGACGGCGGGGTGCTGGTGCGGCTCTTTTCGACCCAAAGCACCGATTTGGCAGAGGCCTGCGGAAATGCGCGCGGTTATGACGCCGAACGCAGCCATATCCCGCCGTTTCAACCCTGGCCCGCACCCGGGGACGGTTGGAAAATCCGTGTCTATAGTCTGGATGTTGCCCAGGAAGAAGGCCGCTTTGGCCGCATTTTCCGTTGCACGACGCTGATGATCAATGCGCTGGACCCCTTTAATGGCCCGCGCGATCAATCCAAGATGTCGCCGCATCACCATGATGACTTTGAACAGGGGTCATTGGCGCTTGGAGGCGATTTCACCCACTACTTGCGTTGGGCGTGGACCAGCGACATGGCGGACTGGCGCGAGGACATGGCCATAGAAATGGCGTCGCCTTCGATGCTGGTGATCCCGCCGCCCGTCATTCACACCACACGCGCAACCGGCGCTTCCAGCAACGAGCTTGTCGACATCTTCAGCCCGCCCCGCACAGATTTCTCGATGAAACCGGGCTGGGTTCTGAATGCAGACGACTATCCTATGCCGGGCGACACCTGACACAGAGCGGACCAATACCGCCAGGGTCACAACCTGGCAGAAACGAATACATTCCATCACCTGGGAGGAGAAACCAATGATCACCAGAAGAACCCTTTTGCGTACGGGGGCAGCCGCCTTTGCCGGAGCCCTTGCCATGCCCCATGTTGCGCGGGCTGCGGGCAAGTCCATGAAGATCGCTCATGGTGCCAACGAAGTGCATCCCGGCCATACGTTGGCCACCAGTTTTTCCGAAGCGCTCGAAGAGCTGATGCCCGGCGCGTTCAACGTCAGTATTTTCCCCAACCGCCAGTTGGGCGGTGACAAACAGCTGCTGGAAGGCACGGTCGCGGGGACAATGGATGTGACCGCCGTATCCGGTGTGTTGATCCCTCTGGTCACCGGGCGGCAGGCGATGAACGCCTGGCAGTTGCCCTTCCTGGTGCGCGACTATGACCATTTTGGTGAGCTGGCACTGGGAGAGGTCGGCCTGAAAATTCAGGACGATCTGCGCGAAGCCGGGCTGATCAGCCTTGCCACGGCCGACACCGGCCAACGTCATTTTCTGTCAGTCAAGGATCCAGTGGCGTCGCTGGATGACTTGTCCGGGCTGAAAACCCGCATTGTACCGGTGCCCCTGCACAAACAGATCTGGGAAACCCTCGGGACCGCCCCCGTTGGCCTGCCCTATGGCGAGGTCTACGGCGCGCTCGAAACCGGCGTTCTGGACGCGGTAGAGATCAACGTTTCCTCGATGCTGGGCGAAAACCTGTGGGAGGTCGGCAAGAACTTTACGCTGACCGGCCATTATCCGTGGCACATGACCACCATCATGTCTGACCGCTATTGGAATACGCTGAATGACGAAGAGAAAGCCGCCGTGACCGAAGCCGGTCGCCGGTCGGTTTCCGAGACGCTGAGCTATGCCAAAACGCAGGATGCCGAGGGCCGCGAGACCCTGAAATCCCAAGGCGTCGAGATTCTGGAGCTGACGGATATGGATGCGATGCGCGCAAAGACGGCTGGCATGACCTCGGAATGGGCGGCCAAAGACCCGCTGATCGCCGAGCTGGTTGCCGCCGCGGGCTAACCGCGCACCCCCCGCGCGGCCCGATGTCGCGCGGGGGACACTATGAAAGGTAGATCATGACATCGTCGCCCCACCCCCCTTTGGTCGTTCGCGCCTATGTTCAGGTTGTCCGCGTTTTGGCCGGCCTGTGCATGGCGTTGATCGTGGGCATCATGATCGCACAGGTCATTGCCCGCTATGTCGTTGGCGACTCGCTGATCTGGGCCGAGGAGCTGTGCCGTTACCTGTTGATATGGCAAACTTTTCTGGTTCTGGGGCTGGCCTATTCCCGCGGTGAGTTCGTGGCGCTGGATTTCCTGCCGGTGCAATTGCCGCCGCGCGGGAAATGGGTGCTTAGCGCCGTGATGGCCGTGCCGATCCTGTTCTTTCTGGGACTGATGGCGTGGTATGGGTATGACTTTGCGTCGCGCTTTGAACGCCAGACCATCCCGGCGCTGGATTTCATCTGGGAATCGCTGACCGGCGCCCCTTTGGGTCTGTCGATCCGCTGGGTCTATGTGTCGGTCACGGTCGGCATGTCGCTGATGGCGCTGCATGTGGTGGCCGATCTGGTCAACCGGTTTCGCCCGCAATTCCTGAACAACATAGAAGGTGACGGCCGGACGCCGTCCGAAGAGGCGCAGTAATGGGCAGTTTCTTTCTTGTCTTCGCCGGTCTTCTGGCCAGCGGCATTCCGATCGCTCTGGCGCTGGGGATTGGCGGCACTCTCTATCTGTACCTGTCGGGCAATGGCATGATGGCCCTGATGCTGCCGCAGCGAATGATCGCGGGCATTGATCAGTTTGTGCTGTTGACCATTCCGCTCTTTCTGCTGGCGGGGTCATTGATGAATGTGGGGGGCGTGACCGACCGTATCGTCAACTTTGCCCGAGCCATGGTGGGCCACAGGCGGGGTGGGATGTCGTCCGTATCAATCCTGTCTTCGGGCTTTTTCGCGGGGATCTCGGGCAGTGCCACGGCCGAGGCCTCGGCGCTGGGAACAATCCTGATCCCGACCATGTCGAAACAAGGGATGCCATCCGCCTATGCGGCTGCGCTGATCGCCGTCAGTTCCGTCATGGGGCCGATCATCCCGCCGTCAATCACCATGATCATTTATGGTGTGCTGTCCGGCGCGTCGATCGGCCAACTGTTTCTGGCCGGTGTGGTACCGGGCATCGGCATCGCCGCTGGTCTGCTGACCTATGCCAGTTGGCGGGCCCGGCGCGACGGCTTTCCGGTGACCGACAAGATGGCCCTGGCCGAACGTCTTGCCGCCACCCGCCGCACCTTGCCCGCATTGATCCTGCCTTTGATCATCCTGGTGGGCATCAAGGCCGGCATTTTCACCCCGACCGAGGCCGCCGCCGTCGCTGTCGCCTATGCGTTGTTCATCGGCTTCATCTATCGCGACCTGACAGTGCAGCGGGTTTGGGACGCATTGATCGCAACGGCGTTGGTCTCGGCCACGATCCTGTTCATCACCTCGATGGCCAGCATCGTGTCCTTTGTGTTCACGCTGGAACAGGTTCCAACCCTGATCGCCAACGCCATTCTGCAGGTCACGGACAACCCTTGGATCATCCTGCTGTTGCTCAATCTGTTCCTGCTGGTGTTGGGAATGTTCCTTGAACCCATCTCGATCCTGATCCTGACCATGCCGATCCTGTTAAAAATACAGGCCATCATAGGTATGGACCCGGTGCAGTTCGGCACGGTCGTGGTGCTGAATGTGGTGATCGGCATGGCGACGCCGCCGGTTGGAATATTGCTGTTCATCGCTTCGGCGATATCGGGTGAGCCGGTGACAAAGGTCATTCGCGAGGCCCTGCCGCTGGTCGGCATTTGCCTTGGCGTACTGGTCCTGATCGCGCTGATACCGCACCTGACCCTTTTCATCCCCCGCGCCCTGTTCTGAGGACCAAATGGCCAAACGTAAGATCATCATCACCTGCGCCGTCACGGGCGGGATTCACACCCCGACAATGTCGCCGCACCTGCCCATCACGGCCGAAGAGATCGCCACCGCCGCCCTGGACGCGCGCGCGGCCGGAGCGGCCATCGTACACCTGCACGCACGGGACCCCGCGACCGGGCGTCCCGATCAGTCCCCCGAACGGTTTGAGCCCTTTTTGAAAGTGATCAAGCAACAATCCGACGTCGTGATCAACATCACCACCGGCGGCTCTCCGCAGATGAGCGTCGAGGAACGCCTGCGCCCTGCTGCAACATTCCAACCCGAAATCGCCTCGCTGAACATGGGGACGATGAATTTCGGCTTCTTTCCCCTGCTGGACAAGATGAAGGCGTTCAAATTCGACTGGGAGGAAGACTTTATCGAGGGCTCCCGATCGCGCATTTTTCACAACAGCTTTGCCGAGATCGAGCATGTGCTGCAAACCTGTTCCCAGAGCGGCACGCGGTTCGAGGTCGAATGTTATGATATCGGCCATCTCTATACATTGCATCACTTCGTGCAGCGTGATCTGGTCAAGCCGCCATTCTTTGTCCAAAGCGTGTTTGGAATCCTGGGGGGTATCGGCGCGCATCCCGAAGACGTTGCCCATATGCGCCGCACCGCGGACCGGTTGTTTGGAGAGGACTACCATTGGTCGGTTCTGGGCGCGGGCCGCCACCAGATGACTGTCGCCACACAGTCACTTCTTTTGGGCGGCAATATGCGGGTCGGACTTGAAGATTCACTTTTTGCCAAACGCGGTGAACTGGCTGTCAGCAACGCACAGCAGGTGACCATGGCGCGGAACCTGGCGGAAAGCCTTGGGTTCGACATCGCAACCCCCGACGAGGCGCGCGAAATGTTGAACCTGAAGGGCGCGGACAGGGTGGAGTTCTAGGCCATGTCAGACCCTCGAAATATCTTGATCGTTGTGGCCCATCCCGAACCCGGTTCGTTCAACCACGCTTTGGCCAAAAGCATGGCGGATGCGCTGCAGATGCAAGGGCATCAGGTCGTGATCTCGGATCTGGTCGCCGAAGGGTTTCGTGCGGACATCGGCCGCCATGACATGGCGTGCGTGGCCGATCCGGACCGGTTTCACGTACAGGCCGAACAGGCCCATGCGGCCCGACATTCGGGGTTCGCCGCCGATATCGCCCGCGAACAGGCCCGTGTGGCGCAGGCCGACAATGTGATCTTGCAATTCCCGCTGTGGTGGGGCGGCCCGCCGGCCCTGATGAAGGGCTGGATCGACCGGGTGCTGAGCTATGGCTTTGCCTATGTGGACGGGCGCCGCTTTGACACAGGCCTGTTCAAAGGCCGCCGCGCCCTGATCAGCGTCACCACGGGCGGTACGCCGGAACGGTTTTCGGACGCGGGCGTTTACGGCCCCATCGGCCCGCTTTTGATGCCGGTCCGCAAGTTGGCGTTGGAATATATGGGGTTTGAAGTTGCTGAGCCCGTGATCAGCTATGGCGTGCCGCGCACCGATGCCGCTGCGCGGGCCGAATACCTGTCCGCCGCCGCCCAGGCTGCTCTTGGTCTCGCCGCGCGTCCGGTCCAACGCACCGACGCTTGGCGAACCGCGCTGGACACCGTGCCCGAAGGCGCTTGGGCGCGAAAAGGATAAGCCATGATCGACGCCAAAACTCAGGAGGTCCCAATGATTGATATCGAAAGCATCAAAACCAACGAAGCCGCGCGCATCGGCGAGATCCTGACAGGTGCCGTGGACCCCCATGTGCATTCCGGCCCGTCCATCGCGCCGCGCGCGGTCGACCATGTTGAACTGGCGCAGGTCTATTCTGACAACAAGTTCGCGGCCATGGTCACCAAGGATCACGACTATTCCGGCGTGATCTGCGCACGGATGCTGAAAGACCACTTTTCCGATCTGACGACCCAGGTCTTTTCGGGCATCGTGCTCAACAACGTGGTGGGCGGGATCAACCCCTATGCGGTCGAACATACGGCTGCGATGGACGGACGGATCGTCTGGTTGCCGACACTGGCCGCCGAAAACCATCTGGAATGGGAACGAACCTCGGGGTGGGAACATCCGGCCTCGACACAGAAAATCCGCCCGGCATCGGCCGTTCCGCTGTTCGACGACAACAAACTGAGGCCAGAGGTGCTGGACTTGCTGGATGTCATGGCAGCCACCGGCATGGCACTGGCCAGCGGCCATATCCACGTTTCAGAGACTAAAATCGTCTTCGCCGAGGCCCGCAAACGCGGCGTTGAGCGGCTGATCTTTACCCACCCCGAAGACATCGTCGGCGCGTCGATGGAGGACACCAAGGCAATCGCCGACATGGGCGCCTATGTCGAACATTCGCTGGCGTTCTTTGTCGAAGGTTCCAAGTTCAAAAACCGCACCGACGAGGAACTGCGCGCGTTCATCGATCTGGTTGGCACAGAACGGACGATCCTGTGCTCTGACCTGGGGCAGATGGGCACGCTCACACCGCTTGAAGGGTTCCAGAACGGCGTCGCGGCCTGTATCGGGCTGGGCTATTCAGATGCGCAAATTCGTCAGATGGTGGCCGACAACGCCGCCGATGTCATTGGCCTGAACGGTTGAGGAGCCCGACATGCAAGACCTCAGATCCCGGATCAAAGCCAAAGACCTTTTGATCGGCACTTTTATCAAAACGCCGGCTCCGCACAGTGTTGAAATCCTTGCCCATTCCGGGTTGGATTTTGCGGTGGTTGACCAAGAGCACGCGCCGATTGGCATGGCCCAGATGGACATGATGGCGCTGGCCGCAAAAGCGGCAGGCATGCCAGTGCTGTCGCGACGTTGGGGCGCAACGCGCGACTGGATTGCACCGCTTCTTGATCTGGGTTTGGCCGGTGTCATGGTGCCCCATGTTTTGGACAAAGCCGATGCCGATGCTGTTTGCGATGCGGTTAGATTCGCCCGAGGCAAGCGCGGCCTTTCGCCATCCCCGCGTGCGGGAAACTATGGCGGGATCGCGATTCCAGAATATCAGGCCGTCAGCGACAATCGCAGCGTGGTCATGGTGCAGATCGAAGATGCCAGTGCGCTGGACCATCTGGACGCAATTGCTGCGATCGAGGATGTGGATATGCTGTTCGTCGGGCCCGCCGATCTGGCGCAATCCATGCAGGTTGGCTATCCGTCTGCAGAGTTGGACGCCGCAATCGAACGCGTCATAGCGGCAGGTGAAAGGACAAACACGCCGATCGGTCTGTTTGTCGGCAACCCAGCCCAAATCCCTGTCTGGCACGCCAAGGGCGTCACCCTTTTCGTGTGCGGCTCGGACCAATCCATGCTTCGAAACGCGGCCACGGCGCTGGTGTCTGATGGCAGAGGTTGATGGTCCTGCCCGATGCGGCATCAAAAGCCCATACCGCTGATCTGGCGGTCATCGACGCGGCCCAGGCAACCCAAGACAACGCAATCAGAAAACAACCAGCGTCGGCGGGCCAACATCGAAGAAACCTGGATGCCCCCCAGGAACAGCCCTGGCAGAAAACCTGCCCAAAAATGGGACCGGGTCGCCGCGTCTTGAAAAACGGCGACCGATCCAGATATCCCGGTGCTTATGGGCGCGACGGCTTGGGGTTCAGCGTGATGACACGGGACATCACGCGCCCCGCGACAGACGCTCGGCGTGCAATGCCGCCACCGCACACGAGGCCAATCGGGCCTTGTCGTCATCTGCGCGACTGTTCAGGATGATCGGAACCTTTGCCCCCAGGACAACTCCGGCCCCTTCTGCATGGGCAATATAGGTCAGCTGCTTTGCCAGCATGTTCCCGGCATCCAGGTTGGGAACCACCAGGATATCGGCCCGCCCGGCGACTTCGGATACGATGCCCTTGGTCCGCGCCGCCGCCAGGCTGACCGCGTTGTCCATCGCAAGCGGGCCGTCTACCAGCCCGCCCCGGATTTGACCCCGCTCGGCCATCTTGGACAGCAGGGCCGCGTCGATCGAAGACCGGATTGCCGGGTTGACCGTTTCAACCGCAGACAAGATCCCCGCCTTGGGGGATGTGATCCCCAACGAGATCGCAAGGTCTATGGCGTTCTGGGTAATGTCGATCTTGGTTTCAAGATCGGGTTCGATATTGATGGCGGCATCGGTGACCAGCAAAGGATGCGGCTGACCGGGCACGTCCATCACGAACACATGGGTAAAGCGTCGCCCGGCGCGCAAACCACGATCTTTCCGCAAGGCCGCCCGCAGCAGATCATCGGTGTGCAGATGCCCTTTCATCAGCGCGCTGGCCCGCCCCTCGGCCACCAGATCAACGGCAGCATTGGCGGCATCGAAATGACCCCGCACCGGGACGATCTCGGTGTTGCCCAGCGACAGCGCCGCCTGCCGGGCGGCCTCGGCGATCTTATCCGGGTCACCAACCAGAATTGGTTCAATGATGGTTTCCTGCGCCGCCAGCAAGGCCCCACCCAGCGAATTCGGCTCTTCGGGGGCGACCACCGCGGTGGGAATTGCCGCAAGCGGCCGGGATCGTTCCAACAGCGCATCAAAATGCCGATGCCGCTGTACGACAAGACCGGGCACTTCGATCTCGTGGAACGACATCTCTTTCTCGGGCGCGATAACCACCGCGGTTCCCGTTACGATCACGGCCCCGTCGCTGGGACGGGTCACCTGCGTTTCCATTACGACTTCGCGGTTTTCACGCTTGGCCACGACCGTCACGCGCGCCAGCAGCTCTTCGCCCGCATGCGCCCGGTCCTGAAATTCAAAGTTCTGAGATTTGTACAGGGTTCCCGCACCGGGCAGAATATTCCCCAGCACCGCCGAAATCAGCGCACCAACAAACAGGGCCGGGGCAATCGCCTCGTTGATGGCGTCGCCGTCGCCGTCTTCATTTGCCAGGTGCAGAGGATTGTGATTCCCTGAATTCGAGGCAAAAACGAAAAAATCGTCTTCTGTGCAAATCCGCTTCAGTTCGGCGCTGTCTCCGACTTTCAACTGGTCATAGGGCTTGTTGTGATATTGCATGGTGCTTACTCGGCGGCTGTGGGTTTCCGGCCAAAACCAGAGTGTCAGTGACACAGGTCCCCGGCATGGGCGGCAAGTCCGGAACCTTATGGAAATTCTGCCGGAATTCCAGCGCAACCGGCGCTTTTTCATCAATCTTTCAAGGACGGCGCCAAAGCATCCCGGCCACCGGATGATCAGCCCGCAGCAATGGCCACAGGTCGTGATAATCCGGGGCATGGGCGAAAAAGGCGCCCTGTCGGGCGCCTGTCGCTAGGCCGGGGTTTCGACCTTGCTATGGACCGCCAGCAAATCGGCGATCTCGGGGCGGCATGATCCGCAATTGGTTCCGGCACCCAGCGCGTCACCGATGGCCTCGACACTGTCGAGCTTGTCGGCCTCGATCGCCTTGAGGATGGTTTTCACCCCTACCCCAAAGCAGGCACACAAGGTCGGTCCGGCATCTTCGACGTCCGCCGGTGCGCGTCCGACCAGAACCTGTTCGGGGCCGTTGCCGATCGTCGTCGAAAGATAATCACGCATCAGCGCAACCGGTTCGCGCGACACGAACAATGCGGCCTTGAGCCTGTTTTCAACCGTCAACGCGATCCGGTACGTGCCGCGGGCCGGATCGGCAACCACCGTGGCCGCAGATTCGGCGAGGCCGAACCAGGACCGAGCCGTTTCTTCCCAGTCCTGCACCTGGGAATACCCGGCCAGTTCGGTGCGGAACCCCTTGTCCGTCCGCGATGCGGCCCAGTAATCCACGTTTGGCGCAATCGGGTCCTGCGAGATTGCAAACCCGTACCACGCGGCCTTCATCCGCGACACCGAAACCACGCTGGCCTTGCTTTCGGGCTGGCCCGACACAGGGTCCGTGACGCTGGGAACCAGGGCGTCGATCCGGGCTGACGGGGCGGTTTCCCCGGTCCAGTGAATGGGCGCAAAGACTTGCCCGGGCGCTACGGCATCGGTGATACGCACCCGCAAAATGGCGGCTCCGGTCGGGTTCCTGACTTCGGCAAGATCTGCCGCCGCCAACCCAAGGCGCTGTGCGTCTTCGGGGTGGATTTCAAGGAACGGCTCGGCCAGATGCGCGGACAGGCGCGGCGACAACCCGCTGCGGGTCATGGTGTGCCATTGGTCCCGGACCCGTCCGGTGTTCAGGCGGAATGGAAACTTCGGCTCGGCGCGCGCCGCGGGGGGGCGATGGGTGAGAGGCAACAGGCGGGCCTTGCCGTCGGGGTGGAAAAAACCCCCGTCCCCGAAAAACCGTTCGGGTTTGCGGGTCTTCCCGACAGGCCAGCGCACCGGCGCAAGATCGGCATAGGATGACGCATCCAGCCCGGCCAGCCCCGATATGTCGAAATCCTTTTCGAACCGGTTCGCCACAGACGAAAGCGCCGCGTATTCCGTGAAAATTTCGGCCGGGTCCTGATAATCAAAAGCCGATTGCCAGCCCATGCGCCGACCCACCTCGGCCAGGATATCCCAATCGGGTCGCGCCTGTCCCGGCGCAGCAAGCACTGCGCGTTGGCGGCTGATCCAACGATCTGAATTGGTTACTGTTCCGTCCTTTTCCGCCCAGCCGGTTGCAGGCAAAAGCACATCGGCCAGCCGCGCCGTATCGGTCTGCGCGGTGATATCGCTGACCACGGTAAAGGGGCAGGCCTTTATGGCTTTGCTGACCCTATCCGCATCCGGCATCGTGACCGCCGGGTTGGTATGAATGATCCAAAGAGCCTTGATCCGCCCCTCTTCGACCGCCCGGAACATATCGACGGCCTTCAATCCCGGTTTGTCGGGAATGGTCGGAGCGTTCCAGAACTGCTGCACGGTCTGGCGATGCATGGCGTTTTCGATATCAAGGTGACAGGCCAGCATATTCGCAAGGCCACCGACCTCGCGCCCGCCCATCGCGTTGGGTTGCCCGGTGACAGAAAACGGACCCATTCCGGGGCGACCGATGCGCCCGGTTGCCAGGTGGCAGTTGAGAATGGCATTGACCTTGTCCGACCCGCTGGACGATTGGTTCACACCCTGGCTGAACACCGTGACAACGCGTTCGGTCCCGATCCAGAGATTGCAAAAATCCTCAATCTCTTGCGGGCTTAGACCGGTGACAGCCGGATCATCGGCCTGGGCGGCCTGTACCGCGTCGTCAAACCCGACCGTATGGGCCAGATAGCCCGCATCGGTCTGCTCATCCTGGGCAATCCTTGCCAACAGCCGGTTGAACAGCGCCACGTCGCTGCCGGGCTCAAGCGCCAGGTGCATGTCGGCCTGATCGCAGCTTGCTGTACGCCGCGGGTCGATGACCACGATCCGGGTGCCGCGGGTTTTGCGGGCCTCAAGCACGCGCTGGTACAGAACCGGATGGCACCATGCCATATTCGACCCAACCAGGACCACAAGATCGGCCTGATCCAGGTCTTCATACGTCCCCGGAACGGTATCGGTTCCAAAGGCCCGCTTGTGGCCCGCAACCGTTGACGCCATGCACAGGCGCGAATTCGTGTCGATATTGGCCGACCCGATAAAGCCCTTCATCAGCTTGTTGGCGACATAATAGTCTTCGGTCAGCAACTGCCCCGAGACATAAAACGCAACGCTGTCCGGGCCGTGTTTTGCAATCGTCTCCGAGAACCTGTCGGCCACATGCTGCAACGCTGTGTCCCACGAACTGACCTGCCCCGCGACATGCGGGGCCATCAGACGATGAGACAGCCCGGTCACCTCGCCCAGCGCCGAGCCTTTCGAACACAAACGCCCGAAATTGGCCGGATGGTCCGGGTCACCCCGGACGGTCAGCCCACCTGCGCCGTCGGCTCGCAGCAAAACCCCGCAGCCGACGCCGCAATAGGCACAGGTCGAGCGGACTTCGGGCAGGCTGGACCCGTCCATCACGCGGCGCTCCGCCGTGCAACGGCATCGCCGTCAATCAGGATACGGCCGCCTTCAAGCCGCACCTGATAGGTTTCGATGCGCCCTTCGTCGGCGCCCTGCGCCTCGCCCGTATTCAGGTCAAAGACCCAGTTGTGCAGCGGGCAGGTTACGGATTGCCCATGCACAATGCCTTCGGACAATGGTCCGCCCTTGTGCGGGCAACTGTTCGAGGCCGCGAAAACTTCGGCCTCGGCCGTGCGGAATACTGCAATGCATCCGATATGGGTTTTCAACAAGCGCGCCCCGCGCAATGGCACGTCATCCACATGCCCGATGTCGATCCAGCTCATTCCGCAGCCTCCAGTGTCAGATCAGCAATCGGCGCATAGGTTTGCGCCTTTTCCTGTGCATGCTCGGCCCAGGGGTCCTTGCGGTAAACGCTTTGCGAAACCTCGAACCGCTCGACCAATGCGCGGCGATTTTCCAGGTCATCGACGACGTTTTCCTTGACCCAGTCCATGCCGACCTTGGCCAGCCATTTGTAAAGCCGGTCCAGGTATTTACCGCCTTCGCGATAGGCCTGCGTCACGGCGACGACCACTTCGATCGCCTCGTCCTCGGTCGGGATCTGGCACAGCAGTTCCGTTTCCTTCACATCCATGCCCGCGGCACCGCCGATGCTGATCTGGTAACCGCTGTCGACGCAGACGATACCAATATCCTTGCAGGTCGCCTCGGCGCAGTTGCGGGGGCAGCCCGACACACCCAGCTTGACCTTGTGCGGCGTCCAACTGCCCCACAGGATCTTTTCAAGCTTGATGCCCATGCCGGTGCTGTCCTGCGTGCCAAACCGGCAATGATCCGTGCCGACACAGGTCTTAACCGTGCGCAATCCCTTGGAATAGGCATGGCCCGATACCAGCCCGGCCTTGTTCAGGTCGGCCCAGATGGCCGGCAGGTCTTCGCCCTTGACGCCCAACAGGTCGATCCGCTGCCCACCGGTCACCTTGACGGTTGGCACATCGAACTTGTCGGCTGCATCGGCGATGGCGCGCAACTCGTCCGGGTTCGTAATTCCGCCCCACATGCGGGGAACGACGCTGAACGTGCCGTCCTTTTGGATGTTGGCATGCTTGCGCTCGTTCACGAACCGGCTTTGCGGGTCGTCAAGATATTCAAGCGGCCAGTCAGCCAGCAGGTAATAGTTGATCGCCGGGCGACAAACATGACATCCATTGGGCGTTTTCCACCCCAGTTCCTGCCAGACCGCGGCCTGGCTTTGCAATTCTTGCGACTTGATCAGGCGACGCACGTCCTCGTGGCTCAGGTCGGTACAGCCGCATACGGATTGTGCCGCGGGCAGTTCGAACCCGTCACCCAGCGTGACCTGAAGCAGTTGCTCGACCAGACCGGTGCAGGTCCCGCAGGATGCGCTGGCCTTGGTCGTGGTTCGCACGGCCCCCAGGTCGGTGGCCCCGCCATTGATCGCCTCGACAATTGTTCCCTTGCAAACGCCGTTACAGCCACAGATTTCCGCATCAAGCGGCAAGGCTGCAACGGCTGAGAGAGGGTCCGCCGAGTCGCCCCCCTGATAGGCCGGTCCAAAGATCAGCGTATCGCGCATCTCGTCGATTTCGGTGCCGTCCTTGATCAGGCCAAAGAACCAGTTCCCGTCCGCAGTGTCGCCATACATCACGGCTCCGACCAGGCGGTCATCCTCGATCACAAGGCGCTTATAGACACCCCGCGCGGGGTCCCGGAAAACGATATCTTCACGTCCGGGTCCTTCGGCAAAGTCACCGGCGCTGAACAGGTCACACCCGGTGACCTTCAGCTTGGTTGCAAGCTCCTTGACGACAAAGGCATCCGCTTCGTCCATCAGGCCCTTGGCCAGAACTTTCGCCTGGTCATAAAGCGGTGCGACAAGCCCGAACAGGTTGCCGTCGAATTCGACGCATTCGCCAACCGCATAGATATCCGGGTCGGAAGTCTGCAATTGCGCGTTCACTTCGATACCGCGCGCGACGTCCAGACCGGCATCGTTGGCCAGGCGAGTTTCCGGGCGGATGCCCACCGCCATGACCACCAGGTTGGCCGGCAGGACCTCGCCGTTTTCCAGCAGAACGGCCTCGGCACGATCTTCACCCAAGATGGCCTTGGTCGAGGCCTGGGTCAGAACCGTGATACCGCGGCCTTCCAGATCCTTGCGCAGCAGATATCCCGCCGCCTCGTCCAGCTGGCGTTCCATCAGGTGGCCCATCAGGTGAACCACGGTGACTTTCATGCCGCGTTCCGCCAGCCCGGCCGCAGCTTCAAGACCCAGAAGCCCGCCGCCGATGACAACCGCGTCACCGCCATTGGCGGCCGCTTCGACCATCGCGTTGGTGTCGTCCAGATCACGGTACGAGATGACACCGGGCAGGTCCTTGCCGGGGACCGGAATGATGAACGGTGCCGAGCCGGTGGCAATCAGCAGCTTGTCATAGGGGACATGGCCGTTCTCGCCTTCGACAACCTTCATGTCACGGTCGATCTTGACCACATGTTCGCCGAACCGGCATGTCACGTCGCGTTCGGTGTACCAATCGTGATCATGGGTGACGATCTCTTCATAGGTCTTTTCACCCGACAGAACCGGGCTGAGCATGATCCGGTTGTAGTTACCGCGCGGTTCCGCGTTGAACAGGGTTATGTCAAACGAATCCGGTGCGGTTTCGGTCAGGTGCTCCAGCACCCGGCCCGAGGCCATTCCGGCGCCTATCACTACGAGTTTCTGTTTCATTCTGTCACTCCGCTGCAATCGCCTTGGGAGCCGGCGATTTGGGCTTGGCTCCGTGTTCGTATTCTTCGAGAAAATCCAGAACTTCCTGCCGGTAGGTGTAATAGTCGGGATGTTCCAGCAGCGCCTTGCGCGTGCGCGGGCGCGGCAGGTCAACATTGGTGATCTTGCCGATTGTCGCCTGGGGGCCGTTGGTCATCATCACGACCCGGTCAGCCAGCAGGATCGCCTCGTCCACGTCATGCGTGACACAGATCGCGGTCACCTTGGTACGGGACCAGACCTCCATCAGAACTTCCTGCAATTCCCAGCGTGTCAGGCTGTCCAGCATGCCAAAAGGTTCATCCAGCAGCAGCAGTTTGGGCGACAGGGCAAAGGCCCGCGCGATGCCGACGCGCTGTCTCATGCCGTTCGACAGGTCCGCTGCTGATTTTTCCATCGCATCCGCCAAACCGACACGTTCAAGGTAATACTCGACGACATCCTGCCGCTCGGCCATGCTGGCCTTGGGGTACACCTTGTCCACGCCGATCGCGACGTTTTCCTTGGCGGTCAGCCAGGGGAACAGGTTCGGCGACTGGAAAACCACCGCGCGCTCAGGGTCGGCGCCTTCGACGTGGCGGCCATCCAGTTTGATAGCGCCTTTCGAGATATCATTAAGACCCGCCGCCATGGTCAGGACGGTGGACTTGCCACACCCCGAGTGGCCAATCAGCGAAATGAACTCGCCCTTGTCGATCTTGAGGTCGAAATCCTCAACAACGGTAAGGGGCCCCTTGGGCGTGGGGTAGATCTTGTGCAGCTGCGAGAAATCCAGGAACCGGCTTTCGATCATGCCCTTCTGGGCCTCGGATACGGCCGTCGGCACGCCGTGGATCGGGGTAACATCCGGCAGGATGCGCGAACCGTCGACCTTGGCCTCGATCCCGACTTCCATCAGGTACTTGGTTACGTCCGCGCGCAGTTGCTTGAACGTTTCGTCATTGTTCATCGCGGTGCGGTCGCGCGGCCGCGGAATTGACACGCGGAACTCCTGCCCCAGGGTGCCATCGGGGTTCAGCGCGATGATCCGGTCGGCCAGGATGATCGCTTCGTCCACGTCGTTGGTGATCAGCACGCAGGTTTTCTTGTCTGCGTCCCAGATATGCTCGATCTCGTCGGCCAGGTTGGCGCGGGTCAGGGCATCCAGGGCCGAAAGCGGTTCGTCCAGCAACAGGACCTCGGGGTTCATCGACAGCGCCCGGGCCACATTGACCCGCTGACGCATTCCGCCAGACAGTTCCGCCGGACGGCGCGCCGCAGCATGGCTGAGGCCAACCATCTTGACGAACTTGGCGACCTTTTCCGCCTTCTCGGCCTTGCCAAGGCCGGGAAAGACAGTGTCGACCGCAAGCCCGACATTGCCGCTGACCGTGAGCCACGGCATCAGCGAATAGTTCTGGAAGATCACGCCCCGCTCGGGGCCGGGGCCCTTGATCGGGGCGCCCTTGAACGTGACCTCGCCAGAGGTGGGGTGGTCAAGCCCCGCCATCAGGTTGATCAATGTCGTCTTTCCGGTGCCGGAAAACCCGAGGATCACCAGAAACTCGCCTTCTTGTACGTCCAGGTCGATACCTTTCAGCACGTCGGTGCGGCTGGTGCCTTCACCAAAGGATTTCGAGGCGTTTTTGAAGCTCAGAATGCTCATCGCGCTCACCGGTTATTGGTAAAGGTAAAGAGGGATTGCAGGGCGTACATCACGCGGTCCAGCAGGAAGCCGATGATGCCGATGGTAAAGACCGCAACCATGATCTTGGCCAGCGAGCTGGACGAACCGTTCTGGAATTCATCCCAGACGAACTTGCCCAGACCGGGGTTCTGCGCCAGCATTTCCGCCGCGATCAGAACCATCCAGCCAACACCCAGGGACAAGCGCAAACCGGTGAAGATCAGCGGCAGCGCCGAGGGCAAAACCAGCTTGGTGATCTTGGTATAGGTGTTCATTTTCAGAACTTTGGAGACATTCACCAGGTCTTTGTCGATCGAGGCGACACCCAACGAGGTGTTGATCAAGGTCGGCCACAGCGAACACAGGGTCACGGTAATGGCCGAAATCAGAAAAGATTTGGCGAACCAGCCGTCATTGGTGACATAGACCGCTGAAACGATCATGGTGACGATCGGCAACCATGCCAGCGGTGAAACCGGTTTGAATATCTGGATCAGCGGGTTCAGCGCCGCATTTGCTGTTGGCGACAGGCCGGCAGCAATCCCCATCGGAACCGCAACGGCGGTCGCGATCAGAAACCCGAAGAACACGGTTTTGATCGAGGTCCAGATTTGCTGATAATAGGACGGCGCGCCGGTATAGGCGACCTGTTTCACTTCATCCGCGCGGCCTGCGTCGATCAGCTTTTGGTTTCGCTTTTCAACCATGGCTTCGAACTTGTCGCGCTTGGCCGCCTTGGCCTGCGCGTCGGCATTCAGGCCGACCATTTCTTGCCAGACCTGGGCCGGTCCGGGCACCGCGCCAAGCGAGGTCTGCACCTTGGGCGCAAGCGTTGCCCACAGCAACAGGAAGGCGCAGATCGACAGGATCGGAACGACCAACAGCCGCCAAATCTCGGCCATTTGTGCGCGCGGGTTGTCTCCGGCGGCGGCCTTGAGGACAGGTGTCGCCCAGCTGAGCCCCAGAACCTGGAACCATTTGTCGGCTGCGTTGATACGGGTGAAAATGCGGGCGCGACGGGCCTCTTTGGCCGCGGTTGCGTTGAATTCGGGATCGACGGTTGTCATTTCATGTGTCCTTGCGCTGGCGGGGCACTGGGTAGACCCGCGCCCGAAACCGGGCACGGGCTAGGTGGTGGGTTAGCCTTGCACGTCCGTGCCGACGATCTTTTGTTCGCCTTTCAGACCGATTGTGAGGCTGTCGAGATAAGCGTTGGGCGCGTGGCCGTCATAGGTTACGCCGTCAATGACGTCTTCTGCCGGTGTCGGCGCCTTGTAACCATCGCTGTCCCAGGGAAAGTCCGCTTCGTTGGCCAGACCTTCGTCAACCAGCAAACGCGCGGCTTCCAGATAGATTTCGGGCTTGTAGACCGACTTGGCAACTTCGTCATACCAGCTGTCCGGCTTGGATTCGGCGATCTGACCCCAACGACGCATCTGGGTCAGGTACCACACCGCGTCCGAGTAGAACGGATAGGTGGCGTTGTAACGGAAGAACACGTTGAAATCGGGGACTTCACGCTTGTCGCCCTTTTCATATTCGAACGTGCCGGTCATCGAGTTGGCGATGACGTCGTAATCCGCGCCCACATATTCAGGGCGACTCAGAATCTCGACCGCTTCGGGGCGGTTGGCGTTGTCGTTCTCATCCAGCCACATCGCGGCGCGGATCAGCGCCTTGGTCACGGCCAAGGTGGTATTGGGGTTCTGTTCGGCGAACTCGGCCGAGATGCCAAAGACCTTTTCAGGGTTGTTCTTCCACAGCTCGTAATCAGTGATGACCGGAACGCCGATCCCCTTGAATACGGCCTGCTGGTTCCAGGGTTCGCCGACGCAATAGCCATAGATCGTGCCCGCTTCGAGCGTGGCAGGCATCTGCGGCGGAGGTGTGACCGACAGGAAGACATCCGCACCAATCTGGCCCGTTACGTTTTCGGGGCTGTAGTATCCCGGATGCAGACCACCTGCGGCCAGCCAGTAACGCAGTTCATAGTTGTGGGTCGAAACCGGGAAAACCATTCCCATGTTGAACGGCTTGCCTTCTGCACTGTATTTTTCAACCACGGGGGCCAGCGCCTCGGCGCTGATCGGGTGCTGGGGACGGCCGTCATCCATGACCGGGATGTTGGGCTTCATTTCTTCCCAGATTTCGTTGGAAACGGTGATGCCGTTGCCGTTCAGATCCATCGAAAACGGCGTGATGATATGGGCTTCGGTGCCATACCCGATCGTGGCCGCCAGCGGCTGCCCCGCCAGCATGTGCGCGCCGTCCAGTTGGCCGTCGATCACACCGTCCAGCAGCACTTTCCAGTTGGCCTGTGCTTCCAACGTCACAAACAGCCCTTCGTCCAGAAAATACCCCTGTTCATAGGCCACCGCCAAAGGCGCCATGTCGGTCAGCTTGATGAAACCAAAGGTCAGTTCGTCTTTTTCCAGTTCCAGCAATTCGGCAAATGCCGGGCTGGCTAGCGCCGTCGTGGCGGCAAGGCTCAGAAGAAGTTTTTTCATTTCGGTCCCTTTCGGCCCGGCCCTGTTCCGGGCGGGTGATAGCGCGGGCATGACCCGGGCAAACAAAAAGCCGCCGACACAATCCGCCGGGAGGAGGTGGCGGTTGGTCGAGCGGCTTTGCTCTATTCTGTGGCCCTGCACGTCAGGGCGCTTGATTTCGGTAGGCTCCGTTGCCTGCCGGTAAACTTATTGGGCCACCCTTCCTTCTCATCGTCATTTAAAAAGTGGTCTCAGCCGTGGTTTTTTCTGCATTGCAGCGTCTCACTTCGCTGCGGTGCAAAAAAATTAGGCACACCTAGCCCGTCGGGTCAAAAATTCGACGGTCGAAGAAAAGGTTTTGTGACAGAATCAGGCTGCCATGGGTCGACGCGACTTCGGTCGGCTGCAGAATCGCACCTTCGAGCTTTTCCGACGCTCCGGGCAGCTCGGCGCCAACGGATTGCAGTTCACGCCGGTACAAATCGCTGCGGAATACACCCGCCGCAGCCTGCGCGGCCTGGGCGGGGTCCAAACCGTTTCGGTCGGCAAGCTGGCGCGCGATCCACTTTGCCTGACTGCGCCAGGGAAAGGATGCTGCGCTGTCAAAGAACTCGACAAACCCGTCGACCTTGCGCTGCTCGCCACTGGCCGAAACGGTGAGTTCACCGGTCAATGCGCGATCGATCACCTCGGGCGGTACGTTCAGATAGGACTTGCGCGACAACATCTCGGCCGCCGTTGTGCGGCTTTCGGGGGATGACAGCCAGCGACCTGCGCGCCAGATTGCCCGCATCAACCCACCCAGAACATGGGATTCCGTATCGGCCCATTCCGTGCGCACGGCCAGAACCTTTTCCGGGGAAAACGACCAGATAGCACGGCAAGGCAGCAACAGCGCGCCGACCTTGTCCTCGACCGCGACCGAGCCCCACGGCTCGCCAACGCAAAAGGCGTCAATTTCGCCGGCGGCCAGAGCCTGCGCCATAAGTGGCGGCGGAACGGTCCGGATTTCAACGGGCGTTCCCGCCAGCTTGGTCCCGGCGACCCAATACCGCAACAATTCGACATGCATCGAAAACGGGAACGGAACGCCAAAGACCAACGGGCCATCAGCGACCCGCGCCAATGCAGCGCCCGCTGCGCGCGCATCCGCCATGTCAAAGGCAAAACCATCGTCCCGCAACCGCCGTTCCAGCGCCGCGCTGACCCCGATGACATTGCCGTTGACCGACAGAACCGAAACCGCCGACAGCGGCGTTGCCATTCCCCCCAGGCCCAGGGCCATGGCGATGGGAACCGGCGACAGCATATGTGCGGCATCCACATGCCCAAAAGACAACATGTCCCGCAACGACGACCATGACGGCGCCGCCCTCAGGTCCAGGGACACGCCTTCGGCCTCGTCAAACCCAAGCTCGCGCGCCACGATCAGCGGTGCCGCATCCACCAAAGGCATATAGGCAACCGGCAGGGGAACCGTTCTCATGACAACAACCCCGATGCGGTGACCAAAGCCTCGGCCACATCGGCCACGCGCCGGTTTTGGTTCATCGCCGCCTTGCGCAGGATGGCATAGGCTTCTTCTTCGTCGACGCCCCGCGCCTTCATCAACAGGCCCTTGGCCCGGTCGATGACCTTGCGTTCCTGCAGCGCGCGTTGGGTTTCGGCCAATTCGGTGCGCATCTGGCGCAGAACGTGAAACCGCGCAATTGCGGTGTCCATGACCGGCATGATCCTTTCGGGCTGCAGCCCGTCGACGACATAGGCCGAAACGCCGGCTTCGACGGCCGCACGGGCCAGACCGCCTGCGGCGCCGGACACGAACATCGCCACCGGCCTGTCCATTGGCCCCGAAGCCATGGTCAGTTCTTCGAGCATATCGCGGGACGGGTTGTCGATGTCGATCAGCACGATATCGGGGCTGTGCGCCGCGATCTTTCGCGCCAGCCCGGACGTGCTGCCGATCACGATGACTTCGATGTCACCGGATTCCTTCAACGCATCGACGATCGCGATGGCGCGGTCGCGATCCTGTTCGACAACAACAACGGTCAGTGGGCTGGTCATGGGCCTTTCATGTCCTTCCAACGCTGCATGAGCAAGACAGTTGACCCCGTATCACCCTTGCCCGGGTTCACCCCCACCAAAATGCGCACCCAATCGCCTAAAAAACAGGCAGCCATTTCGATTGCATTGCCCACCGCCCCACCGAATTAGCACCCGTCAGCCCCAATTCGTTTGAGCGCATCCGGGTTCAGCACCAGAATGCGCCGCCGTCCACATTCAATCGCGCCGCCCGCGCACAGGTCTTGCAGAACAGCCCCGACGGGGTTTCGGGACAGGCCACACATCTCGGCAAGCTCGCCCTGCGTGATATCAAGCGCAATTGCGGTGCCAGCCCCCGGCGCGGGTTCCGCAAGCCTGACAAGCGTCGCGGCAACGCGGTCACGGGCATTTGGCGCAAGAACACACCCGGCCAGTTTCAAGGCGCTATCCATATGCGACACGGTCAGCAATCCCAGCCACCGCCAAAGCTCTGGCGTGGTGCGGGCAAGCTCGGCGATGGCGCCTGCGCCCACCGCCAGAACATGTGAAGGCATCCGCGCGCAGACTTCGACCCGCGTTTGCGTCTGGCTGACCATTGCCGCTTCGCCAACCCACCAGCCGGGCCGGGCAATGTGGATCAGGCGCGGCGCGGCCGGGCCGAGCGAGGCGGTCACGCCAAGGCTGCCAGATGCCAGGCCATAAAGAGACCCCGGCGGGTCCCCCTGAAGATAGATCGCCTCGCCCTTGGAATGTTCCCGCATGCTGGCCCTGGCAAGCAGCGCGTCTTGCAGGGGCTTGGGCAATTTGGACAGCCACCCGACCTGCCGGACGGCGTCAGACAAATGTTCTTTTCTCATGGAAAAATTCACCAAATGCACTTCACTGTGCACAACCATCGACCGGCTGGACTTAGAATTCCAGCATTAACTTGGTTCAGAATCAGGGATTGAAGCACGATGATTATTTCACGTCGGGGGCTGTATCGCCTCGCTTTGGGGTCCGCGGCCCTTTTGGGGTTGCAGGGAACAGGTGGCAAAGCCCAGGCGCAGGCGTTGCGCTCGACCGGGCCACTCAGCAACAGCGATTTCGAGCCGCTAGGCGGCCAGCCACCCCAGGGCGCGCAACCGTCCATCGAAGATTTCGACTACCAGGTGAAATATCAGCGCGCCTTCGAAGCCGCTCTCTGGGCAATGCCAGCGCTGGCGATCTACCGCTTTCGCGCCGCAGCGCTTGAGGATCTTGGCCTGCGTGACAATGACATCATCGCCTATTCCGGCGTCGCCACCGCCAAGTTGGAGGCGACCACGGCGAACGCATCGACGCCCTATATCACCGCCTTTACCGACCTGCAGAACGGGCCCACTGTTCTGGAAGTCCCGCCAGCGGGCGAGGATGGCAGCCTTTACGGTCAGGTGGTGGATGCCTGGCAATACACAATCGCCGATGTCGGGCCGTCGGGCCTCGACAAAGGCAAAGGCGGAAAATACATCTTCACGCCGCCCGGCTACGTGGGCGAGATCCCCGAAGGCTATTTGCACGTTCCTTCGCCCAATTACCGGGTCGCCTTTGCCTTTCGATCAGTGCGCGGTCCCGGCATGACCGAAGCCGACGCTTATGCCTATGCCAAGCGCCTGCGGATGTATTCGCTGTCACAGGATGGCAACCCGCCCGAACAGGTATTCTATGACCCGATCGACACGCGGTACCCGACGATGCCGCTTTGGGGTTTGGCGCATTTCGAGAACCTGCACGCCATCATGACGGTCGAACCGGTAAAGCCCGAGGACAAACAGATCATGGGGATGCTGGCCACGCTCGGCATCCGCCACGGCGAACCGTTCGCGCCTGACGACGTGGCCAAACGCGCCATGACACAGGCAAGCTACGATGTCTGGTTCTACATGCAGAACTGGTACGATAACTTCCCAAAAGACAAGCTGTATTGGCCTGACCGCCATTATGCGTCCTTGTTGCAGGCCGACGACAACAAGACCTTTACCTGGACCTATGATGACCGCGTGGACACGATCGAACGGGCCGCCGAGTATTTCTGGTGCACCTATATGCCACAGGTTCTGTCCGACAATCCCGCGACCCAATACATGATGGCCATGGCCGACAGCAGCGGCGCAGCTTTGGAGGCTGGCGCCACCTACCGTCTGGATGTCCCCGCCGATATGCCCGTCGACCAGTTCTGGGCGCTAACCGTGTACGACCGCGCCACGATGGGCTTTATCTATACCAGCGAAGATCGCACGACGTTGTCATCCTACGACCTGTCGACAATGGAACAAAACCCGGACGGAGGAGTGTCCATTTGGGTAGGCCCCAAGGCCCCGGAAGGCAAGGAAACCAACTGGATCCCCACCTCGGGCAAACGCCCCTTGCCCGCGATGCGCCTTTACGGCCCCACCGAGGCCTTCAACAATCGCAGCTTCAAGCTCCCCGATTTTGAACGCGTCAGCTGACAAGGCCCGTCCAAGCATAGGGCCCGAATGGGGCCCTCTGTCGCTGCCTTCTGTCGGCTAATTCGGAACCTCTTTTGCCGGATGATTGGCGCAGCGGCCTTCGGGTTATGAGGCTTGAGCCGCCGCGGGATTTTTCCTTCCAACTGGATTTAGAGACTGGCCCAACAAAGGGACGGACATTGAAGCGATCAGGATTCACGGAAGAACAGATTGTCGGGATTCTGACCGAGCATGAGGCTGGTGCAAAATGCGCCGACTTGTGCCGCGAGCACGGGATGTCGAAAGGCGCCTTCCACGCCTGGAAGGCGAAGTTCGGCAGCATGACGATATCGGGGAGAGGATTTGAACCTCTGACCTTCGGGTTATGAGCCTGCTGAGGTTTGATCGTTAAGCAAACAGTTCAGTGTACTGTTTGTAGATCGAACGGTT
>NZ_JBSWYA010000012.1:0-75147 GCF_056160865.1 Ruegeria sp. ABD4_443 | reverse complement strand
TTGGCCAGATGAAGAACGGATCCCCTGCTTCATCTGGCTCTAAATATCCCGGGGGAGTCGCGGCTTGCCGCGGCGGGGGCAGAGCCCCCTCGATAGCACTGCAACCTAACGCGCAGCGTTTCAGTTCTTCATCCCATCCCAAAAGGATTTGACAGATGAAAAGAAACTTTTTGATTCAGGATGGTTATCTTCACCCAGATCGTCAAATTCGCGCAAAAGCTCCTTTTGGCGGCTGGTCAGGTTCACGGGCGTTTCTACCGCCAGCTCGATGAACATGTCACCGACGCCGCCGCCGCGCAGTGCGGGCATGCCTTTGGCTCGCAAGCGCATTTGACGCCCTGACTGGCTGCCTGAAGGTATTTGAACGCGGCCGCGGCCGCCGTCGATGGTGGGAACCTCGATCGACCCGCCCAGCGCAGCCTTGGCCATGCTGACCGGGACGCGGCAGTACAGGTTTGTACCGTCGCGCTCAAACAGCTTATGCGGCGACACTTCGACAAAGATGTAAAGGTCGCCCGGAGGGCCGCCGCGCATGCCGGCCTCGCCCTCGCCGGCCAACCGAATTCGGGTGCCTGTTTCGACACCTGCGGGGATATTGACGGACAACCCCCGTTCCTTTTCGACACGGCCTGCGCCCTGGCAGGATTTGCAAGGGTTCTTGATGATCTGTCCCAGCCCCGAACAAGTCGGGCAGCTGCGTTCAACGGTAAAGAACCCCTGTTGGGCGCGGACTTTGCCCATTCCTGAGCAGGTCGGGCAGGTCGTCGGCTCTACGCCGCCTTCAGCGCCGGTGCCGTCGCAGGCCGAACAGGCGACAGCAGTTGGGACATTGATGGTTTTCTGAAGGCCGGAATAGGCCTCTTCCAACGTTACCCGAAGGTTATACCTCAGGTCAGAGCCGCGCGCGGCCCGGCGGCCGCCGCCCTGGCGGCCTCCGCCCATGAAGTCCCCGAAAAGGTCATCAAAGACATCCGAAAAGGCGCTTGAAAAATCGCCCTGGCCGAATCCTCCGCCGGGGCGGCCGCCCCCGCCCATGCCGTTTTCGAATGCAGCATGGCCAAAGCGGTCATAGGCGGCCTTTTTCTCGGCGTCGCGCAGAACATCGTAAGCCTCGTTGGCCTCTTTGAACTGCGCTTCGGCGTCGGGATTGTCCTTGTTGCGATCGGGATGCAGCTGTTTGGCTTTCGAGCGAAAGCCTTTCTTGATTTCATCCGCAGAAGCACCCTTGGACACGCCGAGCACTTCGTAATAGTCGCGTTTGGACATCAGTTCTTCCTTCTGCCTCAACGTAATCGGGCCGGCCCGGCAACCGGACCGGCCCGAATTGGCCCGGTTACCCGTTAGTTACGCTTGTCGTCGTCCAGATCTTCGAACTCGGCATCGACGATGTCATCGTCGCCGGGTGCGGCATCAGCGGCTGCCGGTTCGTCCTCGGCTTCTTCGGCTTGCGCCTTATAGATCGCCTCGCCCAGTTTCATGGCCGCCTCGGTGACGTTTTGGATGCCCGACTTGATCTTGTCGGCATTGTCTGTTTCCAGCTCATCCTTGAGCGCGGCAACGGCCAGTTCGATCGCTTCGACAGTCGACGGGTCGACCTTGTCGCCATGTTCCTCGATCGATTTCTCGGTCGCGTGGACAAGGCTTTCGGCCTGGTTCTTGGCTTCGACCAGTTCTTTGCGCTCTTTGTCGGCCTCGGCGTTTTCCTCGGCGTCCTTGACCATCTTTTCGATGTCATCATCGGACAGACCGCCAGAGGCCTGGATCGTGATCTTCTGCTCTTTGCCGGTGCCCTTGTCCTTGGCCGAAACCGAGACAATACCGTTGGCGTCGATGTCAAAAGTCACCTCGATCTGAGGCATGCCGCGCGGTGCGGGCGGGATTTCTTCAAGGTTGAACTGACCCAGGATCTTGTTGTCCGCAGCCATTTCCCGCTCACCCTGGAACACGCGAATGGTTACGGCGTTCTGGTTGTCTTCGGCGGTCGAGAAGACCTGAGACTTCTTGGTCGGGATCGTGGTGTTACGGTCGATCAGGCGGGTGAACACGCCACCCAGCGTCTCAATACCCAGCGACAGCGGGGTCACGTCCAGCAGAACCACGTCTTTGACGTCGCCCTGCAGAACACCGGCCTGAATGGCGGCGCCCATGGCAACCACTTCGTCAGGGTTCACACCTTTGTGGGGCTCTTTACCGAAGAACTTGGTGACCTCTTCGATCACTTTCGGCATCCGGGTCATACCACCGACCAGAACAACCTCATCCACGTCGTTCGCCGACAGCCCCGCGTCTTTCAGAGCAGCCGCACAGGGCTTCATAGACTTCTTGATCAGGTCCGAGACCAGCGATTCCAGCTTGGCACGGGTCAGTTTCATGACCATGTGCAGCGGCTGACCGTTCGAGCCCATCGAGATGAACGGCTGGTTAATCTCGGTCTGCGAGGTCGAGGACAGCTCGATCTTGGCTTTTTCAGCAGCTTCTTTCAGACGCTGCAGGGCCATTTTGTCCTGGCTCAGGTCGACACCGTGTTCTTTTTTGAACTCGTCCGCCAGGTAGTTGACGATGCGCATGTCAAAGTCTTCACCACCCAGGAAGGTGTCACCGTTGGTCGACTTTACTTCGAACAGGCCGTCGTCGATTTCCAGAATGGTCACGTCGAAGGTACCGCCACCAAGGTCATAGACCGCGATGGTTTGGGTTTCTTCCTTGTCCAGACCATAGGCCAGCGCGGCGGCTGTCGGTTCGTTGATGATCCGCAGCACTTCCAGACCGGCGATCTTACCGGCGTCTTTGGTGGCCTGACGCTGTGCGTCGTTAAAGTATGCCGGAACGGTGATAACCGCCTGCGTGACTTCCTCACCCAGATAGCTTTCTGCAGTTTCCTTCATCTTGCCCAGAGTGAAGGCCGAGATCTGGCTTGGGGAGTACTTTTCACCGCGGGCTTCGACCCATGCGTCGCCATTGCCGCCATCAACGATGGCATAGGGCACCATTTTCTTGTCTTTTTCGACTTCGGCATCATCCACGCGACGACCGATCAGACGCTTGACGCCAAAGATCGTGTTGTCGGGGTTGGTGACCGCCTGACGTTTCGCAGGCTGACCCACCAGACGCTCATCTTCTGTGAAGGCGACGATCGAGGGCGTGGTCCGCGCCCCTTCGGCGTTTTCGATGACCTTCGGCTGCGAGCCGTCCATGATGGCCACACACGAGTTGGTGGTACCGAGGTCAATCCCGATTACTTTTCCCATAATTTTGATCCCTTTCTCTTCAAGGCGATGTCCCGAGGCCGGGACCCGTTATGGCATCCCTGCCCCGATCTGATATGCGCAACGGTGCTACACCATCGCGCGTCGAGGCGTATATAAGGGCGGGATCGGGGGCCTGCAAGCGTTCAGAAATGCAGGTTTTCACGAATCTGCGGCCTTTTTGGCAAGGATTTGGAAAGGATTGGGGTTTCTGGAATGGCGCAGCTGCTTTTGCGTGGATTTGATATCCGAAAGGGCCATCTGGATACACCGGCGCAGATCGCCTTGGTCGAGCGGTTGCGACCGATTCTTAAGGCCGCGCCGCTTTACCGGCCGGTGACGCCGTCGGGCAGGGAAATGTCGGTCCGCATGACCTCGGCCGGGTCATTGGGCTGGGTGACCGACAAATCGGGCTATCGGTACCAGGACACCCACCCAAAAGGCGCGACATGGCCCATGATCCCACCCGAGATACTTGGCATCTGGCAGGACCTGACCGGCGCGGACCGACAGCCCGATTGCTGCCTGATCAACTATTACGGCGAAGGCGCGCGAATGGGCCTGCACCAGGACAAGGATGAGGCCGACTTCTCGTGGCCGGTCCTGTCGATCTCATTGGGGGATGATGCGCTGTTTCGGATCGGCAATACCACGCGCGGCGGCAAGACGGAATCGATCTGGCTGAACTCGGGCGATGTCGTGATCATGGGCGGACCGGCGCGGCTGGCTTATCACGGGGTAGACCGGATCAGGTTCGGCTCGTCGCGCCTGTTGCCCAAAGGCGGGCGCATCAACCTGACCCTACGGGTTGCCAGCTAGCGGCGGGCGCTCCAGCTTTGCGAGGCGTGTTTCTTGGTGAAAAACACGCCAAGCAGTCCGATCATCAACAGGGCAACACCCACCCAGACCGCGTATTCCCAGTTTGTGTTGCGGGGAAAGTAGTTGCGGAAGATGAACCCCCTGCATTGGTCGATGATGTGAAACAGCGGGTTCCACGCAAACATGCCCAGCATGAACCCGCCCAGCGCGTTTGCGGCGAACATCTTGCCCGAAAAGATCATGTTCATACGCCGATAGACATTGCTGAGTATGTTTGACGTGTTCGGAAGCCACGGTTTCAGTGCCATGAAAATAAGACCGACCGCGCAGCCCGTGAACCAGGCCAGCAGCAACATGCCAAAGGCACCGCCCGGTTCCTGAATTTCAAGCGGCGCTATGCCGACGCTATAGGCAAACAGGATCACCACCAGCGACATGACCTGCGTATAAAGCGTGCCAAAGGCCGCGGCCAGCAGCATCACCATCATGTTCATCGGCGAATGCAGCATCATCGGGTTGCTGGCCGCCGAGACACCGGAAATGGCGCCGACCGATTTGACATGCGTGATGAACAGGAAAACGCCGGACAGCAGGTACAACATGAACTCGCCGCGAATCTTGGCCACGCGGGTCCCCATGAAGGACATGATCAGGTAAAAGACCGCAACCAGCAGGACCACCTGAACGATGTTCATCACGATCGCCATGACCGCGTTCGAATGCTGTGACCGCACGTTGCGCACCACCGCGTGAAACACCAGCTCGGCCGTAGTGACCAGGCTGCCCAAAAGGGAGTTGTTTCGCTTGTAATAGAACACTCGAAGGCTCTTTCCCGCTGTTATGCCTGCAAACTCGCACGAAATTCTTGCTGTTCCGTATCCGGCACAGCATAAGGCCGTCAGGTTATTGGATCAACAAACCACAGGAACGGAGCATTTTTGTGACCTACGACGCGCTTATTCCCGCAATCAGACGCCTGGCCCTAGAAGCGGGCGACAAGATCATGGAGATCTACGAGGCGGATGATTTCGACGTCAAAGTCAAATCCGATGCCAGCCCCGTAACCGAAGCGGACGAGGCCGCGGACGCGCTGATTTCCGCCGGGCTGCGCAAGGCATTTCCCGATATCCTGCTGGTGACCGAAGAACAGGCGGCATCGCATTCGGAAAAGGGCGACACGTTCCTGATCGTCGATCCGCTGGACGGCACCAAGGAATTCATCAACCGGCGCGGCGATTTCACCGTCAATATCGCGCTGGTCGAAAACGGTACCCCGACGCGCGGCGTGGTGTACGCCCCGGCCCGCGGGCGCATGTTCTATACCCAGCCCGACGGGCAATCGGTCGAAGAGACCGGCGCCCTGGACAAAGACCAGCCCGGCGCCGTGACGCCGATTTCAGTGTCTGAACCGGACAATTCCGCGCTTTTGGTCGTGGCCTCGAAATCGCATCGCGACCAGGCCACGGACGACTATATCAACAAGTACCAGGTTCAGGACAGCAAGAGCGCGGGATCGTCCCTGAAATTCTGCCTGGTCGCCACGGGCGAGGCCGACCTGTACCCGCGCGTGGGTCGCACGATGGAATGGGACACCGCCGCAGGTCACGCCGTGCTGGCCGGGGCCGGTGGCAACGTGGTGCGCTTTGACGATCACGCGCCGCTGACCTATGGCAAGGACGGCTATGCCAATCCGTTCTTCATCGCCTATGCGCCCGGCGTGGACCTGAAAGAAGCCTGATGTCGGTTCTGATCGCCATCCCCGCCCGCTATGCCTCGTCGCGCTATCCCGGCAAGCCGCTGGTCCCGCTGACCGGGGCGAACGGAACCGCGATGACGCTGATCGAAAGGTCCTGGCGGGCGGCCTGTTCGGTCTCGGGTGTCGACCGGGTGGTTGTCGCAACCGATGACGACCGCATTCGGGATGTCGCCCAGGGCTTTGGGGCCGAAGTGGTCATGACCTCGGAATCCTGCGGCAACGGAACCGAACGCTGTGCCGAAACCCATGCGGCGCTGGGCGGTGGATATGATATCGTGGTCAACCTGCAGGGCGACGCGCCGCTGACCCCGCATTGGTTCGTCGAAGACCTGGTCAAGGGCCTGCGCGCAGCCCCCGATGCCGGGGTCGCAACCCCTGTGCTGCGCTGCGACGGCGACGCGCTGAACGGGTTGTTGAACGACCGCAAGCACGGGCGCGTCGGTGGCACGACGGCGGTTTTTGGCGCAGATCGAACCGCGCTCTACTTCTCGAAGGAAGTGATCCCCTTTACGTCGGAAACCTACGCCAGCGCCGACCCTACACCCGTGTTTCACCATGTCGGCGTCTACGCATATCGCCCCGACGCCTTGGCGGCCTATCCGGGCTGGCCGACCGGACCGCTTGAAACCCTGGAAGGCCTCGAACAATTGCGCTTTATGGAGAACGGGCGCAAGGTTCTGTGCGTCGAGGTCGAAGCCAGAAACCGCCAGTTCTGGGAACTGAACAACCCCCAGGACGTCGCCAAGATCGAGGACATGATGGCCGCCATGGGGCTGGACTGACCGAAAGCGCTGACAAACCGGTGCCCGCCCTGGACGCCGGATCGCGGCACAACCAGATACGGCAGGGATGCAGATGACCCACATATTGGTTACCGGCGGCGCCGGCTATATCGGATCACATGCCTGCAAGGCGCTGTCGCGCGCGGGCTATGTGCCCGTGACCTTCGACAACCTGGTGACCGGCTGGCAGGACGCGGTCAAATACGGCCCCTTCGAACAGGGTGATTTGTTGGACCGCGCGCGGCTGGACGAGGTTTTTGCCAGGTACCAGCCCGCCGCAGTGATGCATTTCGCAGCCCTCAGCCAGGTGGGCGAGGCGATGTCCGAGCCGGGCCGGTACTGGTCGAACAACGTGACGGGGTCGCTGACCCTGATCGAGGCCGCAGTAGCCGCGGGCTGTTTGAACTTTGTCTTCTCGTCGACCTGCGCGACCTATGGTGAACATGACAATGTGGTTCTGGACGAGAACACGCCGCAGCTTCCTTTGAACGCCTATGGCGCCTCGAAGCGCGCGATCGAGGACATCCTGCGCGATTTCGAGGCCGCGCATGGGCTGAACCACGTGATCTTTCGCTATTTCAACGTGGCGGGCGCCGACCCGGACGGAGAGGTTGGAGAGTTTCACCGCCCCGAAACGCATCTTGTGCCGCTGATGCTGGACGCGATTGACGGCAAGCGCGATGCGCTGACCGTCTTTGGCACGGATTACGATACACCCGACGGAACCTGCATCCGGGATTACGTTCACGTTTGCGATCTTGTCGATGCGCATGTGCTGGGCCTGAACTGGCTTGAGCAGGGCAAGGGCAGCCGGGTGTTCAACCTGGGAACCGGCAGCGGTTTTTCCGTGATGGAGGTGATCGGCCATTCCAGAGCGGTCACCAATCGTGACGTGCCCTATCGCGTCGGAGCGCGCCGCGCGGGCGATTGCACCAAGCTGGTATCAGGTTCGGTCCGCGCAGGCGCCGAACTGGGCTGGACCCCGAATCGGTCCACGTTAGAAACTATGATTGCCGATGCCTGGCGGTGGCATCAGAACGGCCACTACGAGAAATGAGCCGGATGTGACCGATACCCCTGAACCGATCGGATGGGTACAGCAATACCGATTGCGCCTGAAACGGCGGCGTCTGCTGTGGCGGTCATTTCGCAGCAGACATCACCTGACCTGCCTGGCTGACCGGACGGGCGGCATAAGGCCCGGCGCGATCCTGGCCTTTACCACACTGCGCAATGAAATCACCCGCCTGCCCTGGTTTTTCAGGCATTATCGCGGCCTCGGGGTGGACCACTTTCTGATGGTGGACAATGGCAGCGACGACGGCACGGTCGCGTTCCTGGCCGACCAGCCGGATGTATCGCTGTGGCAAACCGATGCCCCATACCGGGCGGCGCGGTTTGGCCTCGATTGGCTGACCTGGTTGCAGATGCGGTACGGTCACAACCACTGGACCCTGATGGTGGATGCGGACGAACTGCTGGTCTATGCGCAACACGACACGCGCCCGCTGCCGATGCTGACCGATTGGCTGCAAACCCGTGGGGTTAACGCCTTTGGTGCGTTGATGCTGGATCTCTATCCGCATGGTCGGCTGGGGGATCAATCCTATGACCCGAATACCGACCCGACCGAGGCGCTGGGCTGGTTTGACGCCGGGCCTTACAGGGCGCAACGTCAGACCCCATTGGACAACCTGTGGGTTCAGGGCGGTGTCCGCGAACGCGCGTTCTTTGCCGACCGGCCTGAACGGTCACCGACCCTGAACAAGATCCCGCTGGTGCGCTGGTCCCGGCACTATGCCTATGTCAATTCGTGCCACTCGGCCCTGCCCCGGCACCTGAACCATGCCTATGACGGGCCCGGAGGCACCGCACCTTCGGGCGTATTGCTGCACACGAAGTTCCTGCCTCAGGTCATCGGCGATTCCCAAACCGAAAAGCAAAGGCGCCAGCATTTTCACGACCCCGACCAGTTCGGTTCGTATTATGACGGGATCATTGCCCGGCCCTGCCTGCGAAACGCGAACTCAGTCCGGTACACGGGGTGGAAACAGTTGCAGCATCTGGGCCTGATGGCGCCTGTTCCCTGGGAGAACGGGGAATTCTGCATCTAAAATACCCGTTTCAAACTAACGTGTTATAAATACGTTGCCTCGTACTGTGCCAAAGTGTCATAAATTCGTAAGTTGCCCGGCACCACTCTGGCCGCACCACGCCCCGGGCATGCTCGCGAGTAAAAGAGGTTGAGCAGTCGCGTGAGCCTTTTGGATTCCTATCGCATGAGACTACGGCGCAAGCGCCGCCTCTTGCGCTGCATGCGAAAACGCAAGGATCTGAAGGCCGTCAGCAACAACACATCGAAGATCAGGCGCGACACGATCCTGCTGTTGAGCGTTGTGCGCAACGAAAAGATCCGGCTGCCCTATTTCCTGGCCTATTACCGAAAGCTGGGCATCGAACATTTCCTGTTTGTCGACAACGAAAGTGACGATGGCACCTGCGAATACCTGCAGGAGCAGCCCGACGTTTCGCTGTGGCGATCCGGCGCAAGTTATAAAAACGCGACATTCGGTGTCGATTGGACGAATTACCTGCTTCGGAAATACGCGCATGACCACTGGGTCCTCACGGTCGACCCAGATGAATTCTTCATCTACCCGTTTTGCGATACGCGCCCGATCCGGGCCCTGACCGACTGGCTGGACGGCACCGGGGTGCGCAGTTTCGGCACAATGCTGATCGACATGTACCCCGAAGGCCCCATTCAGAACGCCCCCTATCACGAAGGCCAGAACCCGTTCGAGGTCGCCTCGTGGTTTGACTCAGGCAATTACATGATCTCGAAGAACCCCGACTATGGGAACCTGTGGATCCAGGGCGGCCCGCGCAGCCGGGTCTTTTTCCGCGATGCCCCCGAAAAGGCACCGGCGCTAAACAAGATTCCGCTGGTGAAATGGGACAAACGATATGTCTATGTCAGCTCGACCCATGCCCTGCTGCCGCGCGGGCTGAACCAGGTCTATGACGAATGGGGGGGCGAAAAGGCCAGCGGCGCCTTGCTGCACGCCAAGCTGATCGACACGCTGGGCGAAAAGGTACGCGAAGAATTGCAGCGCAAGCAGCATTACCGTGGCTCTGATGAATACCGCGCCTATCTGGAACAGCTCGAAGACAAACCGGTCTTCTGGTGCAAATGGTCCGAGAAATACATCAACTGGCGCCAGCTCGAAATTCTTGGCCTCATGTCGAAAGGCAACTGGGCTTGAGCACGCTTGGCATCATTATGCTGGTTCACACCGAACTGGACAGGGCCGAACAGGTGGCCCGGCATTGGGCGGCCTCTGGCTGTCCGGTGGTCATTCATGTCGACCGCAAGGTGAATGCGCGCGCGCATTCGGGATTTGTCGCCGCCTGCGCCGATGAGCCGTTGATCCGTTTTTCCGACCGTCATGCCTGCGATTGGGGGGGATGGGGCATTGTCGCCGCCACGCAATCCGCCGCAGTCATGATGCTGTCGCACTTCCCCGATGTTCGCCACGTCCTTTTGTCGTCGGGGGCGTGCCTGCCGCTGCGCCCGGTTCATGACCTTGTCGAATACCTGGCCGACCGGCCCCGCGTCGATTTCATCGAAAGCGCCACCACCGCCGATGTCAGCTGGACTGTCGGCGGCCTTGATGTCGAACGGTTCACGCTGCGGTTCCCGTTTTCCTGGCGCCGTCAGCGAAAACTGTTCGACTGGTATGTCCGGCTGCAACGCGCGGTCGGGTTCAAGCGCGCGATCCCCGAAGGCTTGGTGCCACATATGGGAAGCCAGTGGTGGTGCCTGACGCGACAAACCCTGTCAGCCATCCTGCAAGACCCCAAACGGGCGGTCTATGACCGCTATTTCCGCCATGTCTGGATACCGGATGAAAGCTATTTCCAGACCCTGGCACGCCTGTATTCCACCCATATCGAAAGCCGGTCGCTTACGTTGTCCAAGTTCGATTACCAGGGCAGGCCCCATATCTTTTACGATGACCACCTGCAATTGCTGCGGCGGTCCGACTGCTTTACCGCACGTAAGATCTGGCCACGGGCGGATCAACTATACCAGGCTTTCCTAACCGACCTAACCCGCGCGGTGAAACCGGCAGAGCCTAACCCGGGCAAGATCGACCGCATATTCTCGAAAGCTGTCGAGCGGCGCACCCGCGGCCGCGACGGGCTGTATATGCAAAGCCGGTTTCCACGGCACGGCAGCGAAATCGGCCTGACCTCGTTCCCCTATTCCATGTTCCAGGGCTTTGCCGAACTGTTCGAGGATTTCGAGCCCTGGCTGGCAAATGCCACCGGAACGCGGGTTCACGGGCATCTCTTTGATCCCGACCGGGCCGAGTTTGCCGAAAGTCAGGCCACGACCACCGGGGCGCTCAGCGATTGCGCCCGGCTGCGCGACTATAACCCGACCGCCTTCATGTCCAACCTGATCTGGAACACGCGCGGTGAACGGCAATGTTTCCAGTTCGGACCCCGGGACACACAGGCGATCAACTGGTTTCTGGCCCGCGACAAGAACGCCCAGATCTCGGTCGTGACCGGTGCCTGGGCCTTGCCGCTGTTCCGGTCCAACCTGAATTTCGGCGATATCCGCAGCCAGGCCGCCCGGCTGCAGCAGATCGAATGCAAACAGCTTGAGGTTCTGGATTCCGTCTGGACCAAGGCCAATGTCCGCATCTGGAACCTGGCCGAATTTGTCGAATCCCCGATGGAGCCGCTTCAGACAATCCTGGATGAGATCGGAACCACGCAGCCCGGCTACCTGTCGCAGGCGCCCAGGATGGTCGATTTGACCGGGTTCGGAAAGTTCCTGCAAAACCTGAAAAATCAGGGAATGCACCCCTATCTGATGGGGGATTTCCCGCCCGACGAAGTGATCGGGCCGCAGTCGCGGCCTTACCGAAAACCGTACCTGGTGCAATAGCTTGGCATGACAGCCCGCTTTGATTATTTCATCCTGCTTGCCGAGATGCGCACGGGTTCAAACCTGCTTGAGGCGCATCTGAACGCGCTTGGCGACGTGGCCTGCCATGGCGAAGCGTTCAACCCGCATTTCATCGGTTATCCGAAAAACACCACCCTTTTGGGCCTGACGCAAGACCAGCGGGACGCCGACCCGGCCCTGCTGATCCGGGCCATCAGGAACAATCCTGGCGCGCTGAACGGGTTCCGGTTTTTCCACGCCCATGATCAACGCATTTTGCACCCGGCGCTGGACGATCCGCGATGCGCCAAGATCATCCTGACCCGCAATCCGCTGGACAGCTATGTGTCGCTCAAGATCGCGCGCGCGACGCAGCAATGGCAACTGACCAATGTCAAACGTCGGCGCGAAGCCCAGGTCGCGTTCGATCCCGACGAGTTTTCCGACTATCTTGAACATCAGCAGCAATATCAGCTGGAATTGCTCAACCGGCTTCAGGTGTCCGGGCAGGCTCCGTTTTATATCAACTATGACGATCTCAATCGCCTGGACATCCTGAATGGGCTGGCGGCCTGGTTGGGTGTGTCCGGCCGGCTAGAGTCGCTGGGCAAGGATTTGAAACCCCAAAACCCCGCCCCTGCCCGGTCAAAGGTGACAAACCCCGAACAGATGGAAAGCGCCCTGTCGGGGATGGACCGGTTCAACCTGCAGCGGACCCCCAATTTCGAACCACGCCGCGGACCCGCCGTGTCGCGTTACGTTGCGGCCGCCGAAACGCCGTTGCTTTACCTGCCGGTTCGCGGCGGCCCCGAAGACACGGTTGCCGCCTGGCTTGCGGACCTGGACAGACGATCAACGGATGACCTGGTGTCGGGCCGGAACCAGAAACAGATGCGCAAATGGATGGAGGCCCGGCCCGAACACCGCAAGTTCACAGTGTTGCGCCATCCGCTTGCCCGCGCCCACAGCGTGTTTTGCCAACGTATTCTGGACACGGGGCCGGGGGCCTATGTCAGCATTCGAAACACGCTGCGCAAACAGTTCAAACTGCCGATACCGGGCGAAATCCGGCCCAACAACTATGACCTTGATCAGCATCGCGCGGCCTTTGCGGCGTTTCTGAAATTCCTCCGGCAGAACCTGTCAGGGCAAACCCAGGTCCGTGTGGATGGCCTGTGGTGCGGTCAGGCCCAAACGCTGGAAGGTATCGCCGCCTTTGCGGTACCGGACATGACGTTGCGCGAAGAGGAGTTGGCACAGGCCTTGCCAGACCTTGCGCGCAAGGTGGGCCACCCGAATCCGCCCGACCCCAGTCCCCCCCGGCCGGACGGGCCTTTTGCCCTGTCCGAGATTTACGACGAAGACCTGGAAACACTGGCTTCGGATGCGTATCAGCGCGATTACCTGCTGTTCGGGTTTCAGAACTGGAAACCCCTGTGACCCGGATCAGGGTCGCAGGGTGATGACCGTTCCCCTGTTGACCATCGCATAGATCTCTTCGATCTCGTCGTTCTTGACGGCGATGCAGCCCGCGGTCCAATCCGGGGTCTTTTTCGCCCGCTTGAATTCCGACCGCAGGTTCGGTTGCCCGTGGATAAAGATATCGCCGCCCGGATCCAGTCCAAACGCCTTGGCCTTGGCAACATCTTCCGAATTGGGGTACGAGATTCCAAGCGACAGGTGGTACCGGCTGCGCGGATTGCGGCGGTCGATCAGATATGTCCCCTCGGGCGTGCGGCCATCGCCGCGCTTGACCTTGGTGCCCCGGGGCGCAAACCCAAGATCCACGTCATATTCTCGCAAAACGCTTTCATTGTGCAGAAGATAAAGTTTCCGCGCGCCCTTGTTGACCACCAACGAGGTCACCTCGGGGCCGCTATAGGAAAGAAATTTGGGGCTTGCTGAGGCACATGCCGAAAGGCTCAGCGTTGCCATGGCCCCCAATCCGAATGCTCGACGATCCATTGATTTCACTGCCTGCTATTTTTTTGTGGGTATTATGCCAAAAAATGAAAAAACTGAAATCACTTTTTGCTGTGTGCCTGTTCGATAATGCGTTGTTCGATGGCTTCCAGCCTTTCAAGCACCTCATCCCGATAGGCGTCGGTCTTGACCTCGTCTTCGGCATGGTGCGCGTCCTGCATCGAATTGACGATCAAACCAACCAGCAGGTTCACCACCGCAAAGGTGGTAACCATGATAAACGGCACGAAAAACAGCCATGCATAGGGGTATTCCTGCATCACCGGACGCACGATGCCCATCGACCAGCTTTCAAGCGTCATGATCTGGAACAGCGTATAGGCTGACAGGCCAAGGTCGCCAAACCAGTCGGGAAAGGACTGGGAAAACAACTTGGTCGCGATGACGGCCCCGATATAGAACAGGATCGCCATCAAAAGGAACACGCTGGCCATGCCCGGCAGCGCCTGAATGAACCCCTCGACCACCCGGCGCAGACGCGGCGCAACCGAAATCACGCGCAAAACCCGCAGAATTCGCAGGGCCCGCAAGACCGACAGGCCCGCACCGCCCGGCACCAGCGCAATCCCGACGATCACAAAGTCGAAAATGTTCCAGCCATTGGTGAAGAACAGCCGCCCGCGCGCCACCAGCTTCATCGCGATCTCGGCAACAAAGATTGCCAGGCAGATCGTATCAAGCGCAACGATCAGAGGTCCGGCCCTGTCCATCAGGGTGGGCGATGTTTCCATGCCCAGCAAAACCGCGTTGACCAGGATGACACCGGTGATAAAACGCGAAAACCCGGTGCTTTCGACAAATCCCAGCAGTTTCTGGCTGAACCCCATTCTGGCGGCCTCCTGTTTGATCACGATTTCGGCGAAAGGGTGAACTTTGCCACCAGTTCGGCATGCGACGACCATCGAAATTGGTCAACCACCTGTACCCATTCAAGGGTATATCCCGAATTAACAAGCTGCCGGGCGTCGCGGGCGAAACTGACCGGGTTGCACGAGACATAGGCGATGACCGGACGCATGGCCTGGGCCAGCTGGTCGGTCTGGGCCTCGGCTCCGGCGCGGGGCGGGTCCAGGACCACGGCGTCGAAACGGGCCAGCTCGTCCGGCATCAGCGGACGGCGGAACAGGTCGCGCGCCTCGGTCGTGACCTTTTTCAGCCCCTTTGCCTTGCGCCAACCGGCATCCAGGGCATCGGTCATTGCGCGCTCGCCTTCGACCGCGTGAACCTCGGCCGATTGTGCCATCGGCAGCGAAAAGGTGCCGCTGCCCGCAAACAGGTCAACAACCCGCTTTGCATTCCCCACGATCTCGCAAACGGCCTGTATCAGGCTCTGTTCACCGTCTTTTGTCGCCTGCAGAAACGCGCCGGGCGGGGGGACAACGGCGGCGGGGCCGAATTGCTGTACCGGCGGATGACGGGTCGCGATCACCTCGCCATCCCATGTCAGGCGTGCCAGCCCATGCCGTTCTGTCGCCTGCGCCAGTGTCAGTTCCAGCGGTCCGTCCAGGGGTTTGCCGCCACGGACCGACACATCCAGCCCGGTGTTGGACAGGGTCAGCGTCACGGCCAATACGCCCTTGCGGCTGCCGCCCAGAACGGCAAGGTTTTCGGCAACCGGGATGGCCGCAACAAGGGCCGGGTCCAGCAATAGGCAATCGGGAATTTCGGTAATCGTTTCCGACGCCCGACCGTGAAATCCGGCCAGCGTCCCCTTCTTGGTCCGGCGGACAGCAATGGTGGCGCGGCGGCGCGTGCCGGGCGACGAGGTATGGATCGGGCGCATCGGTGCCTGTAACCCTTGCGCCGCCAGAGCGGTCCGCACGACGTCAACCTTCCAGCCCGCCACAAAAGCGTCGGATGCGTGTTGCAACTGGCACCCGCCACACGCCTTGTAGTGGCGGCAGGGCGCGCGAACCCTGTCATCCGAGGGTGTTCCGACGCGGATATCCTCAAGCGTCGACCCCGCCAGCCTGCCGCTGATCACTTCACCGGGAAGGGTGCGGGGGGCATAAACAGGCCCCTCGGCAATGCCGTCGCCCTGATGGCCCAGCCGAAGAATGGTGTAATCTTGCGTCATAGGCGGCCTGATACAGGGGCGCTGGCGGATAAAAAAGCCCCTATTCCGCGGCTTCGGTCTGAATGAACCCGCCGGACTGCCGGTGCCAGAACCGTGCATAAAGCCCGTTTTTGTCCAGCAGCCTGTCATGGGTGCCATCCTCGACGATCCGGCCCGCGTCCAGAACGATGATCCGGTCCATTTCGCTGAGTGTCGATAGCCGGTGCGCAATCGCAAGAACCGTCTTGCCTTCCATGACCCGGTGCAATGCCGCCTGGATCGAGGCTTCGACTTCGGAATCCAGCGCCGAGGTGGCCTCGTCCAAGACAAGGATCGGGGCATCCTTGAGAATGGCGCGGGTCAGGGCAATGCGCTGCCTTTGGCCGCCGCTCAGCTTGACGCCCCGTTCCCCCAGATGGGCATTATATCCCGTTCGACCCTGCGCATCCTGCAACCCCAGGATAAAGTCATGCGCCTCGGCCTTTGTTGCGGCAGCGATCACCTCTTGTTCGGTGGCGTCGGGACGGCCGTACAGGATATTGTCGCGGGCGGACCGGTTGAACATCGCGGTTTCCTGCGTGACCATTCCGATATGGCGGCGCAAACTGTCCTGCGTGACCCGCGCAATGTCCTGCCCGTCGATCCTAATCACGCCGCTTTCCCTGTCGTAGAGCCGCAACAACAGCGACACCAGCGTGGATTTACCCGCCCCCGAGGCGCCGACGATCCCAAGCTTTTCGCCCGGCCTTATGACCAGGTTCAGGTCCGACACGCCGCCAATGTCCCGCCCATAGGCGAACCGGACATTGTCGAACGCGATCTGTCCGTCGGGCACCGTCAACGGTTTCGCATCGGGCGCGTCTTCGACCCGCTGGCGCTTGGCCAGCGTCTTCATGCCGTTTTCAACCTCGCCGACATTGGCGTAAAGGCCCATAAGGGTGAAACTGACCCAGCCCGTCATCTGGGACACACGGATCGACACGGCACCCGCGGCCACGATATCGCCGGTCGTGGCCTGACCGGCCTGCCACAACAGGACGGTCGCCCCCAAAAGAAGAACCGGCAGCACTCCGGCCAAGGCCATCAGCACAAACCGGAAACTCGCCGAAAGGCGACCGAATTCCAGCGAACGCTCTCGCAGGTTCTCCATGGATTTTCGCGCCGACCGGTCCTCGAACGCGGAATGGGCGAACAACTTGACCGTCTTGATATTGGTGATGGTGTCCACCACTTGCCCCGTCACATTTGCACGCGCCCCCGCCCGCGCCGCCGACCGGTGGCGTATGCGCGGCAAATACCAGCGCACCAGCAGGAAATACCCTGCCAGCCACAGGACAAATGGCAACAGAACAAGCGGGTGAATAGACCCTAACAAAAGCAAAGACCCCGCCATCGACGCCAGCGCAAAGACGATTGCGCTGATGGTCTCGGACACAACCGAGGTCAGCGCGGTTGAGGTCTGCATCTGTTTTTGCGCAATGCGGCCGGCGAAATCATCGTCGAAATAGGTCACGGATTGCCCAAGGGTCCACCTGTTCAGCCGGGCCAGGATCAGGGGCGGAAGGTTGGGCATGACGATATAGTTGTTCGAAACCGATGACAGGCCAAACATCAGCGGGCGCAGCAGAATGAAAAACGCAATCGCCCCGAGGATCATCCCCATGTTGTCCGCCGTCAGAAAGCCCTGCGGCCCCGCAACGGTTGCGGCATCGATGAATTTTCCCAGGATCCACGCGGTTCCGGCCTCAAGCGCACCGGCCACACCCGAGAACAGGGCCGCGACAAACAGCATCGGCCACGCACCCGACAGACACCAACGAATGAACGCCGCCAATGTCTGCGGCGGGGGCGTTTGCGTTCCGGAAAACGGGTCGATCAGATCGGCTATCTTCACTCGGCTGCCTCCGGGTTCATGAAACCACCTGATTGCCTTGCCCAGAACTGAGCGTAAAGCCCCCCCTGTGCCAGCAGGTCCGAATGAGAGCCCTCTTCGACAATCCGTCCCTTGTCCATCACCAGGATGCGATCCATCTGGGCGATGGTGCTTAAACGGTGGGCAATGGCGATAACCGTCTTTCCCTGCATCATCCCGTAAAGCGTTTCCTGGATCGACGCCTCGACCTCGGAATCCAGCGCCGAGGTCGCCTCGTCCAGCAACAGGATCGGCGCGTCTTTCAGGATCACCCGCGCAAGCGTCACACGCTGGCGTTGTCCCCCGCTCAGCTTGACGCCGCGCTCGCCGACATGGGCGTCATACCCTGTTCGGCCCTGCGGGTCCTGCAGCTCCAGGATAAAGTCATGCGCCTCGGCCTGTTTGGCGGCGGCAATCATCTGCTCTTCGGTGGCATCCGGGCGCCCGTACAGGATGTTGTCGCGCACTGACCGGTGCAACAGGGCGCTGTCTTGCTGAACCATGCCGATCCGGCTGCGCAAACTGTCCTGGGTCACTGACGAGATGTCCTGACCATCTATTTCGATCGCCCCGTCCTCGACGTCGTAGAACCGCAACAGCAGCTTGACCAGCGTCGATTTCCCGGCGCCCGACCGCCCGATCAGCCCGATCTTTTCGCCCGGTCGGATCGAGATATTGACGTGATCCAACCCGCCGGTTTCCCGTCCATAGTGATGCGACAGGTCGCGCAGTTCGATCGCGCCGGATGTCAGGTCCAGGGGCGTGGCCCCCTGTTGATCCAGCAGGTCAACCGGCTGCGCGATGGTTTGCATCCCCTCGGCCACGACACCAAGCTGACGGAAAAAGCTGGTCAGCGCCCACATGATCCACCCGGTCATCGCATTCAGCCGCAATGTCAGCGCAGTTGCCGCGGCAACAACCCCGACCGATGCGCTGCCCTGCATCCACAGGTAAATCGCCCACCCGACGACACCGACGATCAACAGCCCGTTCAACGAGACCAGCACCGCATCCATGATGGTGAATATCCGCATCTCGACCTGAAAGGTACGGCGCGTTTCCTCGATCGCCTCGCGGGCATAGTCCAGCTCTTGGCTGTCATGGGCGAACATCTTGACCGAGTGGATGTTGGTATAGCTGTCCACGACCCGGCCCGTCACGGTTGAACGCGCATCTGATGCGGCCTGCGACGCCGGGCCAACCCGCTGAACGGTCCAGCGGACCAGCAAACCGTAAAGCGCAAGCCAGATCAGCAGCGGCAGCAACAGGCGCGGGTCGGCCGCCGCCAACAGGACCGCCGCCCCGATCATATAGGCCAGCGAAAAGGAAATCGCGTCAAAGACCTGAAAGATCACCTCGCCCGCAGCGGGCGGTGTCTGCATGATCCGGTTGGCAATGCGCCCGGCAAAATCGTTTTCAAACCAGCCGACGGACTGGCGCAGAACGTGTTTGTGGGCCCGCCACCGGATCAACGTCCCGAAATTGGGCAGGATGGCGTTGTTCAGCAGCATCACATCGACGACGTGCAGGATGGGTCGCAGCAACAGGATGAATGCGGCGATCAACAACAATTCGGTGCCATGTGCCTGCCAGACCTGCGCAGGCGACCCCGCCAGCAGGTCGACGACGCGGCCCATGTAATAGATCAGGCCAACCTCGACCGCTGCTACGATGACCGACATAAGGGCAGTCCAGACAAACACCCGAAAGAACGGGCGCGAATAGTCCAGCATAAAGGGCCACAGGCGCGTGGGCGGGGTATCAACCTCGTCATAGGTGATAAACGGGTCAACAAGATTTTCGAAGAAACGAAACATGGATAAGTGCTCCGGTTTGAGCAGGTAAACAGATCATGCGAAAGAAGATGGCGCCAGAACACCACCCCAACGGGTCGAGTGTCCCGGCCTTAGCCGAACCAGATCCCGTAATACATTCGCAGTCCTCCATCCATGTAACAGGCGCACCCTAGCCAAAAACGATCCGGTTTGTCATCCCCTTTTGAGACTTTATGTCACTCGGCCAGCAATTGCGCGCGACCCAGCGTGAAACCGGACGCGATCCAGCGCGCCTCGAGCTCTGACAGTTTCTTGCCCAGCGCGGGGCCCGTGAACTTGGGGATCAGGTCCTGCGCCCGGACCGGAAAACTGGCGCTTGCGCCGTCTTTCAACGCCGTTGCCAGGTCATCCGACCAGGGGCGTTCCAAGAACGCACAGCGCAGAAGCGTTTCGTGCAACCCGCCCTCGGCACCGTACCGGTATCCAAGCTCGGCCACGCTGGCGGTTCCCATCGCCTCGTCCCGCATCCGGGTCAGGCGTTGCAATTGCGAACGGCTCAGCCGCAGGGTCTTGGCGGTATCGGGCGCGGCAATCGCTGCAAGGCGCCGAACCGGCTCGGCCGTTGCGCCAGCGGCCTGTTCAAGCGCGACAAGAACGGCCAGCGACCGGTCATCCGCGCCGGGCAGCACCGCGCCCAGAACCCCCGCTCCGCGCATCGCGGCGATGGCCGGCGCCGGGTCAGGCGCAGCCAGCAGTTTGAGTATTTCGGCACCCACCCGTTCACGCGAAAGCTGTTCCAGCCCGTCAAGGTTCGATGCAATGGCATCCAGCGCATCGGGGTCGAACCCGGCCGCCGCATCGCCATACCAGGCGTGAAACCGGAAATATCGCAGCGACCGCAGGTAATCCTCGCGAATACGGTCTTTGGCCTGCCCGATAAACCGCACATGCCGGGCGTTCAGGTCCGGCAGGCCGCCCAGCGGGTCAAGCAGGGTGCCGTCCGGGCGGGCATACAGCGCGTTCATGGTGAAATCGCGCCGCGCCGCGTCCTCTGACACGGTGTCGGAAAACGCCACCGTGGCGCGGCGACCATCGGTTTCAACGTCACGGCGAAAGGTCGTGATTTCATGCGGGATGCCCCCGCTGACCACGGTGACGGTTCCATGTTCGATACCCGTCGGGATAGCCTTGAGGCCGGCCCCCGCCGCAAGTTCGACCACCCGTTCGGGATGCGCATCCGTGGCAATATCAATGTCCGAGGCCGCGGCCCCCAACAGCGCATTGCGCACGCAGCCACCAACAAAGAACGCCTGGGCGCCGCCATCCGTCAGCGCCTTGCAGACATCCTGAGTGGCCTGCAACTGTATCCAATCATCGGTGATGATCTGCGTCATTCACTTACTCGCGCTGCCAATCCCCGTAACATCCGCGCCGTCGCGCCCCAGATGTAATAGGGACCGTAAGGCACAGCGAAATAATATCGTCTCTGACCACGCCAGCGGCGCGACTCGATGACATAATTCGCCGGGTTCAGCACATGCGCAAGCGGAACTGAAAAAACCTCGTCAACTTCTCCGGGTTCTGCCACCGGATCGAAATCCTGTTCAAGAATGGCGACGACTGGCGTCACGGCAAAGGATGTCACGGTTTCATGCACCGGCAAATGGCCCAGAACGCGTGGAAGATCGGATGGCAGGCCGATCTCTTCATGCGCCTCACGCAGGGCGGTCGCGGTAACGTCCCGATCGGTTTCATCCTGCTTGCCGCCGGGAAAGGCAATCTGACCGGGGTGATGTTTCAACGCCGAGGACCGCTTGGTCAAAATCAGCCGGGGCCCCTGCCGGGTCAGCGAAATTGGCACCAGAACCCCGGCAGGGCGCAGTTTTCGCCCCGCTGGCAAAACGGTCTCTGGGTTCAGGTCAAAATCGCTTGACCCGCCGCCGGGGCGGGTCAGGGCGCGGGTCAGCTGGGCAACGGCGTCACGCACGGCCTGCATCGTCGGCATCGAACCCGACCGTTTGCGGATCAAGCACGTAATGGGCGCCGCAGAACTGACAGTCAGCCGTCACCAGACCTTCGGGGGTTGTCATCTTTTCGATGTCCCGGGCCGAATAGATCGACAGGCTTTGGCGCACGCGGTCCTCGGAACAGGTGCAGCCGAACTTGACCGGCTGGGCGTCATAAACCCGCGGCTGTTCCTCGTGGAACAGACGGACCAGCAAATCGGTCGGCGCAACCGAAGGACCAATCAGTTCAAGATCGTCAACCGTATCGAGCAGGATGTTCACCCGACCCCAGTTCTCGCCTTCGTCCCCGTCGACCAGATCCCCGGCGGACAGGATTTCGCCTGTGCCCTCGCCCGACGCCACAAAGGGCGACGCCTTGGGCATGTGCTGCAGCATCACCCCTCCGGCGCGCCAATGTTCGCCGACACCGGGTTCGGTCGATTTTCCGAAGCTCAACGAGAACCGCGTCGGCAGCTGTTCGGACTGGGCAAAATACGCCTCGGCACAGGCGCGCAGCGAACCGCCCGCCAGCGGCGTGATCCCCTGATAGGGCTGCGTGCCCTCGCCCTGATCGATCATGATGGCGAAATACCCTTCGCCCACCTGATCGAAAGGGGCGCTGTCGGTCAGGCGATCGCGGTCAAAGCTGGCATAGGCGCGAATCTGCGCGGGCTGCCCCGGATCCGTTGGCGCATAATAGTCGGTCGCAATCATCCGAACCGGCCCCTTTGACTGTACCTGCAGCGACAATTTCCAGCGCAGCGCGACAGTCTGGCCGATCAACGCGGTCAGCAAGGCCATTTCGGCCACCAGCGCTTCGACCTGTTCCGGATAGTCATGCTGTTTCAGGATGCCGTCCAGCACCCCGTCCAGCCGCGCAACGCGGCCGCGCATATCCGATACGTCGAGTTGAAAGGGCAGGACGGTATCGTCCCACGCGATTTTCGTTCCAAGAGACATGGGGTTTCCTTACACGCCACGGGTTGGCATACCGCAACCATATAGGTCGAACAAATTTGGTTGAAAGGGGCCATACATGATCAGACGGTTCGGCGAAAGCCCCGAAGCCGGGCGCACCTATACGCGGCGCGTGAGCGTTTATGCGCTGTTGCCGCGCAACGGGCACCTGTTGCTGACCTGCCAGACCGAACCCGGACCGGACCTGCAACTGCCGGGCGGCGGCATCGACCCCGGTGAATCCCCGGTTACCGCGCTGCATCGCGAAGTGTACGAGGAAACCGGATGGCGGATTGCCGCGCCGCGCCGGGTCGGCGCCTTCCGCCGGTTCACCTTTATGCCCGAATACGACCTGTGGGCCGAGAAAGTCTGCATGGTCTATTGCGCCCGGCCCGTTCTGTGCATGGGCCCCCCGACCGAAGAAATGCACGAGCCCGTTTGGATGGCCGTCGCCGATGCGGCCCAGATGCTGGGCAATGCAGGTGACAGGCATTTTGCCACGCAGGTCCTGCGGCGGCTTTAGGGGCCGTTATATTCGAAGAAGACTGCCGATATATCGTCTTCGGCCCCCGCGCCCGGGGCCATTTCCTGCGTCAGGCGCCAAAACAGGTCATCAAGAAATTCGGTCTTGCCACGCCCGGTGCTGCATCCCATCGCCATCCGGTGCAGACCGTCTTCGTCCAACAGGTTTCCATCGGCCAGGCGGCATTCGGTGAAACCGTCGGAATACAGCAGCAAACGATCCCCCGGTTTCAGATAGGCCTCGGTCTGTTGGAATTGGACATCGGCCAGCAATCCAATGGGCAACCCCCCTTCGCCAATGAATTCGGCATCACCATTTTCGCGCAGCAGCAGCGGGTGGGGATGGCCGGCCTGAACCATTTTCAAATGTCCGTTGCGCAGGTCGACGATGGCGTAGACCATGGTGAAATATTCTTCGATACCGGTATCGGCCATGAGGCGTGAGTTCAGCGTTTCCGCGACCTCTTCGGGCGGCAGAAGGGCATAGAACCGGTTGAAACGCTGCTGCATGGCCACGTTCTGATCGAAATGGGTGCTGGACAGGTAGCCGCCCAGCCGCGCGGTCATCATCGCCGATGTAATGCCATGGCCGGACACGTCGATACTGTAGAATCCCAGCCGGTTTACCCCCGGTGAGAACATGCCGACCAGGTCGCCGCCGATGTGCCCGCAGGGTTTCAACAACAGGCTGACCCGCGATTTTCCGAAATCCCGCGTCAATTCCGGCACAAGGGATTCCTGAATTTTGCGGGCCTGCATCAGGTCCTTGTCGATGGCGTCATGGGCCAGCCGCAACTCCTCCAGCGCGGTCTCGATCAGCCGGTTCTTGTCGGAAAGTTCACGCTGCATGTCCAAAATCCGCGCGCCGGCAGATATGCGCGCGCGCAGCTCATCGGCCTCAAGCGGTTTGATCAGGAAATCATCGGCACCGGCATCCAGTCCGCGCGCGACCTCTTGCTTTTCACTTTTCGAGGTCAGCAGGATGAAATAGGTGTACTGGTCCTTTTCCAGTTCCCGAAAGGCGCGGCAGAAATCCAGCCCGCTCATCCCCGGCATGACCCAGTCGCTTAGCACCAGGTCCGGCAGGTCTGCGGCGCACAGGGCGATCGCATCCTCGCCGCAATCAGCCTCAAGAACGGTAAACCCCCATTTTTTCAACGACGCCACAAGGATGCGACGCTGCAGGCGGCTGTCGTCGACGACCAGAACCTTTCGGATCGCGCCAAAATCCAGTTCGACCCTGGCGTCTGTTTGACTGGTTAGTGGCACCCTGATTCCCTGCGTTCCGATTGACCGGTTGTGATCAAAGGCTAGGCTGCGCGGCTTAAGATACCGTGAAAACCACCAATGAGCCTGCCCGCCGCGCTTAACCGGGTGTTTACGCAAACCCGGCTATCCATAGACCAAAGCGGAGGCGGTTATGATCAACTGGCCCAGGGTCAATCAGTTGCGCGACGAGGTCGGCAGGGATGAATTCGACGAGGTCGTGGAAATCTTCCTCGACGAGGTACAGGATGTCATGGTCCGCCTGCGCCAGGACACCGAACGACAGGATTTGGAACAAAACCTCCATTTCCTGAAAGGAAGCGCGCTGAGCCTTGGGTTCGACAGCTTTTCCCGCCTCTGCCAGGATGGCGAAAGGCGGGCCGCGGCCGGGGCGGCGGCAGAGGTGGATATCGACGCCATCCTGGCCGCCTATGACGAATCCCTTGCCCTGTTCCAGTCAGGTCTGACCCAAAACCTGGCCTAGATCACGAACTGCGCCAAAGTCTCGTCTTCGGTGATGTCGGTATAGGTGAACCCGGCCTCGTCCAGATGGGCGAACAGGCGCATGAAATTCTCGGGCTTGCGGGTTTCGATCCCGATCAGAACAGACCCGAAATTGCGGGCCGATTTCTTCATGTATTCGAACCGGGCGATGTCGTCCTCGGGGCCTAGGATGTTCAGGAACTCTTTCAACGCGCCGGGGCGCTGCGGCAGGCGCAGGATAAAGTACTTTTTGATACCGGAATACCGTTGGGCGCGCTCTTTCACCTCGGGCAGGCGTTCGAAATCGAAGTTCCCGCCAGAGGTCACGCAGACAACCGTCTTGCCACGGACAAAGCTCTGGATGTCGCCCACGGCCTCGATCGCCAGCGCACCGGCGGGCTCAAGGACGATGCCTTCGACATTCAGCATTTCGATCATCGTGGTACAGATGCGGTCTTCGGACAGGACCAGTACGTCGGACAGGTGACGCGACTTCAGCAGTTCAAACGGCTTGGCGCCGATCCGGCCCACCGCCGCACCGTCAACGAAGTTGTCGACGTGATCCAGCGACACCGGATGCCCCGCCGCCATCGCCGCGTGCAGGCACGCGCCCCCGCGCGGCTCGACAAACAGGCAATGGGTCCGATCCCCGAACCAGGTGGCAACGCCCGCCGACATTCCGCCACCACCAACCGGCAAGACGACATGGTCGGGCACGCCGCCCAATTGTTCCTCGATCTCGACCGCAAGCGAGGCCTGCCCTTCGATCACATCCGCGTCGTCAAAGGGCGACAGGAAATGCCCGCCCTGTTCCACGCACCATTTTTGCGCGGCGGCCAGCGTGTCGTCGAAATAGTCGCCGATCAGGTGGATTTCGATGTTGTCGCCACCAAAAATGCGGGTCTTCTGGATTTTCTGCTGCGGCGTGGTCACCGGCATGAAGATCACGCCGCGCACATTCATGTGTTTGCACATAAAGGCCACGCCTTGCGCGTGGTTTCCCGCACTGGCGCAAACAAATAATTCCTGCCCCGGCTGCTTGCGCATGGCGTTGAACGCACCGCGGATCTTGTAGGACCGCACCGGGCTGAGGTCTTCGCGCTTGAGCCAGATATCCGCGCCATAACGGTCGGACAGATGGGCATTGCGCTGCAAAGGCGTTGCCGGAAAGACAGAGCGCATCGCCTGTTCGGCGGCGCGGGCGCGGGTCATGAAATCGCTCATGCTGGCCTCCGTGACCTATCCCGACCAAAAGAGCAAGGAATACATCTGGGAACGAGCCTCAACCCAGCTCTCGGCCTTCCACAAAAACACCGTACATCGTGGTCAGAACGCTGACATTGATCAGCGGAAGAACCAGAAGGGATGCGAACAGAACAAGAAGCACGCCCAATACCGGAACCAGCATCAAAACCGTGCTGACCACCTGCACAAGCAGTTGAAACAGAACAGCAACAATCAGCAGAACCACGATGGCGCCCGCCGTACCTGTTGTCCTGTTCCATGCCTCGGACAGGCTAAGCGGATGGCCAATGGCGGCGGCGGGAAGAATGATCATCAGGGGAAAAAGCCCGACCGACACAAACAGCGAATAGGCAACCGTAAGGACCACGGACAAACCAACCGACTGTTCGCCGATAACGGCCAAAAGGAACATCAGCGGCAGAAACGCAATCAGCCCGATCAGGGCCAGCATCAGCCCCCGGCCGAAATAGGCAAGGATTCGGTCAAACCTGAACTCGGGCAGAAATCCGGTCGGGTATTCCTCGAGCAGGATGAAACGGTGCCAGGACACGGCTATCCAGAACATGATGATCCACATCACGACGATCAGCGCCGCCAACAGCATGCCGATGCTTCCAGCCGACACACCCGGCGGCAATCCGGCAGCCGAGTCGTCAAAAACCTCAAGCGGAACGCCAAGCATGATAAACGCCGCTGCAATCAGGATCGTCGCGATCAGAACCGGACCGACGGTGATCTGAAGCACCTGTTTGATATTGCCAAACACCATACGCACCGAATGTGCAAAAATCTGCCAGCCCAGCATAAAAATTACCCCTGTTGAAAATCCCTGTTGGTCTACCACCCGTTTCACCCCAAATCCCCTTATGGGTCAACGCTGATAACTTGCCCCCGCGTGCAAAACCCGCTAGGGGCCAAGCGTTCTACGCATAAAGGGAAATCAGATGTCCGCGCCCAAGAAAGTTGTTCTGGCCTATTCCGGTGGCCTTGATACCTCGATCATCCTGAAATGGCTGCAGACCGAGTATGGCTGCGAGGTCGTGACCTTCACCGCCGATCTGGGTCAGGGAGAAGAGCTGGAGCCCGCCCGCAAAAAGGCCGAGCTGCTGGGGATCAAGCCCGAGAATATCTATATCGAGGATATCCGCGAAGAGTTTGTCCGCGACTTTGTCTTCCCGATGTTCCGCGCCAACGCGCAGTACGAAGGTCTGTACCTGCTGGGTACGTCCATCGCGCGGCCTCTGATCTCGAAGCGTCTGGTCGAGATTGCGCAAGCCACCGGCGCTGATGCCGTTGCGCACGGCGCGACCGGCAAGGGCAACGATCAGGTCCGGTTCGAGCTGGCCGCATATGCGCTGAACCCCGATATCAAGGTCATCGCCCCCTGGCGCGAATGGGATCTGTCCAGCCGCACCAAGCTGTTGGAGTTTGCCGAGGCGAACCAGATCCCGATTGCCAAGGACAAACGTGGCGAGGCACCGTTTTCGGTCGATGCCAACCTGCTGCATACCTCGTCCGAGGGTAAGGTTCTGGAAGACCCCGCCGATATGGCGCCCGATTACGTCTATCAGCGCACCGTCCACCCCGAGGATGCGCCCGATCAGCCCGAGTTTATCGAGATCGGCTTTGAAAAAGGCGACGCGGTCAGCATCAATGGCGAGGCGATGAGCCCGGCAACCATCCTGACCAAGCTGAACGAATATGGCGGCAAGCACGGCATTGGCCGTCTGGATCTGGTCGAAGGCCGGTTCGTTGGTATGAAATCGCGCGGCATTTATGAAACGCCGGGCGGCACAATCCTGCTGGAAGCACACCGCGGTATCGAATCCATCACGATGGACCGTGGCGCGATGCACCTGAAAGACCAGCTGATGCCGCAATATGCCGAGCTGATCTATAACGGCTTCTGGTACAGCCCCGAGCGTGAGATGCTGCAGGCCGCCATCGACAAAAGCCAGGAACATGTGACCGGCACTGTGCGCGTAAGGCTGTACAAGGGTCTGGCCTCGACCGTGGGCCGCTGGTCGGATCATTCGCTGTATTCCGAGGCGCATGTGACATTCGAGGAAGATGCCGGTGCCTATGATCAGAAAGATGCGGCCGGTTTCATCCAGCTGAACGCGCTGCGCCTGAAACTGCTGGCGGCGCGTGACAAGCGGCTGTCCAAGTGACCGACGAAGACGACGGCATAAACGAAGAACTGGAAATGTTCATCGAAGCGCAGGACACGGTCTGGTCCGATGTCCTGCGCGAACTTGAGCAAGGAAAAAAGGACAGCCACTGGATGTGGTTCGTCTTTCCGCAACTGGCGGAACTGGGCCAATCCCACATGGCCCAGCTCTACGGGATCGAAGACCTGGACGAAGCGGCAGCCTATCTGCAACATGACGAGTTGCGCGGCAGGCTGACCGAGGCCGCAAACCTGATGCTGCTGCACAAAGGTTCGGACCCCGAAACCATTCTGGGGGCCGTCGACGCCAGGAAACTGTGTTCTTCCATGACCCTGTTCGCGGCGGTCCCGGATGCCCCATCCACGTTTCAGGCGGTTCTGGATGCCTTTTACGGCGGTCAGCAATGCACGCAGACCCGCGCCGCCCTGGGTTTGCACTAGGGCGCCGAACCTTCTGCTTGGGACACTGACAATCCCTGCCGCATGGGCGTCGCGATGAAGCGGGCGCATTGTGTGGGCGGATCGGGGCGATAAACTCGGCTCAACAGCGCGTGACCTTTGCCGCCTGCGGATTGTCACCGGCGCAACAGCGCGGCACCCCGACCGGAAAGGAGCCCCGCAATGTCCCATACCCGCAAACCCCGCCCAGCGATGTTTTCCATAGCCTTTGCCCTGCTGGCAATGGTTGCCTTAATGGGCGGGCGGCAGGCGCTGGCCGATACACAGACGCTGACCGTGGCGGGTGGCTGTTTCTGGTGCGTCGAATCCGACTTTGAATCTGTTCCCGGCGTGATCGGGGCCGTTTCCGGCTATACCGGCGGGGCGACGGCCAACCCGACATATGACCAGGTCAGCAAGGGTGGGACCGGCCATTACGAGGCTGTCCAGATCACCTTTGATCCGGCCAGGGTCTCGCGCGAGGCGCTGCTTTACATGTTCCTGCGATCCGTCGATCCGACGGATGCGGGCGGGCAGTTCTGTGATCGCGGTGAAAGCTATCGCACGGCCATATTCGTCTCTAACCAAGGCGAAAATACGCTGGCAAGGCGCGTGGTCGCCGATGCGCAGGCGACCTTGGGTCAGCCAGTGGTCACGCCGGTCCTGCCAGAGATGACCTTTTACCCGGCCGAGGCGTATCACCAGGATTACTACAAGGGTAACAAGCTGGTTCTGACACGGTTTGGTCCCAAGCGGCAAAGCAACGCGTACAAAGCCTATCGCAAGGCCTGCGGCCGCGACGCACGGGTGCTGGCCCTGTGGGGAAGCGCGGCGCCTTTTGCGGCCGGGCATTAATCCAGCCGGGCGGCGTGGACCTCTTTCAAATCGGGGATGACATCTGCGGTGCCGTGGCGCGTGACCATCAACGCGGCCGCGCGATTGGCCAGCGTAATCGCCTGCGCCATCGGCATCCCCCGGTCCATCCCGGCCAGAACATAGCCGGTAAAGGTGTCGCCCGCACCGGTCGTGTCCACAGCCTTTACCTTGTGGGCTGCAAAACTGATTGGCGCCGCGCCGCGGTGATAATATTGCGCACCTTCCGACCCCAGCGTCACGATGACATGTTCAACGCCCAGATCCGCCGCGGCCATCCCGGTGGCTGCCTGCAATTGCTCGGCCTCGACCTGATTGAGGATAAGGAAATCCAGATAGGGCAAGACGGCCTGAACAGCCTCGGCCTGAAATGGCGCGGCGGCATAGCAAACCGTCAACCCAAGGTCGCGCCCCAACCGTGCCGCGTCGACCTGCGCGTTGGTTTCATTCTGCATAACCAGGATATCGCCGGTTTCCGCCCCCGAAAGGACCTGTCCCAGATGTGATGGATCAATGGCGTGATTGGCCCCCGGATACAGAATGATCAGATTTTCGGCCTGATCATCCACCGCGATGATCGCGTGCCCGGTCGGCACCTGGGCGTCAACGACTTGCCTGGTGTCCACGCCATATTCCGTCAGCCGATCCCGCGCCCAATGACCGTCACTGCCCACGGCCCCGATATGGGCCACATGCGACCCGGCACGGGCCGCGGCAACCGACATGTTGGCGCCCTTGCCGCCCAGGAACCGCTCAAGGCGTCGCGCGGCAAGTGTTTCCCCGGCTCCGGGCAGATGCGGCATGGAATAGACCATGTCCGCATTGATCGAGCCGAGATTCCAAATCGCCATAACTTACCCGATATCGCATGAGGCCAGGATGGCCATGTTCAGGATATCGTTCGCGGTTGAAACGGTCGAGCAGATCTGAACCTGCTGGTCGATCCCGGACAGGATTGGTCCGATTACCGTCGCCCCGCCCATTTCCTGCATCAGCTTGGTCGAGATGCTGGCCGAATGGCGGGCGGGCACGATCAGGATGTTGGCCGGGCCGGTCAGGCGCGAGAACGGATAGGCCGCCTGTTGATCCACGTTCAGCGCCACATCCACGGTCATCTCGCCCTCGTATTCGAAATCGACCTTGCGCTGATCCAGAACCGCCGGGGCGCGGTGCATCTTTTCCGCCCGCTCCGACACCGGGTAGCCGAATGTCGAAAAGCTGACAAAGGCAACGCGCGGCTCAAGGCCCATGTGTCGCGCCACGGCGGCCGAGCGTTCGGCGATATTGGCCAGGTCATGTTCATCGGGCCATTCATGCACCAGCGTATCGCCGATCAGCACGATCCGCCCCTTGTACAACAGTGCCGTCACCCCGGCGGCGCCATGGGTGGCGTCCGCGTCGAATACGTGGTTGATCCGGTCCAGAACATGGGCCGATTTGCGGGTGGCACCGGTCACCAGACCATCACCATGGCCATGCGCCAGCATGAGCGACGAAAACACGTGCCTGTCACGCGCGGCAAGGCGGTGGATATCCTTGTGGTCGAACCCTCTGCGCTGCAACCGCTGATACAGAAAGTCCTTGTAGGTTTCCAAATGCGTCGTGTTGGCGGCGTTGACCACCTCAAGCTCGCGCACCGCGTCGCCCAGACCGGCGGCTTCAAGCTTTTCTTTCACCTCTTCCTGCCGCCCCACGACCAACGCCTTGCCAAAACCGGAACGCTGATATGTCACCGCCGCGCGCAGGACACGGGGGTCATCGCCCTCGGCAAAGATCATCCGGCTTTGCGCCGCACGCGCACGCGCGTTGAGCCCACGCAGGATGCTGGCCGTCGGATCCATGCGCGACTTCAGGCTCAGCTCATAGGCATCCATGTCGATGATCGGACGCCGCGCCGCGCCGGTATCCATCCCCGCCCTGGCAACGGCAGGTGGAATGCGGTGGATAAGGCGCGGGTCAAACGGTGTCGGGATGATGTAGTCGCGACCAAAGGTCAGCGATTTGCCATAGGCCATGGCAACCTCGTCCGGCACATCCTCGCGCGCCAGACGGGCCAAAGCATGGGCGCAGGCAATCTTCATCTCGTCATTGATGGCGCGGGCATGGATATCCAGCGCACCGCGGAACAGGTAGGGAAAGCCCAGCACGTTGTTGACCTGGTTCGGATAATCACTGCGCCCGGTGGCGACAATGGCATCAACGCGGACCTCATGCGCTTCTTCAGGGGTGATTTCCGGATCGGGGTTGGCCATCGCAAAGATCACCGGGTTGTCAGCCATCGACGCAACCATATCCTGCGTCACGGCCCCCTTGACCGACACGCCCAGGAACACATCGGCGCCTTTCATGGCGTCTTCCAGCGTCCGCAGATCGGTGGTAATCGCGTGGGCCGATTTCCATTGGTTCATCCCCTCGGTCCGGCCCTGATAAATCACGCCCTTGGTGTCGCAGACGATGCAGTTCTCGTGCTTTGCACCCATCGCCTTGAGCAATTCGATACAGGCGATCCCCGCCGCGCCTGCGCCGTTCAGCACGATCTTCACATCCTCGATCTTCTTGCCCGAGATGTGCAGCGCGTTGATTAGACCCGCTGCGCAGATCACCGCTGTTCCGTGCTGGTCGTCATGAAAGACGGGGATGTCCATCTCTTCCTTCAGACGCTGCTCGATGATGAAACACTCCGGCGCCTTGATGTCTTCGAGGTTGATACCGCCAAAGGTCGGCCCCATCAGGCGCACCGCCCGGCAGAAATCATCCGGGTCCTCGGTATCCAGTTCGATATCGATCGAGTTCACATCCGCGAACCGCTTGAACAGGACGGATTTCCCCTCCATCACCGGTTTCGAGCCCAGCGCGCCCAGGTTGCCAAGACCCAACACGGCGGTCCCGTTCGAGATCACCGCCACCAGGTTGCCCTTGTTGGTATAGTCATAGGCGGTTTCCGGGGCCTCGGCGATGGCCTCACAGGGAACCGCAACGCCGGGGCTGTATGCCAGCGACAAATCGCGCTGCGTCGTCATCGGCACGGTCGCCTGCACCTCCCACTTGCCGGGATTGGGTTCCAGGTGAAAGGCCAGCGCCTCTTCTTTGGTGATTTTCGTCTTGGGCATCGGATTCATCGTTTCTTTGCTGCTGCGGGGCCTATGCCTCATAGCGCAGGCAAGTGCGCGCCTCAACGGTTATACTTTTCGCCTTTCACAGCCGAAGGGGGATTTGTAATGTCGCCTTCGGAAAACGCCAGAAAGGGTCCGCTTTGTCCACAGTCACGCCAATGATGGCGCAATATCTCGAGATCAAAGAGGCCCATGCCGACGCCCTGCTGTTCTATCGCATGGGCGATTTCTACGAGATGTTCTTTGAGGATGCGGTCAATGCTGCCGAGGCGCTGGACATCGCCCTGACCAAGCGCGGCAAGCACAATGGCACCGATATCCCGATGTGCGGCGTGCCAGTGCATTCGGCCGAAGGGTACTTGCTGACGCTGATCCGCAAGGGCTTTCGCGTGGCCGTCTGCGAACAGATGGAAAGCCCGGCCGAGGCCAAGAAAAGAGGCTCTAAATCGGTCGTTAAACGCGATGTCGTCCGCTTGGTGACCCCCGGAACCCTGACCGAAGACGCCCTGCTTGAGGCCCGCCGCCACAATTTTCTGGCCGCCTACGCCGAGGTGCGCGACCAGGCCGCGCTGGCCTGGGCCGATATCTCGACCGGCGCATTTCACGTCATGCCACTGCCCCCTCTGCGCCTCAGCCCCGAACTGGCGCGGCTGGCCCCATCCGAGTTGATCGTGGCGGACGGGGCGCAGGACAAGCTATACGAGCCGGCGCAGGATCTGGGCATTTCGCTGACCCCGGTGGGACGCGCCAGTTTCGACAGCACGGCGGCAGAAAAACGCATTTGCGGGCTGTTTCACGTCGGTGCTTTGGACGCGTTCGGAACCTTTGAGCGGGCCGAGGTTTCAGCCATGGGCGCACTGATCGACTATCTGGAGATCACGCAAAAGGGCAAACTGCCTCTTCTGCAGACCCCGCTCAAGGAAACCGAAGACCGGGTCGTGCAGATCGACGCCGCAACCCGCCGCAACCTGGAACTGACCCGGTCCCTGTCGGGCGGACGCGCCGGATCGCTGCTGTCGGTGGTCGACCGCACGGTCACGCCGGGGGGCGCGCGGCTGCTGGAACAACGGCTGTCCAGCCCGTCGCGCAATCTTGACGTCATCCACGCCCGCCTGGACGCGGTGAGTTTCGCCGCCCAAGACAGCCTGACCGCCTCGGACCTGCGCGAAGCGCTGCGCAAAACCCCCGATCTGGACCGCGCCCTGTCGCGCCTGTCACTGGACCGCGGCGGCCCCCGCGACCTGGCGGCCATCCGCAACGGCCTGACCCAGGCCGCGACCATCGCCACCATTTGCAGCAGCAACGACCTGCCCGTCCTGCTTTCCACCGCCGTGCAAAACCTGACCGGGTTCGATGATCTGCTGGCCCTGCTGGACGAGGCGCTGATCGCCGAGCCGCCCCTGCTGACCCGCGATGGCGGCTTTATCGCCCCCGGCTTTGACCCCGAACTGGACGAAGCCCGCACCCTGCGCGACGAAGGCCGCACAGTCATCGCCGGGTTTCAACAGAAATACGCAGATCACACCGGCATCTCTTCGCTGAAGATCAAGCACAATAACGTGCTGGGCTATTTCATCGAAACAACGGCCACCCATGCCGAGAAAATGCTGAACCCGCCGTTTTCCGAGACCTATATCCACCGTCAGACAACCGCCAACCAGGTGCGGTTTACAACGGTCGAGCTTTCCGAAATCGAAACCCGCATCCTGAACGCAGGAAACCTTGCGCTAGAGATCGAAAAGCGGCTCTATCAAAGGCTTTCTGGCGAAATTCTTGCCACCGCCGCCCGCCTGAACCAAGCGGCCCGTGGACTGGCCGAGTTGGACTTGACCACCGCGCTGGCCGATCTGGCGCGTGGCGAGAACTGGTGCCGCCCACAGGTCGACACCTCGCGCGCCTTTGACATACAGGGTGGTCGCCACCCGGTTGTGGAACATGCCCTGCGCCAGCAGAACGGCGATGCCTTCATCGCCAATGACTGCGACCTCAGCGCCCTGGACGGTGCCGCCATCTGGCTGCTGACCGGCCCCAACATGGCCGGTAAATCAACCTTTCTGCGCCAGAACGCCCTGATTGCCCTGCTCGCCCAAATCGGAAGCTATGTTCCGGCGGAACAGGCCCATATCGGCGTTGTCAGTCAGCTTTTCAGCCGCGTAGGCGCATCGGATGACCTGGCCCGTGGGCGGTCAACCTTCATGGTCGAAATGGTCGAAACCGCAGCTATCCTGAATCAGGCCGATAACCGCGCATTGGTCATCCTTGATGAAATCGGGCGCGGCACCGCCACCTATGACGGCCTCTCGATCGCCTGGGCCACGCTCGAACATCTGCACGCCGCCAACCAATGCCGGGCCCTGTTCGCAACCCACTATCACGAGCTTACCGCGCTTGCCGCCAATCTCAATGGTGTCGAAAACGCCACCGTCGCCGTCAAGGAATGGGAAGGCGAAGTCATCTTCCTGCACGAGGTCCACAAGGGCGCCGCTGACCGGTCATATGGCGTGCAGGTTGCACAGCTTGCCGGCCTGCCTGCGTCAGTCGTCGACCGCGCCCGCATCGTTCTGGACCAACTTGAAAAAACCGAACGCGAAGGCGGCAAGCAAAAAGCCCTTATCGACGACCTGCCGCTGTTTTCCGCCGCCCCTCCGCCGCCACCCCCCGCGCCCAAGTCATCGCCTGTTGCCGACATGCTCGACGACATCCTTCCCGACGACCTCAGCCCGCGCGAGGCGCTCGACCTGATCTACAAACTGAAAGAGGCGGCCAAGTCCTGACCGCCCCTTCATCTTTTCACAAATACTCTCGCCGAAGGCTTGGCCTCACCGAGGCCAATCAGCTGGCAGGTGTCGAAGAAACACCAACCTGCGCCGGCCGCAGCAAACGATCATGCAACATGAACCCTTCGGCCGATACCTGAATGATATCGCCGGCCTTGGTTCCGGGCACAGGTGCCTCGAACATCGCCTCATGCACGTTCGGGTCAAACCGGTCGCCAACCTCGGGCGTGATCACTTCGATCCCGTGTTTCTGGAACACATCCCTCAGCGCACGCATGGTCAATTCGACGCCTTCAATCAGCCCGGCGGCAACCTCTTTTTGCTCATCCGTTGCCGCCTCAAGCGCGCGTTTCATGTTGTCGTAGACCGGCAACATATCCCGCGCCAGCTTTGACCCGCCATACTGCTCCGCATCGCGGCGGGCCTTGTCGCCACGCTTGCGCGCATTCTCGGCATCGGCCAGCGCGCGCATGAACTTGTCCTTGTAATCGTCGCGTTCCGCACGCAGCGCATCCAGTTCCAACGCCTCTTCGCTGATCTCGGCAAATTCCTCGGCCAGCTCTTCCGCCTCGGCGGTCGCGATATCATCCAGAAAATCTTCGTTCTTGGGCTCTGCCATCTTCTACCCTCTAGCTCCGGTCGGAAATCAGCCTGCCGACCAGTTGCGCCGTATAATCCACGATCGGCACGATCCGTCCATAGTTCAGACGTGTGGGCCCAATGACCCCAACCGCACCAATTATCTTACGATCAGCGTTCATATAAGGAGACACCACCAAAGAGGAACCCGAAAGTGAGAAAAGTTTGTTCTCAGAGCCAATAAAAATGCGCACACCCTCGCCATCTTCGGTCAATTCCAGAAATTCGGCGATATCGCGTTTCCGCTCCAGGTCGTCAAACAGCGTCCGAATACGGTCCAGCTCTTCTTCGTGGCCAGGTTCATTCAGCAGATTCGCCCGCCCCCGCACGATCAAACGGGCCGAGTCGGCGCCATCTCCGTCCCAGGCGGCCATGCCGCTTTCGACCATTTCGCGCGCCAGCGCGTCGATTTCCTGTTTCCGCGCCGTGATCTGCGATTGCATCTGACGGCGCACCTCGCTCAGCGTCCGCCCTTCAATCAGCGCATTCAGGAAATTGGCGGCCTCACGCATGGAACTGGGCGTCTGGCCCGGAGGCGGTGTGAACAGCCGGTTTTCCACATGACCATCCGAGAACACCAGAACCACAAGCGCGCGGTCATGGCCAAGCGAAACAAACTCGATATGTTTGATTTCGGCCTCATGCTTGGGCGTCAACACCAGCGATGCACCGCGTGTCACATGCGACAAGGCCGATCCGACGCGGTCCAGCATTCCGCCCACATCGCCCACGTTAGAGCCTAATGTCTCGTCCAGCTTCTGCCGATCATCGGCACCCAGATCGCCGACTTCCAGCAATCCATCCACGAACATCCGCAAACCCTGTTGGGTTGGAATACGGCCTGCGCTGACATGCGGGCTGTCGAGCAGGCCCAGGAATTCGAGATCCTGCATAACGTTGCGCACGGTCGCCGCGCTGACCTTTTCCGAAAGCGTGCGCGTCAGGGTCCGGCTGCCGACGGGTTCACCGCTGTCCAGATAGCTTTCCACAATCAGCCGAAACACCTCGCGCGACCGATCGTTCATCTCGTCCAGAATTTTGCTCGCTTCGCTCATGCGCCTTCCCCTGCTGGTTTGTCATTAAATAGCAGGCCCGCGAAAGGTCAATCGGGGTTGCATCGTAACGCTGCGGGGCGGTATCCCCAAGCCAGCAAACAAAGGATTTCCCATGCGACCCTCAGGACGTGATCTAAACGAAATGCGCGCCGTTTCCATCGAAACCGGCTTTACCAAACATGCCGAAGGTTCCTGCCTGATCAAGATGGGCGACACCCATGTGCTGTGTACCGCCACGATCGAAGATCGCGTACCGCCGTTCATCAAGGGCTCGGGCCTGGGTTGGGTCACGGCCGAATACGGCATGCTGCCCCGCGCAACCAACACCCGGATGCGGCGCGAGGCCGCCAGCGGCAAACAAGGCGGCCGTACCGTCGAAATCCAGCGCCTGATTGGCCGCGCCCTGCGCGCGGGCGTCGACCGTGTCGCCCTGGGCGAACGTCAGATCACCGTTGACTGCGACGTGATCCAGGCCGATGGCGGCACGCGCTGCGCCTCGATCACCGGCGGTTGGGTGGCGCTGCGTCTGGCGGTGAACAAGCTGATGAAGGCGGGCGACGTGATTTCCGACCCTCTGGTTGATCCGGTCGCTGCTGTGTCCTGCGGCATCTACGCGGGTCAACCGGTGCTGGACCTTGATTACCCCGAAGACAGCGAAGCAGGCGTCGATGGCAATTTCATCATGACCGGATCGGGCAAACTGATCGAAGTACAGATGAGCGCCGAAGGCTCCGTTTTCAGCCGCGCCCAGATGGACCAACTGATGGACCTGGCCGAAAAAGGCGTTGGCGAACTGGCCGCCGCCCAGAAAGCCGCCACCGCATGACCCGCAAGTTCGACGGGGACAGGCTGCTGGTCGCCACCCACAACAAAGGCAAGCTTGAGGAGATGGCGCATCTGCTCTCGCCCTTTGGTGTGACCGTTGTGGGCGCAGCTGAGATGAACCTGCCCGAACCGGAAGAAACCGAAGACACCTTTGTCGGTAATGCCCGGATCAAGGCCCACGCCGCCGCCAAGGCAACCGGCCTGCCTGCGCTGTCGGATGACTCCGGAATCACCATCGACGCGCTGGACGGCGCGCCCGGCGTCTATACCGCCGATTGGGCCGAGACCGGCAATGGCCGCGATTTCATGATGGCCATGACCCGCGCGCATAACGCGTTAGAGGCCAAAGACGCCCCGCACCCGCGCACCGCGCAGTTCCGCTGCACCCTGGTTCTGGCCTGGCCCGATGGCCATGACGAGGTGTTCGAAGGCGTCGCGCCGGGCCATCTGACCTGGCCGATCCGCGGCAAGGACGGGTTTGGCTATGACCCGATGTTTGTCCCCGAGGGCCACGACATTACCTTTGCCGAGATGGATCGCTGGGAAAAAAACAAGATCAGCCATCGCGGCCGCGCGGTAGAGCTGTTCGTGAAAGGCTGCTTTGGCGGATGATTGGCGCAACGGGGGCTTTGGCCTGTATGTGCATTGGCCCTTTTGCGAGGCCAAATGCCCCTATTGCGATTTCAACAGCCATGTTTCCAGAAATATCGACCAAAAACAATGGCTTGAATGCTATCTGCAAGAGCTAAAGCGTTCGACTGCCGAAACGCCTGATCGGGTATTGAACACGATCTTTTTCGGCGGCGGGACCCCGTCGCTGATGGCGCCCGAAACTGTCTCGGCCATCATTGATGAGGCCCGCGCCCTTTGGCGCCCTGCCAATGACATGGAAATCACGCTTGAGGCCAATCCCGGCTCGGTCGAGGCTGGCCGCTTTGCTGCATATCGCGACGCCGGGGTGAACCGTATCTCGATGGGGGTGCAGGCGCTGAACGATGAAGATCTGCGTCGGCTTGGTCGCATCCATACTGTCGCCGAAGCCCGCGCCGCCTTTGACATCGCCCGCAGGTGCTTTGACCGGGTGAGTTTCGACATGATCTATGCCCGCCAGCATCAGACATTGGACACCTGGCGCAACGAACTGACCGAGGCGCTGTCGATGGCGGTTGATCACCTGTCTCTGTATCAACTGACCATCGAGGACGGCACCGCATTTGGGGATCGTTACGCCGTCGGCAAACTGCGCGGCCTGCCCGAAGATGACAGTGCCGCCGATATGTACCTTGCGACCCAGGATATCTGCGAGGCGCACGGCCTGCCCGCCTATGAGGTGTCCAACCACGCACGACCCGGCGCGGAATCGCAGCACAATTTGATCTATTGGCGTTATGGCGATTACGTCGGGATCGGACCCGGCGCGCATGGGCGCCTGACCCTGAACGGGCGGAAATATGCAACGGAAACCCATCTGGCCCCGACGAAATGGCTGGATGCTGTTTCAACCGGATCCGGTGAGAGCGATCGAACCGAGCTTTCAATGCAGGAACAAGCCTCAGAATACCTTATGATGTGCCTAAGACTTTCCGAAGGTCTAGATGTTGACAGATATCAGGTGCTCGCGGGCCAGCCCTTACCCCAGGAAAGGCTGGACTCTCTGACAGAACTCGGGATGGTCGTTCAGGCTGAGGGCCGATTGAAGGCCACGGAAAACGGGCGCGCGGTCCTGAACGCGGTGATCCGAGAGCTGTTGGGATAAGGCATGCAATATCTCTGGGCCAGTCTTGGATTGCTGTGCGTTGCGCTTGCGATGATCGGGGTTGCATTGCCATTGCTGCCGACCGTGCCCTTTTTGCTGTTGGCCGCGTTTTTCTTTGCCCGGTCATCGTCACGATTGCACAATTGGTTGGTAACCCATCGCACCTTCGGGCCGTTGATTGTCGACTGGCAAAGCTCGGGCGCCATTAGACCGGCCGCAAAAAAGGCGGCCACCCTGTCGATTGCCGCCGTTTTTGGCCTGTCTGTTCTGATCTCGGTGCCGACGTTTGTTCTGAGCATTCAGGCCGTGACCCTGGGCGCCGTCTTGGTGTTTATCTGGACCCGCCCTAGCGGCTGAGCTTGGCGCAAAGATCGTCCAGCTGATCAAGGTTTTCATAGGCCAAAACCACCTGGCCCGTTTCCGACCCGGCCTTGTGGTTGATTGTCACCTTCATCGCCAGGATCGCCGAAAGATCTTTTTCAAGCGCGCGCGTGTCCGCGTCTTTTCCGGCATTCAGGTTCCTGGCCCGTGGCGCGGGCCGATCGGTGCCGCCTTGCTGTTTCTTTACCAGTGCTTCGGTTGCGCGCACCGACAGCCCCTCGCGGACAACCTGCCGGGCCAATTCCGATGGATTTTCCGCCGTGACCAGAGCCCTGGCATGACCTGCCGAAAGTTTTCCTTCTATTACAAAGGTTTGAACATCGTTCGGCAACGTCAAAAGGCGCAGAAGGTTGGCGATGTGGCTGCGGCTTTTGCCAAGCGCCTCGGCCAGTTTTTCCTGCGTGTGGCCAAAGCGATCCATCAACTGCTTGAAACCGGCCGCCTCTTCCACCGCGTTCAGGTCGGCGCGCTGAATGTTTTCGATAATTGCCACTTCCAAAACTTCGGTGTCGTCGAAGTTACGGACAATAACCGGAATTTCATGCAGCTGTGCCATCTGCGCTGCGCGCCACCGGCGCTCACCGGCAACGATTTCATATTGGCCTTCCCCTTTGGGTCGAACAATCAGAGGCTGGATAATACCCTTTTCCTTGACCGAAGCCGCCAGCTCATCCAGTTGATCCGGCGAAAACGTGCGGCGCGGCTGGTCCGGGTTGGCGTGCAGCTTTTCGATAGGAACCGAAAGATCCGGTCTCCGGCGTTCTGGCGCAGACGGTCCGCTGGCATCCTGGGTTACATCCGCCATCAACGCGGATAGGCCGCGTCCCAATCCCCTGGGTTTACCCTTTTTGGCGCTCACTTCGCCCTCCTGACGGCTGTTCAGACAGCCTGTTTGTTATTCTTGTGCATGATCTCGCGTGCCAGGTGCCGATACGCCATGGCGCCCAATGAGCCCGAATCATATTGCAGAACCGGCAACGCATAAGACGGTGCTTCGCTGACCCGTACATTTCTGGGTATCTTGGTTTTAAATACCATCTCACCCAAATTGTCACGGGCGTCCTTCTCGACCTGACGGGACAAGTTGTTGCGGTTGTCATACATGGTCAACACAACACCTTCGATTCTCAGGTCAGGATTCGCGGTGTGCCGAACCTCTCGGATCGTCAACATCAACTGCGACAACCCTTCAAGAGCGAAAAATTCGCTTTGCAGCGGAACCAGTACAGAATGCGCGGCCACCATCGCGTTGACAGTCAACAGGTTCAACGATGGCGGGCAGTCGATCAGGACAAAATCAAAGGCAAAAGCATCGACCGCGGTCTGGCGCAATGCATCATGCAGCAAATAGCTGCGTTTTTCGTTTGAGATCAGTTCGATATCTGCCGAACTCAGGTCGACGGTGGCGGGTACGATATGCAACCCATCGATCTCGGTTTCCTGTACGACCGCATTCAACGGCGCATCGTCCAGGATCAGGTCATATGTCGTCCAATCCCGATCTTCGACGCCCAGCCCCGTTGATGCGTTGCCCTGCGGATCAAGATCGACGACCAGAACCTTGCACCCGGCCTCGGCAAGACCGGCAGCAAGGTTGATTGCAGTCGTTGTCTTGCCCACCCCGCCTTTTTGATTGGCAACCGCGATAATCCGGGGCCCGGCTGGGCGAGACAGATCAACCACGTGATACTCCTTTGATCTTCAGGATTACGGCCTGGGGTTCTGTTAAACTTGTAATCGGCTCTGCATCGAATTTCCATTCCTGACGCGCATCCGCAATTTCTTTTTTCCAGGTTGCCCCTTTTGGAAACAGCGCAACGCCGGTTTCACGTAAATGCCGATCGCTAAATGATAAAAGTTTCGAAAGCTCTGCCAATGCCCGCGCTGTCAGAACATCTGCCTTCAAAGGTTCAACCGCTTCGATTCTTTTGGAAATTACCTGGCAATTCGCGCCAAGCTCTCTGGCGGCAGTGCGCAGAAAGGCGGATTTCCTCTGATCACTCTCCACCAAAGTAAACCGGGTTTCTGGCGATGCCTCTACCGCCATCAAAGCACAAACAATGCCTGGAAAACCGCCGCCACTGCCCAGATCAACCCAATGTTCTGGGGGGGCAATACAGCGGAAAACCTGGACCGAATCCAGAATGTGCCGGGTCCAGACCTCTCTAAGGCTATTGCGGGACACCAGGTTGATCTTTGGATTCCAACGCTGGACCAATGCAACAAACGCTTCGATACGGTCAAATGTTTCACGTGAAACACTCAGATCATCGGCCCCCAGGGCGCGCGAACCCGTCATGCTTTGCGAACCTTTCGGTCCCGCCGCAATTTGGCCAGCACCAACGTCAATGCGGCTGGCGTCACGCCCTCGACCCGGCTGGCCTGAGCGATGTTTTCCGGATTGGCCCGCGACAGTTTCTGCTTCATCTCAGACGAAAGACCATCCAGTGCAAAATAGTCAAAATCACTTGGAATCACATAAGATTCGTCGCGCTTCATGGCTTCGACGTCCCGTTGCTGTCGCGCAATATAGTTCGCATAAAGCGCATCGCGTTCGATTTGACGCCAGGTTTCGGTATCCGTCTGATCAAGGTCCGGAATCAAGGCCAGCAGGTCATCGAAAGTGACATCGGGAAAAGCCAGAACTGCCATGCCGTCCCGGCGATTTCCGTCCTGGTTCACTTCAATTCCCGCCGCTCGGATTTGTTTGGGCGTATATGTTGTGGATGTCAGGTTGGTTTTCACCGTATCTAGTTTATCCATCTTGTCTTGGAAAACTGCTGCCCGGTTTTGGCCAACACATCCAATGCCCATCCCCAGCGGCGTAAGACGTTGATCCGCGTTATCGGCCCGCAGTGACAAACGAAACTCAGCCCGGGATGTGAACATTCGATAGGGTTCCGCCACGCCGCGCGTCGTGAGATCATCAATCATGACACCGATATAGCTGTTGGACCTCGTGAATTGGACCGGGTCCTTGTCTTGCGCAGCAAGAGCCGCGTTCAGCCCGGCAACCAACCCTTGGGCCGCTGCCTCTTCGTAACCGGTGGTGCCGTTGATCTGACCAGCCAAGTAAAGGCCGGGAATAGCCGACAATGATAGGGTTCCGGTAAGAGACCGCGGATCGATATAGTCGTATTCGATCGCATATCCCGGTTGCAAAATCTCTGCGGTTTCCAACCCTTTGATCGAGCGCACGTAATCGACCTGAACATCCTGAGGCAAAGAGGTCGAGATACCGTTTGGGTAAACCGTGTGGTCGTTAACCCCCTCTGGTTCAAGAAATATCTGATGAGAGTCCTTATCCGAGAATCGGACGATTTTATCTTCGATCGACGGGCAATAGCGTGGCCCGACGCCTTCGATATGGCCGCCATACATCGCGGACCGCTTCAGGTTTTTCTCGATGATCTCGTGGGTTCGCATATTGGTATGCGTGATACCGCACGCGATTTGCGGGGCCGTAACCGATTTGGACAAAAAGGAAAACAGCGTTGGATCTTCGTCGCCGTCCTGCCGTTCCAGAATTGACCAATCAATGGTGCGGCCGTCCAGGCGCGGCGGCGTTCCTGTTTTCAGGCGCGCCATATCCAAGCCATAGCTATCCAACCGCTCGGCCAGTTTTACCGAGGGCCGATCACCCATCCGACCGCCGGGGCGGGACACATCGCCAATATGAATGACGCCCCGCAAGAATGTACCGGATGTCAGGATAACAGTTCGGCCCGGTATCTCGGATCCATCCGCCAGTCGAACGCCTGCAACCCGCTCGCCAGACATCACAAAATCGACCACCTCACCGCAGATGACGGACAGGTATTCCCGATCCCTGGTTTCCTGCAACATCGCCTGGCGATACAGGGCGCGATCCGACTGAGCGCGTGGGCCTTGGACCGCCGGACCCTTTCTACGATTCAGCAGCCGGAATTGGATACCCGCCCGATCTGCGACCCGACCCATAACGCCGTCCATGGCGTCAATTTCGCGGACCAGGTGCCCCTTACCAAGGCCTCCAATCGCTGGGTTGCAGGACATAACGCCAATGTCCTTTTCCGACAGTGTTACCAAAGCCGTTTTTGCACCCAACCGGGCAGCAGCATGCGCGGCTTCCGAACCGGCATGTCCGGCCCCAATGACAATAACGTCGAACCGTGAATGTTTCACGTGAAACACTCCTTACTTACCGAGGCAGAAACTCGAGAAAATCTCATCCAAAAGATTTTCTACGTCGATCCTGCCAACAAGGGATTCCAGGGCACGAATTGCCGAACGCAGTTCTTCGGCAGAAATATCATACAGGTCCGGGCCCGATTCCAGAACTGTCATTGCTGAATCAAGTGCCCCCAGAGCATCGATCATTGCCACACGGTGGCGTTCGCGGGTCGCGATACCAGAACTAGTGGTTCGATCAGACAGAACACGCGATATATGGTCAATAAGGTGATCAATTCCCTGCCCTGTCTTACCTGAAACTGCGCCCTCGACAGTGTCACGCAAGTCCGATTTCGGTAAGACATGGATGTCGTCACCCACCATCGGAACACCAAGCGCCGCGGGATCTTCGGTCAGAAACACGCGTAAATCTGCATCCACTGCGCGTTTGCGGGCAAGGGCTACACCCAACCCTTCGACATGATCATTGGTTTCGCGCAATCCCGCGGTATCAAGCAAGGTGACCGGAAGACCAGCCAAATCCATCCGAACCTCGATCACGTCACGCGTCGTGCCGGCATATTCCGAAGTTATCGCCGCCTCTCGCCCAGCCAGTGCATTCAACAATGTGGACTTGCCGGCATTTGGTAAACCGACAATGGCAACCTCGAACCCGGACCTGATCCGTTCGGCGATTTTGACGCCGCGGCTTTCCCGTTTCAGATCATCCATGACACCGGAAATCAGCTGCCGTACCTCGGGCGATACATCCGTTGGCACTTCTTCATCGGCAAAATCAATCACGGCTTCCAGCAGGGATGCCGCCCGGATCAGATCCTTGCGCCAGCGTTCCACCAACTTGCCAAGGTCACCGGAAAGAACCGCCTGCGCCTGTTTGCGTTGGGCTTCTGTTTCGGCATCTATCAAGTCTGCCAGGCCTTCGACCTGGGCCAAATCCAGCTTTCCGTTTTCAAGCGCTCGGCGGGTGAACTCACCCGGCTCTGCCAGGCGCAGCGCATCCATTTCCGCAAGGCACCGCAGAACCGCCCCTGTAGAGGCGGTACTGCCATGTATCTGCAATTCGGCGACATCTTCGCCGGTAAAGCTGGCCGGGCTCTGGAAAGTCAGAACCACCCCATCGTCCAACCGCGATCCATCGGCATCCCAAAGGGTGCGGACACGCATACCACGGGTCGGCAGTTTGCTTTTCGACAGCGTCTCTGCCGCGCCGCGTGCTTGCGGTCCGGACAGTCGAATAACGGCAACGCCAGCTTTGCCTTGCGCGCTGGCCAGGGCGAATATCGTATCCATTCGAAGGCCTCGCGGGGGGAAAAGACCCGTGTCAGGTGTTCATTGAATCGAAGAATTCCGAGTTTGTCTTGGTCTGTTTCAACTTCGACAACAGGAATTCGATTGCGTCGGTGGTGCCCATCGGGTTCAGGATACGGCGCAGAACAAAGGTCTTTGCCAGATCTCCCTTGTCGACCAACAGGTCCTCTTTCCGGGTGCCGGATTTGAGGATGTCGATGGCAGGGAACACGCGCTTGTCTGCGATCTTGCGATCCAGAACGATTTCCGAGTTACCGGTGCCTTTGAATTCTTCAAAGATCACCTCGTCCATCCGGCTGCCTGTGTCGATCAGCGCGGTCGCGATGATGGTCAGCGACCCGCCCTCTTCGATATTCCGCGCCGCACCAAAGAACCGCTTGGGTCGTTGCAGAGCATTCGCATCTACACCACCGGTCAGAACTTTACCCGAGGACGGGACCACGGTGTTAAACGCCCTACCAAGTCTTGTGATCGAGTCGAGAAGAATAACAACATCTCGCTTATGCTCAACCAGACGCTTGGCCTTTTCGATGACCATTTCGGACACGGCGACGTGGCGCGTCGCCGGTTCGTCAAAGGTCGAAGACACAACCTCACCCTTTACCGAGCGCTGCATGTCGGTCACTTCTTCCGGGCGTTCGTCGATCAGCAGAACGATCAGGTAACACTCGGGGTGGTTCTGTTCGATCGAATGCGCGATGTTCTGCAGGATCACCGTTTTACCGGTCCGCGGCGGCGCCACGATCAGCGACCGCTGGCCTTTACCGATGGGCGAAACAAGGTCGATCACACGGGCCGACTTGTCCTTGATGGTGGGGTCTTCGATCTCCATCTTCAGACGCTCTTCGGGATACAGCGGCGTCAGGTTGTCGAACAGGATCTTGTGCTTGGCTTTCTCGGGCTCTTCAAAGTTGATCTTGGTCACTTTGATCAGCGCGAAATACCGTTCATTCTCGTCCGGTGCCTTGATTTCCCCTTCGACCGTGTCACCGGTGCGCAGCGAATGTTGCCGGATCATGTCCGGCGAGACATAGATGTCGTCAGGGCCCGGCAGATAGTTCGCCTCGGGCGAGCGCAGAAAGCCGAAACCATCCTGCAGAACCTCAAGCACACCATCGCCGCCAACAGTCCAGCCCTCATCGGCGCGTTCGCGCAGGATCTGGAACATCATCTCGCCCTTGCGCATGGTCGAGGCGTTTTCGATCTCAAGCTCTTCGGCCATCGCCAGAAGGTCTTTGGGGCTTTTGGCTTTCAGATCGGCCAGATTCAGGTATTCGGTTGTCATGATGATACAGACCTTGGCCGGGACAAGCGCGGCGCAGCTTTGATTGTCAAACAGGAAAGTGCGACGTCCGGACGGACGCGTTGCGCCCTACATAGGCAGCAACCGGCGCAGAGTCAAACCTGTCTCAGAATTTCAAAACAACGGCCAGGACGATGATGACCATCAAAACGGTCGGAACCTCATTCATCAGGCGGTACTGACGCCCTGTCAGCCTGTTCTGGCCCTGTACGAAGTCCTTGCGCCGCGCCATCAGCCAATGATGGAACCAGGTCATCGCAATCACAGCGGCCCCCTTGACCCAGGGCCAGCTCCAATCCCAGCCGACAACACCTGGTGTAAAGACCATGATCAGCCCGCACAGCCATGTCACGATCATCGCAGGACGCATGATCACCCGCAAAAGCTTGTCTTCCATTTCAAGGAAGATCCTGTCTGCGCCATCCACGGCCTGTGCCTGTTCGGTGTGATACACAAAAAGCCGGGGCAAATAGAACAGACCGGCCATCCAAGAGATCACCGCCATGATATGAACGGATTTCACCCAAGGGTACAAAACGTAAAGAAGGTCGGTCATCTCGGTTCTCGGTTTGGTTCAGGACATCCCTAATAAAAATATAAGAAAAGAAAAAGGATGATGGTTTTGTAGGGACGTCCGGATCGGTGGATTACTGAGTTACCCTGTAGTTTTCCCCAAGTGGAAAGAATGACACGCGGTTTCGATGAAAATGTTGATGTCAATTAAAACCAAGTAAAAACAAAGTGTTGCGAAGACGCCCGCGCTGTTCGCGTGGGGATAAGTCCACGGATAACATCTGACAACAGGGTTTTCAGACCATTCCGGGTTATCCTTGTCCCACGTTGAATGAATTTGCACGACTCATGTGAGAACCCCGGCCTTTGCAAGGGGGTTGCGTGTCAAGCTGAAAGCCATACAAACCGCTCAAGAACGCTCAATGAATTGTACACGGGGTTTTCCACATGTCTGTCCCCCTTATCCTGGCATCGGGTTCGGCGATCCGCGCGAAAATGCTGGAAAACGCCGGCGTGCCCTTTGCCGTTCAAGCGGCCCGCGTTGATGAGGACACGGCAAAGCGGGCCCTTCTGGCCGAACAGGCCGCGCCGCGCGATATTGCCGATGCGCTTGCCGAACTCAAGGCGCGCAAGGTCAGCGACAAACGCGCCGATGCGATGGTGTTGGGATGTGATCAGGTCCTGGACTTTGACGGCACGCTTTTGTCCAAGCCGACCACCCGGGAAGAAGCCTTGCAACAGCTTCGGGCGATGCGCGGCAAAAGGCACATGCTGTTGTCGGCGGCCGTAATCTATCAGGGTGGCCAACCGATCTGGCGGCATGTCGGCCAGGTTCGGTTGCGGATGCGGGTCAGCTCGGATTCGTATCTGCGTTCCTATGTCGACAGGAATTGGGACTCTATCCGCCACGCGGTGGGCGGCTATAAGCTGGAAGAAGAGGGTGTGCGCCTGTTTGCCACCATTGACGGAGACTATTTTAACGTCTTGGGTATGCCCCTGTTGGAGCTGCTTAATTTTCTGGCCTTGCGTGGGGTAATCGAACAATGACGGACAATCGCATTCCTCTGGCTGGGGTCATCGGGCACCCGGTTGCACATTCCCGGTCGCCGAAATTGCACGGGCACTGGCTGAAGACGTTGGAATTGCCCGGCTTTTACGTGCCGATGGACGTGACACCGGCAGATTTCGAAACCGTTGTGCGGGCCTTGCCAAAGGCGGGGTTTGTCGGGGCCAATGTTACGGTTCCGCATAAGGAAACGGCCATGCATCTTGCCGATCACGTATCGGATCGCGCGTCGGTCATCGGCGCTGCGAATACGCTGGTATTTCGCGATGACGGGTCCATTCATGCCGACAATACGGACGGGTACGGGTTCATGGAGAACCTGCGCAGCGGCGCACCGGACTGGAACCCCCAAGATGGGCCCGCGGTGGTGTTCGGGGCCGGTGGTGCGGCCCGCGCCGTTCTGTCGGCGCTGTCCGATGCAGGTGTCCCGGAAATCATCCTGACCAACCGCACGCGGTCTCGGGCGGATCATCTGAAAGAAGAATTCGGACAGCGGATCAGTGTTGTTGACTGGGTCCAAGCCGGTAACGTCATTGAAAGCGCGGAACTGGTAGTCAATACCACTTCGCTGGGAATGCAGGGCCAGCCCGAGTTGCGCGTGCCGCTGGATGGTCTGCAGCCCGGAGCGGTTGTCACTGACCTGGTATACGCCCCGCTCAAGACCCGGTTGCTGCGACAGGCCGAAGATGCCGGATGCACCACGGTCGACGGGCTGGGCATGTTGCTGCACCAGGCGGTTCCCGGATTTGAGCGCTGGTTCGGCATACGCCCCGTAGTTGACGCCGCCACGCGGGCGGCCGCGTTGGCATGAGCTTTTGTCTGGGGCTGACCGGTTCGATCGGGATGGGCAAAAGCACGACGGCGCAGATGTTCGCCGACGCCGGATGCGCCCTGTGGGACGCCGATGCGGCGGTTCACCGGCTGTATGCGCCGGGCGGTGCCGCGGTGCGCCCCGTCGCGCAGGTTTTCCCCGCGGCGGTCAAAGACGGCGCCATCAGCCGCGATGCCCTCAAACAGATCATAACGGCGGATGAAACGGCCCTGAAAACGATCGAAGGCATCGTCCACCCCCTGGTCGCGGCGGACCGCGCTGCGTTTCGTGCTTCGGCACAGGCCGATATCCTGGTGTTCGATATCCCGCTTTTGTTTGAAACCGGGGGGGGTGCGTCGATGGATGCGGTGGCTTGCGTGTCGGTTTCCGACGACGAACAGGAACGCCGGGTCATGGCGCGCGGCACGATGACCCTGGCTCAGTTTCGGCAGATCAAGGCCAAGCAGATGCCCAATCGCGAAAAATGCGCACGGTCGGATTTCGTGATCGTCACGGACACTCTGGACCACGCCCGCGCGCAAGTGCAGGATGTGATCAGGCAGATCAGGGCGAAAACAGACAATGCGTGAAATTGTGCTTGATACCGAAACCACGGGTTTCGATCCTGAAACCGGTGACCGGATCGTCGAGATCGGTGCTGTCGAGCTGTGGAACCATGTTGCCACCGGCGAGACATACCACGTTTACATCAACCCCGAACGGTCCATGCCCGAGGAAGCGTTTGGTGTTCACGGTATTGGGCCGGATCTGCTGGAACCGCCGCGACCGGTGGAAAAGGGCCAAATCACCCTGAAGGACAAGCCGGTCTTTTCAAAGGTCGGCGTCGAATTCCGCGAATTTGTCGGCGATGCGAAACTGGTGATCCACAACGCGTCCTTCGACATGAAATTCCTAAATGCCGAGCTGGGCTGGATGGGTCAGCCAGCAATTCCGATGGATCAGGCCATCGATACGCTGGCCATCGCGCGCAAACGGTTTCCGGGGTCTCCGGCCTCGCTTGACGCGCTGTGCCGACGGTTCAACATCGACAATTCGAACCGGGTTTTGCACGGCGCGCTGCTCGATTCCGAAATCCTGGCAGAGGTCTATCTTGAGCTTATCGGTGGCCGGCAGCCGGATTTCGCCCTGTCGACCGTTTCCGGCACCTCGGCCGGCGGCGAAGGGGACACCTGGCGCCCCGCCCCGCGCGAAACGGCGCTGCCGCCCAGGATCACGGCAGAAGAACGCGCCGCGCATGACGCTTTTGTCGAGAAACTTGGGGAAAACGCCTTGTGGGCACGCGCCTGACCGGATCAGGCGCGTGCCACGGGATCAATCAGGCGTCTGATTTCTGCGCCTGCTCGCTTTGGCGGCGCATCAGTTCGTTGCGGTACAACGCGACAAAGTCGATTGTGTCCAGGTTGACCGGCGGATAGCCCCCATCGCGGGTGACGTCGCTGACGATGCGGCGCAGGAACGGGAACAGCATGCGCGGACATTCGATCATCAGGAACGGGTGCATCTGGTCTTCGGGAACGCCTTCGACATGGAACAGGCCGCAATAGTCGATCTCGAACAGGAACAGGATGTCTTCCAGCCCTTTGGCCTTGGACTTGAGGTTCAGCTTGATCGATACTTCGAACTGGTGGTCGGCCTGGCGCTTTTTGGCGTCCAGGTTCACCTGAACGGAAATCTCGGGCTGAACATCGCCCGAGACGCCTTTTTGCGCCATTACGTTTTCAAAGGACATGTCGCGAATGAACTGTCCCAGGACACGCATCTGGATCTGCGGGGCTGCCTTGGCCGCTGTGTTTTCGGCGGCGCTTTCTTCGGTCATGGATCTACTCCGGGAATGAATTTCGCCACTGCTTAACAAGTTGGGCCGGGCACCTCAATGCTGGTGGGGGCCTTCGACCCATTTCGATGGCTTCGCGGGGTCCTTGCGCGGCCGAACCTCGGTGAATTCCCCGTCAATCACGTCGTCGCCGCCAAAAGGGTCACCGGCCGAACGGAATTCAGCGCCGCCGCCCATCTGGAAATGGGCAACCGTCACCCGCGACCGGATATAGCGAAACACCGCCACGCGAATGGCGGGAACCAACAGCGCAAACCCCATGGCATCGGTGAAAAACCCCGGCGTCAGCAGCAAGGCGCCCGACAGCAAGATCATGGCGCCATGGGCCAACGGTTCGGTCGGGTCGTCCAGTTGCGCAAAGGATTGCTGCAATTGGCCCAGCGCCATGCGACCTTGTGTCCGCACCAGGGTTGTCCCCAGAACAGCGGTCAGAACCACGATTCCAAGCGTTGGCCACAGGCCGATCAGCCCGCCAACCTGGATGAACAGGGCGATTTCGATGATCGGCACCAACAAAAATGCCAAGAACAGGTACATTTGCGCTATCCTTTCCGCAGAGCCGGGCTGTGGACTTGCCACCAACTGTCACCTACATAGTGGCAGGAGGCCGCATACACAAAGTCTCGGTTCTGAAATGAGGACGAAATGAATTCACCCCTGATCCAGCTTCTGGTGCTGGCCGGTATCGCGATTTTCCTGATCCTTCGCCTGAAAAGCGTGTTGGGGACGCGGGAAGGTTTTGAAAAACCGCCGCTTCAGCAACAGCCCGAGGCCAACAAGTCGCGGCGCGATTTCGAAGTAATCGAAGGCGGCCCCGACCCGGACATCACCGACCATGTCGCCGAAGACAGCGACCAGGCGCAGACGCTTACGGCGATGAAACGGGTCGAGCCCAGTTTCTCGGTCAGCGAATTCGTACAGGGTGCCCGCGGCGCATACGAGATGATCGTGATGGGTTTCGAAAAAGGCAACCTGGACGAGATCCAGCCATTCCTGTCCGAAGAGGTGTTTGAAACCTTTGTCTCCGTTGTCGCCGCGCGCGAAGATCAGGGTCTGACCATCGAGGCCGAGTTTATCGGTGTGCGTGAAACAACGCTGGCGGATGCCCGTTTCGACAAGGACACCAACCAGGCCGAAATCACCATGCGTTTTGTCGGAGAGCTGACATCGGTTGTCCGCGATCGCGGCGGTGACATCATCGAAGGCAACCCGAACACGGTCAAACGCCAAAAGGACAGCTGGACCTTTGCCCGCGTCATGGGCACGAATGATCCGAACTGGCTGCTTGTCGCCACGGACGCATGATTGCCGCGCTTCGGTCGCTTGTCCTGGGGGGTCTCATGACCATCTCCGGCGCAGCCGGGGCCGAGGTGACGCGGACCATCCTGTCGTTTGACGATCTTGACGGTTGGGCGGATGATGATCATCCGGCCGCTCTGTCGGTGTTTCTGAACACATGCAGTGATCTGGGCGACCCGGATTGGAGGGCGTTGTGTTCCGCCGCGCGGGCCAGCGCGCCCGACGCGGCGCGGTCGTTTTTTGAACTGTTCTTTCGTCCTGTTCTGATCGAGGACGGCGCGGCGGGCCTGTTTACCGGGTATTTTGAACCCGAACTGGACGGGTCCCGTACCCGGACGGACACCTATCGTTACCCGCTTTACCGCCTGCCGCCCGAGGCACGGAATGCGGGCGCGTGGCTTAGCCGCCGCGATATTCTGAGCAACGGCGTTCTTGACGGCCGGGGTTTGGAAATCGCCTGGGTCGATGACCCGGTCGAGCTGTTTTTTCTGCAAATCCAGGGCTCTGGCCGGATAAGGCTGCCGGATGGCAAGGCGTTGCGGGTGGGGTATGGCGGTGCCAATGGTCATCCCTATCGGTCGATCGGGGTCGAGATGGTGCGCCGGGGTATCCTGGGCTCGCACGAGGTCAGCGCCCAGATGATCCGCAGCTGGGTGCGCAAGAACCCCGAAGCGGGCGCGGAATTGTTGCTGCACAACCCCTCATATGTCTTTTTTCGCGAGGTGACGCGCGTGGCACCGGAATTCGGGCCCCTGGGTGCGATGAACCGGTCCGTCACCGCCATGCGCAGCATTGCCGCCGACCCGGCGTTTACCCCGCTTGGTGCGCCGGTCTGGGTGGAAAAGGATGGCCGCGACCCGTTGCGCCGCCTGATGATCGCGCAGGACACTGGGTCCGCGATCAAAGGGGCACAGCGCGCTGACATATTCTTTGGCACCGGTGACAGGGCGGGCCAGGAGGCCGGACAGCTGAAAGACCCGGGCCGGATGGTCGTGCTGTTGCCGATCCAGCGCGCCTTTGCCCTGTTGCCGGACGAGTTCTGATGACGCGGCGCAAACTGACAGCCGAGGAAATCGAACTGTGGCGCAAGGTGGCAAGGCGGGCTGAAAAGCTGCACCCCGAGCTTCCGCAGAACATTCACCCCACGACCCTGCCCCGGCCCAAACCGTCCAAGTCACCCAAACCCAGGGTCGAACAGTTCGAGCTTGGCCAGAAGGCACCCGCAAGGCCATCAGGGCACAACCTGAAACCTTCGATCACGGAACAGATGCGGGCCACTCCGGTACAGATGGACCTCAAGGCGTTTGGCCGGATGAAACGCGGCAAGCTAAAGCCCGAAGCGCGGCTGGACCTGCATGGAATGCGCGTGGATACCGCGCATCCCGCACTGATCCGGTTTGTTCTGTCCTCGCAGGCGTCGGGGAAAAGGCTGGTCCTTGTGATTACCGGCAAGGGCAAGGATCGTGATGGGCCAGGTCCGATCCCGACGCCGCGCGGCGTGTTGCGGAACCAGGTGCCGAACTGGCTGTCGCTGCCGCCCCTGGCGCAGGCCGTTTTGCAGGTGACACCGGCCCATATCAGCCATGGCGGCGACGGGGCCTATTACATCTATCTGCGCCGGGGCCGTTAAAGCCGCCGCATTGCCTGTCGGATGCCTATGCCCGCCGCGATGCAGACCAGGCCGAAATACCCCGCGATCCACAGGAACTGATGGGTCAGCGATACGCCCGCATCAATCAACACCCCGGTCAGGCCCGGACCGATTGCCGAGCCAAGCACCATGACGGCGGCCGCCATCGCCTTGATCGCCCCGATATGGCGGGTCCCATAAAACTCTGCCCAAAATGCGCTGGGCAGCGTGCTGTTGGCGCCGACGGTCAGCGCCAGAAAGAACAGGCCCGCCAGCGCCCCGCCGATCGAGCTGGTTGCCGACAGCACGGCAAACCCCACGGCCATGGGCACTTGATAGACGGGCATCAACCGGGCCGTGCCCCATCTGTCCAGCGCCCAGCCTGCTGCAAACATCGCAAGGATGGATACGCCGGTATAGACCGGGAACATGGCCACAAGTTCGATATGCAGCCATCCTTTGACCTGCGCCAGGTGGACCTGGTGAAAGAAAAAGGCGGTGATGAATGCCGACGGTCCCAACAATGCGGGCATCAGGAACCAGAATAGCGGGTCCAAAAGGGCTTCGCGCCGTGTCCAGTGCCGCCCGGACATACCCGTTGCCGCATAGGATTGCGCCAGGCTCTGCGGCGTGCGCTCGGCCCGGAGAAGGCGCAAAAGCGCCGGTACGCCCAGCACCGTTATCGCGGCGGTCGCGATCCACAGCCAATGCCAGTCGAACACCCCCATCGCGGCAACGAACACCAGCGGAAGAGCCGCCTCGCCCAGGGCAAAGCCCAGCGAGGCAATCGACAGCGCCCTGCCCCGTGTCGTGGTAAACCACCTTGTCATGGCTACCAGCGCGATGTGGCTGCTCATTCCCTGGCCAAACAGCCGCAGCAGGAAAACCACCACCGGCAACAGCAAAAGCCAGCTGTTTATCGCCATCAAAATGCAGGCCAGCGCCAACCCGATCAGCACCACGGGGCCCAGAACCCGCACGCGGAACCGGTCGGTCAGGCCGCCGGCCCATACCATCACGATGGCCGAAACCGTGGTCCCCAGGGAATACAGCCCGCCCCAGGCGCCGTGGCTCAGGCCAAAGGCAGAACGGATTTCGCCGGAAAAGATCGAGATAAAGAAGGTCTGCCCGAAACTTGACAGAAAGGTCAGCAGGATACCCGCACCCAGCCAGCGGGCGTTTTGCGTCAGGTACTGGCGCAGCCCGGTTTGGGTCACGGCGAGCTGACCTGAACCTGTCCGTCTTCGGTCAGGACAACCTCGGTCGCGCCAACCCCGATTTGGTCCTCGGCGGGAACCAATGACGTGATTGCGGGCCTGTCCGGCCCGAATGTCGAGCTGACCTTGCGGGCCGAGTTCAGCAGGGACAGCAACGCCGGAGAGGTCGCCGCGACAAAATGCGAGGACCCGGCATCGCCGCTAAAGGCCGTGGTGTCGATAATATTGATGGGATAGCTTGCAAGCTTGTCGATCGACCCGATATTGCCCAGCCGTTCGCTGTTGGCGGTCCCCCTGAGCCGGGTCGAGACATTCAGAACCTTGTCTTTCTTCGACACCATAACCACAAAAGGATCGGGCGGCGATTTGATGGCGTCCATCTGAGACCGGAAAAGGTCGACATCCAGATCGGGCGAAATCAGGATGACGCCTTCGAGGTTTCGCCGTGACCAGCCAGGTTCGCGCAGCTCGGCCTGCCGCATCATTTCCATCGACAGGGCGCCGCCCATCGAATGGGCCACAAGGACCACGCGTTTGACGCCACTGGATTTCAGCAACCTGATGGTTTCTTCCAGCCCGTCGCGGGCAAACAGCATACTGTCCAGATCATAGGCATAGCCATAGCCGGTGGCCCGGCTGGGCCAGGAATAGATCAGGGTGGTGCCGGGGATGCCGATATCATGTGACAACTGCGCCGCCCGAAACGCCGTTTCGGTCTGGGTGGCGTTGTAGCCATGCACAAAGACGGTCACTTCGTCCGCGCCCTGCACCCTGTCCTTCAGACTTTGGGGGCCGGGAAATTCGGTAGCGCCGGCCAGGACGAATTGCTTGTGGGGATTTGGGTTTGCATAGGAAAAATCCAGGCTTCCCGGCGTATGCCGCGGCGGGATGGATACGGTCATTTCCAGAAACCGCAATTCCTGTGCGCGGCGGAACCCATAGGTTCCGTCCCCCTCGCGGGCGCGGGTGGTCGCGGCAAGCAAGACCTGGGGTTTTCCAACCTCCAGCGCCGATGGCATCACGACGGAAACCGTCCTGTCCACGCAGGCACTTAGCGACATGGCCGCCAGCATCAGGATGAAATAGCGTATCACGGATATTTCCCAAGAAATCGTGCCGCTACGCTATCTATTTTCTGCCGCGCGTCCAGTGCGGCAGGCCCTCGGGCCCGCGGGTCAGCAGCGGGAAATGGCTGAAACTGTTACAACACGTAACGGCTGAGATCAGAGGATTTGGTCAACTCACCCAGGTTTTCGGCGACAAAGCCCGCGTCGACAACGATATCCGTTCCGGCCCTGTCGGGTGCGGCAAAGGACAGTTCTTCGAACACGCGTTCCATCACGGTGTAAAGACGCCGCGCGCCGATGTTCTCGACACTTTGGTTCACATCCGCCGCGATACGGGCCAGGGCGGCAATGCCGTCTTTGGTAAAGCTGACGGTGACATCTTCGGTGCCCATCAGCGCGGTGTATTGCCGGGTCAATGCGTTGTCGGTTTCGGTCAGAATACGTACGAAATCTTCCTCGGTCAGCGCGCGCAGCTCGACCCGGATCGGCAACCGGCCCTGAAGTTCCGGCAACAGGTCCGACGGCTTGGCGATATGGAACGCACCCGAGGCAATGAACAGGATGTGGTCGGTTTTCACCGGACCGTGCTTGGTTGAAACGGTTGTGCCTTCGATCAGCGGCAGCAGGTCACGCTGGACCCCTTCGCGGCTGACATCGCCGCCGCGTGCGTCCGTTCGGGCACAGACCTTGTCGATCTCGTCCAGGAAAACGATGCCGTTCTGTTCGACGGATTCCAACGCCACGCGGTTGACGGTTTCATCATCCAGCAGCTTGTCGGCCTCTTCCCCGATCAGCGCATCATAGCTGTCGGCGACGGTCATCTTGCGCTTGACCGTGCGCCCACCGAACGCTTTTCCGAAGATATCGCCCAGATTCATCATGCCCATCTGGCTGCCGGGTTGACCGGGGATGTCGAACATCGGCATGGGGCTTGATGTGTCCGACAGCTCAAGCTCGATCTCGGTGTCGTCCAGCTCGCCCGCTTTCAGCTTTTTGCGGAACATCTCGCGCGTGGCGTCGCGGGCATCGGCGCCTGCGATGGCTTCGATCACGCGATCCTCGGCGGCCTGATGGGCGCGGGCCTTGACATCCTCGCGCATGTATTCGCGGGTCTGGATGATGGCGGCATCCGCCAGGTCGCGCACAATCTGTTCCACGTCACGCCCGACATAGCCGACCTCGGTGAACTTGGTAGCCTCGACCTTGATAAAGGGCGCGCGGGCCAGTTTCGCCAGGCGGCGGCTGATTTCGGTCTTGCCGACACCGGTGGGGCCGATCATCAGGATGTTCTTGGGGTAAACCTCGTCCCGGATGTCATCCGGCAGCTGCTTGCGCCGCCAACGGTTGCGCAGGGCCACGGCCACGGCACGCTTGGCGTCTTTCTGTCCGATGATAAAACGGTCCAGTTCCGAGACAATCTCGCGCGGGGTCAGGTCGGTCACGGGGCGGTCCTTTCGGTCGGCTGGCATTTCATCGGGATTAGTTAGGCACGGAGCGTACAAAAACAACCAACCCACGGTGTCTGGCTGCCGTGGTTAACAATGCGCCGGAATCTTTGCAAACCTAATCGCACATGCGCGGCTTAGGTGAATTGGCCCTGCTCTGTTAAGGTGGCCGCACCATCACACGCAACCGGAGCGACAGATGAGCAAGATTGCCAAGATCACCCTGCTGTTCGTCGTGTTTGTAGACCTGATTGGACAGGGGTTGGTCTTTCCGATCATCAACTCGCTGATCATGGAGACCAAGTCAGGGTTTTTGCCGGACAGCACACCGATGGGGCGGCGGCATTTCTATTATGGCCTGGTTATCGGGTGCTTTTTCCTGTCGTGGTTCCTGGGTGTCGTCTATGTCTCGAAGGTTTCGGATTCCATCGGGCGCAAGAATGCCTTGCTGGTGTGCCTGGCCGGAGCGCTGGCAGGATATGCGATTACGATCGCGGCCCTGTACCTCAACAGTCTTATGCTGCTGATCGTGGGGCGGTCGATCACCGGGTTTACCGCAGGAAACCAGCCCATCGCGCAGGCCGCCATGATCGACGGCAGCACCGATGCCGCCGACCGCGACCGCAACATGGGGTATATCGTGACCGGTGTCAGCTTTGGCCTGGTCGGAGGGCCGATCATCGGCGCGGTTCTGTCGGATGCCGCGCTGCTGGGCAGCTATGCGACCCTGAAAATGCCGTTCTACGGCGCGTTTGTCCTGGTCCTGATCGCGATTATGCTGGTTCTGTTCTTCTTCCACGACACCAGAACCGAGCGCGCCGCATTTGTTTTCCGCCCGCGCGATATAACCGACAGCCTGGTTGCGGTGTGCGAACATGACATGGTTCTGAAGATCCTGCCGGTCTATGCGTTCTTCATGATCGCCAATGTGACGTTTTACGTCTTTGTCGACAATTTCCTGACCAGCGCCTTTGGCTATGGCGTGATCGGCGGCAGCATGGCCATGGTGGTCATCGGGTTTGCCCTGGCCTTTTCCAGCACATTCCTTGTGAAGCCCGCGCAGGAACGGTTCAGCAAGCACCGGATCATCCTGACCTCGTTGGTGACCATGGTGATCTGCGGGTTGGCCTTTGCCTTCAGCCCCAGCGGCATCTTCAGCTATGTGCCGGTGTTCTTTTTCTATTTCCTGTTCGGGATCGCCTATCCGACGCTTTTGGGGCTGTTCTCGTCCGCCGTCAGCGAGGCGGATCAGGGCTGGGTCATGGGCGTCACAACCGCGGTCTTCTGCCTGGCGGGGGGCATCATGTCCCTGATTGGCGGTGGATTGATGAGCGTTGACATCCGGTTGCCGTATTACATCGTCATCCTGGCCGCGATCCTTGGGCTGATCGGAATGCAGCGGCGGTGGAAGGGCAAAGAGATTGCCGCGCTGCTGAATTAGGCCGTAATCGTTTCGACCGTCAGCTTGCCATTGGTATAGACACAGATATCGGCAGCGATGGCCATGGACTGACGGGCAACCTCTTCGGCGCTTTTGTCGCTGTCCATCATGGCCCGCGCCGCAGCCAGCGCAAAATTCCCGCCCGACCCGATGGCTGCGACGTTGTGTTCCGGTTCAAGCACGTCACCGGCGCCGGTGATCACGAACAGGTCCGCGCCATCGGTGACGATCAACATCGCCTCGAGCTTTTGCAGGTATTTGTCGGTGCGCCAGTCCTTGGCCAGCTCGACCGAGGCACGGGCCAGTTGGCCCGGCGTTGCCTCAAGCTTGGCTTCAAGCCGTTCAAGCAAGGTAAACGCATCCGCGGTTGATCCCGCGAACCCGGCGACAATCTCGAACCCGCCAGGGGATAGGCGGCGAACCTTGCGCGCGGTTCCCTTGATCACGGTCTGACCAAGGCTGACCTGACCGTCACCGGCAATCACGACCTGCCCCCCCTTTTTGACGCCGATAATCGTCGTGCCATGCCATCCGGGAAAGTCGGTATCCGCCATGAAAGCCTCCGTTTCGTTCGGCGTCCTATATGGGCCGCGCGCGCCGGTGGTGCAAGCGTTCATAAACCGCACAAAAGATATGCAGCCAGCGCATTTCGGGGTTACCAGGACAGCAATTGTGAGATTTTGGGATTGGGATTAGATGGACAGCACAACCGACGATGGGTCGGCTGTTTCAGTTGAAAGGAATGCGCAAATGGCAACGACTGCAAATATTCATGCGCCGCTCGGAGCAGCTAGTATCCTGCATGTAGTGGACGCGTTCATCCGTGTTTTCGACTTCGGCGTTCAATGGAACGACTCGCGCAAGACACGCAAAGCTTTGGACGGGCTTTCGGACGCACAGCTTGACGATATCGGCCTGTGCCGCGCGGATATCAACAAGCTGTAAGCCGCACGACAACCGATTGAGATGGCCGTCTGAATTTCAGGCGGCTTTTTCATTTTCAGGCGGGCCTATATGTTGGCCCAACAAAAAAGGCGCCCGAACGGGGCGCCTTTGTTTTTGCGGTATCGGCAAAGTCAGATGGATTCGTCGATCCAGCTTTGCAGTGCGGCCTTGGGGGCTGCGCCTGCGCGGTTGGATACGACCTGGCCGTCCTTGAAAATGAACAGCGCGGGAATACCGCGTACGCCCATCGCGGCCGCCGCGTTGGGGTTGCTGTCCACGTCTACCTTGGCAATCTTGATCTTGCCGCCATATTCCGTGGCCAGCTCTTCCAGGGCGGGCCCGATCTGTTTGCACGGGCCACACCACTCGGCCCAGAAATCAACTACGACGGGGACGTCCGAGTTTTTGACCTCGGCGTCAAAAGTATCGTCAGTTACGGCAACGGTCGACATGATCTGTCTCCTGAAAGGGAAATGCTTGGGATCAGAACCTAGGTGCCCCACAAGGGGAGGTCAAGATATGTGGGCGTCGCTTAAGGAGGCCGTCACAAGATCGTGTGGCAGCCACATCAGATGCGCGGTGCGCGTCCACAAGATACCGGTTTTTATCTGGCGATCCGGGTAAATCTGCGACAGCGCCTGCTTATAAGCCACCATCTGCCGCAACAGACCCACGGGACAGGCTTGCGGGGTGTCGGGGACCGTGGCGTTTGACTTGAAGTCGATTGCCTGAACTTCGGTCCGGGTAACGATCAGGCGGTCGATCACACCATGCATCCTGCGCCCCAGCAGGTCCGCCGTGACCGGAACCTCGGCCAGCGTTCCGGGCGCAAACAGTTTCGCCAGATGCGGTGCTTCAAGGACCGCTGTCGCCTCGGTCATTAGGCCATGGCGGTCGGCGTCGGCCATGTCCGGCAACAGGCGGGTGCCAAGCTCTGGCCACGCTGCCCGGTCTGCCATCGGCAAATGTTCCAGCAGCAGGTGGATCCGGGTTCCGCGCAGCTTGGCGGCGTCTTCGTCCAGGCCCGCGTCGCCGGGCAATGCCTTGGCCCCGCCAAGTTCAGATGGGCTGAGCGTTGCGGGCGCGAGCGCAGGCGCACTGGCCGGCTGCCAAAAAACATCGGGCAGGGTTTCCGGCCCGACCGCGGATTGGTTCTGATCGACCAGAGGCAGCCCGCCCCAGTCGCCATGGGTCAGCCTGCGCATGGCGGTCCCGTCAAGCAGTGTCGCCCCGGCTTTGGTCATGGCGTCGTCAACCATGCTGTACCAGCTGGTGCCATCCTTTCCGATATCGCCGGCGGCGGCGACGATCAGCCATTTTTCCGCCCGTGTCAGAGCCACATACAGCAGTCTGAGGCGCTCATTCTCTTCGCGGGTTCTGGCGTCCTGCCGGGCGCGGGCAATCAGCGCGGGCGACGCGGCTTGCGGCACTTTCCACACGGGCATCCCATCGGCCATCATGATCTCGGCATCTCTGGCTGCGGTCCGCTTGCCCGTGTCGGGCAGGATGACGATGGGGGATTCCAACCCCTTTGACCCATGAACGGTCATGACGCGGATCATGTCCCCGACGCCGGTCATCTGCCGTTTGATTTCAAGGTCGTCCGTCTGCATCCAGACCAGAAAGCCGGTCAGGCTGGGGATGTCGGTCCTTTCGTAGGCCAGCGCCTGCGACAACAGGGCGTTGATCCCGTCCTCGGCCTCGGCCCCAAGTCGCCCCAGCAAACGCCTGCGCCCATCGTGGCGCGTCAGAATACGCTCGATCAGATCATAGGGCCGCAAAAAGTCGATCTGGCGCAGCAAGTCATCCACGATCGCCATGGTCTCGGGGTATTCTTCGGCCCGGTCCCGCAATGCGGCCCACAGGAATTTGTCGGTCCGGCGATGGGCCAGGTCGAACAATTGCTGTTCGGTCCAGCCAAACAGCGGTGATTTCAGCGCTTCCGCCAGCGCCAGGCTGTCCTCGGGCGTGGCGAGAAAGTTCAACAGCGCCGCCAGATCCTTGACCGCAAGTTCCGCGCCAACCTTCAGGCGATCGGCCCCGGCGATGGGCAGGCCCAGGGATTTGCAGGCGCGGATAATCTCGGCAAACAGGTCCGACCTGCGCTGAACCAGGATCAGGAAATCCCCGGGGCGGACCTTGCGACGGACAAATGTACCAGTCGTCGGCCCGTCGTCGGGAATGGTCTCGCCAGATGCGATCATGTCCCTGATCTTTTCGGCAACCTGTTCGGCCAGAACCACCGTATGATGGCGGGCGCCGGGACGGTCGACGGGATCGGTCCAATCGCCGGAATCGTCATCCTGGACCTTTTCGACCACGGGCCAGATGTCCACGCGGCCGGGCAGATCGGCTTTGAACGCGCGGTGCAATGCGTCCTTGTGAAACCCGGCATCTGTTCGGTTTTCGAACAGATGATCAACCAAAGACAGGATCGCGCTTGAGGATCGGAACGAATGTTCCAGCGTGGATTCCCACAGTTTAGAGCCTGATTCCGCCAGTTTCCGCCCAAACTCTGCCTGCATGCGGTCAAATGCCTGCGGGTCGGCACCCTGAAAGGAATAGATCGATTGTTTCTTGTCGCCGACCACGAAAATCGTGCGCTCAACCCCCGACCGGGCCCCTTCCCCGCTGGTGAACTCTTGCGCCAGCTTTTCGATCACATCCCATTGATCGGGGCTGGTGTCCTGCGCCTCGTCCACAAGGATGTGGTCGATCCCTCCATCGAGGCGGTACAGGACCCATTCGGCCACCGCCGGATCATTCAAAACCTGCCGCGCGCGCAGGATAAGGTCATCGAAATCCAGCCAGCCACGTCGTTGCTTGCGCCGTTCGTATTCGGGCAGAAAGGTTGCGGCGAACCGGTGCAACACGGCTGTCTTTCGTGCCGCCGCCAGCGCCAGCCGGTTTTCGCGCGCCGCCTCAACCCGCAGCATCAGGGCGTTCAAGGCGGGCATCCTGTCCGCCAGCACGCCTTCGCGCAGCGCCTTGGTGGGGAATTTATCGGCTTTTGCGGTGAACGGTTCCTTGCTCGAGGTGCCGGTCAACAGGACGTTTTCCAGTATCGCAAGGCTGCTGAGGTCCGCCGCAGCAACAGCGCCAAGCTTGGCGGCAGCCTTGGCGTTGTTGCCACCGCTTTCGATCATCGCAGGCAGCATTGACCGGATCATCTCAAGCTCGCCGCCAAGAAAGACCTGATCCAGCAGTTGGGCCTCGTCAAACGTTTCTGGCAGTCCAAACCGGGCCAGCAGGTCGCCCCACCCCAGCGGATGCGCGAACTGGTTGCGTTTATGGGTGATCGCGGCGGTCAGGCTGTCAAACCCGGTATCGGTGATATGGCGGGCAACGTCGGCAATAAGCCCGGCCTGCTGCCCGCCGGCCAGGTCTTCGACGATCTCTTCGCGCAACAGGGATGCGGCGCGGTCCTCCATTTCCGCGAATTGGGGGCTGACCCCGGCCTCAAGCGGAAACCGGCGCAGCAGCGACGCGCAGAACGAGTGGATCGTTTGGATCTTAAGGCCACCGGGCGTTTCGATGGCGCGTGCAAACAAGGTTCGCGCCTGCGCCAACCGGTCAGGATCAATGACATCCTGCACGCCCAGATCGGTCAGTTGCCGCATCAGGTCGCCATCCCCCAGCATCGCCCATTCGCCCAGACGCTTGAACAGCCGGTTCTGCATCTCGCTGGCTGCGGCCTTGGTATAGGTCAGGCACAGGATGTGCTGCGGCTGCACCCCGTCCAGCAACAGGCGCGCCACGCGGTCGGTCAGAACCCGCGTCTTGCCGGACCCCGCATTGGCCGCCAGCCAGGTCGAGGCGTCGGGGCGTGCGGCCTGTACCTGCCGCTCGGTCGCGTCATTGCGTGCGCTCATGTCAGGTCCTCGGGTGTGGCGGCGTCGGTCCGGTCCCATTCGCCGAACCGGGCGAGATGGTCGTAATCGCCAATATCCGAATCCCGAAACAGCGCGCGGCGCGAGGAAAACCCCTGATCAGGCTCTAAATAGGCCGAAATCAACTGTTTCAGCTCTGACAGGACCTTGTCCGTTGGCTCGGTCCCTAGGGGGGCGGGCATTTCCTTATAGGTACCGCCGACCCCGATGAACACGGCCTGCGCAACAGGCGTCGGGTCCAGCCCGTCGATCCCGCCCTGCTCGGCTATTGCGGCTTCGACCAGCAATTGCTTGTCGAACTTGGCCTGCACCGCCTCGGTTGGAAGGGTGCCGGTTTTATAGTCAATGATGCGCAGCGCCCCGGTGCGGGTCCTGTCGATCCGGTCGGCGCGACCGGAAATAGTGAAATCCAGCGGGGCCAGAACATGGTTCAGCTTTGCCTCAAAAGCCACGGGCCCGCCATCGTCATGTCGTGCACCCTCGGCCCGAAGAAAAGCGTCGGCAATCGCTTCGAGGCGGGTCAGCCACAGGATACGTGCGGTTGGCCACGCGACCTGTGCATCCAAAAGGGCACCGGCCCGTTTCAGGAAGTTCTCGCGCGTCAGCAGGCTGGCATCCAGAACGCTGTCGCGCACGAACCCTTCGAGTATTTCGTGAACAACATTGCCACGCAGCAACGCGTCCGGCGCCTGCACCAGCGGGTTCAGCGGCCTGAGCTTCAGGACATGCTTGGCATAGATGGCATAGGGATCACGGATCAGCCGCTTGATTTCGGTCACCGAAAGGCCGCGTGGGCGCGATGAGACAGGCGGCCGTGGCGAAGGCCGGTGTGCAGGCGCCAGGTCCGGGGCGTCTTCCAGGGCGTCGGCCCATTGCAGCCACGTCTTGCCCCGGCGGCGCATGTCCTGCACCGCCTCGGGCCCGCCCTGGCCGGGAAGGCCCTGCAACAGGTTGGTCAGGCGGTTCAGCCATCTGGAGGGAACCGTTTCCGCATCATCGGACCGACATGAGCGGGTCAGCCAGACCTCGGGCGCGGCAATGGCCTGCTGATAATCATGGGCCGACAGTCCGATCCGCCGTTCCGGCAGCAACAGGCCAGCCTGATCGCGCATCTGGCGGTTCAACCAGGGATCGGGCGCGGCGACCTCGGGCCAGCTGCCTTCGTTCAACCCGCCGAGGATCAAAAGATCGGCGCCTTGAACCCGCGCCTCAAGCGTGCCCCAGATCATGATCCCCGGATGCGCCGCGTCGCGGTCGCGAACCTCTTCGCCCGCAAGAAGGGCCCCAAGCAAGTCAGCAAAGTCGCGGGCATCCATCGAACCGCCATGCGGGGCTTCGCGTTCAAGCGACTCCAGCACCGAAAGCGCCTTTTGCCCGGCGTTCTTGTCCCACAACGTCCCCGCACCGGCCCCCTCGGTTCCGGCCGAAATCGCCTCGGCCAATTGGCGCAGGCGCGGGACCCATTCGGTCAGCGGATGTTCCCCACCGATATGCTGATTGCAGAACCTGTCCTGAACCCAGCCCATCCAGGCATCAGGGATCGCCTTGCGCGTGGCCGCGGCATTCAGCCCCTCGGGGTCGGGGAAAGGCAGACCATGCCGCCGTATGTCCAGTTCAAGGTCACGCGTGTGCCGCAGGTGATCCCCGCGATCGCCGACACCGTGACACAGCGGGTGCTTCAGCAGGGTCAGCAGCGCCTCGGCATCCAGCCGCCGGGCAAACAGGCCCGCGACATGGCGCAGGAAACGACCGGGTGGCGATAATTGCAGCGGCAGGCCGGCGCTGTCATCCGGTACGATGTTCCAGCGATCCAATGCGGCGCTGACCTGCCGTGTCAGCATCCGATCCGGTGTGATCAGGGCGGCCGTCTGGCCGGTTGCGACGGCCTGGCGCAAACGCAGGGCGATGGCCAGCGCCTCGGCGCGGGGTGATTGTGCCTCGACCAGGGTCAGGTCCTGGGTGGCGGGGCCCAGGTCTTTCAGTTCCGGGCCTTCATTCATCCAGGAATCGGTGATGGGCGCGGGACGCAAAGACAATGAGATCAGCCGGTTACGGGACTGCGACGGAGGTTCGTCATCTGTCCAGCGTTCAACCTGACCGGGGTCGATGTTCAGGCTGTGCATAAGCTTGCGAAACCGGAATTGCGGATGGTCTTCTGCCGACAACGCCTTGTCCAGACGAGACCAGACCTGATCGGGTTGTTCGAAATCAAACCCCGGCAACACCAAGGCCCCCTGCGGCAGGGCCGCAACGGCCTGCATCAGCATCAGCGTGGTGCCGCGCGACCCGGTCGACCCGGCCAATATGACGGGATGTTCGGGGGGCGCGTCGCGCCAGCCTGCAATCAGCGCTTCGACGATGCGGCGCTGCCGGGCCTGGGCGTCCATCGCCTCGGGCCCGGCATTGATGAAACGGTCGGCAATGCCGATGAACGCCTGCGCTCGGGCCCAATGGCCCGACAGGTCGCTGACGTCCAGTTGCCGGATGGCATCAGGGGTCACGCCCTCGCCCTGCATTTCATCGATCAGCGCGGCCAGGCTGTCAGACAGGTCAAAAACAGAGGACCGCGCGGCCAGGTCCGGCTGGCGGTCCAACAGGCCCGAGATCAGCTGCGTCAGCTCCAGCCTTCGGCGCAATGGCGCAATGGCAGGCGGGACATGCGCAAGGTCTGTTCGTTCGCCCAGGTCCGTAAGCAGCGAAATCCGGGGCAAAAGGCAGGGCGGTCCCTGGTCGAACAGGTCGCGGATACGGCGGGACATGCGGCGCGTGTTGACCACCAGTTGAACCCGCGCCAGCGCCTCGGGCGGTTGATCAGCGCACCGAGCCCGCAGGCCGTCAACCAGAACGCGCGGGAAATCCACGCCAGGCGGGGCGGCGAAGACGCGCGGGACGGATGTGGCTTCAAACATTCGCCAGCAGCCCTTCGGCCAGTGCGATCCCTTCGGGCCGTCCGACATCGCACCACCGACCGGGATATTGCAGCGCGTAAAGCCGTCCGCTGGCCTGCATCCGGTCCCAAAGCAGGTTCAGCGAAAAGGCTGTGTCGGGGATGTCATGCAGGTCATCGGTTTTCAGGATCTGAATGCCGCCATAAACCAGCCCCGGACCGCGCGTGACCCGCCCGGATTGGTCCAGCGTGAAATCGCCCTGACCGGCATGCCCAACGGTTTGCGCAATGGGAACGCACATCAGCAACCCATCCATTTTGGCCGGGTCCCAATGGTCCCGCAGGGCAATCAGCGGGTTGGGTCCGGCCCAGATCGCGTCGGTGTTCATCGTGAAAACCGTGTTTGCACCCAGCAGCGGCAAGGCCGCCCGCAAGCCGCCCCCGGTTTCCAGAATGTCAGGATCTTCTCGCGAGATCAGGACATCGCGCGGCGCCAGATGGGTTTCAAGCTGATCCGCGAGATAGTGAACATTGGCCACCACGCGCATGGGTTCCAGATCCTGGGTCAAATCCAGCGCATGGTCGATCAGGGGCTTGCCGGCAACCTCGATCAAGGGCTTGGGCCGGGTTTTGGTCAACGCGCCCATACGCGTTCCGAAACCGGCGGCAAACAGCATGACGGCATCCGGTTCGCGGGTCATTGCGGTTTCAGCCGGGACAGGTTTTCAGGCGTGGGTTCCGGCAATGCGGCGCGCAACAGATCCGCCACCGGGACCAACGCGGGATGTTCGAGGTCTCGCATCAGATGCGCCCAGGTCTGCGGGATCATGTCCGCGTAATGCGGTTTGCCGTATTCGGTGGCCAGCCGGGCGAACACGCCCAGGATGCGCAGGTTGCGCTGGGCGCCAAGCACGCTGTAGGCCGTGCGAAAATCATGCGCATCGGACCCGGTTGCCGCGATGTAGCGGTCGATCATGCGCATCTCGATAGCGGCAGGAACATCGCGCCGCACATCCTGAAGGAGCGACACCAGGTCATAGGCCGGATGCCCCAGCATGGCGCATTGAAAATCCAGCAACCCGACCCGCGCAATACCCTTGCGATCGGGCAACCAGATCAGGTTTTCAGCGTGGTAATCACGCTGGACCACCACCCGTTTGCCCGGCGTTTCCCTGTGCAAAATCTCGGAAAAGCGGTGGTCAAAACGATCCAGCGCATCGGTGTCGCAGGTGCCCAGGATGCCTTGGGCATATTTGGTAAAGGCCAGCGCGGCCAGTTCGGTCATCAAGGCCGGATCATAGCTGTCCACAGACAGAACGGGCGCTGCGTGCAAGTGCACCAGAACATCGGTCGCCGCCTCGTACAGCTCGCGTTCCTTGCCAGGGTCTTTCTTCAGCACGCGGGCAAAAAGGTCGTCGCCCAGATCCTCCAGCAAGAGAAACCCGAACTCGGCGTCTTCGGCATAGATTTCCGGCGCGCTGAGGTTCTGCGACCGCAAGTAATTCGCAACCCGGACAAAGGGGCGAACGTCCTCGCCTTTTTCGGGCGGGGCGTCCATCAGGACCGCGGTGCGCCCCGTGTCGGGATCGGTCAACCGTTCATACCTGCGGTTCGAGGCGTCCCCGGCCAGCGGCGCGCACGTGGCGTTCGCCCAGGGTGTCCGTGCAATCAGCGCTTCGGCCAGAACTGCCCTGTTGGTCATGCAATGGTCTCCAGCTTTTCAGTCCATTTCGGGTCGGTCCATGTCACGGTCACGACGCGTGTATCTTCGGCCTGGTCCGGTTCTGTCCGGAAATCCAGTGTCAGCGCCGAGGGCGGCCGCGCCGAGCCCAGCCGATCTGGCCATTCGATCAGGCAGATGGCGGTGTCAAAGGCCTCGGTCAGACCCAATTCATCAACTTCTTCGGCTGCGGTCAGGCGATACAGATCGGCGTGCCAGATTTCGCCCAGCTCTGTGTCATATTGCTGAACCAGCGTGAATGTCGGCGACGGCACGTCCTCGGGATCGGTCATTGCCGCCTGGATCAGGCTGCGTGCGAAATGGGTTTTGCCACTGCCGATAACCCCGTTCAGCAACAGGATGTCCCCCGGCGACAACCGGTCCTTGATCCGGGTGGCAAGAACGGCGGTCTCATCCGGGGATGTCAGTGTCAGGGCAAGCGGCGCGGTCATGGCGGCACAATGGACCTGTGGCGGGATGGCTGCAACCCGGTTCAGGCCCGGATTTTCTGCAATACGCTGTTTCTGACAGCCGGTTGTTCCTGCGAAAAGCGAACGATGGTTGCGCCGTTTTGCATGGGGTTGACCGAGCATGTCAACGCGGTCCCGTCGCGGGTGCGAATTTCGGCGGACCAGTCTGCCCGTTTGTCCCGCATCGCGACAAAGTCGCGAATCTCGCCTAGGACCGGCGTTGCCAGGCAGTTCTGTTGCCAGTGGCGGGTGACATCCAGAACGGTTGCGGGCTCGAACCCGACCTCGTCACTTTCGCCCCACAGCCTGTGATAGGCGTGGTTGGTGAAGGCCAGTGTCCCGTCATCGGAAAACACGGCAATTGCATCGGCCAGACGGTCCAGGATGGACTGCATCAGGTCCATCTCGGACCGGAACCGGCGCGTCAGGGTGATTTCTGCGGTTATGTCTTCGAACAGAAAGGCGACCGCACCGTCCGGATGCGGCCTGCCCCGCACCGAATAGACCGAGCCGGACGGCAGCGACCAGGTTTCCTGGTAATTCCCGTCCTGCGCGGCTTCGAGCAGCGCGTTCATCTGGTCGCGCCACCCGCGATAGTTCTTGGGCTCCGGCATCATGTGCTGGTCGCGCAAACGGTCGAAAAAGCTGGACAGGCTGGGGCGGCAGCTCAGGAAATCTGGGGGCAGTGTTGTCAGGTCGATCAACGCCGGATTGAACAGGGCCAGTTGCCGGTTGCGGTCAAAAATGGCCAGCCCGATGGACAATTGCGCAAAGGTCTTTGTCATGGTCTGAACGAATTTGCGCTGGGCTGTTTCCGCCTCGACAATGGCGTTGATGTCAACGGCATAGCACAGCCTGCCCTCTTCGCGGTCGACATAGGTCAGGTCATACCAGAGTTTGCTTTTGCTGCCGTCGACCGGAATGGATTGACGCGTCTTTTTGCCGGACAGGGTTTCCTCGCCGCCTGTGGGAAACAGGGGGTCGGTCAGGTCCGTATCCTGACCGCGGGCCTTGCGAACCAGGGCGACATAGGCGGCGTTGCACCAGCGTACCGTATCGGTGTTATCCAGAAGCCAGACAGGGTAAGGTGCCGTTTCCATGGCCAGGCGGATCGGGTCATCGGGGTCGCGCGTTTTGGGCGCCGGCGCCCCGGAAAGGTCGCGCAGCTGCACCCGGACGATGCCGTCGATCCATTCGCACAGAACCTCACGCTCGACCGTGAAATCAATTGCCGAGACCACCAGGTTGCCCCGGTCGCGCACGATATCGGGCGTGTCGGGAAAGGCAGGAAAGTCACGACGCAGCAGGCGGCGCAAATCGTCCCAGTCGGACACGGATTCAAACCCCGAAAGCGCAATGTCCGAATGGCTGATCAGGCGATCCCCGTCGAAAAGGAACACCGCATCGAACAGCGATGACGGCGACAGCAGTCCGAACGTATCGCTGCGATTGCGTCGCCGTGGCAAAAGCCATTGTACAGCAAAGCCCGAGGAAACAAGGCTGATTGCGGCCAGAATGATCCAGTCGGCCATGTATGTCCCTGCCCCGTTGAAAACGCGGTTCACTATGCTGGGCAATGGTTAACAGGGCCTTAACGCCTGACGTCGATCTTCAGGCGTGGATGCGTTGGTTTGCGCCGGACGGAACCGGCGTGTCGCCGGTCTGGGCATCGACCAGATTGCGCGGCCAGGTCACACGGACAATCGCGCCGCGCCGGTCCGGCTGGTCCGTAAGCGTCTGGTAGGGGTCCGCGCCATTGGCAAAGTCCAACCCTGCCCCGCTGCGTTCCAGCAGCGTCTTGGCGATGAACAGGCCAAGCCCCATCCCTTCGTATTCCGGCCGTGCCTGCCCGTCGGTTTCGGTCCGGCGGCTGCGCATGAACGGGTCGCCGATACGGCCGATCACATGGGATGGATAGCCCCGGCCGTCATCCATGATGCTGACCGTGATACGCTGCGGGGTCCATTCCGCCTCGACCCAAACTTCGGACCGGGCAAAATCAACCGCGTTCTGGATCAGGTTACGCAAACCGTGGATGATTTCCGGTTTGCGCAGGATCGAGGGTTGCTGAACATCGCCCTCTTCCACCGGACCTTCGTCGAAATGGACCAGCTTGCCGCGATGGATATGCGGCTCCGCGGCCTCGTGAATGACGGTTGACAGGGGCGCCTGCCTGAGATGCAGGTCGTCCTTTCCGGCCCGTCCCATATCGCGCAGGATGTCCCGGCACCGATCGGCCTGCTCGCGGATCAGGGCTGCGTCCTCTTTCAGGTCGGGGCGGTCGTCAAGCTCTTCGATCAGTTCCGCGCTTGTCAGCTTGATCGTCGCCAGCGGTGTGCCCAGCTCATGCGCGGCGGCGGCCACCACGCCGCCCAGATCGGTCAGCTTTTGTTCGCGGGCCAGGGCCATATGGGTTGCGGCCAGCGCCTCGGACATGGATTGCACCTCTGAGCTGACGCGGTGCGAATATGCCCCGAGAAACACAATCGCGATCACGATGGCGGCCCAGTTTCCGAACAACAAGACCTCGGGGATATCCAGAACCAGGCCCAGATCCGTCCGCAGCGGCATGTGGAACTGCGCCAGAAGCGTGGCCAGAACCACTGCGACGCTTCCGATGATCAGGGTCGAACGTGTGCTCATGACATTGGCCGAAATCGTGACCGGCCCGACCAGCAGCAGCGCAAAGGGGTTGTTCAGCCCGCCGGTAAGATACAGCAGGAACGAAAGCTGGAGCAGGTCGAACAGCACCATCAGAAAGTTCTCATACTCGGACAGGCGCTTGTTTCGCGGGAACAACAGGATCGCTGTGAGGTTGCCCATGACAGAAACGCCGATGGCCAGGAAACACAGCCCAAGCTCAAGCTGGACATGATAGGTATGCTGCGCAACCGTGATGGCGGTGATCTGACCGACAATCGCAACCCAGCGCAAAAGGATAAGCGTGCGCAGCCGGATCCAGCTGCTGCGCTCCTGCCCGCGCCAAAGACTGGTGTTGGAATCCTTCATCGGTCGACTATGTCCTGTTGCATCGGCTGATCATCTTGATAGGTGTCCCGGTCGAAACGATCAACAACCCCTTGACCCCGGATAACCGCCATGACCCGCCTTTATGCAATCCTTGCAACAGTTGTTCTGGCCGTCGGCCTGGGCGCCATGTGGCTGATGACACGCGGGGCGGGATCCGATGACCGGTTCGCCCAGTGCCGGTCCAGTCAGATTGCCGGCGGCACGGCGGCCATTGGCGGCCCGTTCGAACTGGTGAATGCGCAAGGCGAAACCGTCACAGACACAGACGTGATCACGGAACCGACCCTGATCTATTTCGGCTATACGTTCTGCCCGGATGTCTGCCCCCTGGACACGACACGCAATGCCGATGCCATCGATATTCTGGCCGAGCGCGGCCAGTCCGTAACCCCGGTTTTCATTTCCATCGACCCCGAACGCGACACCCCCGAGGTGGTCGGCGATTTTGCCTTCAACCTGCATGACAAGATGATCGGGCTGACCGGATCACCGGAACAGGTCAAGGCCGCAAGCCGCGCGTACAAGACCTATTTCAAGGCCCATGACAAAAGCGACGAATACTACCTGGTGGATCATTCGACCTTTTCCTACCTGGTCACCCCACAGGACGGTTTCGTCGAGTTTTTCAATCGCGACGACTCAGCCGAGGTGCTGGCCGACAAGATCGGGTGCTTTCTGGAAAAGATGTAACCGACACTGGCCGTTTGACCTTTGTCCCGGCGCTGCTATTACTCATGTCTGAGCCAAAGGCATGAAAAGCGGAAAGACCACAAATATGGCAGACAGTCCCCAGCGCGAAATCGGCCCCGATAAATCCCTGCTTCTGGTAGATGATGACGAGCCGTTTCTGAGGCGACTGGCAAAGGCCATGGAAAAACGCGGGTTCGAGATTGAAACGGCCGGGTCCGTTGCCGCCGGACGCGCCATCGCAACGGCCCGCCCGCCCGCCTATGCCGTGGTTGACCTGCGGCTTGAGGATGGCAATGGCCTGGATGTGGTCGAAGTCCTGCGCGAGAAACGCCCCGACAGCCGGGTCGTCGTTCTGACCGGGTACGGCGCAATCGCCACCGCCGTAGCCGCCGTCAAGATCGGCGCGACGGATTACCTGTCCAAACCCGCCGACGCCACGGACATCACCAATGCGCTGCTGGCCAAGGGCGACGAACTGCCCCCGCCCCCCGAAAACCCCATGAGCGCGGATCGCGTGCGCTGGGAACATATCCAGCGAGTCTATGAGCTGTGTGACCGGAATGTTTCCGAAACCGCGCGGCGCCTGAACATGCACCGCCGGACCTTGCAGCGGATTTTGGCGAAACGCAGCCCGCGGTAGCAAAGCGACGTCGGGATACCGGGCAGCTGCTTTTGAGTTTCCCACTCAAAAGAGCGGTGCATATTTCCAGTTGTCGGCGTCAGGCGTTACTTCGTCCAGATCGTAATCCGCGCCTTGAAGGCGTTTGGCAATCTCAAGCCCGTCCTTGGCTGCCTGATCGACATAGCGACGGCCCAGGGCCTCGTCTTGTGCAATGCCATGCCCACGCATCAAGTTCAGACCGTGATTGAAACGTCCGACCGGGTCGCCCGCTTCGGCGGCTTTTTGATCCCATTCTGCCGAGGCATCGGGGTTGTATTCGCCACCTAACCCGTTGTTTTCAAGCTGACTCATCCAGGTCATTGCCTTGGTGTATCCAGCCTCGGCGCATCGCCTGGTCAGCTTTCTTGCAAGCTCATGATTGTCGTTTTTCGTGACATTAATACCCAAAGAGCAAGTGACGGAATCAATAACGCCCATTTCGATCTTTCGGGTCAGCATTTCGCGGCCCGTATCCTGAGGATTCAGAATTCCCAGATCATCTTCAACAGTTACTGGCGGCTCTGCAGCGACCGTATTCGCCCAAAAAGCCACACATGTCATCAGCGCCAGGTGCCGCATGCCATGCCCTCCTATTGGGTAAGTATACCACCACGCAAAGCCCGGGTCATCGTTACATAAGTCGTATGCCCTGCAAGCCCGCGCTCAGAGCTGCGCCAACAACTTTTGGTGCCGCGCGTCGATGTTGTAGGAATGGCGCATTGGCTGCGCTTGCCCCTTTCCCCGCTTGGTTACGCGATACGCTCACAGGCCCTGCCGCCGATGAAACGGCCAACAGGACCGGCCAAATTGCCCAGCAGGTCAGTCAACGCGCCACGGTCCACGACATGCTCGGTTGTCAGGCAGGACTTGATCGCCAAATCGGAGTATCGCTGCTGACCACCGCGCTTTCCCGAGCGCGTGGCACACCATCCTGACACCACATCCCTACGCTGACGCAGCGCCTCGTTGTTTTCGGCCCAGTTCGTCACACGGTATTTTGCCTTCGCAAACTTATCCTGCCGCGGCGCATTGAATTCGAAAGGCACCCCAGCATCCCGAAGTCAGATCCAACGATCTGCTACCCGTCAGATGACATTCGTGAAACACGCTCGCGTAGCTTGGCTATACCCTTCAGATCTAGCTGGCATAGAACAAATCAGTCATTTCCCGAAGCGTGACCGTCCCAACCGGCTGCTCGCATCGCCTCTGTCAGATCCAAGACGCGTTCCGGGTCCGCAAAGGCTCTTCGCTTGATGCGCTCCAGCGGAAAGTCCGGCCATGTTTTCATGTAGATATCGGCCAGCCTGCGGGCCTCTTCATGGTCTCCATTGTTCCAATGGGCCGCCATGACATACGCCGCAGCGATAGGTCCAAATGGCCCGCCGCTTGTGATTGAATCTTCGAAAGACCTGATTGCACCGCCGTAATCGCCGGAATGAAACTGCGCCGCGCCCAAGGCATTCTCAAACACACTGCTCCGGTTGATCTTCGCCAGTTTCCGGTAATGATCGGTTTGGTCGAGTATTCTGCTCCACTCTCCGGTGTAAAGCGAGATCAGTGCATCAAACTCGACGATATGGGGGTCGTCTGGCGCAAGCGTTGAGGCGCGCTGAGATAGAAGCGAAGCTTTTCCATAATTTCCTATCGCAAATTCATACCAGGCCCGCGCTGACAGCGCCCATGGGGCATCAGGCTCCATACCAAGGGCCTTGGCGCTGTTTGTGTCTGCCTGACGTAGCAGATTTGTTTCCGAGGGTTGCCGCGACCCAACAATTGCCAACAGGGTTTCGACCTGCGCCGCGCCTGCGTATCCGCCGAAGTACAGCGGATCCCTGTCCTGTCTGACGTCAGCGCCCACCGGACAAATTTAGGGGTTTGAACAACGGAGGATTTCTGGTTCATCGAAGCCATTATGGAGCGAAGATGAAC
>NZ_JBSWYA010000011.1:0-86728 GCF_056160865.1 Ruegeria sp. ABD4_443 | reverse complement strand
CAATTCCAAACCTCAGATGCCCACCGTCTCTCCGATGCGTCTCCGCCGTTCCCAGCGTCCCAGCAACCGCCTCAGCAGCGCCGGTGAAGGGGTATTTACGGATTAGGTCTGGGACCTGCAACCCCCAATTTGAAAAAACTTCACATTTCCGTCCGGTTTCTTTCAACCCTTAATGAAAACAACATGTTAGCGTAACATTTCCCGCTGCGAAACGACCAAAAAGAGGCTTTGAGCAAGGGAAAGAACACCCTTTTGGCGGAATCGTACCCAATGCTTGGTAGGCGCCTCGGATACCGCCAATGAAAACGCCGCCCGAGTCCTGTCGGGCGGCGTCATTTGCTTGGGGTGTCGCGGGGTTCAGGTCAGATCAAACCGATCGGCATTCATGACTTTGACCCAGGCCGAAACAAAGTCCTCGGCGAATTTGCCTGCGGCGTCGGCCTGGCCATAAACCTCGGCCAAGGCCCGCAATTGGGAGTTTGACCCAAAGACCAGATCAACGCGCGTTCCGGTCCATTTCACTGCACCGCTGGCGCGGTCCCGGCCTTCGTATACACCGGATGCATCGGCCGAAGGTTTCCATTCGGTTCCCATGTCCAGAAGGTTGACGAAGAAGTCCGTGCTGAGCGTGCCGACATTGTCCGTGAATACGCCGTGACGGACGTCATCGAAATTGGCACCCATGACGCGCAACCCGCCGACCAGTACGGTCATCTCGGGCGCGGACAGCCCAAGCAGTTGGGCCTTGTCGACCAACAGCTCTTCGGGCGAGACCGAGTATTCGGATTTCTGGTAGTTCCGGAACCCGTCGGCAATTGGTTCGAGCACCGCAAAGGAGTCGACATCGGTCTGATCCTGCGTTGCATCAGTGCGGCCGGGCGTAAAGGGCACCTGGATGTCCTGGCCTCCAGCGCTGGCAGCCTGTTCCACGGCAACGCCACCGGCAAGAACGATAACGTCGGCCAGCGAAACCTTCTTGGCGCCCGATTGCGCGTCGTTGAAGGATTTTTGAACGCCTTCAAGTACGTCCAGAATACCCGACAGCTTAAGCGGTTCGTTTACCTCCCAGTCCTTTTGAGGAGCCAGACGGATTCGGGCCCCATTGGCCCCGCCGCGCATATCCGACCCCCGGAACGTGGACGCCGCGGCCCAGGCGGTCGAGACAAGATCCGAAACCGACAGGCCGCTGGCCAGAATGGCGGATTTCAGGTTTGCCACATCCGCGTCATCGATCAGGTCATGATCCACGGCGGGTACGTTGTCCTGCCAGATCAGGTCCTCGGTCGGGGCTTCGGCCCCCAGATACCGGGCGCGCGGCCCCATATCGCGGTGGGTCAGCTTGAACCATGCCCGGGCAAATGCATCTGCAAACTCGTCCGGGTTTTCGTGGAACCGCTTCGAGATCGGACCATAGATCGGGTCCATGCGCATCGCCATGTCGGCGGTGGTCATCATGGTCTTGACCTTTTTGGTCGCATCATGCGCTGCCGGGGCCATGTCTTCTTCTTTCACGCCGACCGGTTCCCAGATCCATGCGCCCGATGGGCTTTTGGTCAGGTTCCAGTCATAGCCGAACAACAGGTCGAAATAGCCGTTGTCCCACTGGATCGGGTTTGCGGTCCAAGCGCCTTCGATACCGCTGGTGGTGGTGTCATCGCCTTTGCCCGAACCGAACTTGTTGATCCAGCCAAGACCCATCTCTTCGATCGGGGCGGCCTCGGGTTCGGGACCAACCATGCCCGGGTCCCCGGCGCCATGGGCCTTGCCGAAAGTGTGGCCCCCGGCGACCAGCGCAACGGTTTCCTCGTCATTCATGGCCATGCGGGCAAAGGTGTCACGAATGTCACGCCCCGACGCGAGGATATTCGGTTCGCCATCCGGGCCTTCGGGGTTCACGTAGATCAGACCCATTTGCACCGCGGCCAGCGGGTTTTCCAGATCCCGGTCACCGGAATACCGGCTGTTTTCCTTATCGCTGGTGGCCAGCCATTCGGTTTCCGCACCCCAATAGATATCTTCTTCGGGTGCCCAGACATCGGCACGGCCGCCGGCAAAGCCGAAGGTTTTGCCACCCATGGATTCGATGGCGCAGTTCCCGGCCAGGATCATCAGGTCGGCCCAGGAAATCTTGTTTCCGTATTTCTGCTTGATCGGCCACAGCAGGCGGCGCGCCTTGTCCAGGTTCCCGTTGTCGGGCCAACTGTTAAGAGGCGCGAACCTTTGCGTGCCCGTCGATGCGCCGCCCCGGCCATCCGCCGTGCGATATGTGCCCGCGCTGTGCCAGGCCATACGAATGAACAATCCGCCATAATGCCCGTAATCGGCGGGCCACCAGTCCTGCGAATCCGTCATCAGGGCGTACAGGTCATCCTTCAGCGCCTGCAGGTCCAGTGACTTGAATTCTTCGGCATAGTCGAAACCCGCGCCCATCGGGCTGGACGCCTGCCCGTGCTGGTGAAGAATCGACAGGTTCAGTTGGTTGGGCCACCAATCCCGGTTTGACCGCACGCCCGATGCGCCGTGCATCACCGGGCATTTTGCCGTGTTTGGGTTGTCGCTTCCGTCCATTTCGCGCTCCATTCGTAGCTGATGCGTATTGCTTCGTGCAGACCGTTCGGCGGTCGGCAGGGTTACGGGTTCGAAAAACGTATCCGCCCAGCGTTACGCGATCATGTCGGCGCGGCATTGCGGCCCCGGTCATGACGGTGCGGTCGGACACCATTGATACCTGGGTAGGGATAGCAACTTTCATTCATTAATATAAGTTTTGTTTATTGATGGAAGTAATAGGTTTTAGCTATCACCTGGTCGCACGGCGTGTATCCCCTTGAACGATGCAAAAGGGACCGGCTGCGCGGTACGCGATGCAGGAATTGGCGCGTCAGTCCGCCGTCTGATCCTTCATCAGCGCCTCAAGCCCGACGCGATAGTTGGGATACAAAAGCGTGACGCCCAGCTCGTCCTTCATCCGGGCATTTCTGACACGCTTGTTTTCGTTGTAAAAACTGCGCGCCATCGGGGTCAGATCGGCCTGATCGAACGGAACTGCGGGTGGCAGGGGCAGGCCCTGCAGCTTGGCCGCATAGCCGATGACATCCTGCGGCGGGACAGGTTCATCGTCGCAGACATTGTAGATCGCGCCCGGATTTGAACGCAGCATCGAGGCCTGTAGAACCTGCGCGATATCGTCGACATGTATCCGCGAGAATACCTGACCGGGCTTGATGATCCGCCGCAATCCACCGCGCCTGAGCTTGGAAAACGGCCCGCGCCCGGGACCATAGATACCGGCCAGCCGGAATATATGCAGCGGCAAGTTGGGGATATCGGCCCATTGCCGCTCGGCCTTGATCCGCCACTGGCCGCGTTTTGCGGTCGGGGCCGGAGGCGTGGATTCGTCGACCCAATCGCCCTGATGGTCGCCGTAAACCGCCGTTGTCGACAGATATCCGACCCATGCAAACTGGGCCGCGCGGGCGGTGATTTCGTCGCGCAGTTCGGCAAGAACCGGGTCGCCCTCGGCCGAAGGTGCCGTTGAAATCAGCAGGTGCGTCACACCGTCAAAATCGGGCCGCGTGCCCGGCCAGATCAGCGGCTCGGCGCCCGAGGCGCGAATATGGGGGGTCTGATCGGAATTGCGCGTGGTTCCAACAACCCGCCAGCCCTGCCCGGCCAGACGCCGCGACAGCGCCTGGGCCGAATACCCGTGACCGAAAGAAAGAAGCGTGTTCGTCATAAGTCTTTGATGATCTGACCCGCGTTGGGATGCAAGCGCCGCATGGACGCACTTGATTCGAATCCCCTGTTGCGCCTTCATGATTCCATGAGCGATACAAAACCCGACCTGCATGCCGCCTATGCGCTGAAATCCCCCGAGGATCACAAGCGCCTGTATGCCGAATGGGCCGGCGACTATGACGAAGGGTTCGCCGCGCTTGAAGATTATCAGCTGCATATCAATACCGCCCGCGCCTTTGTCGGTGCCGGGGGCCAGGGGCCCGTGCTGGACGTGGGCGCGGGGACTGGCCTGTGCGGCGCGGTACTGGCCGGATTGGGCGTCGGACCGATCGACGCCACGGATATCAGCGTCGAAATGCTGGACCAGGCAATGCGCAAGGACATCTATCGCGACGCGATCGAAGCTGATCTGAACCAGGGCATACCGGTACCGCGCGACACCTATGCGGGCATCGTGTCGTCAGGCACCTTTACCCATGGCCATCTTGGCCCCGAAGCCCTGACCGCATTGTTGCGCGTTGCGCGCCCCGGCGCCCAGTTCGCGCTGTCGATCAATGCCCGACACTTTGACGCGCAAGGATTCGCCGCCACCCTGGGCAAGCTGGAACAGGGGCAGATCGAAAACCTGACACTGACCGAGACCCGGATCTATGGCGACCTGGCGGCAGGGCCCAACAAGGATGACACCGCCGTTATCGCCCTGTTCGAAAAGTCCTGAACCCGTATCCGCGTCCAGAAAGAACCGGTGTCAGCGGCCCTTCCATTGCGGGTCACGCTTTTCGGCAAAGGCGCGGGCCCCTTCCAGGTTGTCCTCTGACCCGTAAAGCACGTCGACCGTCTGCAATTGCCGCTTGGTGATCCTGTTCATGATGTCCTGAAACCGCGAATCCTCGGCCTCGCGCACGATCTCTTTGATCGCCGCATAGACCAGCGGCGGCCCACCTGCCAGCAACCGCGCCAGATCCCACGCCCGGTCCATCAATTGATCTGCTGGGACGATCTCGTTCACCAAACCCCAGCGATGCGCCTCGGCGGCGTCGAACCAGCGGCCCGTCAGCAGCAGCTCCATCGCGATATGATACGGGATGCGCTTGGGCAGCTTTACGCTGGCCGCGTCTGCCACGGTGCCCGAGCGGATCTCGGGCAGGGCAAAGCTGGCATGTTCCGCCGCCAGGATCATATCTGCGCTCAGCGCCAGTTCCAGCCCGCCACCGCAGGCAATTCCGTTGACCGCAGCGATCACCGGCTTGTTCATGTCGCGCATCTCTTGCAAGCCGCCGAAACCGCCGACGCCATAATCGCCATCAACCGCATCGCCATCGGCGGCGGCCTTCAGATCCCAGCCGGGGCAAAAGAACTTGTCGCCACCACCTGTCAGGATCGCAACGCGCAGGTCCGGGTCATCGCGAAAGTCACGAAAGACGTCGCCCATGATGCGGCTTGTGGCCAGGTCAATCGCATTCGCCTTGGGCCGGTCCAGCGTCACTTCGAGAATTGCGCCGTCGCGGCGGGTCTTGATCGGGGTCATTCACTTGCCTTTCGGATCAGGGCATCCACGGCGACCACCCCATCGGCGAGGCAGATCAGCGGATTGATTTCAACTTCGCCGACCGTTGCCGCGTTGGCAATGACATAGGCCTGAACGGACAAGACCGCATCCAGAACCGCGTCCATGTCGACGGCCGGTTTTCCACGATAGCCAGCCAACAGCGGCGCGCAGGCCAATTGGCCCAGCGCGGTTCTGAGCGCGGCCCGAGAGGCGGGAACCAGCACTGACACCGTATCGTGCAACAGCTCGGTCAGCACACCGCCCGCACCCAGCGTCAGAACGTAACCATGCGCCGGGTCGCGCGTGACCCCGATCAGCAACTCTGCCAGCGCTCCGGTGGCCATCTCTTCGATCAGAACCTGTTCGGTTCCGACCTGGCGCGCGGCCTCATCCAGCATGTCAAACCCGACGTTCAGGCGCACGGCGCCATGTTCGGATTTATGGGCAAACCCGACCCCCTTGACCGCGAAAGGCGGCACCAACCGCTGCGCCGCCGGGACGGCATCCTGTGCCCGGGCAACTCTGCTGCGCGGGACCGGCAGCCCATATTCGGCCAACGCCGATTTGGCCTGTGCTTCGGTCAGGGTCTGGTCTGCGCCCTCCTTTGACGGCGGGACAACCGGGTCGCAAGGGTCTGGCGACCGGCGCAGGGCGGCTTCGGCGGCGGCCAGCGCCTCGTGCAGTCCGGCAAAAGGCACCACGCCGCCCGCCATCAGGCGCTGCGCCACCGATTGCGGCATGAGTTCCGGCATCGTCGAAACAACCGCATAAGGCCTGCCTGTTGCGGCCACGCAATTCAGGGCGGCTTGGGTCGCGCATTCCCAATCCTGCGCGTCGGTATGCGGATAGTCGACAATGGCCATGGTCAAAGCCACATCCGACCCCGACAGCGCCGACCAGGCGCGGGTCATCGCCTGCGCGTCGCGCCATATATACGTGTGGTAATCCAGCGGGTTCGCCAACGCCACCATCGGGCCCAGCGCCGCGCGCAAATCGGCGCGTTGCGTTTGGGTCAGGGGTGGGAAATGCACCGCCCGGCCCACGGCCATGTCAGCGGCCAGGCTGGCCTCGCCGCCGGAACAACTGATCATCCCCAGCCCGCCACTGTCCAATCCGCCGGTGACATGCAACAGCTTGAGGGTTTCCAGAAAGCTGGGCACGTCGTTCAGACGCGCAAATCCCAGGCGGTTCAGAAAGGCCTGGGCCCCGGCATCCCCGCCCGCCAGCGAGGCGGTGTGTGAGATCGTGGCGGCCTGCGCCTGGGCGGAACGCCCCACTTTCAGCGCGATCACGGGAACACCGCGTGCGCGCGCCCTGGCCGCAAGCCTTTCCCATTTGCGCAGATTGCCAAACCCCTCGATATGGACACCGATGGCGGTGATCCGGTCATCGTCCAGCAGAGACAAGGCGATATCGGCCTGATGCGTCTGCGCCTGGTTTCCGCAGGTCAGCATAAAGGCCAGCGGCAGCGCCCGGCGCTGCATGGTCATGTTGATCGCCATGTTGGAGCTTTGGGTCAGGATCGCGACGCCCCGGTCGACCGGGTGCATCCCATGCTGGTCTGGCCAGATCGCCACCCGGTCCAGCGCATTTACAAACCCATAGCAGTTCGGCCCGAGGATCGGCATGCGACCGGCGGCCTTTACCAGTTGCGCCTGCAGGTCGGCGGCGCAATCGTCTTCGGCCCGCGCCTCGGTAAAGCCCGAGGCAAAGCAGACCGCGCCGCCGCACCCAAGTGCCGCGAGCGCGGCGACGGTCCCGATCGTTGCGTGGCGGTTGATGCCGATGAACGCGATATCAGGCGCGTGCGGCAGGTCTTGGATGGTTGGAAAAGCGGGTTCTGAGACGACCGCATTTGCCTTTGGGTGCACGGGCCAGATCGCGCCCTGATACCCGAACCGGCGGGCCTGGCGGATGACCTCGGCGCACCATGCTCCGCCGCCGATCACAGCGATTGAGGCAGGGTTGAGCGCGCGGTTCAGGATGTGCATGCCTTGGGCCCCGACGTCACGCGCCCAGCGCGCGCAACAGGTCGCGGCTGATGATGTGGCGCTGAATCTCGCTGGTCCCGTCCCAGATCCGTTCGACCCGCGCATCGCGCCAGAAACGTTCCAGCGGATAGTCGTCCATCAGGCCCATGCCGCCATGCACCTGGATCGCCGCATCGGTGACCCGCGCCAACATTTCCGAGGCGTAAAGCTTGGCCGAGGCGATTTCGCGATTGGCGGGCAGACCCTTGTCCAGCCGGTCGGCGGCTGCAAGCGTCAACAGGTCTGCCGCGTCAATCTCGGTGATCATGTCGGAAATCTGGAAACTGACGCCCTGGAACTTGCCGATCTTCTGGCCGAACTGTTCGCGGGTTGCGGCATAATCCAGCGCGTAATCAAACGCGCGGCGCGCCCGGCCAACGGACATCGCTGCCACGGTGATCCGCGTGGCATAAAGCCAGGTGTTCATCACCTCGAACCCGCCATCGACCGCGCCCAGGACCTGCGCATCCGGCAGGCGGCAATCGTCGAAATCAAGCACCATGTTCTTGTAACCACGGTGGCTGACCGATTTATAGCCGTCCCGGATGGTAAAGCCCGGCGTGCCGCGATCGACCAGAAAGGCGGTGATGCGCTTCTTGGGGCCTTTCGGCGTCTGATCCTCGCCAGTGGCGATGAACACGATGATGAAATCGGCATGTTCCGCGCCCGAGATGAAATGCTTGGTGCCGTTGACCACCCAGTCGCCGCCATCGCGCTGGGCCGAACATTTCATGCCCCGCACATCCGAACCCGCGCCCGGTTCAGTCATGGCAAGCGCATCCATCTTTTCGCCGCGCACGGCAGGCATCAGATAGCGGTCGACCTGCTCGCCCTTGCAGGCCATCAGGATGTTCTGTGGCCGCCCAAAGAAATGGTTCAACGCCATCGAACCTCGGCCGAGTTCCCGCTCGACCAGCGCAAATTCCAGGTGGTTCAGCCCGGCACAACCGACACTTTCGGGAAAGTTGCAGGCATAAAAGCCCAACTCGATCGTCTTGCGCTTGATCTCGTCTGCAATGTCCTGCGGGACCTCTCCGGTGCGTTCGACAAGGTCCTCGTGGGGGTAAATCTCGTTCTCGACAAAACTGCGGACGGTCGAGGCGATCATTTCCTGCTCGTCGGTCAGGCCATATTGCATTCTGGGAACTCCGCGTCTGAGGGTAAGGGTATCCTGACGAGGCTTGCGACCAATATCATGCAGGTTTAGAATATGTTCATGCCAGTTTGGACAAAATCCCCCTCTGCGACGCAGCATGTCGGTGTGCTGCTATTTGACGGGTTTTCCAACCATTGCCTTGCCAACACGGTCGAGCCGCTGCGCGCGGCAAACACGCTGAGCGGGCGCACATGTTATGACTGGCGGTTCCTTTCACTGGACAGCGGGCCGGTGACGTCGTCCTCGGGCTTGCAGGTGGCGCCGCATGACCGACTGGCCGATGCGCAGGGTGATCTGTTGATGGTGATGCCCTCTTATGGGTTTCGGGCGCATGGCGGATGGCGCACCCAGGCCGGATTGCGTGCAGCCGCGACGCGGTTCGACGTTCTGGCCGGACTGGATACCGGCAGTTGGCTGCTGGCGCAGGCGGGGCTGCTGGACGGGCACCGCGCAACGATCCACTGGGAAGAACTGACCGCGTTTACCGAGCGTTTTCCCGAGGTCACCGCCTGCCGAGAGCGTTTCGTGATCGACGGCAACCGCATCACCTGTTCCGGCGCAATGGCGGCATTTGATCTGGTGATGCACCTGATCGGGCAGGACCAGGGTCAGGCGCTGGCGCTGGAGGTGGCGCAGCTGTTCATGACCCGCGGCTCGGGCCGGTCGCATTTCGGCGGTGCGGGTTCGGCCAGCAGCCCGGTCAACCGGGCGCTGGCGCTGATGCAGGAACACATGGAAAACCCGCTGCCCATTCCCGAGATTGCGCGCCGGGTCGGACGATCGCAGAAAATGCTGGAAACGCGGATGCGGGCCGATCTGGGGGCGGGTCCGGCGCGGATTTATCGCCGCCTGCGCCTGGGGCTGGCGCGAAAACTGGTAACCGAAACGGACCTGACCATCGCCGAGATTGCCCTGCGTGCAGGGTATGAAAACCCCAGCGCCCTGACCCGCGCATTCCGGGCAGAGTTTTCCACGACACCACGCGCCCTTCGCCGGCGGGCTTAGATCCGTCGCCGCGATAAACAATGCCGGGTTCAGGTCGCGTAATCCGATCCTTCAGCGTCCAGAACGGCCTTGATCTCTCGGAGAAAGGCGGCGGCCTGCTCGGGGTAGTCTTCGATTTCCTGCGCGGTTTTCTCGGCAATCTCGTCGGACAAAACCCGCAACGGCTGTTGGGTCTGCAAGGCGCGGATATATGTTTCCGCCGCGCGTTCCAGGTAATAGAGCCTGTTGAACGTATCCGCGACGTCGCTGCCGATCACCAAAACGCCATGGTTGCCCATGATCATCACTTTGATGCGCGGGTCCGTCAGCATCGCGGCGCAGCGCTCACCTTCGCTTTCAAAGGCCAGACCGCCAAATTCGGAATCGATGACATAGCGGTTGAAGAACATTGCCGTGTTCTGATCGATCGGCGGGATGGTGCTGTCGGCCAGTGTCGCAAGGACGGTGGCGAAAATGGAATGGACGTGAATGACACAGCGCGCATGGGCGCATGTGCGGTGGATGGCGCCGTGCAGACCCCAGGCCGTTGGATCCGGTGCGCCCGGCTGGCGCATCACCTCGGGGTCGTTCGCGTCCAGCAACAGCAGGTCAGATGCCTTGATGCGCCCGAAATACATCTGGTTGGGGTTCATCAGGAACTGCGTTCCGTCATCGTTGACGGCAAGGCTGAAATGGTTGGCGACGCCTTCATGCATGTTCAGACGTTCCGTCCACCGGAACACCGCGGCCAGGTCCACGCGGCTGGACCAGTGATCCATGTTGGGACGAAGGTTGGCGACGCTCATTTGCTCTCTCCCTTTGGAAACCATGTGACCCGAAACAGGCGGAACTGTGCATCCCGCAGGACGGTTTGACCAACAAAATTTTGACGGCCCGCAGCACCCCCGACCTGCCCGCCCCGCCAAAGGTCGCCCAAAAATTCAGCACAGGCCAAAATTTATTCGCGAAATTAGGCAGATTCGGACCCTATTGCCCAATTGCACAATTGAATGGCAGGCGCCGAATGGCAGTATGGCGGCAATGACGCACCACCTTTCCCTGCTGGTCTTTTCGGATCTGGACGGCACCTTGCTCAGCCACGGCGACTATGGCTGGGCCGAAGCCAGACCGGGGTTGGCGCGGCTGCGGGCGCTGGGGGCGGGCCTTGTCCTTGCCAGCAGCAAGACCTCGGCCGAGATGATCCCCCTGCGCGACGAAATCGGGTCTTCGGACTGGCCTGCCATCGTCGAAAACGGGGCCGGGATTTTGTGGTCCGGTGAAACAGATATCGGGGACGCCCAGACCTATGCGGATCTTCGCAAGACGATAAAGACGCTTCCCGTGGGGTTTGTCGGATTTGGCGACATGACCGTGCAAGAGGTTGCGGACCAGACCGGCCTCGACAGTCAGGCGGCAAGCCGTGCCCGCCAACGACAGTTCAGCGAACCCGGTGTCTGGACCGGCACCCGCGCAGAGTTGGACACGTTTCTGGCCGCGTTGAAAAATGCCGGTCTGAGCGCGCGGCAGGGCGGCCGGTTCCTGACCATTTCATCAGGCAGGACCAAGGCCGATGCAATGTCCGAAGTCACAGCCAGGCTAAAGCCCGACCGGACCATCGCATTGGGCGACGCCCCCAATGATGCCGAGATGATCATGGCCGCAGATATTGGCGTCATCGTCCGAAACCCGCACGGGCCGGGGATCGCGCCCCTGACATCGGACCAATCAGGCCGCATACTGCGAACAACCCAGGTGGGGCCGGCAGGCTGGGCCGAAGCCATACTCACCCTGACCAAAGACACATAAGCGACCAACGGGAACCGACATGGCCGACTTTCATCAAAACGGAAACATCACTACGCTGCACAATCTCAGAAACCGCCCCGCAGCGGATCTGACGCGGGAAATCGCCGTGTTTGCGGAAACGCGCAAGGTGACGCTTATCCTGCCCTGCCTGTATTCGGAACTTGAAGGGCCGGCGCTGGAAAATATCCTGAACGAGCTGTCTCAGGTGTCCTACCTGCACCGGATCGTCATCGGTCTGGACCGCGCAACCGAAGAACAATTCCGCCACGCGCGGGCCTTTTTCAGCCGGTTGCCACAGCAGCATACCGTCATCTGGAATGACAGCCCCCGAATGCTGGAGATGCAGGACCGGCTTGCCGCGCGCGGGCTGGCCCCGCAAGAACCGGGAAAGGGCAAGAATGTCTGGACCTGCATGGGCTATCTGCTGTCCTGCGCGGACAGTTCGGTAATGGCCATCCACGATTGCGATATCCTGACCTATAACCGCGAAATGCTGGATCGGCTGATCTATCCGGTGGTCAATCCAACCTTTCCCTATCAGATGGCCAAGGGCTTTTATCCCCGCGTCGGTGACGGCAAGCTGAACGGCCGCGTCACCCGGTTGCTGATCAGCCCACTGCTGATCGCCCTGAAACGGGTGGTCGGAGACCGCGACTATATCGACTTTCTCAGAAGCTTTCGCTATCCGCTTTCCGGCGAGTTCGCGATCCGGACCCCAACGCTGCCGGACCTGAGGATACCCTCGGACTGGGGGCTGGAAATCGGTGTCCTGTCCGAAGCGTGGCGCAACCTGGCTCCGCAATCCGTTTGCCAGGTCGAAATTGCCGACAATTACGACCACAAGCACCAGGTTCTTTCCCAAGAGGATGCCACCAAGGGCCTGAGCCGCATGTCGACTGATATCTGCAAGGCGATCTTTCGCAAGCTTGCGGCGGACGGCACCGTGTTTACCCAGAACACGTTCCGCACGCTCAAGGCGACATATTACCGGTCAGCGCTGGACCTGCTGGACGGGTATTACAACGATGCCAAGATGAACGGGCTGGTGCTGGACCGGCACAAGGAAGAAAAGTCGATCGAACTTTTTGCGGAAAACATCATTCGGGCGGGGCAGATTTTCCTGGAAACACCCAACGAAACGCCTTTCATTCCCACCTGGAACCGCGTCCACGCCGCCGATACGGAGTTTCTGGCTAACCTGCGAACCGCCGTTGCCGCGGATCTGGATGAGTTCACCCCGTCACCACGTTCGTGATCCACCGGCATTGATAGGGGGCCAGCCCAATATCGCCCCCGTCACCGTCAATGATTTCGCCACTCAGCAGATCAGTCCAACTGTCATCCGCAATGAGGTTGACCGCCGAAGGGCTTACCGTGACGGGCTGCGAGGACAGGTTGTGCAGGGCAAAAATCGACTGGCTTCGATCCAGGCTCTGACGCCAAAGCCCGAAGACACGGTCGTCAAGCTGCAAGGTGAATTGCGTTGCATTCGGGTGAAATGCGGGCTGTCTTGACCGCAGCTTCAGGCGGCGGGACAGTTCCGACAATACGCGGGACTGGTTCGACCCCGGATCGGCCAGTTGCGCCAGCAGGTCGGGATAATGCCACCGGTGACGGTTGATCGCCCGGTTCATGCCACGGCGTTCGACCGCTTCGTGGTCATTCGGCGTGGCCAGCAGGGAGTGGATGTAAAAGGCCGGGATGCCTTCCATCGACATCACGACGGATTGCGAACAAATGAAGCGGGCAAGATGGTACTGGTCCTCGCCTTCAAACGTCGCCCGCAGCGCCTCGAAAAAGCTGCAGTTCAGTTCATAGGGTTCCTCGCGCCCGTCCGGCAGGGCCCGCATGGAGACCAGCCCGCCCAGGCCACGAACCGTTTCGATCATCCGGTCGCGCTCGTCCGGGGGCAAAACACCTTCGGCGGGGCGCATGCCGATGCCATCGTGGCTGGCCGTGAAATTGAGATAGGCGCATCCCAACTGCGCCGGGGGCATGGTCGATTGCCACCGGCTGAGATACCGCGCCGTGCCCGCCTGCAACGCATGCAGGATCAGCGGCGGCAGCGGAAAATTGTAGACCGCATGCGCCTCGTTCCTGTTGCCGAAATAGCTGAGGTTCTCGGTCCTTGGCACATTGGTTTCCGTCAGCAAAACCACGGTTTCCGAGGTATAATCGCACAAAAGACGCAGCAACCGGACGACCGCATGGGTCTGCGGCAGGTGAATGCATGTCGTGCCGGCCTCTTTCCACAGGAAGGCCACGGCATCCAGCCGCAATATGCGGACACCCTTGTCGATATGCAGGCGTATGACCTTTAGCATCTCGATCAGAACTTCGGGGTTCCTGAAATCCAGATCGACCTGATCGTGGCTGAAGGTGCACCAGACATGCCGCTCGCCACGGCTGGTGTCCACCTTGCGCAACAGGGGCGTTGTACGCGGCCGGACCACCTTGGACAGGTCATCATCCGGTTCAGCCTCGAAAAAGAACCCGTCATGGGGCGCTTTGCCCATAAGATAGTTGTTGAACCACTCGCCCTGGCTGGACACATGGTTCAACACCAGGTCCGACATCAGGTGAAAATCGCTGGCGATCCGCATGATATCGGCCCAGTCCCCCAACTGTGGACTGACCGTGTAATAGTCGGACACGGCGAACCCGTCATCCGAGGTAAAAGGAAAGAACGGCAGGATATGGACGCCGTTCACAACGCCATCCAGGTGGCGGATCAGGAAGTCATGCAAAACGTCCAGAGGCTTGTGCGAGCCGTCTTCGATCGAGTTGCCATAGGTGATCAGGACACTGTCGCGTTCCGACCAAAGCCGGTTTCCCGGTTTGCGCCCCAGCTTGCGCATATGGGTTTGCGACGGCCAGAAAACATCGACAACCCGCCGCGACAACGCGTCGGTGTCATGTGTCGGGTAGATCTGCCTGAGCAATTCGTCGAGCCGCCGGAAAAGGCTGTTGTTCTGGTTGGTCACGTTGTCTTGCTGATGCCTTGTTGTGGTCGCTTCGTTCTGTGCCGTCAAAATCGTTTCGCAGATCGTCTGCGGTGTCAAACCAACCCGGCCAAGGCGGCAGGGCGATTGGGCGCGGCTTCGGACACTGCCCAATGTTTGGGCAGGTTCAGGCACGCGAAAGCGGCCGAGCCTTTGCGGGCCCGCATGACGGTTTCACGACAGCTCAATTGCAGGGTTGAACCTTTTAGCGCGTTGGGGAAAGTTGGGCCATGGAATATAAGCCTTTTCCCAGCTGGCCCGACGTGGCCCCCCGCCTGATCGCCGTCGCCGCCGGACGCGAACCCGCCGATACCGTGATCCGCGGCGGCGTCTGGATCAACGTCCACACCCGCGAAGCCCTGCCCGACCATTCGGTGGCTATTGCCGAAGGCCGCATCGCCTTTGTCGGGCCCGACGCGTCCCATTGTACCGGCCCTGAAACCCGAATCATCCAAGCGCAGGGGCGCTATATGATCCCCGGCCTGTGTGACGCCCATATGCATATTGAATCCGGCATGCTGACCCCGGCCGAATTCGCCCGCGCAGTCATCCCGCATGGCACCACATCGATGTTCACCGACCCGCACGAGATCGCAAATGTGCTGGGCCTCGACGGTGTGCGCATGATGCATGACGAGGCTTTGCTGCAGCCGGTGAACATATTCACCCAGATGCCGTCTTGCGCGCCTTCGGCACCCGGGCTAGAGACCACCGGATACGAAATCTCGCCGCAGGACGTTGCCGAGGCGATGACCTGGCCCGGCATCATCGGGCTGGGCGAGATGATGAACTTTCCCGGCGTGGTCCAGGGCGACCCAAAGATGCTGGCGGAAATCGCGGCCACGCAGAATGCCGGAAAAACGGTCGGCGGGCATTATGCTTCGCCTGATTTAGGGCCTGATTTTGCGGCCTATGTGGCCGGCGGCCCGGCCGATGATCACGAAGGCACCTGCGAGGCGGACGCAATTGCCCGCGTGCGGCAGGGGATGCGGTCCATGATGCGGCTGGGTTCGGCCTGGTACGATGTCGAAAGCCAGATCACCGCGGTGACAGAAAAAGGGCTGGACCCGCGCAACTTTATCCTTTGCACCGACGATTGCCACTCTGGCACGCTGGTCAACGAAGGCCATATGAACAGGGTCGTGCGGCACGCCATTGCCTGCGGTTGCGACCCGCTGATCGCCCTGCAGATGGCAACGCTGAACACCGCCACGCATTTCGGGCTGGAGCGCGAGATTGGCTCAATCACGCCCGGACGGCGGGCGGATATCATCCTGACGCCGGACCTGAAGGAGCTGCCGATCGACATGGTCATTGCCCGCGGCCAGGTGGTGGCGGAAAACGGTGCGATCACCGTGGATTGCCCGCATTACGACTGGCCCGACCGGGCGCGAAACACCGTCCATCTGGGCCATCCGCTGACCGCTGCGGATTTCGAGATCACCCCGCCCGCCGGTGCAAACCGCGTGCAGGCCAATGTAATCGGCGTGGTGGAAAACCAGGCGCCCACAAAGGCGCTCAAGGCCGAATTGCCGATCATCGGCGGCCTGGTCGAAGGCGAAGGCGATGTCTGCCAGATTGCACTGGTCGAACGGCATCGCGCCACCGGCGGCGTGACCAACGCCTTTGTATCCGGTTTCGGATACCAGGGGCCGATGGCCATGGCCTCGACCGTGGCACATGACAGCCATCACATGATCGTGGTGGGCACCGACCGCGAACAGATGGCGCTTGCCGCAAACCGGCTTGCCGAGGTCGGCGGCGGCATCACGATTTTCCGCGATGGCCAGGAACTGGCGCTGGTCAGGCTGCCGATTGCGGGCCTCATGTCCGACAGCCCGGCCTTTGACGTCGCCGAAAACGCCCAAAAGATGGTCGAGGCGATGCAGGCCTGCGGCTGCAAGCTCAACAACGCCTATATGCAGCATTCCCTTTTGGCCCTGGTCGTGATCCCCGAATTGCGGATCTCGGATCTGGGGCTGGTGGATGTGCGCAGTTTTGAAAAGATTGACCTTCTGGAACCACTTGCATGACTGAAACAAGAACACCCAACGCACCGGCCCCCGAGGATTTCACCGACCCGGCGGCCGCGGTTGCCCGCCTGGAAGAGCTGTATGAACAGGCAACCGGATTTCTCTGCGACAGCTTCGCCGATGCCATTGCGAACGGCTCGCCATCAGAACGATTCAGGGCCTATTACCCGGAAATTCGCATCCGAACGTCGTCATACGCCCAAGTCGACAGCCGGTTGAGCTTTGGCCATGTCGCGGAACCCGGCGCTCATGCCACGACCGTAACCCGGCCCGATCTGTTCCGGTCTTACCTGACCCAGCAGATCGCCTTGCTGATCCGGAACCATGACCAGCCGGTGACCATCGGGCCGTCGACCACGCCGATCCCGGTGCATTTTGCAGTGGCCAACAACCCCGACCTGGTCGTTCCCCACCAGGGCGCCGCCGGTTTTACCCTGCGCGACGTGTTCGACGTGCCGGACCTGACGACCACCAACGACGATATCGTCAACGGTGTCCACGAACTGACCGACGAGGTTGGCCCGCTGGCCCTGTTTACCGCGCAGCGCGTGGATTATTCGCTGGCGCGGCTGGCCCATTACACGGCCACCGATCCCGACCATTTTCAGAACCACGTTCTGTTTACCAACTATCAGTTCTATGTGTCCGAGTTCGAAAACTATGCCCGTGCCCAGCTTGGCGATCCGGACAGCGGATATACCAGCTTTGTCTCGACCGGGAATGTCGAAATCACCGACCCGCAGGCCGCGATCGAACAGCCGCTGAAATTGCCGCAAATGCCGACCTATCACCTGAAACGGGCCGATGGTTCGGGGATCACGCTGGTCAATATCGGGGTCGGCCCGTCGAACGCAAAAACCGCCACCGACCATATCGCTGTCTTGCGCCCGCATGCCTGGCTGATGGTCGGGCATTGTGCCGGGCTGCGCAACACGCAGGCGCTGGGCGATTTCGTCCTGGCCCATGCCTATCTGCGCGAAGACAAGGTTCTGGACGATGATCTGCCGGTCTGGGTGCCAATCCCGCCGCTGGCCGAGGTGCAGGTTGCGCTGGAACAGGCGGTGGCCGAAGTGACCGAGCTGGAAGGCTATGAGCTGAAGCGGATCATGCGGACCGGAACCGTTGCTTCGGTCGACAACCGGAACTGGGAACTGCGCGATCAGTCCGGCCCGGTGCAACGGCTCAGCCAATCGCGGGCCATCGCGCTGGACATGGAAAGCGCGACGATTGCCGCAAACGGCTACCGGTTTCGTGTCCCCTACGGCACATTATTGTGCGTTTCGGACAAGCCGCTGCATGGCGAACTTAAGCTGCCCGGCATGGCCTCGGCCTTTTACACAACGCAAGTCAGCCGCCACCTGGCCATAGGAATTCGCGCGATGGAGCATCTCCGCGGCATGCCTCTGGAGCGTTTGCACAGCCGGAAATTGCGTTCTTTCGACGAAACCGCCTTCCTCTGACGCAAAAAAACAACGAAATCCCCATGTTTTTGGGGTTTTCAGCGCTACTATTCGTTGTGTTTAACTACAATATCCCGTTACAGTCACGCCGTGAGGCCCAAGAGATCGGGCACGTTAAGGAGACCAAGAAATGGCAAAGCCTATGACAAAGACTCAGCTGGTTGCTGCTCTCGCTGAGGAAATGGGAACCGACAAGAAATCCGCAAACTCCGCGCTGGAGGCCATCACCGGCCTGATCACCCGCGAAGTTTCGGCCGGTGGCGCAGTAACCCTGCCCGGCGTCGGCAAAATCTACTGCCGCGAGCGCCCCGAGCGCATGGTGCGCAACCCTGCGACCGGCGAGCAGTTCAAGAAAGAAGCCGACAAAGTGGTCAAGATGACCATTGCCAAGGCACTGAAGGACAGCGTGAACGGCTGATACCAGCCTTTCAAGCACATCAGATCAAGGGTCGCGGTCACGCGGCCCTTTTTCTTTGGCGGCATTGGCCCGCGCCTATGGTTCGGCTTGCGGCGCCCGGATATTTCGGAAACAGTCGCGGCGATCTGACAGGGGGTCATGATGGATATTCGCGCAATTGCCATGGGGCTGACGTTTGCCCTGATCTGGTCGTCGGCCTTTACCTCGGCGCGGATCATTGTGGCCGATGCGTCGCCTCTGTTTTCCCTGGCTCTTCGGTTTCTGATTTCGGGCATTCTGGGCGTGGCAATCGCCCGCATCATGGGCCAAAGCTGGCGCCTGACCCGGTCGCAATGGTACGCCACCATCTTGTTCGGTATATGCCAGAATGCCCTTTATTTGGGTCTGAATTTCTATGCGATGCAAACGATCGAAGCCTCGGTGGCGGCGATCCTGGCTTCGACCATGCCCCTTTTGGTCGCCTTGGCCAGCTGGGCCTTTTTGGGCGAAAGGTTGCGACCGCTGGGGATTTTGGGGTTGCTGGCCGGTTTCGCGGGCGTCGCGCTGATCATGAGCAGCCGCATCAGCGCCGGAATTGACATGTTCGGCGTTGTGCTGTGCGGGATTGGGGCGCTGGCGCTGACCTTCGCCACGCTTGCGGTGCGCGGGGCGACCTCGGGCGGGAATTTCATGATGGTCGTCGGCCTGCAGATGTTCGTCGGCTCGGCCGTTCTGTTTGTTGCCGCGCCCCTGTTTGAAACGATCCATATCAATCTGACGGTCCCCCTGGTGCTGGCCTTCAGCTATACGACCCTGTTCCCGGGCCTGCTGGCCACCCTGATCTGGTTCATGCTGCTTAACCGGATCGGGCCGATCCGTGCGGCCACGTTTCATTTCCTGAACCCGGTTTTTGGCGTGGCCATCGCGGCAATCCTGCTGGGCGAACACCTTGGGCCACTGGACGCCGTCGGCGTCGCGGTCACGACGCTGGGCATCCTTGCGGTTCAGCTTTCGCGGCAACCCCAGGTCAAACCGACCTGAAACCACACGGCTGCGCGAGGCAGGTGAAACAAGCCTTTGCTTTCCCGCAGCGGACCCCATTTACTGTGCAACACCACACCAGACCGGAGGACCCATGACCCGCTTCACCAAATCCCCCGAGGCCGTCGCCGCCCTTTCCCCCGAAGAGTTTCGCGTGACCCAGCAAAACGGAACCGAGCGCCCCGGCACTGGCAAGCACCTGAACAACCACGCACCGGGCATCTATGTCGACATCGTTTCCGGTGAGCCGCTGTTTGCGTCGACCCACAAATACGAATCCGGCTGTGGCTGGCCCAGCTTTACCAAGCCGATCATCCATGAGCATGTCACAGAATTCGAAGACCGGACGCTTGGCATGATCCGAACCGAGGTTCGGTCCAAACACGGCGACAGCCATCTGGGGCATGTATTCCCCGACGGGCCGCGCGAACAGGGCGGGATGCGCTATTGCATCAACTCCGCAGCCCTGCGTTTCGTCCATCGCGACGAGATGAAAGAACAGGGCTATGGCGAATACCTCATTCACGTGGAGGACGTATGATGACACAGGAACGCGCTGTTCTGGCCGGGGGCTGCTTCTGGGGAATGCAGGACCTGATCCGCAAATTGCCGGGCATTTCCCGCACCCGCGTAGGGTATACCGGCGGCGACGTGGCCAACGCCACCTATCGCAACCATGGCACGCATGCCGAGGCGATCGAAATCTGGTTCGATCCAGCGGTGATCAGCTATCGCGATCTGCTGGCGTTCTTCTTTCAGATCCACGACCCGACCACGATCAACCGTCAGGGCAATGACATCGGCATGAGCTATCGTTCGGCCATCTACCATGTGGACGAGGCACAGAAACTGGTGGCGCTGGACACAATCGCCGATGTCGACGCAAGCGGGCTCTGGCCCGGCAAGGTCGTGACCGAGGTCGCACCGGTGGGTGACTTCTGGGAGGCCGAGCCGGAACACCAGGACTATCTCGAACGCATTCCGAACGGGTATACCTGCCACTTCCCGCGCGCCGATTGGGTCTTGCCCAAGCGCACCGACGCCGCCGAATAAGACCCCCCGTCGCGGGGGCTGAAACCGGCTCAGCCGACCGCCACCCTGGGGCGCCCGCTGGCCTCCACGGTCAGCCGGGCTTCGACAAAGACGTCTTGCGATTCAACGCGCGCTGTCCGGATGTCGCGGTCAACGCTGACCCTGATATCTTCGGCACCGGCCTGGCGAACCCCGCGTTCCGCCTCGGCCCGCAGCGCGGCCTCGAGAACATCCAACGCTTCGCCCGAGGCCGAAAAATCGCGGGGGCCGTCCTCAAGATGTACGCGGTACCGGCCCTCGGACGGGGATGTGACCGTACCGGTCCGGCGCAGGATCACCCGGCCAACCACCGCGCCAATGGCATTGGCCACCCCGGAATGTTCGGGCAGGACCATGTTACAGCGCAACCGCGCGCCCACGGCCGGATAATAGGCCGGTGCGGACGCCCCCAGGCCAACAACATCCACGTTCAGCGCCATGTCCATCGCCAACAGACCCCGATGCCCCGCCAGGCCCCTTTGCGTCAAAACATGGCGCGCAAGATCAGCGGGCGCTTGGCCGAATTCCTCGGCCTCTTCTGCAAAAACAGTCTCTAACAAGGCAAGTTCGGTTTGTTTGACAAGCTGGTCGATGATCATTTCCGCAAGGGCTTCGGCCGAGGGCGCAAGCTGATCCCCCGACCCGACACGCTTGCGCCGCACCAACTCAAGCGCTTTACGCGCGGCGTCGGCATCCCAAGCGGTCAAGGCACCGGAAACATGGCTTGCATCCGAGGGCGTCACCCCGGCAACCTGGACGATCCCGCGATCCACCAGTCGGGTCAGGGCCCCGCTTTCCATGCGCGTGCGCAGCAACTTGCCCAAGGGCAGTACCGCGTCGCCCAACCGGTCCAGCAGGGCGGCCTCGCGCGGGGCGATGCCCTGGGCACCTGTTCCCGGCACCCGGCGCGCAAACCGCGCGTCATATTCACCCGCCGTGGTCATGCGCAATTGCGCGTCCAGTTCCGCATGAACGACCTCTGGCACTTCGACCGCGATCAGCGATACCGGCAATACCCGGCGCGGTCCAAGCGTGACGCCACCGCGCAACCCTTGCGTGGCGACATGCACCTGGCTGTCGCCACCCAGCCCATGGGTGCGCATGGCAACGGCTTCCACCATTGTCCGAAACCCGCCGACCTGCGCCCCGGCCGGATCAATGGCCGGCCTGCCATCCCGGATCAGCGCAATATCGGTGGTCGTTCCGCCGATATCCGCAACCAGCGCATTGTCGACGCCGGTCAGCCAACGCGCGCCCACGATCGACGCCGCAGGTCCGCTGAGAATGGTCTCGATCGGGCGCTCACGGGCCTGATCTGCCCCCATCAGGGCACCATCGCCCCGCACGACCAGCATCGGCGCGGTTATGCCCAATTGGCTCAGCCTGTCGCGCGCACGCCCGATCAACTGATCAATCATTCCGATCAGGCGCGCGTTCAGCACCGCAGTAACCGCGCGTTTCGGGCCATTCAGCCGGGCCGACAGGTGATGCGAACAGGTGACCGGGGCGCCGGTCTTTTCGGCAATGATCCGGGCCACCTCCAGCTCATGGGCCGGGTTTCGCGTGGCAAACCGGGCCGCGACAGCAAATCCGGATATCCCGTCATTGGCCTCAAGAAACCGTTCCAGCGCAGACACATCCAACGCAGCGGCCTCGGTGCCGGAATGGCTGTGCCCGCCCGACATCACCAGCGTCGGGTCGCCCTTCATGGCCTCTCGCAACCCATGTTTTTCCAGGTCTTCCTCGCGGAACCCGACATAGATCAGGGCGACACGCCCGCCCTGCCCCTCGACCAGCGCGTTGGTCGCCAGAGTGGTCGAAAGCGCGGCCATGGAAACCTGCCCGGGCGCAATGGCGGCCTCGGCCAGAACAGCGGAAACCGCATTGCCAACCCCCACCGCCAGGTCATGGCGCGTGGTCAGGGCCTTGGCCCAAGCGACCACATGCTTTTCATCCCGGATCAGAACGGCATCGGTATAGGTGCCGCCTGTATCCACACCCAAAGACAACGTCATCGGGCCCTCCATCTGTTCACCGAAACATGGTGTAGCGGTTTGCTGCGCAGCGTCCAGCGCGTTTGCGGCACCTAAGACAGCTGTTTGACCGCCCACCGCGCCGCATCAGCCACAACGGTATCAGGGTCCTCGGTCAGTTGCCTTGCTGCCGGACACAGCTCGGCACGCCCCGAATTTCCGATCGCATACAAAACGTTGCGCACAAATCGACCGCGCCCGATCCGCTTGATGGGCGAGCCCGAAAACCTGGCCCGAAAAGCAGCGTCATCCAACACCACCAGGTCGGCCAGGTCCGGCCCGGCCAGGTCATCGCGCGCCGCGTACCGTATATCGCTGGCCGCAACGGCAAACTTGTTCCAGGGACAGGCGGCAAGACAGTCGTCACAGCCGTAAATCCGGTTGCCCAGCTTGGCGCGCAACTCGATATCGACCGGGCCTTTATGCTCGATCGTCAAATAGGAAATACACCGCCTGGCATCCAACTGATACGGCGCCGGAAAGGCATCTGTCGGACAGGCATCCAGACACGCCCGACACGACCCGCAATGATCAACCTCCGCCGGGTCCACCGGCAGCTCCAATGTAGTGAAAACCGAGCCTATAAAGGCCCAATTCCCCCATTCCCGCGAAACAAGGTTGGTATGCTTGCCCTGCCATCCCAACCCCGAGGCATGGCCCAAAGCCTTTTCCGGAACCGGCGCGGTATCCACGAAAACCTTCACCTCGCCACCGGCTTCGGCAATCAACCACCGGGCAAGCCGTTTCAGGCGCTTCTTGACGATGTCATGATAATCCCGGTTCTGCGCATAAACAGATATCGCGCCCCGCCCCGGCTGACCAAGAACCGCCGTTGGATCATGCTCCGGGGCATAGCTTTCGGCCAGCATGACCACCGACCGGGCCTCGGGCCAAAGCGCCGACGGATCTCCGCGCCAATGGGTCCTCTCGGCCATCCAGCCCATCTGCCCATGATAACCAGCCTGCAAAAAGGCCGCCAACCGCGCGGGCACCTGCGGCACATCCCAGGGGCGGCATACGCGGCACATTACGAACCCCTCGGCCAGGGCTTGCGCGACCAATCGCTCTTTCAAACCCGATCCATTCTTCATCTGGCCAAAAATATCCTCGGGGGTGAATTGGCCCTCAGGGCCAAGAGGGGGCAGACGGCCCCCTGCACCAGCGTATCAGAAATCCAGGTCCGCGTAATGGGGCGGCGGGCGAAAGCCCGGAACCTGATCCGCAAGGATGGACCGGAAGGCGGGGCGCGACTTGATCTTGGCGTACCAGTCCTTGACGACCTGGCTGCGGTTCCAGTCCACATCCGAAATATAATCCAGCGCCGACAGATGCGCGGCCGCGGCAAAATCCGCAAGCGTCATCTGGTCACCCGCCAGCCACCGGCGATGATCCAACAGCCACGTCATGTAATCGAGGTGATACTTGACCGCACGCGCGCCCTCCTTGACGTTCTTGCTGTCAGGATACCCCTGGCCGGTCACCTTCTTGTTGACCCGTTCATACAACAGCTTTGACGTCACCTCGTGATGGAACTTGTCGTCAAACCAGCCAACAAGCCGGCGGACTTCAAACCGGTCCTCGGGCTTTTTCGGCATCAACGGAGGTTCAGGCCGCGTTTCCTCGATATACTCGCAAATCGCCGCGCTCTCGGACATGATCTGCCCGTCCAGCCGCAGCACCGGAACCTTACCGGCGGGGTTGCGACGCAGGAAATCCGGGTCCTGTTCCCAGTACCTCTCCTCGATCAATTCGACTTCGATCTTCTTTTCCGCCAGCGACAGACGCACTTTGCGGCAAAACGGGGAAAGGGGAACGTGAAACAAACGCGCCATGGACTTCCAATCGAACCAGTGAATACACCTCAGCAATACCCCCGGCAGGCCAGAGTTTTCAATCCTCGAAACAATCTGCGCGACCATCTGCGCGGATGGTGGCCGCCCCATCGGCAATCGCGGCGGCCCGGCGCCGGGTGCGAACCGACGGATCGGTCACCGAGCGGTTGCGCGGCGCGGGCAGGATCGCGGCGATGCGTGCGGCCTGAACCGATGTCAGATTCGCGGCGGACACCCCGAAATACTTCTGCGCGGCCGCCTCGACACCAAAAACGCCCTGCCCTGTTTCGGCGACGTTCAGATACACCTCAAGAATGCGTTGCTTGCTCCAGAATATCTCGACAACCGGCGTGATCGAGGTTTCAAGCACCTTGCGCAGCCAACTGCGGCCTTGCCAGAGGAACACGTTCTTTACCACCTGTTGCGTCAGGGTCGATGCCCCGCGCGACCCGCCATCTTCGATCGCATCGCGGATCGCCTCGACGTCAAAACCCCAATGCAGACAGAAATTCGCGTCCTCGGCCGCCACGACAGACCGCGCCATGACGGGCGAAATCTCCTCGATCGGTACCCAGTCCCGGTCAACTTTGCCCAGCCGCCGCCATTCCGACCAGATCGTGTGGGTGACCGGCGGGTTAAGCACCGAAAACAGCAAAACCAGAACAAGGATCACGGCGGAAACCGCAACGGCACCCCGGATCAGCCACTGCCGAATCCGGGCCACAAACCGGGATGGTTTCCGGGCTTTTGATGCCTTGCTTTTCTTACCGCGTGACTTGCGCGCTGCTTTCTTTGCCATGCCCCTGCTATACGCCGCGCCGAGAATTTTTGGAACGGCGTATTTCAGCGGCCCGGCAGCGCGCCCGCCATCGACAGGCGCGCCAGGCCCGGCCTACTCGGCCGGAACCGCGGTTGCCTCGTCCGACAGCGGATGGCTGAGTTTGTTCAGCATCTCTTTCGGACAAACCTGGAGGAAATTGCCCTGCTCGACATCCCAATGCTGCAGGATATCGGCGGCCTTGCGGCTGCCGGTTTCCGCGGCGTGGCGTTCGATCAGCGTCTTCAACTGGTCAATCCAGTGATCCACGGTAACCGGGCAGGTCACCAGGGTTTCAAGGTTCATCAAAAGCTGCGCCTTGCCTTCGGGATCGTACAGATAGGCCATGCCGCCGGTCATCCCGGCCCCAAAGTTCGCGCCGATATCGCCCAGGATCACGGCTATGCCGCCGGTCATGTATTCACACCCGTTCGAGCCACAGCCCTCGACCACGACGCTGGCGCCCGAGTTGCGCACCGCAAAGCGCTCTCCGGCGCGTCCGGCGGCAAACAGGTGGCCATCGGTGGCGCCGTAAAGGACGGTGTTGCCGATGATGGTGTTTTCATCTGCCTTCAGCGGGCTGACCTGCGGCGGGCGCACAACAATCATGCCACCCGACAGCCCCTTGCCGACATAGTCGTTGGCGTCGCCGGACACTTCCAGCTTTAGCCCAGGGGCGGCAAACGCCCCCAGCGACTGCCCGGCAGAACCTTGCAGTTTCACATGCAGGTGGTCGGTCTGGAACGTGTTCCGCATACCGAAATTCTGCACGATATGGCTGGAAACGCGGGTCCCGACCGTCCGGTGCGTGTTCTGAACCGCATAGGACAGCTGCATCTTTTCGCCATCCTTCAGGAACCGCGCAGCATCGCGCACGATCTCGGCGTCCAGCGTATCGGGCACGGCGTTGCGGTCCTTGTCGCGGTTATAGACGATGTCATGCGCGCCATCGACCGTGATCAGCAGCGGGTTAAGGTCCAGATCATCCAGATGCGCAGACCCCCGGCTGACCTGCGCCAGCAGATCGGCCCGGCCGATGATCTCATCCACGGACCGTGCACCAAGGCTGGCCAGCAACTCGCGCACTTCCTGTGCGTAGAAGGTGATCAGGTTGACGACCTTGTCCGCATTGCCGGTGAACTTGGCGCGCAGGTCTTCATCCTGCGTGCAGACACCGACCGGGCAGGTGTTCGACTGGCACTGACGCACCATGATACAGCCCATCGCGATCAGCGCGGCGGTGCCGATGCCGTATTCCTCGGCCCCCATCATCGCGGCCATGACGATGTCGCGCCCCGTGCGCAGGCCGCCATCGGTCCGCAGCGTCACGCGGTCGCGCAGCTTGTTCATCGCCAGAACCTGGTGCGCCTCGGTCAGGCCCATTTCCCACGGAAGACCGGCATATTTGATCGAGGTCGCAGGCGAAGCGCCCGTTCCGCCATTATGGCCCGAGATCAGGATGACATCCGCCTTGGCCTTGGCCACACCGGCGGCAATCGTGCCCACGCCCGAGCTTGCGACCAGTTTCACCGTCACCTTGCAGCGCGGGTTGATCTGTTTCAGGTCATAGATCAGCTGCGCCAGATCCTCGATCGAGTAGATGTCGTGGTGCGGCGGCGGCGAAATCAGCGTCACGCCTTTGGTCGAGTGCCGCAGACGCGCGATCAGGTCGGTGACCTTCATACCCGGCAGCTGACCACCCTCACCGGGTTTCGCACCCTGGGCGACCTTGATTTCCAGCTCTTCGCACTGGTTCAGGTATTCGGCGGTCACACCGAATCTACCGCTCGCCACCTGCTTGATCTTGGCCGACGGGTTGTCGCCATTGGGTTCAGGCACGAAATGCGCCGGATCTTCGCCGCCTTCGCCACTGTCGGATTTCGCACCGATCCGGTTCATCGCCACGTTCAGCGTCTTGTGCGCCTCGGGGCTCAGCGCGCCCAAGCTCATGCCCGGCGTGACAAAGCGTTTGCGGATCGAGGTGATCGATTCGACCTCTTCAATCGGCACCGGCTTGCCCAGCGGTTTGAAATCCATCAGGTCGCGCAGATGGATCGGCGGGTTCGACTGCATCTTGGCCGAATACTGTTTCCACAGCTCATACGAGGCGCGGTTGCAGGCCATCTGCATCATGTGCATCGAGGTCGCTTCCCACGCGTGGGTCTCGCCCGACTTCCGCGCCTTGTAGAAACCACCGATGGGCAAGACGTCCAGACCGCTTTCCCAACCCTTGCCATGGATCTCTTCGGCCTTGGCCTGAATCCCGGTGACACCGATCCCGGAAATACGGCTGGTCATACCCGGGAAATACTCGGCAACCATGGCACGGCTGAGGCCCACGGCCTCGAAGTTCAGGCCACCGCGATAAGACGAGATGACCGAGATACCCATCTTGGCCATGATCTTCAGCAAACCCTGGTCAATCGCCTCGCGATAGCGGGCGACGTTTTCGGTCAGGGTGCCATCCAGCAGGCCGCGATCAATACGGTCGGCCAGCGAATCTTCGGCCAGATAAGCGTTCACAACGGTCGCGCCGCAACCGATCAGCACCGCAAAGTAATGCGGATCGACACATTCGGCCGACCGCACGTTCAGCGAACAGAAGGTGCGCAAGCCCTGACGGGTCAGGTGCGAATGCACGGCACTGGTGGCCAGGATCATCGGCATTGCCACACGTCCTGCGCCCGAGTTCATGTCGGACAGCACCAGATGCCCCGCGCCGGAACGCACGGCCTCTTCCGCTTCGGCGCGCACACGGGCCAACGCCGCGCTCAGCGCTCCACGGCCGGGTTCAAAGCTGCAGTCGATTTCGACCAGCGGCGAGCCGAAGGTTTCGACCAGCTTGTCCCATTGCGCATTGCCGACAAAGGGGCTGCCCAGAACGATGATCTCGGTCTGGCTGCTGTCTTCGTCCAGAACGTTCTTGAGGTTCCCGAACCGGGTCTTCAACGACATTACGCGGTATTCACGCAGGCTGTCGATCGGCGGGTTCGTGACCTGGCTAAAGTTCTGGCGGAAGAAATGGCTGAGCGGGCGGTACTGTGTGGACAGAACTGCCGAAGGCGTGTCATCGCCCATCGACGCAAGCGCCTCTTTGCCGTCTTCGGCCATCGGCGACAGGATCTGCTCAAGCTCTTCAACCGAATACCCGGCGGCGATCTGGCGTTTGCGCAGCTCTTCGCCCTGGAAACGGGGGGTTTCGGTCACCCCGGCCAGTACCTCGTCCAGATCGTTGATCTTGCGGACCCATTCGCCAAATGGCAGGGCGCGGGACAGCTTGTCCTTGATCTGCTTGTCGCGGAATAGTTTGCCCTTTTTCATGTCCACGGCCAGCATCTGCCCCGGACCAAGCGCGCCTTTCTCGGTCACGCTGGCCTCGTCAATCGGCACCATCCCGGCCTCGGATCCGGCTATGACCAGACCATCGCCGGTTACGACATAGCGCATCGGGCGCAGGCCGTTCCGGTCCAGACCGGCGCAGACCCAGCGTCCATCGGTCATCGCCAGCGCGGCGGGACCGTCCCACGGCTCCATCACCGAGTTGCAGTAGGAATACATGTCACGCCAGGCCTGCGGCAGCTCGACCGCCTGCTTGGACCAGCTTTCCGGGACCAGCATGGTTTTTGCCATCGGCGCCGAACGGCCAGCCCGCACCAGGACCTCGAAAACCGAATCCAGCGCGGCCGAGTCCGACGAGCCGCCCGCGATGATCGGCTTGATGTCCTCGGCATAATCGCCAAACGTCGCCGAAGCCATGCGGATCTCATGGCTTTTCATCCAGTTGATGTTGCCCTTCAGGGTGTTGATCTCACCGTTATGCGCCAGCATACGGAACGGCTGTGCCAGCCACCATTGCGGGAAGGTGTTGGTCGAATAACGCTGGTGATAGATCGCGAATGCGCTTTCAAAGCGTTCGTCCATCAGGTCGGGATAGAATACTGCAACCTGTTCTGCCAGCATCATGCCCTTGTAGATGATCGACCGGCAGCTGAGCGAGGCCAGGTACAGATCCGTGATCCCGGCAGCCATGGCGGCCTTTTCGATACGGCGACGGATCACGTAAAGCTCGCGCTCGAACGTATCCTCGTCGACGCCTTTCGAGTTGGAAATCAGAATCTGTTCGATTTCCGGGCGCGTCGCGTTGGCCTTTTCACCCAAGCAGGTGACATCGACGGGAACGTGCCGCCAGCCATAGATGTAATACCCCATCCGCAGAACTTCGGTTTCGACGATCGTCCGGCATTGTTCCTGGGCGCCGAAATCGGTGCGCGGCAGAAAGACCTGACCGACGGCGATCAGCTCGTCCATGTTCGGTTCGTGGCCGGTGCGCCGGATCTGGTCATAAAAGAACGGGGCCGGGATTTGCACGTGGATGCCCGCGCCGTCGCCGGTCTTGCCGTCAGCATCGACAGCGCCCCGGTGCCAAATGGCCTTGAGCGCATCAATCCCCGCATCAACAACCTTGCGGCTTTTCTTACCATCAATGGAAACAACCAGGCCCACCCCGCACGAAGAATGTTCCTCGGCTTCGGAATACAGACCGTTTTCAGCCATCCATTTGCGCTTGGCCTCTTCGGCCCGGACCCAATCGGCATCATATTTCGTCATTGGCTGTCTCCTTCTTCTGATGGCGCATACATGGCCATCACTTCGGCTTCGGTCATTTGACGGCGCTGGCCTTCAAACGCATAGCCTTGGGGCTTTTTGTCGATAAATAGTTCAAGTTTCAGGTCGCTGCCTGCGGCGTTGTCAAACAGGCCGGCGGCCATTTGCGTCTGCCCGTGCATCTCACCCGGTACGGTGAGCCTGTACCAAAGGGCAGACCCGCATTCTTCGCAAAAGGCCCGCTCGGCCCAATCCGAAGACGTAAAGGTCTTGACCGGGCCCAGCGCCGCGTATCCCGCCTCAACCGGGATGCTCAGGAACGGGCCGCTGCTCCAGCGGCGGCACATGTCGCAATGGCACGCACCCAGCGCGTCGCGCGCAGGTGTCGCGGTAACTGTCACCGCGCCGCACATACACTGGCCTTGCAATTCGGGCATGCCGCCCCTCCTGTCGCTGGGCTGGTTGCCGGTTATTCGGCGGCAACCGCTGCCTTGCTGTTGAAACGTTCGATGATCGCGTCGGCGCAATCGCGGCCGTCGCGGATTGCCCAGACCACAAGCGAGGCACCGCGCACGATGTCGCCAATGGCGTAAACGCCATCCATTTCGGTCTCGCCCGTCAGGAACGTGGCTTTGACGGTTCCCCAGCGGGTCACCGGCAGGTCGGGCTGCCCGAACAGGGTCGGCAGGTCCTCGGGTTCGAAACCCAGCGCCTTGATGACAAGGTCGGCATCTTCGACATAGTCGGCACCTTCGATCACCTCGGGGGACTGGCGTCCCGACGCGTCGGGCTGGCCAAGGCGCATCTTTTGCACCATCACGCCCGACACCTTGTCGTCGCCGACAAAGCCCTTGGGCGCGCTGAGCCATTCAAAGATCACGCCTTCTTCCTCGGCGTTCTGGGTTTCGCGCTGCGAACCCGGCATGTTTGCCCGGTCGCGGCGGTACAGGCATTTGACCGATGTCGCCCCCTGGCGGATCGAGGTCCGCACACAATCCATCGCGGTATCGCCGCCACCGATCACGACAACCCGCTTGCCTTCGGCGTTCAGACGGCCGCTGTCGAAATCTTCCACCGCGTCGCCAAAGCTTTTGCGGTTCGAGGCGGTCAGGAAATCAATCGCCTTTTCGATGCCATTCAGACCGCTGCCAGGCATGGCAAGGTCACGGGATTTGTAGACGCCGGTTGCGATGATCACCGCGTCATGTGCCGCGCGGATTTCGGCGAATTTGGCCGCGTCCACGTCACAGTTCAGAACAAAAGTCACGCCGCCATCGGCCAGCAATTCGTTGCGGCGCTGGACCACGTCCTTTTCCAGCTTGAATCCGGGGATGCCATACATCAGCAAACCGCCCGCGCGGTCGTGCCGGTCATAGACGGTGACCTGAATTCCGGCGCGGCGCAGCATGTCCGCCGCGGCCAGCCCTCCGGGGCCACCGCCGATGATGCCCACGCTTTCACCGCGTTCCGCAGTTGGTTCAACCGGCTTAACCCAGCCTTTGTCCCACGCGGTATCGGTGATGTATTTTTCGATGGTGCCAATGGTCACGGTGCCATGGCCCGACTGTTCGATGACGCAATTACCTTCGCACAGACGGTCCTGCGGGCAAATGCGGCCGCAGATCTCGGGGAAGGTGTTTGTGGCCTGGCTGGTTTGATAGGCCTCTTCGAGGCGGCCGGTCGCGGTCAGGCGCAGCCAGTCCGGGATGTTGTTGTGCAACGGGCAATGCGACTGGCAATACGGCACACCACACTGGCTGCACCGGCTGGCCTGTTCAGCGGCCTTGGCTGCGGCAAATTCGGCGTAGATTTCATCAAAGTCCTGGCTGCGGTCGCCGGCGTCACGCTTTTCCGGCATGACGCGATCAATCTGCACGAATTTCAACATCGGTTGCTTGGCCATGAGTCATACTCCGGAAACTGCCTTGGTCGGGTCTCTTTAAGGGATGCCCTTCGGGATGAAAAGTCAATTGTACTGACCTATTTTCAGTTTTCTGCCTTTTGCGCGGCAATTTTCCTATCTCGCGCCGACAATTTAGGTCCGTAATGTTACCTATTTGAGTTCTTTCCTTTTCACCATCCCGATCATACCAATGAACACAGGCAGAACCCACCAAGGCACGAGCAGGGCAGATGAGTCTTCTTCACTTGATACTTGTTGCAGTAATTCAAGGGATTACCGAGTTTCTGCCGGTCTCGTCCTCGGGGCATCTGATCCTGTTGCCGGGGTTGACCGGCATGTCGGATCAGGGGCTTGCAATCGACGTCGCGGTGCATGTCGGAACGCTGGGCGCGGTCATTCTGTTCTTTTGGTCGGACGTGAAACTGGCACTTTCCGGTCTGCCGCGCGCGCTTGCGGGAAAAACTGATACACCACAGGCCCGGCTGGCGCTTGGCCTGATCATCGCCACGATTCCCACCGTGATCGCCGGTGCGATTCTGCACCTGAGCGGGCTGAGCGCGGCATTGCGGTCAGTCGCCGTTATCGGCTGGACCATGCTGGGGTTCGGTCTGCTGCTGTATTGGATGGATCAGAAAGGGCCGCAAACCAAAAAGGCCGACGGGTGGGGCCCGCGCGATGCGCTGATCATGGGGTTGTGGCAAGTGCTTGCGCTGATACCGGGGACGTCACGGTCCGGGATAACGATTACGGGCGCGCGTCAGTTGGGATATACCCGCGAGGATGGCGCAAAGATCGCCATGCTCATGTCGATCCCCACGATCCTGGCCTCGGGAACGCTGCTGTCGCTGGACGTCATCCAGAACGCCGACACGCAACTGGCCAAGGACGGAGCCATCGCCGCCTTGTTCGCGTTCCTGTCGGCGCTACTTGCGCTGAGCCTGATGATGCGCCTGCTGCGCAGCGTCAGTTTCACACCCTATGTCATCTATCGCGTGATCCTGGGTGTGATCCTGCTGGTCATCGCCTACGGCTGATCAGACCCGCATGTTCCGGGCCGAATTCTGGATGTCGTCATACTGACCGGCGGGGCGGAACTTCCACAGGTATTCCGGCAGAACCGATTCCATTGTCACAGGCTCGATCCCAAGATCGGCAAAGCCCTTTTGACCGTCCGACACCACGTTGTCACGGCGCAGGTTCACGACCTGGTCGCGTGTCAGGATGTGGTTCGGAAACAGCTGAAAACTGACAAATTTGGCAATATCCAGCACCCCGGCCATGATCCGCGCGGCCCAGAACGGCATGCCCACGACAATGCGGCGGCGGTGAATGACGCCAAGCATCTGCTGCATCAGCGCCCGGAAGGTTTTGACCTCGGGGCCGCCCAGTTCATAGATGCCCGGAGCGGCCTCGCCCAGAACCCCTTTGACAGCCGCCTGCGCGATATCGTCAACATAAACCGGCTGGAACCGCGTATCCGCCCCCACGACGGGCAACAGCGGAGACAGGCGCGTCAGGCCGGCAAAGCGGTTAAAGAACTGGTCTTCGGTCCCGAACACAACGGATGGCCTCAGAATGACTGCATCCGGCATATGCGCCAGGACACCCTGTTCGCCCTGCGCCTTGGTCCGCGCATATTCGCTGTCGGACCCATCATCGGCCCCGATGGCCGATACCAGAACCAGGCGTGCAATCCCCTGGTCCGCTGCAATCCGCGCGATGCGCTCGGCACCTTCGGCCTGTACGGTGTCAAAGGCGTTCTTGCCCAGCTCGTTCAGGATACCAACGCAATTGACCACCGCATCGGCCCCGCGCATGGCCAGCGCAACCGATTCATCATCGCGGATATTGCAGAACACCGGCTCCACCTGGCCCACCACGCCATAAGGCTTGACGAACATGGCCTCGTTCGGGCGGCGCACGGCGACGCGCACCCGCCAACCCTGGTTGGCCATGCGACGCGCGATATACCTGCCGACAAATCCTGATCCACCATAGATCGTGACCATTTTGGACATGATGGAGCTCCTGCTGAGTAGGTCCTGATCCGATCTACCGCCCCGACGCCGCGCGAACAAGGCGCAATAACGCCGCGCCGCGCTGAAATCCGGCCCGCAAAGCCGCCAATCGCCGCGTCTTTGCGCCCATCAAAAAACTTTCGAAAAACTTCCCGAATCTGGTTGACGCCCCCCGCCAGTCGGCTTAAACGCCCCTCCACGACACCTGCCCAGGTGGCGGAATTGGTAGACGCGCTAGCTTCAGGTGCTAGTGTCCGTATGGACGTGGAGGTTCGAGTCCTCTCCTGGGCACCATTTATCCAACATAAAATACTGTTTTTGCTTGATAAAGTCGAATATGAGCTCAGCTCATCCCCCTAAATATCCACCTTACGGTGCTTGATGCGCTACCGCTTCTGGTCCTCCAATGACTGTAGGTTAAGAGTCAAGATACTTACGGTCCTTAGAATCCTTAGACTGCATGATATCCCTCCACGCGAAGACTTAGGCTCTGGACTCATAACCAAAACAACACCGCTGCGGCGAGGGCGATGGCAGACAGGTAGATTATAGGGCATCTGTCGTAGCGGGTCGCGATCCTGCGCCAATCCTTCAGCCGTCCGAACATGTTCTCAATCTTGTGACGGCTTCGATAAATCTTGGTGTCATGTTGGATGGCGTCTTTGCGATTCCGCCGCGATGGGATGCAGGGTTTGATGCTCTTCTCTTTCAAGCCCTCACGGAACCAATCGGCGTCATAGCCGCGATCCGCCAGCAACCAATCGGCAGCAGGCAGTGATGGTAAGAGCGCCCGTGCGCCGATGTAATCGCTGACATTCCCCGCAGTCAGAAATATTTGGATGGGACGACCCACCGCATCGGCAACGGCATGGAGTTTCGAGTTCAGCCCACCCTTGGTGCGGCCAATCAGGCGACCACGCCCCCTTTTTTAAGCCCCATGCTGGATGCTGTTCTGTGGGTCTTCAGGTGGGTCGCATCAATCATTAGTGTGCCTGTTGCATCGCCTTTAGCGACCAATTCGGTCAGGATGCGTGCAAAGACGCCCATCTGGGACCATCGCGCCCATCGGTTGTAAAGCGTCTTATGTGGCCCATAGTCTGATGGAGCGTCTCGCCAGCGCAAGCCATTGCGAATGACATGGATGATACCACTGAGAACCTTTCGGTCGTCAGCACGAGCAACACCGCGTGGCTTTGGAAAAATGTGCTTGATGCGGTTGAGACGCTCTTGGTCGAGCCAGAACAAATGCGACATGGACAATCCTCCTGTCGCACATGAATCACGTAAAATGGGTGAATGGAATCGACCATAGCAAGGGCCGCTATCCATCGCGATCCAGTCATCTGATAAAAATAGTCAGATGACGGTGCTGAGCCCGAAACTACCGAATGCTGCATAGCATTTGAATGGCAGCTTTCCAGAACTAGTGTCTATGAAACTGAGGTGACCAAAACCACTATCGCATATACTTTTGCCTAAATTCCTGCGGTGTTTGGCCTGTACGGGTTCTGAAGAATCGCGTGAAGGCAGGAGAATTGGCATAGCCCAATTCAAAGGAGATCTCGGTTATCGAGATTGAGAGGTCAGTAAGCATCGCCTCAGCTTTTGAAAGGCGTGCGTCTGAGACCAACTGACGGTGAGAAAGGCCCAACCATTTGAGATGCCTTCGATAAGTGCGAGCACTCATTCCAAATGCTCTGGCCATGCTCTCCGTCAAGCATTCTGGTGCCGCACGACCAAGGAAAGTCTCAAGACAAGCACGCATCGAATAGACACCTGCTTCCTGCATGCCAACATTCGTACCCGTAGCTTCACCGTTGCGAACTATGCCGCTGGTCCCGCCAAGCAGTTCATCCAAATCGAAAGCCAAGCCCATTGTGTGTTGGCTGAGAGTTATTGGCAGTTCACGCCATGCGCCTGGAAGGTCCTCTTTTTGAACATGGCTGGACAATCGCAGAGCACGAGGCCTGACCTTGCGGCCGACAACCCGCCGCACCGATTGCAATCCAACTTCCAGGTTATATTGCTGCACTGGCCAATTGTCAGTGAAGTCGGTGGTGCCCGCCGTACGCAACAACCATATTCGTGCGCCATCGCGCTCGGTCAGGAAGGCCGCGCCATAGAGAATTGCGGAGATGCGTCGTGCGATGTGCTCGACCGCTTCGACACCGGTTATTGAACGTGAAAGGGCAATATTGGCCACAGATGTCTGCTCTGACGCGTATGGTGTTCGGAGAGTCTCTATAAAATAAGTCGGGTGTTTGATATGGCGGTCGAGCTTTACCATGAACTTCTCGGCGGCGCGCAATGAAATGATGCCGCGGGGCTGAGAAACAATGGATCCTGGCAGTCCCGCATCCTCAGCCAACCGCTCAACTTTCGACAGCGGCAACGGAACGGCGTCAAAAAAGGGTTGCGCAACCGACGCTTGGACCGAAGCAAATGGCGTCATAGCAGGCCCCCACTGCAAATCTTCTGGCGACGGCTTCCATCGGCCTGACAAACGGACGTGGCCGGAAATGGTAAGCAGAACCACCAGAGAATGGCTAACATGCTAGCACAGTTTGTTTATTAGGGAAGCAGATATGAAACCGAATAAGAACGCGAAACTGCTGTGCGTAGCGGCGGTTTCAGGAATCTCGATGATCGCTGCGGCGCTGCCTGCGCTGGCCCAGGAACAACCTAATATTCTTGTCATCTGGGGCGATGACATCGGCCAATTCAACATCTCCGCATACAACAATGGCATCATGGGATACCGCACCCCAAACATAGACCGACTTGCGGATGAAGGCGCAATGTTCACGGATTGGTATGGCGAGCAAAGCTGCACTGCAGGTCGCGCTGCTTTCATAACGGGTCAATCTCCGATCCGGTCCGGGCTGACAAAAGTAGGCCTTCCAGGCGCTCCAGAGGGTATGGACAAACGCGACCCCACCATTGCGACGGTTCTAAGCGCGCAAGGCTATGCAACGGGTCAGTTTGGCAAGAACCACTTGGGTGATCGGGACGAGCACTTGCCCACCAATCACGGCTTTGACCTGTTCTTCGGCAACCTTTATCACCTGAATGCGGAAGAAGAGCCCGAGAATGTCGACTATCCCCGCGACCTGGTTTTGGCAGATGGCCAAAGCTTTACGGATGTCTTCGGCCCTCGTGGGGTAATCCGCTCGTCAGCAGATGGGCAAATCGAGGACACCGGCCCTCTGACGCGTAAGCGCATGGAAACCGTCGATGAAGAAACGCTTGTTGCAGCATTGGACTTTATGGATTCTGCCGTTGAGCAACAAAAGCCTTTCTTCATCTGGTGGAATTCCACCCGTATGCATGTCTTCACGCACCTCAAGGAGGAAAGCGAAGGCGTTACGGGGCAGGGCATCTATGCCGATGGCATGGTTGAACATGACGGCCATGTCGGGCAGTTGCTGGACAAACTCGACGAGCTTGGCATCGCAGAAAATACCATCGTGATGTACTCAACTGACAACGGGGCAGAGACCTTCACTTGGCCCGATGGCGGCACCACCATGTTTAGAGGTGAGAAAAACACCCAGTGGGAGGGCGGTTTCCGTGTGCCGACAATGATCCGCTGGCCGGGCGTGACTGAACCGGGCACGATCATCAACGAGATCGGCGCGCATAACGACATGTTCACCACACTAGCAGGAGCCGTGGGACAAACTGAGATCAAGCAGCAGTTGCTGAGCGGGGTAACTATCGGCAACAAAGAATACAAGGTACACTTGGACGGGTATGATCTGGGCCCCGCGTTGCGGGGTGAGGCGGACTGGCCGCGCAACGAGTTCATCTACTGGACAGATGATGGCTCCGTGGCGGCACTGCGGCGCGGAGATTGGAAAATCAATTTCCTTGAGCAGGAAGCCCACGGCTTCGATGTCTGGTCTGAACCTTTCAAGGTTTTACGTTTCCCCGCACTAACGAACCTGCGCATGGATCCCTTTGAACGAGCCAAGGAAGAAAACGCGATGGGTTATGTACGCTGGGCGGCCGAGCGTATGTATGTAATCGCGCCTGCCTCAGCTTACGTCGCACAATGGCTTCAGAGCTTTGAAGAATACCCACCACGCCAAGCGCCGGGCAGCTTCAACCTTGAGAATGTCATGGACATGGTTATGGCGGGTTCAAACCAATAATTCACCTGCCGATTGCTTAGCCCAGGTGCGAAGGCGACCTCTATATGGTCGCCTTCGTCACCGAGTATCCAAAGGACAAAGAGGGGCGCGGCATCTTCTTACTCGGCAAAGTCGTTCAAGTGGTGAAGCTGAATAATTGCGTGGGGCTCGTTCGAAAAAGCATACAACAAAGAAGAAATGACTTCGCAGTTTGTTTTTAAAAGAATGATTACTAAAGTTGATTGCAGTCTGACGAAGCTAAATTTGAACTCACAACTGCCCGTAATTTCTCAATAGCATGGTAGCTATGCCGGAAGCGCTCTCAAAAACTGACCTGATAAAACTGACGCAGCAGATACAGAGGGGTGAACGCGTGGCTGCGGAAAGCGTCCCTGTTTTTCTGGAGCATAAATTCCCGGAAAATACTTCTTTTGGGAGGTTCATGTTAAAAGTTGCCGGTTGGATATCTTTGTTTTTCGCCTCAGTTCTGGTGATCTTTCCTGAAGTCGGCGAGAAATTGATAGAAATCCTTCCTGATTTTTTCTTGCTGCCGGAACGACTGGCGAAAGCTCTGGATTATCTATGGGGCCTCGTTGGTAAACCGGTGAAAAAACAGCACCTTATGTATCATTTGCCAAACATAATAATCTACGCATTTGGGGTGGCGGGGATTCGATTGCTTTGGCGGAAAATTCACAGGAATAACTGGAAGGACCAAGTCGAGGATGCCCAGAAGAAGCTCAAAACCCAGATCGAAGAGGGTACAGGACGGTTCAGTTTTCACGCTGGTTTCTCTCTTCTGTTTGTTGGGGAGGGCGACCGAATTGCCAAAAGTCTTGTGTTAGACGATCCGTTTGTTGGCCCTACGATTTCTTCGAAAAGACCTGATTTTTCCCCTCTTTGGGGAACCTTAACTCCGGGCGACGGCGATGGTGGCTTAGAGCGTGTGTTGGAACAGTTCAATTCTCACGAGGCAGGTGAGTACTTATTGTTCCCCGTCGTTGATACGCACCTGTTTTTGCCTGGCCCAAAAGAGTACGACGTGCCACCACATCGCATAGAAATAGCGGTTCGGCGAATTAGAGAGTTTGAGAAATCAAAAGGTTGGAAGAAGAAACGAATACTGATCGTCGGAGATCGAGAACAAACAAGCCAATTCGCAACCACTTCAGGGGACGGGATTTTCAGTTCGGAACATGACACCGTAACGTTGCAAACAATTGCTGAGAAGTATGAGAATATTTCTCTAGTCGACCCCACGGATGTCACTCTGCGAAGGATTGTCGATATTGCAGACGGACGCCACATACTATTTCGAGCATCGACAGAAGGGATGGAAAAGTATGGCTCTGCATTCTACCACAGATTGTCGCGTCTTGGCTATGAGCCCAAGCGCGATGGTGTCCGTCGTCAGAGATTTTGGGACAGATGGCGCTCTGATCTAAGAGAGAGCGTGGCTCATCTGGTTGGATTGATTATGCGGCGGATTTGCGGTGAAGCAAGCGCCGGGTTTCGATGGTCTTTCGCTTGATCCTTTCTCGTTGTTTTAGAATGATCTGTCCGCGTCCGAAGTAGACATCAGCGGGCGTGAGGTTTTGTAAGCTTTCGTGGTAACGCCGGTGATTGTAGTGATCGACGAAAGCATCGATCTGCTGCTGAAGGTCACCGGGCAGATAGTAGTTTTCCAATAAGATGCGGTTCTTGAGAGTCTGGTGCCAGCGCTCGATCTTGCCTTGGGTTTGCGGATGGTATGGCGCCCCTCGAACATGATCCATTTTCTGATCTTCCAGCCATTGGGCAAGCTCACCAGAGATGTAGCTGGACCCGTGACGGCGTGGGTCTACGATCTTCAAGCGCCTCGGGGCCGCCGACGAGATATCGGTCGTACCAGCGATAGAAGGTGGTCTTCGGAATGCCCAGCTTTTCCAAAGTGCGTTTGGTCGGCAGATGCGATTGCTCAACCAAGCGGATGATTTCCAGTTTTTCGGATGCAGGATACCTCATTCATCGTCGTCCCCATCCGCGATCATGCTTTTTTTGAGCAGCCGCAGTTCAAGAGCCTGTTCTGCCACAACTTCCTTTAGGTCACGGGCTTCCCGTCTCAGATCCTTCACTTCGGTGGCAGTTGCCGCGCGGGCCGTGTCGCCCGCCAGACGTTTCTTGCCGGCTTCCAGGAATTCCTTGGACCAGCTGTAATAGGGGTCTGCTCCGGCTGGGGGCAGAATGACACCCTAAGGTTGGAGGCCTGCCCAGGGAAAGTGATCGCAGCGACCAAAGATGAAGTATGGAAACTCATGGAGCTCCACGCGGTGGTCGCTCATGGAGAGGACCCCAGCTCGTGGGATGCCGACACTCGGGCATATCTGGAAACACTAATAAAGCCCGCTTGATCAAATAAATTAAGCTTCAAGTTCCTACGGATAATCGGCCAAAATTATCAACTTGGTTGTTTAACCGCGAAGGGCAGCTTTCGTCTGCTACTGGGAAATTGCTGGGCCCATTTGTGAGTATCCGGGTTTGGACTGCGGCCTACCGCCTAGGCGCCTAGAAGCGCACGGCCATCACGAACCCAAATCGGAAACGTGTGAGATTGGTTTGCATCACAAACCATCCTGCTACAGCGAAACCTTGCTCCTATTCAGGCAAACCGGCTAGTCGCAATGACGCACAGTCTTTCTCCAGCCTTTTTCTGTCAGAGAAAAGTTGAGTATTCGCCCAGTCCGATATGGAAAACTGAGGGCGGTATTTCATCACATTCCGTGCTTCATCGCGAGCGGCCTCAAGGTTCTCCGTCTCTACATGGACGATTACGAGGTCGAGGTGACCAAAGCCTTCAACCCTTTGACCATATTCGGTGAATGCTTTCTTGGCTTCCTCGAATTGACCGTCGAGTCGAAGGGCTAAACCCAGAACGCCTGCATACCAACCTGGATAGTGAGGGTTAAGGGTAATGGCTTGTTGTGCGACTTGGATCGCTTCATTTGCCTGGCCATTGAAAGCTAGGGTGATTGACAGTCTGGCAGCCACGTCAGCGTGGTTTGGATTCAGCGCTAGTGCCTCGTTGAACTTCTCGATAGCCGAAACCAGCTTGCCATCGATTGCATCCGCAAAACCCGCAATAGCGTGAGCCTCTGGGTTGTAGCTGTCTATTTCCAGAGCCCGCTGAGCGCAGTCACGAGCCTCCGCTAGCGCGGCACGCCGGTCAGCAACAAATCCATGTCGTGCTTCGACAGTGCAAATGAATCCCAAAGTACAATACGGAGCCGAGTAACCCGGGTCGAGTGCAATTGCCTGTTGTGCAAATCGGCGAGCGTCGGCCTGAGCTTCCCTGGTAATTCTGCGCGAAGCCTCAACGGCCTTTAGTTGAGCAGTCCACGCGCCTAGGTTATTTGTGCCGGATCCTCTGAAACGAGCCATTTCTCCCGCCAATAGTTCGACTTGAAGCTCGGTTGCAATCCTAAGTGCGATTTCATCCTGAACTTCGAATACATCTTCAATGAGGCGATCATAGCGGTCTGCCCAAATATGCATGCCGGACTTTGCATCGATTAGCTGTGCTGTGATCCTCACCCGGTTACCGCTTTGACGGACACTTCCCTCAAGAACAAGATCGACACCCTGCTCCAGACCGACCTGTTTCACGTCAACGGAGCGACCTTTGTAGACGAATGTAGAGTTACGCGCGACGACTAGTAAATTCGGGAGTTTTGATAAAGTGGTGATGATCTCTTCGGTAATTCCATCTGCAAAAAACTCCTGATCCGGGTCAGAAGAAAGATTATCGAAAGGTAAGACGCCGATTAGCAGAGACTTTGTATGGCTAGCCGGAGTTACTCGCGGTGGGGCAGAACCTGGCGGCGACCATTGGAAAACTTCTATTGGTGACGGCGCGTTCTTAAACTGTCGCTCTCCAGCGCGATAAAATTGCTCAGCGAGGCGCTCGTCAAGGCTGCGATGGACGACATCTGAAATTAACACAGCCCCTTCGTTGGAAGCCTCTTGTAGACGTGCAGATAGATTGATGCCATCGCCGAAAATGTCATCTTCGTCGAATACGACATCTCCAAGATGCACACCCACTCGTAGTTTCAATGAGGACTGAGTCGACACCTGGCTTTGAAGATCAAGGGCGCATCGTACTGCATCAGATACTGAGTTAAACTCGACTATCCATCCATCACCCATCCTCTTAACGACATTACCTCGATGATCGCTAACCAAAGGATCAAATAACTCTCGACGTAGAACACGAAGTTCGCTGAGAGTCCTATTTTCATCTGCCTTAATCTGGCCTGAGTAGTTTACTACATCTGCCGAGAGTACTGCGGAAAGTCTGCGGTCTCCATTCATGTCTATTGGTAACGCAAATTACGCTGCTTGGAAAAGACAACATGATTTCCTGAACGTCGCGCATGTCCTAGTGAACGGTTTGGTGCAAAACTGAAAAGCTTGACTGTGAATGCCTGCTTCGGGCTGGACCTGCCAAACATGCAAGCTGCGGAGAATGGCCGCTTCGAGCCCAATGTGACTGATGCTGCAGGATCAACCAAAGTCCGGAAACCGGAAAACTACAAAACGCTGAACGACATTAGTTTTGTATCAACGCATCTTCCCATTCCGAAAGAAACTTGCTTCGCTTCAGTGCATCAAGGAATGTCATCAAGGCCGGTTCCAGGGCAATGGTCGCGCGTTCGGTGCCGTTCTCTCTATCTCGAAGCGGTGGCAGTAAACGGGCTGCATCCGTTGGACTGGATTGATAAGTGACCAGAAACTGAATGAACCGCTGGGCTGCCACCGGTTCGTCAGTTTTCCCCGAGACCAATGCCGTCCGCATCATTGTTGTCGGAAAGTCCGAGGGCAGCACGATTTCAAGGGTATTCTGGCTTTCGGCGCGCGCTCCGGCATAGCTGCCAAGCACGTTGTAGGCGACCGCGATGGTTCCGTTGGTAAGGTCGTCGATCATCTCGCCAGAACAGCAATAGAGCCGGGCATCAAGCCCGCCCATCACTTCCATCAGGCGCCAGAAGGTCTCGGACGCCCGCGCGTCCTGTGTCGCGAAGAGATATCCCAGCCCTGATTGACGAACGTCGTAAGTGCCGATGCGACCTCGAAATACATCGGGGCGCGCACGCAATGCCTCGATCAGCTCTTGCCGGGATTCAGGGATCGGTAGCCCCTCAAAAGCGGCCCGATTTATGACAATAGCGGCCGGTTCTGAGGTGAAGGCGAACAAGCTTTGCCGCCATTGCGCCCAATCCGGGTGCGAAACGCCTTCCAGTTCCAGTGCATAACCGTCGTTCGTTACCTTGAATTGCAAGTCCATGGCGCTGGAAACCGCGATGTCGAATGCGTCGGGCGTCTTCCGAAATCGCCGGTCGATATCCGCGGTGCCGGTGACCAGATACTCGATGGTGATATCCGGATTTTGGGAGACGAAAGCCTCGATCAACGGTGCAAACAAATCTGTATCCGTGCTTGAGATGATACGCAGGGTCGTTGTCGCTTGTGCTGCGTTGAAGACTTGCCGATCTTCCCAATCCTGCGCCCATCCGGCGTGACAGAGGAAGACCAGACCTAAAGCGACAAGGTTACGCACGCGCCGCCCTCCAGTTGGTTTTTTAGGTCGATCCCGCCGCCATGGGCCATGGCGACATCTCGGGCAATGGTCAGCCCCAGGCCCGAGCCGATCGTATCTTTCGCATTTGCCCCCCGCTGAAAACGGCTGGTCAGGGTCTCGATCTCGTTTGTTGGAAAGCCGGGGCCGTGATCGCAGATCGTGATCCGCGGTCCGGGGCTTTTGGAAACGGTGATCTCGATAGAGCTTTCTGCGGGACCGTATTTCATCGCATTGTCGATCAGGTTGCGCACGGCGTTCTGGATCAGGACAGGGTCGCCCAAGTAAGGCACGCAGGGATCACCCAGCAGCGAAATTGATAGGTCTTTCATTTCCGCGATCGGAGTCATTCTCTGAATAAGGTCGCGCACCAGATCGACCAGGTCGATCTCGTCCCGTTCTAAATGGTCCGCCCGAAACGTGATCATCGCGTGATCCAGAAGTTGGCCTGCTGCGCGCGAGCTTTCATCAATCGCTTTCACCATCGACCGCATGGCCTCGCGATTTTCTTCCTTTTCGACACGATGCAATGTCGCTTCGGCATAGGATCGAACTGTTGCCAGCGGCGTTCGAACACGATGGGCTGCTTCCGCAATGAAGTCTTCCGACTGGCTGAGGGATTGATCCAACCGCCCCATCAACGAATTCAGCGAACTGACCAAGGGTACCATTTCCCGAGGGACAGGCTTTGTGAAGGGGCTCAAGTCCTGCGGGCCCCGTCTGGTGACCGAGGTTGTAAGCTTGCCAAGCTGTCCGATGGTGGTTGAGGTCGCCCAAACGGACAGAGCCACCGCCAATGCAAAAAACCCGATGCCCAAAAGGGCCGCGTTGCGGGAGATCTGATCAAGCGTTTCTGAAAGTTCGTCTTGGGTTTGGGCTAGAACGATTTGAATTTCGGTGCGTCGACCGGCACCGATCAAGGTGCGGCTTGCGCTGACTCTTCGGACCTTCGAGCCGCGTATCTGATCGGTTTGAAAGGTCTGACTGTCGAAGAGTGCCAATTCTTCATAGCCGGACAGGAATTCACCGTCCTGCAACACCGCGTAGAACACACGGTCGTCTGCCGCGGTGCTGAGCATTGAAAAGGCCGAATACGGCAGGTCGAGTTCAACCGCACCGTTTCGGATCGTGGCGGCGTCAAGCATGGACGTGGCCGAGGCCTCAAGAATGTTGTCCTGCCCTTGCTGCGCGACCTGCACCGCATAGTTTCGCACGGCGAAGAACAAAAGCAACGCGAGGATTGCAGCACCGCCGATCAGGGTCAGCACAAGCCGGTTTCTGAGTGATCCTGAAACCGCAAGACTATCCATCGTGGTCCAATCTATACCCCAGACCCCGCAGTGTTGTGATCCTTACCTTTGACGCTGACAGGTGTTTGCGCAGGCGTCCGATGTAAACTTCAATCGCGTTTTCCGACACGTCCTCCTCGTATGAAAACAGTCGGTCGGCCAACTTGTTTTTTGAAAATATCTGACCTGGCGCACTCAGGAACAGTTCAAGCAGTCGCAGCTCGCGATTGCGCATCGTGACAGCGTGGCCCCCGACAGTAAGGTTTCCCGCGACCGGATCGAAAACAACGCCACAGAGTTCAATTTGCGTTTTGGCATTGCCAGTTCTTCGACGCAAAACGGCGCGGCATCTGGCTTCGAGTTCGGCGTGATCGAAAGGTTTGGTGACATAGTCATCCGCCCCCAAATCAAGTGAACCGATTCGATCCGAAACCTGGCTGCGTGCCGTCAAAACGATTACTGGCGTGTCAAGATTGGTCGCCCGATGCCGCTTCAGGAAAGTGCGTCCATCACCATCGGGGAGATTGATATCCAACAGGATCAGATCATATTCGCCAGTCGCGACAAAGTCTGAGGCTTCCTCAATTTTCTCAGCATGATCAATGACATGACCATCCTGACGCATGCGCGCTGCGATGGCGTTTGCAAGATCAAGATTGTCTTCGACAAGAAGGAACTTCATGGGGTCCGGCGCGTTTTTTTCCATGTGACAGGTCTGTGTCAGGTTGGCATGCATCTATTCCTATCAACTGATCCGTGCAGCGGACGGTTGTCAAATGGGAGGACAATATGTCGAATTTCAAACTGGGCCGCCGGGCCCTCATCGCGGCTGTTGCCGCTTTTGGTCTGGCAGGCCCCGCTGCTGCCGATGGCCACCAGGTTCTGGACAGCGTTCACTTTCTTATCCCCGGCGGCGCCGGCGGCGGCTGGGACGGCACAGCACGCGGCACGGGCGAGGCCCTGACCGAAGCGGGCCTTGTCGGAACCGCGTCTTACGAAAACATGTCTGGCGGCGGCGGCGGCAAAGCCATCGGGTACCTGATCGAAAACGCTGAAAGCAACCACGGCACGCTGATGGTCAATTCGACCCCCATCGTGATCCGCTCGCTGACAGGCGTGTTCCCGCACAACTTCCGCGACCTGACGCTGGTGTCCGGCACCATCGGTGACTATGCAGCCATCGTCGTCGGCAAGGACAGCCCGATCAACTCGATGGAAGACCTGCTTGCGGCCTATGACGCTGATCCGAGTGCAACTGCAATCGGTGGCGGTTCGGTTCCTGGCGGCATGGACCACCTGGTTGCCGCCATGGTGATGGAAGCTGCGGGCAAGGATGCCCTCGGCGTCAAGTACATCCCCTATGACGCGGGCGGCAAGGCCATGGCAGCTCTGCTGTCGGGCGAGATTGCAGCTCTGTCGACCGGTTTCTCGGAAGCCGTCGATCTGGCCAATGCAGGCGAAGTGAAAATCATCGGCGTCACCGCTGACGAACGCGTCGATGCGGCCCCTGATGCGATGACCATGAAGGAACAGGGCATCGACACTACCTTCGTCAACTGGCGCGGGTTCTTCGCAGCTCCGGGCTTGCCGGATGACAAACTGGCCATGTACCAGGATGCCATCGCCAAGATGTATGACACCCCCGAATGGGAAGCCGTGCGCACACGCAATGGCTGGGTCAACATCCACAACTCCGGCGACGACTTCCTGACCTTCCTTGAGGCACAGGAAAAGGTCATCGGCGACCTGATGAAAAAGCTAGGCTTCCTCTAAGTGGGCCAAAAACGAAAGGATCGGAGCGGTCGCCGCTCTGATCCAGCCAATCTTTGGGAGGGGAAAATGGCTCTGGATCGCTGGATAGCGCTTGTTCTGTTGGGGATATGTCTGGCGTACGGCTATGCGGCCTGGTTCACGATGGATGGCACCCTGGCCCCCTTCATGAAACGCAATCCGATCTGGCCAAGCACCTTCCCCAAAGTCCTGTCTGTCCTCGGAATCCTCGCGACGCTGATTATCCTGCTGGGGTTTGAGAAAAGCACACCCAAAGAGGCGGACATCGACTATCGGCGGCTTGGTGAATACCACATTGGTCAAGCTGTGCTGCTGTTGGGTCTGATGATCGCCTACGCGCTGTGCTTGCGTCCTTTGGGCTTTCTCATCTCGACATCGGCGTTTCTTATTCTCGGCTCGTACATCCTGGGCGAACGGAAGTGGCACATCATGCTGCCTGTCGCGCTGATTGCGACAGCTTCGGTCTGGTATCTGGTGCAGGAAGTTCTTGGCATCTATATGCGCCCGCTGCCGGGCTTTCTGGGAGGCTGACATATGCTTGAAGGACTGCTGATCGGCCTCACCACCGCCCTGTCCATCCAAAACCTGCTGATGGTTATCGCGGGCTGTCTTATCGGTACTTTCATCGGCATGTTGCCGGGGTTGGGCCCGATGTCCATCATCGCCATCATGATCCCCGTCGCCATTTCCATGGGCGACCCGTCGGCCGCACTGATCCTGCTGGCGGGCGTCTACTACGGGGCGATTTTCGGCGGCTCAACCTCGTCGATACTCCTAAACGCGCCAGGCGTTGCGGGCACCGTCGCGTCGAGCTTCGATGGCTACCCCATGGCGCGACAAGGCAAGGCAGGAAAAGCCCTGACTATCGCGGCCATCTCCAGCTTTGCAGGCGGGACGATTGGCGCACTGCTTCTCATGATCTTCGCGCCAGCGCTGTCGTCGGTCGCGCTTTTGTTCCATTCCGCTGAATATTTCGCCCTGATGGTTGTGGGTCTGTCCGCGATAGCCGCCTTTGCAGGCACGGGCCAAGTGGCAAAGGCGATGATCATGACCATCCTCGGCCTGATCATGGCGACCGTCGGAGAAGGGGCACTGTTCAACCTTCCGCGCTTCACCATGGGCATCATGGACCTTCAATCCGGGTTTGGTTTCATCACGCTGGCCATGGCCATGTTCGCCTTGCCGGAAGCCCTGTTTCTGGTGTTGAAGTCGAAGGATCTGCAAGGCGACGACGGCGAAATCAAAGACCTTCGCATCACGGCGTCTGAAGCCAAGGCCATTGCGCCTGTCATTGGGCGGCAATCGCTGCAAGGGTTCTTTGTCGGGGTGTTGCCGGGCGCAGGGGCCACGATCGCCAGCTTTCTGGGCTATGCGGTTGAACGCAACATTGCGCCGAAAGATGAGCAAGATGAGTTCGGCAAAGGTTCGATCAAGGGCCTTGCCGCTCCGGAAACTGCGAACAACGCAGCCTGCACCGGCTCCTTTGTCCCGCTCCTCACGCTTGGCATTCCCGGCTCGGGTACTACGGCCATCCTATTGGGCGCACTTATCGCTTTGAACGTCACGCCCGGTCCGCGACTGATGATCGACGAGCCCCAAATTTTCTGGGCTGTCATCATGTCGATGTTCATCGGCAACCTTGTGCTGCTGATCCTCAACCTGCCGCTGATTCCGTACATCGCCAAGGTTCTTGCGGTGCCGCGGAACTACCTGATCCCGTTCATTCTGTTTTTCACGCTAATGGGCGCCTACATCGGTCAGAACAACGCCACCGAACTTTTGCTGCTGGTCGGATTCGGAATTTGTGCCACCGCGCTGAAGTTCGCGGACTACCCGCTTGCCCCGCTGCTGATCGGCTTCATTCTGGGGGGCATGATGGAAGACAACTTCGCGCGCTCAATGCAGCTTTATGATGGAGTTGCCTTCATCTGGGAGCGTCCGATGACGCTGGCGCTTTTGGTTATCGCTGCAATTCTGGTCGTGCTACCAAGCTATCGTGCACGGCGTGCGAAAGCCCGGGCAATGGGCGTTGCCGAGGGCGACTGAGCATCCTTGATTTGGTCCATGCCGGACTTGGAGTTCAGCCAATTCATGCGTTGGAAATTCCATTGCAGAACAGCGAAAGCAGACTTTGGTTTCCTTCCCTGCAAGGTCGGCAAAGTCCGCACTTTTCGAGTTGGTGCGCTGCGCAGCGAACGGCATACCCTCCCAGACCAGCCGCTCGTAGATCATGCAGCGAAGGTGTCAGAAGAGCCCAAGTCACCGAATGCTGCGTCGCAACTAGATTATTCGTTGTTCAAGTTCCGAAGCGTCATCCACGTCGACGTGCCAGAATGCGTCTGATCCTTCGGGCATTTTCTGAAGCACACGCTCGAAGTCTCTTTTGTTCGTGCAGCGCCGGATCGCCCATGCAGTTGCTTCGATCGCATTGTCCGGGGTCAAGTTGTGGTTCACGCGAACCTGCTTTACTTCGCTCGTCAGTTCAGTCCGCTCGGAGAAGCGAGCAGGATGCGCCGCAGGTTCCCAATTGTTCACGAAAATCGCACGAAGCACACTTGGCAGAACCGACGCGAAGTCCAAGCCCTGTTGTGCAGTCAGGCGACGGCGAAACACCTAGTGTACTGCGTCAACGGCGGTGTAGGTCATGTTGTCTGACTCTAGACACATGCGCTCTTTCGCATCATCGAGAAACGCTCTCCATTCCTTTGACGCGTGTCTATATGTCCATGGCATGGGCATGTGAGGTTTCGTTCCTGAGAAATTCCAACAAGGAAAGCCTACCAAATCTGGTTCCGAGCTGTCGATAAATGAACGGCAGCTCCGTCCGCACAGCCGTCATTGAAGATGCCAGAACCGGTTAAATGCCCAACCAAAACCGTCAGATGTCAGCTTCGAGCCCGACCCGGCCATTTTGTTTTTATGCTGCGTGCGCTCGCAGCGGGAGAAATGCGGCATGAGCGAAAAACTTCATGCTGTCGCGCAGCAGAACAACCGGCCATTCGTGCAGGTGGCAGCATCGATCAAGCGGCGAACTTACAGGTCGCGGGACACTGCGGCCGGTCGACCTCCTTTAGCGAACAGCTGGTGTCTGCCCTTATCGTCCGAGTGGCATGGGGCTGACCGCAACAAAGATCAAATTGCTGCAGGCGCAAGCGAGAGCGTCGGGCAGCCCCGAAAACGGCCGCTCATGAGCAAATTTCGCGACTTAATGCATCAGGCGGCCGAGTCGAGCCCGAAGCCGTCGACAATCAGACGACGCCGCCGAGGCAGCGCCGCGCTTTAATCTCAGTCAGCGTTCGAGTGATGAACTCAATTGTGGACGACTCAAATGGACGTTTTGGGCTATTCCACCAGTTCCAGATCGCCAGGACGCCAAGTCTTGTCGAACCATGGTTCGAGTGGACCATAAAGGCGCATCATGACATTGAAGCTCTGGCCCGGCATCGTCTGCGCCCAGTTGTTTTCCCAACCTTCGGGCGCTTCCGGCCCGAAATAGATGGAGACGCTTCCGTCGTCATTGGCCTTCAGCCCCGGACGGTTCGAGTCGATGCCACCGGACTGCTGATCGGTTTCCAAAATGGACCGCGTCTGGCCGCTGTAGAGCATGAAGGATGCAAAGTTCTTGGCGGGAACGGGTGCGGGCAATGTCACCTTGTAGGTCTTGCTGCCATCAAGGTAGGCGCCGTCTTTGTCGCGCGCGGTCATTGCGTAGACCGAACCGGTTCCAACGGGCGGGGATGTCATCGCCGGGGTGATGCCTGTCGCCATGTAGAAGAAGTAGGTCCTGTCATCGAGGATGCGTGCGCCGTCTTCGAGGAACAGGTAGCTCTGGCGCTGGAATGGTGAGTTCCACTGCCGGTCTTCATAGAAGAACACGCCCGGATCGCGGGAGGCATAGGTGATCGCGCGGGCCGTTGCGTTGGCGATTGCGGCGGCTTCCCTGTAGATGCCCTGCATCCGTTCATCCGGTTGGAAAGGCTCGCCTTTCCTGATCCCGATCGCGGCGAAGGTGCCTACGATTTCCGGGTCGAACGCACCGATGGGGTTGTTTTCCAGCGCAACGTGGATCTCTTCGAAGAACGCCTCGTTGTTCGCATGTACTGTGTTGTGCTGAACGCCCGAAATATTGAAGAAGGTTTCGGTCGGCGGGTTGTCCGCCGCGCTCAGGGGGTAGATGTTCAGCCCCGCCTTGACCTCGGCCACCGGGCCTTCCGTTTCCCCATCCGGGCCCGGAGAACGGCGCAGCAGCAGCCAGTGTTCATAGCTTTTCGTGCGCAGCTCGAAATAGCCGTCCGGCACCGGCGTTTCGTCATCATTGTGCAGAAGCAGGTATTTGCCGCCCTCGCCCTTGTCGGGGCCAAGGGCACCGATATCGGTGACGTAATCGAAGGCCGCATCATCCACCAGGCCAAGCAGGCCGGCGGGCACTTCGATCACCATCGGGCCTTCGGAAATGTCGACATTCGAACCGATGTAGATCGTCGTGGTGTTTGGGGTCAGCCAGATGGAGCGCGCGTCCAGAAGGTTTTCCGCGATGACGGCCTCGTTGGGCTGCACGCCCATGTCCTCGTAGCCCTGGAGCATGGCGCGCATCGAGGCGATTTTCATGCCATCAAGGAACGCCGTTGTTGCCCGTAGAAGATCGAGGTTGTCAAAAACCTTTTGCACGGTGTCCTCGGACGGCATGCCGTCGAAAAACTCAAGCAAGCCAAGAGTTTGGGTTTCAACCTGATCTGGCGTCAGAACATTGTCCGGGACATCCGCCTTGAATTCTTGCGCCATCGCTGGTGCTGCGAGGAAAGAGGCCGCGCAAAGGGCCAGGTGTCTTGCTTTCATGTAGTCCTCCGTTCAGGCAAGGTTTGGCCTGCTTCATTCAACTTTTTCGAGATCGCCGAGCATCCAGCCGCTCTCCAGCCAGCCCTCGCTGGGGCCGTAGAGACGGAACAGAAGAAAATAGGGCTCTGTCGTGGGGATCCAGTTGCTTTCCTGGCCCTCGGGTGCTTCCGGCCCAAAATAGATGTCGTAGGAGCCATCATCGTTGGCCTGCATCTTGTCGGCGTCCCGCGACGACAGGCCCACCGGATCCACGTTGCGGATGAAGCTCTTGGTTTCCATCGAGTAGACGATGACCGACCAGAAATCGTCTGCCGGCGTGTCGGCCGGCACATTCAGTTTGTATGTCTGGGTGTGGTCATACATCTCCCCGGCGCTGTCGCGCAGCCCGGTCAGGTAGAAGGTGCCGCCGCCAAGCTGCTTGGGCAGGTAGGTGATCCAGAAATAGCTGCCACCGGCCCGCGCATCCACGAGCACTTCCGTCTCGGTTTCATAGGGGAACCCGGCCTCGGGCTGGCCTTCTGCGAAATCCCAGATCAGCCATTGGTTCTTCATGGTGCCGTTTTCGTCGACCCACAGTGGCACCATCGCCTTGCCCGGCGTGACGAAGTAGGCCTGCATCGACGCATAGGCCAGCAACAGGCCTTCGTTCATCGCCTTCAGCTGCAGTTCGTCCGGCTCGAACGGTTTGCCCTTCTCGATCCCGAGATCTTTGAGGAAGTTCACCATCACCTTGTCCTGCGGGCGGATCGGATTGTTTTGAACGTAGTCGTTCAGATCCTCAAAGAAGGTGTGATTGTAGTAGGGCAAGGAGTCATAGGGCACCTCGGAGGCTTCGAGATACGTGTTGCGAGGCGGGTTGTCGGCCTCCGACAGGTAGTAGATCCGGATCGTCTGCGCGTAGTCGGCCGCGTCCGCGTCCGTCGCGCCGTTGGTAAGCTTGGGGCGAAACGAGAAACCGTACTCGTAAGTGTCGGTCTGAAACGGAAAGTATCCGGCGGCGGTCAGCTCCTCGACGGACATGCCGCCCTCATAACCGGGCGGCAGCATCAGGTACATGCCGCCCTCGCCCTTGTCGAACCCGTCGGGCCCCACATCGACGATCGGCACGTCCCACGCGTTCACGATGGTTCCGAAGTAGTTGACCTTCTCTGTGGCCGCCGGCACCTCGATGACGAGGGGGCCGGGCTCCGACGTCATCGACGACCACGCATAGGCAGTTACGTCATTGGCGGTCAGAAACCCGTGTTTGGAGTCAAACGGCTTGTTCAGATACACGATATCGTTGTAATCGCCGCCCAGATCGCGGCGGATGCCTTTGAGGAAATCGATCATCCCCGCAGCCGGCATCCCCCAGATCGCGGCCTGCGTGGCCCGCTGCACCATGATCTTATATTCGATGTCTTCCACTTCGGCCGAACGGGCAAGGATATCTCCCGTGTCGTTGAAGGATTGGGCAAAAGTGGGCGTAGCAACCAGTCCAAAACTCATGCCAATCGCCAGACACCGAGCCGTCACGCCGTTGCGGATTGAAGTTTGTGCGTTCATTCTTCTGCCTCCCAGTTCGTCGGCATGAGGCTTGCACACCGAACAGGCGGCTGCGTATCATTTCACGACAGGGTTTAGATTTTTCTGCAGGGGCCACGAAATGGCGCTACCACCGATGATTTCCGCCAAGGCCCTCGGCGGCATGCCTCAGTTCGTGCTTGAGGTCGCTGGCGAAAAGCTGCTTGCAGAGGCGCTCCATGCTGCGAATCTGCCCTTTCACATCGTGGAGGAAAGAGCGGGCTACATCTCCGAGCATTCACTGGCAACCTTCGTGCACAAGGCGGCGCAATCTGCGGGCCAGCAGAACATCGGGTTGCTGTGGTCACCTTACCTGACAGTGGCGGACTATGGTGCCTGGGGTCAGTACGTTCTTTCGGCGCCGACCTTGAGGCAGGCACTTGAACGCGCGTCATCGGTCATGCCGTTCCATTCCTCCGCCGACCGTGCATGGCTTGAAACAAGCGGTACACGGTCACGTTACTGCTATCACTTCGGCCTTCGTTCGCACCGCGCCTACCCCGACATCGGGTTCTCGGCGATCGGCGTGTTCCTGAGCATCTTTAGAGCCTACCTTGGCAAGGATTGGAAACCCGCTGCGATACTGCTGGACACCCCCAAGGTGCCGATGTTCACCGAGGCAGAGGACACCTACGCCTGCCCCGTGATCTGGAATGCGCCAAGGCTTGGGATCCAGTTCGAAGCGTCATGTTTGCAGGTGGAAAACTCGCCCGGGCGCACCGGGATAGCGGCGACGCTCGGCGATGTCGCGCGCGAACGGTTGGGCGGACCGCCCGAGACCATTGGCGGGCAAGTGGCCGCGCTTGTCAGGCTTCGGCTACACAGGAACGATGCGTCGATTGATGCCGTTGCACGCTCGCTGGATATCGGTGTCCGCACGCTTCAGCGAAAGCTTGAACTCGAGGGGCTGCAGTTTCGCCAGATCGTCAACGATACGCGGATTGAGCGCGCCAAGGAGTTGCTCGCCGTCGAAACCGTCTCGGCGGTGGCGTCCATGCTCGGCTACGAAACGGCCAACAACTTTAGCCGCGCATTCAAAAAGGCAACCGGGCAAGTGCCTTCGGCACATCAACACGAACTTGGCCGGCAGCACGGAGAAGCCTTTTAACGAAGCGGGGTTTTGCGCCAGCGAGGTCCACACTGCCGTCGTAGGCCAGGTGGTCAAGCTGCACGGCGAACGAAGGGCCGGATTGTAGAAGCTGCGTCGCAGCGGCATAGTTCTTAGGAAGTCATCGTATTCGAACCACGCCGTCACTGTCTACGTCCGCTGTCCGCGCATCCAACCAGATCAAGCGACGCGCAGCAACTTCCAGATTGGGCTCTGTGCGGACGAATGCACTGGCAGAGGAACAGGGTTCCAACAGCTTCGGATAACGGCCATTCAGCTTGATGCCATGCTCTCTTTGTCAGCGCGGTGCTGATGTCTGGGTTTGGAGGGAGGATTGGAGGGCATATTATGCCAAGAGTCCAACTTCCCGCAGTTACCCCAAAACACAAAGCCTGGAACAAGGGCCGGATCATCGGTCAAAAACGTCCCCTTCTTCCAAAACAAGTGTGGGCCATCCGGGCGCGGCTTGAACTTTCGGGTTATCTTCGTGACCTTGCGCTATTTAACGTTGCGATTGATAGCAAACTGCGCGGCTGTGATCTGGTCAAACTCGCCGTGGCAGATCTGGTAAAAGATGACCGCGTTCGCGAACGCGTTTCAATAGTCCAGAGTAAAACCAAGAAACCCGTTCAGTTCGAACTCACTGAAAACACAAGAAATACCGTCATAGTGTGGGTGCGATCTCCTAAGATGATTGGGTGTCGGTTCATGTTTCCGAGCCGTTTCCACGACCGCCCGCATATCTCAACACGTCAATATGGTCGACTTGTTCGTGATTGGGTTACAGTGATTGGCCTGGAACCCAGCGGATACGGAACACACTCGATGCGCCGGACCAAAGCTGCGGAGATTTACCGCAAGACGGGGAACCTCCGCGCCGTGCAACTTTTGTTAGGCCATACGAAGGTCGATAGCACAGTGCGTTATCTGGGCGTTGAGCTGGAAGATGCGCTAAGCATTGCTGAACGGATCGACATCTGAACCAAGTTGGCGTGCGGCTATTGCCGTTCGCCAATTAAGACCAGGCCTTCATGGTTCCCGCAGCGGTCGGCAGGACTGAGCCCTTTCTGGGGGTTCGTGTTTTGGCTGCGTGCGCTTGCAGCGCGAAAAATGCTGCATATGCAAAAACCGCCGTGCCGTCGCGCGGCAAAAAAAACGGCCATTCGTGCGGCCCGCAGCATGCATCGAGCGGCTAATTTGCCGGTCGCGGGCACATCCGGCATTTGAAAAAATGGCATCCTGTCGCACGTTTAACTTTTTGGGAAGAGCGCAGTTTCAATATCGCCTTATAGGAAGGGCTGCTCTCCGAAAAACCGTTGGCGAAATGCCAGTCTGGCGACGAAAGGCGCGAGAAAAGTGGCTTGGAGAGGAGTACCCGAGCGCTGTTGCGATCTTGGTAATCTGAATGTCGGATTCACTTAGAAGTTCGACCGAGTATTCCAATAGGGCCTCATCGACAATCTGCCTGAAGGTCATACCTTCATTGTCCAGCCGTCGTTGAAGCGTACGCACTCCCATGCCAAGCCCTGCCGCAACCTTGTCAAGACTGGGTATCTGTTCCAGAACAGACATCCGTACCACCTCTTTCACAATCTCAGCGAGCGTTACTGGGCTGTGGCCACGGCGCGCGCGTATGACCTCGCGGGCCGTCACGCGAGCCTCTGATCGGTTGTCCGGATTAGGTAAATCCAGAACATGATCGGGCAGGAAGAAACTGACGTGTTTGCCGCCAAAACTGACCCGGGAGCCGAGCGTTTCTTCGATGAGGTCAAAATGTCGCGTTGCATTGTAGTCGAGAGTAACGTGGCCTGGCCTCCAGGATTGACCGGTATAATGTTTTACGACGCTCTCGATCACGCCGAGCCCGATGTGCGAAATGTTCTCGTAGGAACGAGCGCCCGCGACTGCCGTTCGATATTGAACCTGCATGCCCCCCCTTTCATGAACAAGCTGGAACGTATCGCCGGTCGAATGCGTGAAAAAAACCTTGATCGCGCGATTGAAACAGTCCCTTAAGGTCGGGGCGGCAAGGATGTAGTCCCCCCAGATACCATAGTCCCGTACCGTCATCTGGTGAGTTGCTTCCAGACCAATGCGGGCGACACCCAATTCACGACCTGCGGCATCCACGAACTTCAGTAGCGAAAGCTGCGGGAAATAGAACTCGCGATGGAGGTTTTGAGGCAAGCTGGTCGGCAGACCTGACGCCTCGCACACATAAGCCAGCCGCCGCTCGCCACAATGTGCGGCGACCATCCCAGGAAGCGCCGAGAGCGTTCGCGCCGTTATCATCGACGTGCTCAGTTGTTTTCCTCCATTTCCCGGAAACGCTCCGATCCCACGGATGCATTTTGTCACAAAATGGATTGCTGCAAAAAGAATTTCGGCGCTAGGTCCTCGTCAAAGGCTGCAGAGGAGGGATTCATGAAGCTCAAGAGATCACTTCTGGCGCTGTTTGCGTTCGGCATGGGCGCAGCCAACTGGTCGACCGCCGTAGCCCAGGACACCGTCGAAAACTACATTCGCGAATACCCGCATCAGGAACAGGTCCAAATGATGACGGACTGGCTCGCGGATAATCAGAAGGGCACTTTCGTATTCACCGGTCTGGTCGATCCCGAGGACGACACGGTTATCACCCCGCAGGCCACCGTGAATTATGGCTACAACTGGTTCAGTCTGACTGACGGGCCCGCGATCATGACGACACCGGAATACGACCGGTTTTTCTCGATCTCCATTTTCGATATGAAGCATAATGTTCCGGCCGTCATCGTGAACCCCGACAAACCGATTCTCCTTACCCGTCCGGGGTACGACTTGCCGGACGGCGACTTCTTCGTAGTCGAACTCGAAACGGATCAGGGACTCGTCCTGACTCGTATGGTTGTCGTTGATAACCTTGACGAGGTCATGGCGCTTTCCGGAGAAATCTCAATGGAAGGTGGTGACGGCGAGATGTACAGACCAGTCCAGAAATTCTCCGATGACATTCGCGAACGCGCGGAACATGTGATCGCCGCGATGGTCGAAGTGGTGAACCCCGACGAGGCATTTGGCAAAATCTCAGGCGATGTCGGGGAACTGTCGCTGGCCGCGGGCGTGATGCAGGGTCAACTCGGGACTCCCTCGGAAACCGTTCGTTACGCCTTGAGCTTCACCGACGACGAAGGGCAGCCGTTGAAAGGCGATGCCAGCTATGAAGTCACCGTTCCCGCGGGCATAGTCAAAGATGAGGGCTACTTCTCAGTCACACTCTACGGAGTCGACAACAAGCTGCTTATTCCGAACGATGCGGGCATCTATGATCGTACCTCATACAGCGCTGACGCGAACGAGGATGGAAGCTACACCATTACACTCTCTCCCGATGGCGGCGGCACAAACGGAATTCCGACAGGTAAAGATTTCTACTTCGTCACGCGCGCTTACGTTCCCGAACCGGGCGCCGACAACCAACCAAAGGTGGAAAAAAAGTGAACAGGATTTTCACAGCAGCTGTTTGCACGGCTTTCGCGACCTCCGTCGCCGCCGAAGTTCCCGACATCGACAGCTCCGGCTGGGCAGCCGATCCGCGAGAGCACGGAATGTCCCCGGCCGAATACATCAACGCCGAGAGCCGCGCCTTCATGGCCGATTTTCTCGGTCGCTCCGGCATCAACGAATTCTTCCATTTTACGTCATTGACCAAGGCGGAAGATCACTGGGTTGTCTCGCCCAACAATGACACGATCTATTCGCTTGGGGTTGTAAACGCCCGCAATGGTTTCACCCTGGAGCTTCCCGATGTTGGTGATCGCTTCATCTCGGCGCAGATCATCACCGAGGACCACATGACTCCCTACTATTTGTACGGAGGCGGTACGAGAGAGTTCTCGGCAAACGATATGGAAACCGATTTTGTCGTCGTCGGAATCCGGATTGGCACCGATGGCACGGAAGAAGATGTCATGCTCGTGACGGAAGAACTGCAACCTCAATATAGGATCATCGGCGCAGCGCCAGAGGCGGATCTTCCCGGTTTTGACAGAGAGATTCTAGAAAAAGTGCGCGCCGCGATGCTGGTGGAGTATTCCAAGTTGCCCGATCTCTTCGGTGCCATGCAAAAACAGGTGGCGGACGTGAAGGACTGGGAGTTTTTCACCTACGTCACCGCTGGCGCATGGGGCCTGTCAGCCGACGAAAACGCCATGTATGCCCCCGGCGGACCGGTGGATGCCAAGGGCGACGTCTGCTACACCGCGACCTTCCCGAAGGTGCCGGTCGAGGCGTTTTTCTCGATTACCCTCTACGGTCCCGAGAAGTATCTGATGTCCGACCAGGACAATATCGTCAGTTCCAACCAAGGTGCCGTGACCAACGAAGACGGCTCTTTTGACGTTGCCTTTGGAGCGGAGGACTGTCGGGACCTGGCGCCCAACTACGCCGCCACGCCCGAAAATGGCTGGAGCTTCCTGGTGCGCGCCTATCGTCCTGATGTGGAGGCATTCAAGGCATATGAAATGCCCGAAGTTCGACGGGTCGAATGACTGATCCGCTTTCCTTTTCTGGATGCCCAGCAACGCTTCTGAGCAGTTGTTTTCGCTACGCTGACGTGGCTGGCACCTCGCCCTGGGTTCGCGAGTGTCAGGCCTTCAGTGACCGCTCTGGCGACACATACTGCTTCACAGCGAGAACCATGCTGCGCCTGCGAGCATCTTCTGCGCCAGCAATAGCCGCATAAGCAAAAGGCGGCTTCGTCCGCAAAGCGGTCGGTCGCCCAATTTCGGCGAACGTCTGGTATATGGTTTACGCTGCCGTTGGAGCCTCGCCTCGTTTATAGGTCCAGAGCCTAGCGCCCTACCTTGAACGGGAATCAATCAGAAAAGGGACAGACTATTTGCTGGAGTCTGCAAACTAATGGATAGTGTTGTCTGTAAAATCTTGGCGGCGCATCAAGAAAGCTCAAAAAAGATGAGGTTTCTAAGACGGTTAACTCGCGGCTCAAAAGCTGAATCCAATAAAGATGCACCTTCATCAGAGCAACGGAACTTAGCGCTGCGTGAATATGCGCGCGAAAACGCGGACTTAATATCACATTGGGAGCTTTCCATCACGCTCAGTCTCTCAACCCCCCTTGAATGGCTCTTACGGCACAATGAAACGGCCTCTGAACCAAGCGACGTGCCTGCTCACATTGGGATTTGGTTGCCAAAGCTAGAAGGTAAGTTGGATCTGCTAATGAGAGATAGTTCGCAGTGGAGTCCAATAGGCCCGGTTCCTAAAGACGGTGGCGAACTTCTTCCGTTCTTAATTAGATACCGCGAAATAGTAGAGGCAGATGAGCCTAGAACTTTAATTTTAAAAAAACTTCAACGCCTTGAACTAGATAACCCGGAAATTTCTGTAAGTTTGGGTGGAGATTTGGGTAAGCGCTTTATTGTTTTTGAACTGATATCATTGCCGGGTTGCGGTAGGAGAAGTGCAGAGCGATTGCTAGAGGCTGGCTATCTTTCGAAGCAAGACGTGGCAAAGGCATCCATTGAAGAACTGACAAAAATTGAAGGGATAGGCAAAGCCACTGCAAGAAAACTAACAGGCATGTGACACGCTGCGTCTTCACATGTTATCTGCTGTGTTTCGGGCTTCACGGCAAAGCGCGTTTACCTTTTTTCGTAGTTTTGTGGTTTCAACGCTGCGCGCGCCCTCTTTCCAGTTCGGATGCTCTTTACCGGGTTTGGCCCCGCCGCCTGCACCATGCATCCGGCAGACATTCCAACTTCGAACGGCAGGTGCACGGCATGGTTCGCCCGTTCGTTTAGACCTCGCGGTGCATCTGGGCGCGGTATGGGCACTTTGCATGGGGTAAGCGTCACTTTTCTTCACGGCCCCGCCCCCCCGTTGCGACAGCCCCGACAACCGCCTGCCCGCCATCTTCCACAGTGACACGCTCAACACGCACAGTTTGCTGGCCCTTCGAGCGGTAGCGCTTGAGCGTATCCATCTGAGTTGCATAGCTTCGCGCCAGCTTGTTCAGCGCACGTTCGGCGGCGTCCTGTTGCGCGAGGTTTTGCACATGGTTCAACCGCCGCGCCAGCATCATTGTCGCCTGATGCGTTGCCGCCATCTGGGTTAGCAACAAAGCTTCCGCTGCGTCCCCTGGCTCCATCGCATCTACAAAACCAAGCGTGAAGTTGGACGCGCTTTCATCCACTCGTTTGCCATGTGAGCCAAGGCTTGCAATCTGGCCGATCAAACCCAAAGCAACCGCCTTGTTCGACAGACGGGAATAGTCGCCGTCAACTTCGATTTTTAGCGCGTTGTTGTCATCTTCATGGACTGTGAACGACAGCGCTTTGCGCTGCGCTAGTTCCGGGTTGTGGGCAGATTTCGGTTCGAGTGATTTTGCCATGTCAGTCGCCTTTCCGTTGTGTCCAAGTCAAGGTAATGCCGCACCAGTGCCGTCCATCCGGCCCATGCCGTTGCCACTTTGTCAGCCTGCGCCATTCATCCTGCGTGACGACGCGGCCCGTCCAAGTCCTCACGCGGCCCCCGACTGTTTCGCCATGTTGTTCGGTTTCTGGCCCGCTGGGCCTTGCGACACTAGCGACTTCTGCGACACACGAGGCTAGTGTCGCAGAAGTCGCGGTTGTCGCAGCGGGGCTGAGGTTCTTTTCACGCTCCCCGCCCAGCTTTGCGAGTTCGGATTGTGCGTCAAACCACATCGCCACAAACCCGCACTGTACGCCAAACTTCGGCCCGCGCTGCCCCACGCACAACAGTGCCCCCGTCCAGTCGCACCAGCCACCCATGCTTTTCTAAGATGCCCAGCGCGGCCCGCGCCTTTGGGCTTTCGCGAAGCGCGTTCGGCCCCAGCCGCACCACATCGCGCACCATGATTTCAGGATGCGGCCAGCTTTTCAGAAGCCAGCGGCGCAAGGCTTCGGCCTTATCGATTTCCGCCGATACCGTTGCAGCGCTTGCGAGCCGTGAAGCCTCAGACAGATAGAATTGCGCCAATGTGATGGCATCAGCCATGTCGCTGGCAAGCACATGCGAGGCTTCGAGGTCGCGCCACAGGGTCAACACGCCCGCAATGCGTGCCGCCTGTTCTGCCGCTTTCGATGCCGTTCCGGTGATGTGCGCCAAGTCTCTGCCATCTGCCTGCGCGGCTTCGGTCGCGTCGGCAAAACCTGCCAGCAATGTGCGAGCGTCGGGGGCAAGGCCAAGAATGCGCGGCTTCAGTTCGCGGGTATCCGGGTCTATCGGCATGGGCGCTTCAAGAATAGCGCTCAGCCGTGCCTCGAATGCCCCAACCGCCATGTCATCGCGCCGCGCGTTGGCTTGCATCCTGGTTCCAATAGCGCTGGGCGGTTCACACATCAGGAAGCGGGGCAGAAAGCCCGTATCCGCCGCCAACGGGTCAGCCATGAAGCCCTGTGCCACGGTCGGCTGCACCATAAGGTGCACCGCCAGCCGCCGACCGTAGAGCGTCGCATGACCATCACCCGAGCGCGTGCGCCGTATCGGGTTGCCTTGCCAAAGGTCATTCAACGCGGCCAACGTCTTTTGCCGGTTGTCTGAGTTCATGGCGTGCCCGCCAAGGAATTGCCCGCCTTCATCCGAGAAAAGGCCAAGGCTGGGCTGGCCCGTCGCAAAAAGCTTAGTCAGCCCTTCGAAAGTCGGCTCAGTCACGGTCCGGTCAGCCGATGGCGGGGCGTCGGGCTCCGGCCCCAGGGCTTCGAGGTCGGCTTGTGCCGCCGTGCGCTTTTCACCTTTGCCTTTCTTGGCGTCCAAGAGGATGCGGTCGCGTTCCCCCTTCCAGAGCGCTTGTGCATTCCGCCAGCTTTCCAATGCTTCGCGCTGGACGGTTGCCTGTTCTCTTTCATGGTCGCGCAGCGCTGCCATCAGCGGGGCGTCGCAGGCTGATTTCCGTTCGCCGCTTCGGGCGATGGTCAACGCGTAGAGCGAAAGCGCACGCGGCCCGCCCAGTGTTTCCACATCCGCAAAGCCTTGCACCGCCAGTGAGGCGACCGACAGCGCCGATTGTGCCGGGATGGCGATAGGGGCTTGCGTGATGCCTTGCACCGCCTCTACGGCCGCGCGCAGCGGCCCCAGCGCGTTAACGGGATAGGCTGTGCCTGGAGCAATCTCGCGCACCAGCGGTTGCGGTTCTTCGGGCGTGAAGGGGATTGGCTGGGGGGCTGTCATGCGGCTTCCCCTTTCATGGTAAGAATGTCGTTCCAGTCGCGACCATCGGGGGCGGGCAACAGCGATACTTGCCAGCCCAACCCATGTGCCCGCGCGGCCAATGCGTTTGCAGCTTCACGGCCCGCTCTGTCGCCATCGGGGGCAATCGTTACCCGCCCCGGATGGGCAGGAAGGCGCAGCCCTCGGATGCCGGATGTAGACAGCGCGGCCCAAACGGTCGCAGGCGTGCGCAGAAGGCCAGACGCAAGGCTTAGGGCGGTTTCAATGCCTTCTGCCACCACTAGCGGCCCCGGCCCTTCAGTGAGCCTTACAGCGCCGCCAGCGACGGTCCCCAGCATTAACTTGGCGGGGTCAATGTCTGCTTTGCCAGAACCGTCGACGCGCAGGTAGGTGCGATGTACCGCAGGCAGGCTTGCGCCCTGCACAGCTGCCACCAACGCAGGATAGCGTTTAGCGGTCGGTCCATGCCAACATTGCCCGTGAAAGCGCAAAACCTGGCCCAAGTCGCAGGTGATGCCGCGTCCGCGCAGATAGGTTTCCGCCAGCGTGTCCGAGATGGGCTGCGCTTCGGTCCAGACCTGTTTTGCTTGCGCCGCCCGTTTTGCCGCTTCGGCCTTCTGCTCAGCGTCGCGCTGGGCCAGCGTTGCCGCGTCTGGGGGCGTGTAATCGCTTGAGCGGACGCCAGCCGCCGCCAGAATGTCGAGAAAGGCGCAGCCGCTTTTCTTGCAATCCAGCAACAGCCGACCATTGCGGCCATCGGCCAATGTTAATGCGTTCTGTATTTTGTTCCGCTCCGGCTGGCATACGGGGCAAGATGCCGCCCCATATCTCCGATACCATTTGCCGCCCAGCACAGTTGTCAGGTCGCGTGCATCACTCATTCGCTCGCCCCCCAAATCAAAACCGCCAGAGCGTGCGCCTGCGCTTGGGTTAGACCGTGAAGGCGACGCAGGTAGAGGATCTGCAAACGGGTCATTGTGCGCCCCTTTTCCACTCTGGGGTAACGCAAGAGCGCAGCACATAGCGCCCGTGATGCCCCGGAAAGTCGCCTTCATGCGGTTCGGTGATGGTTTCGATTTCCACTCCGAGTTCGCGAAGGTTGAACACATACCCGCTCCACCTCGGCGCAGGGTTTTTGATAGGCGTGCAGCCTTTCACACTGGCCTTACGTAGTTCTTCGAGCGCCCAGCGGTCTCGGCCCCCGACAACAATTCTAAACGGCTCACCAAATCGGGGAGTGACAGGATAAGGCGTCCCGGAAATGTGGCGCTTGGCTATGGGTTGTGGTATTGTAGAAAGGCATTCCGCATCCGCCTGGAAATGCTTTTCTGCCCCGGCCGCGCCCGCCAGCGCGCCGGGGGTTCTCGTTTTAGCCATGGTTACGCCGCCTCCCCACGAAGGTTGCGCAGATGGGCGTCAACCTCGTCCTCGGCCCAATAGATACGGCCGCCCAGCTTGATGGGTTGGGGCAGGCGTCCTGTCGCGAGGTCGGTGTAAATCGCGCTGCGCGAGCGGTTGCCCAACTTGGCGCGCAACTCAGTCAAAGTCAGATATGTTTGCATATCGATGCTTCCTTCTTCTCATCCTTAGTCATTCAGGATGGTTGGAAGGTGCCCCGATGAGTGCGTATGCGCGTCAGCAGGAAGTTAAATTTTTTTTGCGTTTCTGCTAACGCCGCCTATGGCGTCCTGCGCTTGGACCATGGATCGAAGGGCAGATGCAGCTGAACCGCTGCAGCCGAACACACATAGAATGTCGCTTAAGAGTCGGCCAAATGGCCCGGGAGCGTCGTGCTTCTCCGTCTTAGGTGCAAATTCTTCAAGATGAGTTTCATACTCCAAAAAACGCTTTTTTTCGGCGCGCCGTTCGTTTTCGGGAAGAGCCAGGATGGACAACTCGTTTGGAACGACAGGGCCATAGTGTTCGGAGTTCGATTGCCACTTTTGTTCTGCCCATATTTTTCGCGCAGTTTTTGCAAGCGCTGCCGAACGCCAATCGCGTTTCTTACTTGCCTTGACTCCAGCCTTACGCTTGACCCTCATTTCCGATGCTGCGTCCTTCGCTAGAGCAGCCAACAGATAAGCCTCATAGGAAAGAGGCTTGTCGCGGTCCCACCATAGAGGAGCCGCCCAACTGAGTTCGCGTATCCCATCCTGCCCAAGAGCCTTTATCGCCCGTTGTAATTCAGTCGCTGCTTTCTGAACCCGCGCCCAATCTCCTTCGTTTGGCCCAAGCCCAAACGCCAAAAGAGGATTATGATATGCATCATATAGCTGAACCGCGATGAGTTCACTTGGCTTAGAGATTCCAAAAGTCGGCTGATACGAGATTGAGGTATCGGGAAAATGTCGCTCGATGGCCTCAATGAGGCCTGCAGGTAGGCAATCTACATCAAACTCGGATTCCATCACAGCGCCCCTGCCAGCTTAACAACTTGCCCAGCGCCACCAGTCACATGGTCAGCCCAGCGGTCAGCCAACTTGGCGCGCTGTTCGAGGTAGTCTGTGCGGCGATAGGCGCGCACTACACCACCATCCACCACATGCGCCAACATCGCTTCTGCGACTTCGTGCGGGGCGTCAGTCGCTTCGGCCAACCATGTTCGCAGGCTCGTGCGGAACCCATGTGGGCGCGCTTCTAACCCGCGCCGTTCCATATGACGCGAAAGCGTCATGTCGCTAATCACGCCTTTGCGGCTGTTGGGGAACAGGTAGCCGTTTCGGGCGTGCGGGCGTGCAAGGTCAATCACGCGCTGGGCTTCTTCCGATAGGGGCACGCGAAAATCACTGGTCGCGCCTTTGCGGCCCTTCATCGCTTCTGCTGGCACGGTCCACACATCGCCTTCGATTTGGTCTATGCGGATGTTGCGTAGCGGCCCGGAGCGCACGCCGGTCAGTATTAGAAGGCGCATGGCCAGATGGGTAAGCGTCGGTTCTTCGAGGCTTGCATAGAAGTCAGGCACATCGCGCCAATCCATCGCCGGGATGTTCTTCGGTACATGCCGGGTTTTCCCAAGCAACGCCTTTGCCTTTACGGTCGCCTGCAAATCTACATCTAAGCCCAGCGCTGCCGCGTGCTTCATCACGATTGAAAGGCGATTCAAGGCTTTACGCGCCGTGTCGGCCTTTGTGTGCCAGATAGGGGCCAGTGTGTCGCGAATGTCGCGCTGGTCAACTTCGGTCACGGGGACTTTGCCCAGCTTCGGCAAAACGTGAAGGTTAAGAGGCGACAACCACCGCCCCGCTGTGCCATCGCCTTTCAGTTCCGCCTTGCGGGTTTCGAAGGCGTCCGCAGTAATAATGGCTAGCGATATATCTTCGCGCCGTGCTACGCGTGCTTCGGCTTCGCGTTCCTTGATCGGGTTGCGCCCCGCAGCCGCGACTTTTCGCCAGCGTTCGCCCTGTTTGCGGGCTTCGGCCAAAGACACGGTTGGAAAACCACCCAGGCCCATTTCCTTGCGCCTGCCGTAAACGGTCACACGTTGCACCCACTGCGCCCCGCCATCCTCGCGCTTCACCAGCCAAAGCCCAGCGCCATCACAGTGCTTTCCCACGGGCGCTGTCTTAACGAATTGAGCCGAAAGCCTGTTCTGAGCGCGCATTACGTATCCCCCTAAGTATCCACCTTAATGTAGTGGATGCGGACGGACACAACAAGCCAGCGCAAGACAAGCACAGCCATATTTTTAGGGGGATAGGATCAGGAAAGATCAGAAAAATACAATGCAAAACAATGTGTTGTTGCCTCTCCTGGGCACCAAATCCCCCGATAGTTATACCCAAGACCTTTCAGCCTGGCTGAGAATTAGGCGCGTCGTCCGACTGCGTGACCTTTCTGGCCGGTCCATGGGCTGGCGTGGTCAGATCACATTTACCGTCAGTTCAGCCAGACCCGCGATGCGGGCGGTCATCTGGTCGCCCTTGCGAACGGGGCCAACGCCGGACGGGGTTCCCGACAGGATCACGTCGCCGGGCGCAAGGTCGAAATATTCTGACAGGTACGAGATCATCTCGGGCAGTTTCCAGATCATCTGGTTCAGATCGCCCCGCTGGCGGGTTTCGCCGTTGACCGTCAGTTCGATCAGGCCCGCGGACAAATGCCCAACGCTGGTGGCAGTATGGATCGGACCAATTGGGGCGGACCGCTCAAAGGCTTTTCCGATCTCCCACGGACGGCCCATTTTCTTTTGCGCCGCCTGCAGGTCGCGCCGCGTCATGTCCAGCGAAACCGCGTAACCAAAGACATGGTTCAGCGCATCTGAAACCGGAATATTGGTGCCGCCAGATCCGAGCGTAACAGCCAACTCGACCTCATGATGGACATCCGATGACTGCGCCGGATAGGGGAAAGACCCGCTGGCATCCAGATTGTCGGGGTTCTTCTGAAAGAAAAAGGGGGGCTCGCGATCCGGGTCATGGCCCATTTCAACCGCATGGGCCGCATAGTTGCGACCGATGCAATAGACACGGCGCACCGGAAACTCCACGTCGGTGCCCGCGATTGGCAAGGCGACGGGCTTGGGCGGGTCGAAGGCGTAATTTGTCACGGCGTCCTCCTCGCTTGTGCCTGACGGATAGCGGGCGTCATCCGGCAATGCAATCCGAACCGGTCCGGGGCCTTTATGCAGGGTCCGGACAGGGTGGGCATGCCCCTGCCCGCCTGCGCGCCCCGTTCTGCAAGCGGCCGCGGGTCAGACGGCGCGGGATCAGACGGTCACGCCCTGCAGAACCTCGTCGCGGGAAACATCCTGTTTGGTTCCTTCGATCATGATCTCGCCGCGCCTGAGGACGACGAACCTGTCGGCCAGATCATAGGCGAAATCGAAATACTGTTCGACCAGAACGATCGCCATTTCGCCCTTTGACCTGAGGTGGCGAATGACCTCGCCAATCTGCGCGATGATGTTGGGCTGAATCCCTTCGGTTGGTTCGTCCAGCAACAAAAGGCGTGGCTTGGCAATCAGCGCCCTGGCTATAGCCAGCTGCTGTTGCTGACCGCCGGACAGATCGCCCCCGCGCCGGTTCTGCATCTGCTTGAGCACCGGGAAAAGATCAAAGATTTCATCCGGGATGAAATGGTCGCTGGCCGGCAGGCAGGCAAAGCCGGTTTCAAGGTTTTCGCGCACCGTCAACAGCGGGAATATCTCGCGCCCCTGCGGGACATAGCCAACCCCTTTCCACGCCATGCGATGGGCGGGCAGGATACCGAGGCTTTCGCCGCCCAGGCTCAGATCGCCCCCCGATCGCGGATGCGTGCCGGAAATGGCCTTGATCAGGCTGGTCTTGCCAACCCCGTTCGTGCCCATCACGCAGGTCACCTCGCCCAGCGCGGCCTCCATAGAGATACCGTAAAGGATTTGCGAATGCCCGTAATGCAGCGTCAGATCCGTCAGTTTCAACATCGCCTAGCGCCCCAGATAGACGTCGATGACGTCCTGATTTGATGTGACATGGTCCAGGCTGCCTTCGGCCAGAACCGACCCTTCGTGCAGGACCGTGACCTTGCAATTCAGGCGGCGCACGAACTCCATGTCGTGTTCGACCACGACCACGGCGCGGGTCTTGGATGCCTGCACAAGCAGGTCGGTGGTATGTTCGCGTTCCTGTGGCGTCATGCCGGCAGCCGGTTCATCGACCAACAGCAGGCGCGGTTCCTGCGCCAGCAGCATACCGATTTCCAGCCATTGTTTCTGCCCGTGACTCAGCTCGCCCGACTTGCGGGTCAATTCGTCCTTCAACCCGATCTCGGTGGCCAGCTCTTCGACTTTGTCCAAATCGGGCCCCGAAGGCCGATAGAACAGGACACCCAGCCAACCCCGTTTGTTCTTGAGCGCCATCAACAGGTTTTCCTGAACGGTCTGGTCCTCGAACACGGTGGGCTTTTGAAACTTGCGGCCGATCCCGGCCTGCGCGATCCGGGCCTCGCTCATCTGCAGCAGCGACACGGACTTTTCACCCCAGATCACGCGGCCCTCATCGGGCCGGGTCTTGCCGGTGACGATATCCATGAAGGTCGTCTTGCCCGCCCCGTTCGGCCCGATCACCGCGCGCAGTTCGGCATTGCCGATCTGGAACGACAGGTTGTTGATTGCGCGAAACCCGTCAAAGGTGACCGATACGCCGCTGACCTCAAGCAATGTGCTCATTCAAGGGCCTCCTTCTCACGCAGAGAGCTGTCATCGGGGCCAAGGTTCGTACCATGCCGGTCCGGGTGACGACGGTTGGCCCACAGGTCAAACAGGCCCCCGATCCCCTGCGGTGCAAACAATGTGACCAGAACGAAAGACACGCCCAGCAGGACCTGCCACCAATCGACCCATTTGATCGTATAGAACCCAAGCGAAATATCGGGCGCCTGGCCCCCGGTGAACCATGTGCTCAGCAGGCTGACCACCGCCGCACCGATGACCGCGCCATACAACCGCCCGCGCCCGCCGATGGCCACCCAGACGGCCAGGTAGATCGAGGCGATGGGGGCTATTTCCTCGGGGTTGATGATACCGGCCTGCGGATAATAAAGCGCCCCTGCAATCGCTGCGATGCAGGCGGTCAGGGTAAACACGGCCAGTTTATAGACTTCGACGGAATAGCCCAGGAACCGCACCCGCGCCTCGTTGTCTCGGATACCGCGGATCACCAGGCCGAACTTGCCCGACACGATCCACGCCGCCAGGAGGTACCCCAGCCCCAGCGCCAGCGCCGAGGCCCAGAGGAACCAGATCGACACCACGTCCTGCGAGGCGGTAACGCCAGGAAGGTTCTGCAGGCCCGACAGGCCATTGTTCCCGCGCAGGCCGCTGTCATTCTGGAACAGGTACAGCGCCAGCGCCAGCGTCATCGCCTGGGTCAGGATCGACAGGTACACACCCGTCACGCGGCTGCGAAAGGCCAGCCAGCCAAAGACAAGGGCCAGCAGGCCCGGCACCAGAACCACCAGGACAAGTTGCAGAACCAAACTGTCGGCAAAGGCCCAGATCAGCGGGAAATCCGATGAACCGACAACCCCGAAGATCTGCGCGCCAATGGCATCGACGACCTCGGACGGTGTTGGCGGTATGTCGGTACGCGACAGCGACTCGACCACGATCAGGCGCGTGCGTTCATACATCAGCCACATGCCGATCATGTACCCGCCCAGCCCGAAAAAGGCGAAATGGCCCAGCGACAGGATACCGGTAAAGCCCCAGACAAGGTCCATCGCAACGGCGATCAGGCACAGGCACAGGGTCTTGCCCAGCGTCTTGACGAAACTGGTCGAGATCACGCCGATCCCGAACCCTTCGGACAGGACGGTGACGGCGATGGTGAACAGCGACAGGATGGCCAGAAAGACCAGGACGGACGGGTTCTTGGCGATAAAGCTGCGTTCCATGGCTCAGTCCCCCGCCGCGCGGCCCTTGAGGGCGATAATGCCCCTCGGCCGGAACTGGATGAAGATGATGATGAAGACAATCATATAGGTCTGCGCCGCAAGGGTGTTTGAAGGGTTCATCCATTCGATCCCCTTTTGCAGGCCGCCGATCATGCCCGCGCCCGCCAGCGCGCCCCAGATATTGCCGACCCCGCCGACCACAACGGTCATGAAGCTTTGAACGATGTAATCGCTGCCCAGGTCCGATGTGACCTTGGCGAACAGACCAATCGCAACCCCGGCAATTCCGGCAATCCCGGAACCCAGCCCAAAGGTCAGCATGTTCACCCGCCCCGGATTGATCCCCATCGACCCGGCCATGCGCGGGTTCTGCGTCACCGCGCGCATCTCAAGCCCCAGGCGCGTGCGTTTCATGATATACAGGAACAGCCCCAGAAAGATCATCGCCAAGACGAAGATCGCGATGCGGATATAGCTGATCGAAACCACATCGTTCAGCACCCATGCCCCGTCCAGCCAGCCGGGCGCGGTCAGCGGTCGCGCCTGCGTGCCGAAGATATTCTTGGCCAACTGCTGCAGGGCAATCGAGATGCCAAACGTCGCCAGAAGTGTTTCCAACGGGCGGGCATAGAGCCAGCGGATCACCAGCCGCTCCATCGCGACGCCCATGGCGAAGGTGACGGCAAAGGCCATCGGTATGGCGACGATGATCGACAGCGTATGGTCGGGGATGAACTGTTGCACCACATAGCCGGTATAGGCGCCCATCATGATGAACTCGCCATGGGCCATGTTGATCACGCCCATGACGCCGAATGTAATGGCAAGGCCAATGGCAGCCAGGAAATAGATCGACGCCAGCGATATCGCATCCAGCGACAGGTCAAGCGTCTGGTTCAGACCGACTTTCAACTCGATCCGTTCAAGCGCCTTCTCGGCGGCGGCGGTCACCTCTGCCGAGGGTTCGGAATAGACGTCAAAAAAGACATGCGCGCCAAGCGCTGCGTCAACATCCGCCGGGGTGATGAAAGCCGGCACTGTACCGGCCTCGGCCAGCACGGAATAGGCTTGCACGCGCTTGGCATCCGAATCCAGCTGCGCCACCGGAATGTCACCTACACGCCCGCCTTCGATATTGGCGGCCAATGCTGCACGAATATCGTCGGCCGACACTCGCGGCGTTGCCAGGTCGTTGGCGACCAACAGATCATAGGCCGCGTCGCGCGTCAGGGCCTCTGATCCAGGCTTCAGGATCGCGGCAATGTTCGCATTGCCCGGCAATTCGACCGCGACCTGGCGCGTCGTCACAACCAGCGGGTTCAGCGCCGCACGGACATCCACGCCCAGGTCGCCGGACATATCGGTGATCGCGGCCACGCGGGCAGTTGTGTCTTCGTCGAACCCAATGCTCAACAGCCGTTCCAGCCGCTGTTTCTGCGCCTTCAAGGCGGCGTCGGGTTCCCCGTCGATCGCGGCGCGCAGGGGGGCCAACAAGGCCGCCTCGGGATCGCGCTGAATCGATTGCAGGGCAGCCAGCCGCTTGTTGCGGTCAGGGTCGGTCAACTGAAACGTGACCAACGCCGTGCCGATCATCGCGCGAATGCCGCTGTTGGGTTTCAACTGCTTCAGGTCGGATTTCTCAAACGTGCCAACGACTTCTCCGGTGTCGAAATCGATCAGCTCATAGGAACGCCCCTCGGATTTTTTGCCTGCAAAGAACAGACCATCGGACTTGCGCATCCACATGTCCTTGGCGGCCCATGTCTCAAGCATCACCTGCGCCTGCGGCAATTCGCTGGCCGCAATTGCATCAATCGCCGGTCCAATCGTCTTGCGAGAGCTTTTGGCGATGATGTCCTGATGGGCCTGCAGGATCGGCTGCAGGCCGGTCTCTTGCGCGTTGGCGGTCAGGCAAGCGCACAGGATTGCGAGGCTCGCAAGGAATAGTCGTAACATGTGGTGAAACCCGAATGTCTTGGGCAAGGCGAGCGGTTACACCCGCCTTGCGAGGGGTTTAGTAGTTCGACAGGGTCTGAACGCAGGTCTCGGTTTCGGTGTTGTACATACCGCAACCCAGATCTTTCCAATCCGATTTCAGAACCGCTGATTCCGGCAGGAAATCGGTCCAGGCGTCGCCCGGCACAACATCGGTTTCGCTGATGATATCGAACTGACCGTCTTCCTGGATCTCACCGATCAGCACCGGCTTGGCCAGGTGGTGGTTCGGCAGCATCACGGCGGTTCCGCCGGTCAGGTTCGGGAATTCCTGCCCGTACATCGCGGCGCGCACGGCGTCGACCTCGGTCGAACCGGCTTCGGTCGCGGCGTTCACCCACATGTTGAAGCCGATGTAATGCGCCTCCATCGGGTCGTTGGTTACGCGGTCCTCGCCCATGGTGGCTTTCCATGTCTCAACGAATTCGGCGTTCACGTCCGTGTCGGCCGACTGGAAATAGTTCCACGCCGCCAGGTGCCCGACCAGGTTGGCGGTATCCAGGCCCGACAGCTCTTCTTCGCCGACCGAGAAGGCCACGACCGGAATGTCATCCGCCGAAACACCCGCAGCCGCCAGTTCCTTGTAGAAACCAATGTTGGCGTCACCGTTGATGGTCGAGATCACGCCAACCTTTTTACCATCCGCGCCCAGCGCGACCACATCCGCCACGATCTTGGACCAGTCCGAATGACCGAAAGGCGTGTAATTGACAAAGATATCCTCGTCCGCGATGCCTTTGCCCTTCAGATAGCTTTCAAGGATGTTGTTGGTGGTACGCGGATAGACATAGTCGGTGCCCAACAGCGCAAATTTCTCGACCCCCAGTTCGTCCAGGAAATAATCGGTCGCAGGGATCGCCTGCTGGTTCGGCGCGGCACCGGTGTAGAATACGTTTTTCGAGCTTTCCTCGCCCTCGTACTGAACCGGATAGAACAGCAGGCCGTTCAGCTCTTCGATCACGGGCAGAACCGATTTACGGCTGACCGAGGTCCAGTTGCCAAAGATGACGTCAACGTCATGCACCGTCAGCAGCTCGCGCGCTTTTTCAGCAAACAGGGGCCAGTCCGAGGCCGGGTCGACCACAACCGCCTCGAGCTGCTTGCCCAGCAAGCCGCCCTTGGCGTTTTGCTGGTCGATCAGCATCAGCATCGTGTCTTTCAGCGTGGTTTCCGAGATCGCCATCGTACCCGACAGCGAATGCAATACGCCGACCTTGATGGTGTCTTCCGCCGACAGCGCCGCGGTTGCCATAGCGGCAAAAAGCGCCGATCCGGCGAGCGTGGATTTCAGAAATGTCATGTTTACCTCCTGGCGGGGCAACAAGAGAGGGCTCGCGCAGAAGCGTGCTCTTCTTCGTCCTGTTCCCCGCAACCGTTGTTGCGTTTTGTGTGTCGAACCTGTCCGAGGTCCAATTCGCACAGCCGTCACACACCCCCGGGGCAAATCCGTCGCGGGCATCGATACGGTCGCTGCATCGCGGCAAGCTTGGCAATTTGCATGCCAAACCCCGCCAGAGAATTGGGAAAGTCTGCTTAAACTTTCATCACAGACTCGGGTTTTGGTCAAAAAACTGTCACAAATGATGGGGCTTCCAACGGTGCCCCCGTCCAAGCCTTTTGCCGCGACCCCTTTGGGCGCGATGCCCTGCCGGGACATCGGAACCTTTCGGACGCTGGCGCCTTTGGGCATTTTGACCGGATCTTAGGTGACGCGAGGTACCAGACCGGCAAAGGCACAGGCTAGATCGGAAGAAGGAAGAACAGCGTTTTGCGCAATAGCTTTCCGCCCCTGCGTACCAACCGCTGCGGTGCGTGACGGATGACAAATGTCCTGTCCTCGGGCACGATTGTATAGCCTTCGCTGTAAACGCTCAGGAAATCATGCTGCGCCCGCACGGCAAATTGCCCGCCCCAGTCAAAGGCCGCCAGGTCCATCGGGTCGGCACCCTCGGCCTCGTCCGGGGGCATAAGGCGCATGGTGCCGCCGTCCACACGCAAAATCACCGAACCCGGCCCCTCGACCACCGAAAAGAACAGCCGGTACTGAAGGATCGCGGCCAGTTTCAGGCTAAAGACGCTTCGAAACCGCACGCCCTGCGAAAAGGCCGCCAGGTTTTTGACATTGAAATACAGTTTCCGCCCCTCGGGCAGGTCAACACGGACAAACCGAAAGGAAAAATCGGCCTGGCCGCCAATCGTGTCAAAGCTTTGGGGATCGAACCGCTGCATGCGCATCTTGGCGGCAAAAAGGCGCTGAAACAGCAACTGGCCCAGCCTGGGATAAGTGGGGCGCCCGAACTCGATGGGGCGTACGATATGGCCAAAGCTGCCATACCACAGCTGGTCGCCAAGCGGGATCTTGTACCCGTTGGCCCCGTCGGTCCGGGTAATGTCCTGCCCGGCAAGCGCGGCGTCACCCTGTTGCGGTGCGCCCACAGTCAGGAACATGCCACCGGACTTGGTATCAAAGACATGGCGCGCCAGGATCGTCAGATAGCTTTTCAGCGTGACCATCGACAGCGAAATCCACGACAGGATCGACAGGACCAGACCAGCAAGGAAAAGCGCATCAATCCCCTGGTTGATGCGGCTGGTCGCGGTCTGAACCCTTTCGTTCAACCCGCCAAGGATCAGCGTGCGGACCGCATCGGTTCCGCCTTCGATCTTGCCCTGCCCGGCATTCAGCGCGGTGTTCACCTCGGTCTGCAACTCTGATCGGGCCGAGGCATAGGTATCGGCGATCGGTTTAAGGATCGAACGCTGCAGGCAATCCTTGACCTCGGGCGGCCAGACCACGGCAAGCAACCAATTGCAGCCCGGAACCTGGATACCCGAGAATTTTGTAAACGTGTCCGGCAACATCCCCTCGTCATGGTGGAACAGCGTCCGTGTCAGTTCGTTACGCAGATTGTCCGACTGCATGTCGATGCTGGACAATCGGGCATCCAGCCGCCTTTCGACCTGCGATTGCAGCGCCGCACCGATACGGTCCACTGAGGCGTGCATGTCACGGCGCAAATCAGGCCCGTCGCCCTTGCACAGGATTTTCTGGCACGCGCCGTTCCAGGCCGACCAGGGAACTTCGGGCAGGTCATAGACCTCGGTTACCACCTTTTCATTGCGCCACTGGATCAACAGGACAGACCCAAGCGCAAGAAGCCCGATCGGCAACCAAAGCAGCAAGCTGCGCGCCGCAAGCCGGAACAGGTGACCGCGGCCCAGTTTGCGCGCAATGTCACGCAAATCGATCCACATCAACCGAATGGCCGGACCGACCAGCGCCATCAGAAACGACAGGGCCATCAGGCCAATGCCGGTGGCATCAACGCCCAGCCACGCAACCCCGGCGCAGAACAACCCGCCAAGACCAAGATATGTCAGCAGGAATCCCTTGCGCCACCACAACAGCCCAGCCAAAGCCAGCGCGCAAGCCGCAACATAAAGCTCGACAATCATATCCGATGCAATCGCGGCAGGGCGTGAAACCGGTCTCTGGGCATAACAGCATCCTTTTCGACAGCGCCAATGGCAGTTCTAAGGGCCTGAATAACCCCAAAACCGGGCGGGGAAGTATGAACACCGTCACCTTTGACCAAACACCATCCCTGCGGCGACAACCGCCAGACCCCAGCCATCCAGCGCGCGCAGGGCACGCGACGCCCCGCTGTGAATTTGACTGATCTTACGTTCAGAGAACGCGCATAATCGTTTGCAAGTCAAGGATTTGCGTTGCACTGGGCCTTAGCCCCGCGGGGCAAGCTCTGCCATTTCGCGGTTGCGGATGCGCGCCTGGGCCCGAACCCGTGTGACAAAGGCCCGGGGCAATTCCGGGGCTGCGCCCGCAAAGCCGGTGCTGCTTGGGTCGCCGATGATCTGCCCATATTCCACCCAGGTGCGAAAGGCGCAGACATCGCGCAGGCTGATGTCGGGCCTTGTATTTGTGGTGCGCGCCGGGGTCGGCAGGTCCAGTTTGGAAAAGTACCGCTTTTCAATATCCGCCCAATCCGGCGGCGTTTGAAACGCGGCCACCTCGTCAGCATCCGAGAATTTGAAATCGGGGTATTTCGCCCCGTATTCCGAACACCCGTGCGAGATTTTCGAGGTCACGCCCGTGACATTCGCCTTGCTCTGGGCCTGTCGAAAGGCTTTGAGACAGGCGCGCGCCTCGGGGATGGATTGGCAATAGATATAGGCCTTGTATGGGTATTTGATCCCGTCACGCAGTTCGATCATACACTTGCGCGCGTTGTCGTCCGGCAGGTCCAGCGACAGCAACAGGAAATAGGTCTGGAACAGGGCCGCAACCGACCCCGGCAGGATCTGAACCTTGTAGCAATCGTGGCACAATCGCGAGATCGCGCCGGTCTCGGCAAAGAATTTCAACCGTTCGCCGCAATGCGCATGAACGCCGTTGATGGTCATGGCCCGGCCCGAAAAAATCTGCCCGATGGGCGGAACACGCGTGACCCCGGCGGCATCCAAAAACCCCACCCATCGGGAATAATGCGCATGCGTGCGGGCAGGATCGGCCAAGGCCTTTTGCCATCCAGGGCGCAATGTTTTGCGGATCTCGGCCTGCACACTCCCAAAACGGCCCGCGCGCCCGGCTTTGCCTGGCTGCATTTCAAGCAAGGTCACCAGCCGCTTGATCGCGGGCATGTCACCGGGTTGCATCTGCACCCGGTTTTCAAGCCTTTCGATCTGCAGGGCCCTGTTCACCGTGACCTCCTGTCCGGGGCAGACGGTATGACCGGCCCGCTCTCCTCAGGGTTTCTGCGCATCCTCGGGAACCGATTCTGCATCGACCTCGATCACCTCTGCCTCGGGGGGCTCGTCCTCTGGTGCCGGTTCGGCGGGGGCCGATTTGTCCTCAAGCGCGCCGACGATCAGGGGCAGCATGTGAACACCGGTTGCACTGGCGATTTCCGGCGTTTGCGGGGTTTGCCAACTGAGCGTGTCAAAGCTGTGGCAGTTCTGACAGACCGGGGCCCATTCCGGCTGGATGTCATGGCAATTGTCACAGACCCATTGCGGCCCGCGCGGGGCGTTCAACGCCTTGGCCAACCAGCCCTGCACGACCGAATCCGTCGCCCCCTCGCCCCGCTCGATTGCGGCCATCAGGGTATAGGCGCGCGCATCGGCCTGCTTTTCGACAATATCGCCCAGCGCGCGGCGCGCTTCGGGGAAATCCTCGGCCACGATGTTCAGCTCGGCCAGAATCAGCCGCGTTTCCATGTTGTCCGGGTGCGTCCTGGTCAGGGTGGCAAACCGTTTAATCCGCTCCTGCGGAGTTTCCTCGGGCGCAATTTCGGCAAAGGCATGCGCCAGATCCGGGTGAGGCTGCACATCCCAGGCCTTTTTCAGGATTTTGGCGGCGGCCCGCGCCTTGCCCTTGGCGATATAGGCCCGCGCCGCCATGGCGGCAGCTGGAACCAGGTCAGGCGACAGGCGGTTGGCTTCGATCGCGTGCTCTTGTTGTGCGACCGTCGCGTCTTCGTTCAGGATGTCGCGGGCCTCGGACAGGGCAAGAACCGCATCGCGGCGTTTGAACACGTCGCGCGGCAGATACCCGGCCTTGAGCTTGGCGGTCAGCGTCGACCGGGCCCCGGCCCAGTCTTGCACCTTGGTCTGGAGGTTCAGCAGCACATCCTGCGTTTCCTGGTGGCGCGGCTTGATCAACAGCGCCTTCTCGGCCAGCTTGCGCGCGGTTTCGTCATCCCCCTCGGCAAGCTTCTGTTTCATGATGCCGCGCACACCAACAAACCGGGTGGCGTTGTTGGTGACCAGTTTCTTGTAGGTATCAGACGCCTTTTTCGTATCCCCGGTCATCTCTGCCGCCTGCGCAACCAGCAGGTTGGTCAATTCGGGCTTGTTCAGCAGCTTTTCGGCCTTGGTGGCCTTGGTCATGGCCATGCGCCCCTCGCCCGAGGCCAGCGCCATCAGGCCGTCGGAAAGCGCCTGATACCCGCGTTGTTCCCGGCTGCGGTCAAAATAGCGCGACAGGGCGGTTTCATCACCATTGAGGAACTTCAACGTGGCGATCAGAAGGCCCAGCAATTTGAAAAACAGCCACGCCCCAAACACCAGCACACCCAGCGCCATGGCCGATTGCAATGGGCTAAGCGTGTATTCCATGCCGGCAACCGTGACCTGCACGCCGCCGCTGGTATCCATCAGGAACATGGCACCCATGGCCAGAAGGCCGATAATCGCAACAAAAACAAGGATCTTTAACAATGACCACAGCATGGCAGGACCTTCAGTTCGAGTTCGCGCTTGAACCAAGCGCATGTGCGGCAGCCACGGCGGAAACCCGTGTCTGGGCGGCCTGTTCCCAATCGGCCAAGGCTGGCTGGGCGTCCTGGGGCAGGGATTTCAGCTCTGTCAGGGTGGTGGCAATGTCACCGTCAGCCAGCGCGGCCTGGGCCCGCGACAGGATGGCGTCGGGGTCGTCACCATCTTTGGGTGTGACCGATCGCGCCCCCGTCTGACGCTGCAAAAACGCCACCAGACCGGACCCCTTGTCCGCCTCGCGCGCTGCGGCCAATGCCACGCGCGCCGCAGGCGTGAACGATTCCTGCAGGGCGGCCACGGTCGGAACCCCGTTTACCGCCGAAGACGTCAGCGCGTCGGGCACATCCAGGCCACCGGCCTGAAGTTCGGCAACCAGGTCGGCAAAGGGCTGCCCGGCATCAAGTTGCCCATGCAGGCGCGACAGGATCGCCGCATTGGTGGCGGCGCGCGCTTCGGCGGCGGCTTTCGCCTCAAGCGCCTGCGCGTCGGCCACCATCTTTTCCACTTCGGCCCGCTGCGCGGTCAGCGACTCCTGCAACTTTTTCAGCTCGGCCTCGAAGGCGGCCGTTGTTTCGGGCGAGGCACCTTGTGTGAGGGTGCCGCTTTCCAGATCGGCCAACCGGCTGGTCAGCGGGTCGATTTTGCCCGCGAGGCCGTCAACGCTGGCCTTCAGCGCGTCCAGCTCGCTGGCCACAGGATCAATCTGGCTGGTCAGGGCGTTCACCTTGTCGGCCAGACCTGCGCCATCGGTCACGGATTTAGTCAACGCCGCGATCTGGTCCGTCTGGTCGGACAGCTTGGTTTCCAGCGCAGCAATGGCGTCGGACGGGTCGGACCCGCCGGGCAATATCACGTCGCTGCGCCCCGCAAAGAACCCAAGCGCGGCTGCAAGGACCCCACCGATCAGGGCAGGAACGAAACCGCCGCGTTTTTCAACAACACGCTCTGGCGTTTTTGCTTCGGCTTCGGCTTCGGCTTCGGCTTCGGCTTCGGCTTCGGCTTCGGCTTCGGCTTCGGCTTCGGCTTCGGCTTCGGCTTCGGAGGAGCCCTCGACCGGTTCGCCCAAGCCGTCAACACCGGATGGCGCTTCCGGCGCTTCGGTCTCCGGGTGTGCGTCCTGTTCCGTCAGATCCGATTTCGGGTTGTCCACCGGTTCCTGATCCCTGTCCTTTTTGGCAGCCACCGTCGCATTCCCCTTATCGATTCCAAAAAACAAACGAACTACAGACCCGGTCAGGTTAATCCGGGCCTAGATTACCCTCAACCCGCATCACATGTTTCACAAGCTTTTTAACGGCCTTCCGCATCTTTTTGGGCGTTGGCCGCTTGGCGACTTTCAAACGCTCATACCCCAATGTTTCAAGGGGTTCTGCGGTCGCTTCGCTGATCGCGACCAACCACAGGGGCGCAGGTCCCGTCCAGACATCGGCAAATTGTCGCGCGGTGCGCGGCGAGAAGATCGGCGCCACGACCGGGTCGCAACCGGCCGCCATTTCGGCGGCTTCTGCGGTCAGCGGCAACAGGCGCTGCTGGTAAATCGGCTGTTCATGCACCGTCAGGCCCATCTCGGTCAGGTGTTCTGAAACGTCGCCACGGCTGTGTTCGCCCCTTAGATGTAACAACGGGCTTTCGGGGCGTATCCGCAGCAAGGCCGCGACAAGTTCCTCGGCGGTGGCGCCAACCATCTGCGCATTCCACCCGGCCCCTTTGGCGGTTCCGGTTGTGGCCTGACCGACGCAATAGGCGGGCAGCGACCTGTCGACACCAAGCGTTGCCGCCGCGTTGACCGCATTGGCCGAGGTAAAAACCAGACCGCGCATATCGCCAGTCTGCACGTCAACGGCAAGTGTCCTGATGTCCAGCAGGGGCGAATGCACAATGCGCACCTTTGACCGGATGCGGTTTGGAAGTTGCGCAACAAACCGTTCCGAGGCGGCACGAGGGCGGGTCATCAACAAATACAACGATCGGCACTCTCGGCCTTGGGATTGTTTGCGTCCGCGCAGGGTGATACCCCGCTTGTCAGTCATGATGCAATGGATCAGGCCAATGGTGCAAACATTAACCGTTCTCGGACTTGAAAGCAGCTGCGACGACACCGCCGCCGCGGTCGTGCGTCAGGCCGAAGACGGCGCGGCGCAGATCCTGTCATCGGTGGTGCATGGCCAGACCGAATTGCACAGTGATTTTGGCGGCGTGGTGCCGGAAATAGCCGCCCGCGCGCATGCCGAAAAGCTGGATGTCTGCGTCGCACAGGCCCTGGACCAGGCCGGTGTCGGGCTGGGGGCGATTGACGCAATCGCGGTGACGGCGGGGCCGGGGCTGATTGGCGGCGTGATCTCGGGCGTGATGTGCGCCAAGGGGCTGTGCGCGGCAACGGGTCTGCCTTTGGTGGGCGTGAACCATCTGGCCGGTCACGCCCTGACACCGCGCCTGACGGATCAGGTGGGCTATCCCTATCTCATGCTTCTGGTATCGGGCGGGCATTGCCAATACCTGATCGCCAGCGGCCCGGATGAATTCACCCGGCTGGGCGGAACCATCGACGATGCACCGGGCGAGGCCTTCGACAAGACCGCCCGCCTGCTGGGCCTGCCGCAACCCGGCGGCCCGTCGGTCGAGGCCGAAGCCAAACACGGCGATGCCGGGCGTTTCAGATTCCCCCGCCCCCTGTTGGACCGGGAGGGCTGTGATCTGTCCTTTTCAGGGCTCAAGACGGCGCTGATGCGGATGCGTGACCAGATCGTCCGCGACAAGGGCGGCCTGACCCGCCAGGACCGGGCCGATCTGTGCGCCGGTTTCCAGCAGGCCATTGTGGATACCTTGGCCGAAAAGACCCGGCGCGCGATTGCTCAATACCTGGCCCATGAACTGACCGATCCGGTTTTGGCTGTCGCTGGCGGGGTCGCGGCAAATCAGGCCATTCGGCAAGCGTTAGAGACTGTTTGCGCCCAAACCGACACGCGATTTACGGCCCCGCCGCTGGCCTTGTGCACCGACAACGCGGCAATGATTGCCTATGCCGGTATCGAACGGTTTCGCACCGGCGCTCGGGACGGAATGGACCTGGCCGCTCGCCCCCGCTGGCCGCTGGACCAAACCAGCCCCGCGATGCTGGGCGGTGGCAAGAAAGGTGCAAAGGCATGAGTGTTTCCGTGCTGGGTGCCGGGGCGTTTGGAACGGCGCTGGCGATATCTCTGGCCGGAAACGGGCCTGTCACCCTCTGGTCACGGGACCGGGATCAGGCCAGGGCCATGCGCGACACCCGCAGAAACGAGGCCCGGCTGCCCGGTGCCGAGCTGCCCGCAAACCTTGCGGTCACCACCGACATCGCACAGGCGGCGCGGGCCGAGACTGTATTGCTGGCCATACCGATGCAAAAGCTGCGCGCCGCCCTGGCTGACCACCGGTCATCTTTGACCGGTCGGACATTGGTGGCCTGCTGCAAAGGGATCGAGGTGACCTCGGGGTTGGGGCCTGTATCCGTCATCGCCCAAATGGTGCCCGATGCCTGCCCTGCCCTGCTGACCGGACCCAGTTTCGCTGATGACATCGCCCGCGGGCTGCCCACTGCGCTGACGCTGGCCTGCGAAGATGCCGAACGGGGTCAGTCCCTGCAGGCGGACCTGACGACCGCGACCCTGCGCCTTTATCGGACCACCGACGTGGTCGGGGCCGAATTGGGCGGTGCGCTCAAGAACGTGATGGCCATTGCCTGCGGGGCCTGCATCGGGGCGGGGCTTGGCGAAAGCGCCCGCGCCGCGCTGATGACCCGCGGATTTGCCGAAATGCAGCGACTTGCCGGGCTGCGTGGCGCCCGCGCCGAGACCCTGATGGGCCTGTCCGGGCTGGGCGACCTGGTGCTGACCTGTTCGTCGGATCTGTCGCGCAATTTCCGCTTTGGCCTTGCCCTTGGTCAGGGCCTGCCCTTTGACAGCGAAACCACAGTCGAAGGCGTGGCCACCGCCAGCGCCGTTGCCGAAATCGCCGCGGCCGAGGGGCTGGACATGCCCATCAGCGCATCCGTCGCTGATCTGAGTCTTGGGGCCTATAGTGTCGCCGAGGCCATTCAATCCCTGCTAAACCGACCCCTCAAGGAGGAATGACATGCTGATTGCCCTGATCGCCCGAGACAAGGATGGCGCCCTGCAAACCCGGCTGGATAACCGGGCCGCGCATCTGGCCTATATCGAGGAAACCGGCGTGGTGTCCCAGGCGGGACCGTTGTTGGACGGTGACGCGATGATCGGGTCGCTGGTCATTCTGGATGTTGCCGATCTGGACGCCGCGCAAAGCTGGGCGGAAAACGACCCCTATGCAAAGGCCGGTCTGTTTCAGTCGGTTGAGCTGATCCCGTGGAAAAAGGTCATCGGGTAATGGCCTATTGGTTGTTCAAATCCGAACCCTCGACCTGGAGCTGGGACCAGCAGGTCGCCAAAGGTGACGCCGGAGAAGAATGGGACGGCGTGCGGAACTATCAGGCGCGCAATTTCATGCGCGACATGAAACGGGGTGACCGGGGGTTTTTCTACCACTCGCAAAAGGACAAGGCGGTCGTCGGCATTGTCGAGGTGTGCGCCGAAGCCCACCCCGACAGCACAACCGATGACGACCGGTGGGAATGCGTGGACATCAAGGCGGTCCGCCCCTTTGTCACGCCGGTGACATTGGACCAGATCAAGGCTGACCCGCGCCTGGCCGATATGGTTCTGGTCCGCAATTCGCGTCTTTCGGTGCAACCGGTCACCGAGGCCGAATGGGCAATCATCTGCACGCTGGGCGAAACACCGGCCGGTTGAAACGAAAAAGGGAAGGCCCCGACAATGCAGAACCTTCCCTACCCCGCGTGCTCCCGAGTCACCACACGCATTGAAATTCCTGGGTATTTTTCTGGTTCTGACCGTCCTGGCCACAGGTAACAATTAGCCCATCTTGCGGCTGCAAAACAACGATCAAGTAGATAAATTATGCCTAAAATGCACAACGCCCACCGGGTCAGCGGTGGGCGTTGCAGGGTGTTTCCAAGGGGTCAGGAATAAACCGACTCTTTTCCGAACTGCTTGGTCAGCATGTAATAGACCACGGCACGGTACTTGTTGCGCTCGGACATGCCATAGGTTTCCATGGCCTTTTTGATCGCCTCCATCAGTTCGGGACCATCCGACAGGCCCAGCTTTTTGATGAGGAAGTTGTTCTTGACCGTTTCCAGCTCGCCGTCCTGGCTTGCCGCAACTGTCGACGCGTCAGCATCATAGATGGCCGGGCCGCAGCCGATGGTTACCTTGGTCAGCAGATCCATGTCCGGCTCCATGCCGCACTTGGATTTCAGGTCTTCTGCATATTTGGCGATCAGATCGTCGCGTTTTCCCATTGTCCTCTCCTGGTTTTGGTCTGGCCGTTCCGGCTCGGGGGATACGGTAACTGGCCCGTGGAATTGAACAAAGGGAAAAATCCGACACTTTCCCCCTAACCCATTCTCCGCCGATGGCCGGGGTTGCTTTTTCGTCGATCTTTATTTAACTTTATCGTTAAACAATGTCGCTCAAAGCCGCCAGGAGAGTTCCCATGCCCGTGTCCCTGCCCAATGAAAGTGCCGCGTATAGAACCGCGCGAAATGAGCTTTTGGCCGCCGAATCCGACCTGCGGGCGCGTATCGAAAACGTCGCGGCCCTGCGCCGCGCCTTGCCCCGTGGGGGGCAGGTCCCAACGGATTATACCTTTCGGACGCTTGATGACGTTCCGGCGCCCCTGTCCACGCTGTTCGGCGGGCACGATACGCTGGCGGTCTATTCACTGATGTTTGGCCCGAACGCAGACAGCGCCTGCCCGATGTGTGCGGCTTTTCTGGACGGGTTGAACGGCCAGATCGCCCATCTGACCCAAAGAACCGCCTTTGCCGTCGTGGCGCAGAACACGCCGCAGAAACTGGCGGCGCTGAAAACCCGGATGGGCTGGCATGCACTGCCGTTGTTTTCTGCATTGGGCAGCGACTATCAGGCGGATTACCTGGGCCAATCCGAAGATGGGCGCCAATTGCCCATTCTGAACGTGTTTCAGCGCGACGCGGACGGGATTCACCATTTCTGGTGCTCGGAACTGTTCTTTGAACCCAGCGACTGGCACCCAAGGCATGTGGATGCCGCCTGGCCCATGTGGAACATCCTGGACCTGACCCCGCAAGGGCGCGGCGACCATATGCCCAAGCTGCGCTGAAACGAAAAACGGCGACCGAACCGGCCGCCGTTCCACTTTCGGACACCGCAGAAATCAATAGCGGTAATGTTCCGGTTTGTACGGGCCTTCGGGTTTGACCCCGATATAAGCCGCCTGTTCGCTGTCCATCTTGGTCAGTTTCACGCCGATCCGGTCCAGATGCAGGCGGGCAACCTTTTCATCCAGATGCTTGGGCAGGATATAGACCTTGTTTTCGTACTGATCGCCCTTGCTGAACAGCTCGATCTGGGCCAGAACCTGATTGGTGAAGGACGCCGACATCACAAAGGACGGATGCCCGGTGGCGTTGCCGAGGTTCAGCAGGCGGCCTTCGGACAGCAGGATGATGCGGTTGCCCGAGGGCATCTCGATCATGTCCACCTGTTCCTTGATGTTGGTCCATTTGTGGTTCTTCAGGCTGGCCACCTGAATTTCGTTGTCGAAATGGCCGATATTGCCGACGATGGCCATGTCCTTCATCGCGCGCATATGCTCGATACGGATCACGTCCTTGTTGCCGGTGGTGGTGATGAAGATATCCGCGCTGGCAACTTCGTCTTCCAGCAGGGTGACTTCGAATCCGTCCATCGCGGCCTGAAGCGCGCAGATCGGGTCGACCTCGGTGACTTTCACACGGGCACCAGCACCGCGCAAGCTGGCGGCCGAGCCTTTGCCCACGTCGCCATAGCCGCAGACGACAGCAACCTTACCGGCCATCATCGTGTCGGTGGCGCGGCGGATACCGTCGACCAGCGATTCCTTGCAGCCGTATTTGTTGTCGAATTTCGACTTGGTGACGCTGTCATTCACGTTGATCGCCGGGAAGGGCAGGTGGCCGTCTTTCACCAGTTGATACAGACGGTTCACACCGGTGGTGGTTTCCTCTGACACGCCCTGGATCTGATCGCGCATCTTGGTGAACCAGCCCGGGGATGCCGCCATGCGCTTGGCGATCTGGGCCTTGATGACGGCTTCTTCTTCGGACCCCGGCACGGGGATGATGTCTTCGCCCGCTTCGGCGCGCGCGCCCAGCAGGATATACAGCGTCGCATCGCCGCCATCGTCCAGGATCAAGTTGGGGCCGTCGTCAAACATGAAGGATTTGTCCAGGTAATCCCAGTGCTCCTCCAGCGTCTGGCCCTTGATGGCAAAGACCGGAATACCGGCGGCGGCAATCGCTGCGGCGGCATGGTCCTGGGTCGAGAAGATGTTGCACGACGCCCAGCGCACATCGGCGCCCAGCGCAACCAGCGTTTCGATCAGAACGGCTGTTTGGATGGTCATGTGCAGCGACCCGACGATGCGAGCGCCCTTCAAGGGCTTGCTGTCACCATATTCGGCACGCAGGGCCATCAGCCCGGGCATTTCGGTTTCGGCAATATCCAGCTCTTTGCGGCCGAAATCAGCCAGCGCGATGTCTTTGACGATATAGTCCCCGGCCATCAGGTGCTCCACTCCGGTAAATCATGATCGGGCTGCCACTAACATCCCTTTGGATCAGTGGCAACGCGGATGGCCGTAAACGCATCTTACATCTGTTTTTCAGCTTGGCGTGCCGTCTGCCTCAACCTTCGGTATCGCTTCAAAGAAATCCGTGCCGGCGGCGACAATACAGCTTATGCCGTTGGCCTGGGTCAATAAAACCGTATAGGTCCCGGTCTCTTTCGAGGACCAGACCTCCATCACGGACTGGGCGCCGCGCATCTTTTGCAGACCGCCAAAGATCAGCTGTTCCGAATAACTGTCCTGCAGTCTCGAAATTACAACGTCGCGCTGCGCACAGGTCTGCGCCAACACCGGAGGCGCGGTTGCAGCCATACCAAACAACAGGGCAATACCAAGCAATCGCTTGAACATGACAAGCTCCTTTCGTTACGGGTTTCGTTTCGAGAGGGGCACACCACGAGGACGGCGCAAGCCCCCCACGGTATTTATGTCGGTATCGCCGCGCGCCGTTTCAAAGCACGAACAATCAAGAAATTGTTGGCAGCCGGTGATCCGAACACGTAAATGATACCACAAAAACCCGGCGCAATCGCGCCCCGCGTCACGAGGCATGGCAGAATGGCAACACAACCCAGAGCGTGGCAACGGATGCTGTCGGGCCGCAGGCTGGACCTGCTGGATCCCACGCCGGTGGATATCGAGATCGAGGACATCGCCCACGGGTTGGCCTTTGTGGCCCGCTGGAACGGGCAAACCGCTGGGGATTATGCCTATTCCGTGGCGGAACATTCGCTGCTGGTCGAAGAGCTTTTTGGACGGATTGCACCCAAAGCGCCGGTGAAATGGCGGTTGGCGGCACTGTTACATGACGCGCCCGAATATGTGATCGGCGACATGATCTCGCCCGTCAAATCCGCGGTCGGCCCCGATTACGGCGCACTGGATGACCGCCTGGCCGCCGCCATCCACATCCGGTTCGGCCTGCCCGCCGAGGTGCCCAAGACGGTGAAACGGCAGATCAAGAAGGCCGACAAGATCAGCGCCTGGATGGAGGCAACCCAGATCGCAGGCTTTTCGGAAGGTGAGGCGACAAAGTTCTTTGGTCGCCCCGACAAGGCGGTGATAGAGGGGCTTCAGATCAAGCTGCGCCCACCGGTCGATGTACGGCATGCGTATACGGCGCGGCACCAAGAGTTGTTGGCGCAGCTCTGAGCGCGGGCTTGCAGGGCATACGACGGTGTCGTCATTTTAACGGCAAACCCACCAAGAAATGCTGATGTTCAGAATTCAAGCTGCTTGAGTGACGGCAACCCAGGCGTCAAGCGCATCGATCCCGCCTTCGACCCAACGCGCATACCAATCGTAGTAGGTGCTACTGGGGATGCCAATCATCGTCAGCGTCTGCTTAAC
>NZ_JBSWYA010000010.1:0-92178 GCF_056160865.1 Ruegeria sp. ABD4_443 | reverse complement strand
GGGGGGGGGGGGGGGGGGGGGGGGGGGGGGGGGGGGGGGGGGGGGGGGGGGGGGGGGGGGGGGGGGGGGGGGGGGGGGGGGGGGGGGGGGGGGGGGGGGGGGGGGGGGGGGAGGGGAGGGGGGGGGGGGGGAGGGGGGGAGAGGAGGGGGGGTGGGCGCGCGCGGAAAGCAGCGCGCCGCCGGTGATCAGCAAGGCCGCGATTGCCAATGTCCAACTGGGCGTGGCAATCCCGGCCACCACCAAAACCAGGGTCGACAGCAAAGGGGCCGCGTATGAGCTGGTTCCCAGCATCTGAATGTCACCCTGTTTGACCCCGATATCCCAGACATAAAAGGCAAGCCCCACCGGGCCCAGCCCAAGCGCCAGGGTCGACGCCCAGCCAAGCGTCGTTTCCGGCCAGTGCGTTTCCTCGAATGTGAAATGCAGAACCCACGAGGCGATGGCCGTCAGAACACAGAAAACGGCCACCGAGCTTGTTGGCGTCTTTCCGATCCGCCTGGACAGAACGGAATAGCCCGACCAGGTCAGCGCGCACATCAGCGCCAGCGCATAGCCGGGCAAATGCGCGGCCTGAAACCCGGCGCTGCCGCCGCCGGTAATTATCAGCGCAGCCCCCGAAAACCCCAGACAGGCCCCGATCAGGTGACCCAAGCGCAGGTTTTCGCCGGGCAGCAATCCCGACAGCAAAACGATCAGCAAAGGCCAAAGATAGGCGATCAGCCCGGCCTCGGCCGCGGGGGCCATGCGCAGGGCGGAAAAATACAAGGCGTGATACCCGAACAGGCCCAGCGTCCCAAAGGCATAGACCTTCCAGCTTATGCTGCGCAGCTGGCCCAGACCGCCGCTTTGCCAGGTCCAGACGATCCCGAGGGTGCCGCCGATGGTAAAGCAAACCGCGTTCAGCAAAAGCGGTGGCGTGGGCGCCGAGCCAACCGTGAACAGGGCCAGCAGGGACCACAGCAGCACGGCAAGAAACCCGATGGCGGTTGCGCGGGACTTGCTCATTCGGGGGGGATGTCCTCGACGGGGATGATTTCGAACTGGTCCGATATGTGCGCGGTTTTTTCGATCTCGGCAAGGAACCAATCGCGAAATGCTGCGACCTGCGGGCGCGTTTCTTCGCCCGCGCGGCACAGAAAGCGGAACCGGGCCTGGGTTTCCACGGCAATCTTGAAGGGCGCGACCAGTCGGCCTTCGATCATGTCCTTGATGATCATGGGCCGCCGTCCCAATGCGATACCGACGCCCGCCGCGGCGGCGTCTATCGCGTGGTCCGCATTTGAAAAATGCGCGCCGTGGGTGGGCGTGAAGGAAATTCCAACGGCCCGAAACCAGGCTGGCCAGTCGCAGGGCGGGTCAAGAAAACTGATGGAATCATCATGGATCAGCGGGGCCTCGGTCAGGCTGTGTGGCGTGGTAAATCGCTCGGCCAGCTCTGGGGTCATGACGGGTGTCAGCCACTCTTTCCGCAGGGGTACCGAATACAGCCCTTCGTCGGTGTCGTGCCCAAACCGGATGGCCACATCCACATCGTCACGGTTCATATCCACTTTTCGCAACGTGGCCGAGAATCGCAGGTCGATATCGGGATGAGCGCGGGCAAATTCGTAAAGCCGGGGCGCCAACCACTTGGCCGTCAGCGCAGGTCCGGCGGTCACGGTCAGCGTGGTGTTGTCCTGCAAACGCCGTGCGGCGTGCCAGGCAGCCTGCAATGTCGCGAACCCTTCTGCCGCGCCGGGTGCCAGGGCGCGCCCGGCTTCGGTCAGTTCGACCGCGCGGTTCAGGCGGTGAAACAATGGCCGCCCCAGATGTTCCTCAAGCGACTTTATCTGAAAGGACAGGGCGGCCGGCGTGACATTCAGTTCATCGGCTGCTTTGGCAAACGACATGTGCCGGGCGGCGGCATCAAAGGCGCGCAATGCGGTCAGCGGGGGAAGGCGATCATTCATTTTGGATAAGTAAAACTTAACTGAAGCCGAAGAAACTCTCGTTTGTGCCCTTTGAAAACAACAGGCATCCTTGGTTCAAGTCAAGCTTACCTTGAGAGAAAGGGACACGACATGATCGAGATGACGACAAACCCAGCCGCACGGTGCGCCTTTCAACGCGCCCATGAGGAACGTGGTAAAGCCCTTAGGATTGCGTTGTTCTGGCTGATCGGTTCCCGCTGAGCGCTGCGCGCGCGTTCTTACGGGATAAAGAAGGGCCGGTCCGTCAGGACCGGCCCGTTTTCAATTCGGGTGCTGAAAATCAGACGAAGAACTGCGCCCCGTTGGCCGAGATGGTCGAGCCATTGATGAACTGCGAATCATCAGATGCCAGGAAGGCCACACAGCGCGCGATCTCTTCGGGTTCGCCCAGACGTCCCGCAGGGATCTGGCCGATGATGGCTTCGCGAACCTTTTCCGGCACCGCCATAACCATTTCGGTGGCGATGTAGCCGGGGCAGATGGCGTTGGCGGTGATACCGGCCCGTGCGCCTTCTTGCGCCAGCGACTTTACGATGCCCAGATCGCCCGCCTTGGTCGCGGCATAGTTCACTTGCGCGAACTGACCCTTCTGCCCATTGATCGAACTGATCACGATGATGCGGCCAAACTTGCGCTCGCGCATGCCCGGCCAGACCGGGTGCACGGTGTTGAACACGCCGGTCAGGTTGGTGTCGATCACCTGATGCCATTGTTCCGGCGTCATCTTGTGAAAGGGCGCATCGCGGGTGATGCCCGCGTTTGCGACGACGATGTCGATCGGTCCGACCTCGACCTCGACCTTTTCGATACCGGCTTTGGACTCGTCATAATCCGCGACGTTCCACTTGTATGTGGCGATGCCGGTTTCTTCGGTGAACTTTGCCGCGGCTTCGTCATTCCCCGCATAGGTGGCTGCAACATTGTACCCTTCGGCCTTGAGCGCCTTGGAAATTGCTGCGCCGATGCCGCGGGAGCCGCCGGTTACGAGTGCTGTACGTGCCATTAAGTTTATCCTCCAATTAATGCCGCGCTTGTAATGCTGTTACTATTTCAGTTTGCGTCACGCAATATTATTGCGCAACTATTCTGGCGCAATGCCGCGAAATTGCTGCGGCATTCTGCATCAGGGCAATGTAAGGCCCCTGCTTTTGCCAAGTGCCTTGCAATAATCGATCCAGTCCTTGTTTTCGCCCAAAAGCTGCAGGCTGCTGAACCGCCCGGACCATTTCTCGGTCAGACGCGCCTGTTCCGCCTGAACATGCCCATAGGGTTCGGAAACCCCCTCGCGCCCGGCCTGTGCGCGGGCTTCGACGATAAAGAGCGAGGCGCTGACAAGGGCGGCATCAGTCATCGCCTGATCCTTGCCGCGGCGCGCGCCAAGATCGGCCAGTTCGGTGTAGATGACACCGCATTCGGTCAGGCTGGTGGAAATCGGTTGCCTGTTCTGGGCCTGTGCGGCCCCTGCAATACACAAAGCAAGGGCCGTCAGGGCAGTCCAACGGATAATCGGCACGTCGATCAGTCGCGTTCGACGCAGAGGGCAACGCCCATGCCGCCGCCGATGCAAAGGGTAGCCAGGCCTTTTTTGGCATCACGGCGCTTCATTTCGAACAGCAGCGTGTTCAGAACGCGGCAGCCCGAGGCGCCGATCGGGTGGCCGATGGCAATGGCGCCGCCGTTCACGTTCACGATCGACGGGTCCCAGCCCATGTCCTTGTTCACGGCGCAGGCCTGTGCTGCGAAGGCTTCGTTGGCTTCGACCAGGTCCAGATCGTCAACCGACCAGCCTGCTTTTTCCAGCGCCTTGCGCGACGCGTAGATCGGGCCGACGCCCATGATCGACGGGTCCAGACCGGCGGTCGCATAGGACGCGATACGGGCCAGCGGCTCGATCCCGCGCTTTTCAGCGTTTTCGGCCGACATCAGCAGGGTGGCGGCAGCACCATCATTCAGACCGGATGCGTTGGCCGCCGTGACCGAGCCGTCCTTGGTGAAGGCCGGGCGCAGCTTTGCCATTGCGTCCATGGTCGCGCCGTGGCGGATGTATTCGTCCTTGTCCATCACGATGTCACCCTTACGGGTCTTGATGGTGAAGGGCACGATCTCATCGGCGAACTTGCCGGCCTTTTGCGCGGCTTCGGCCTTGTTCTGGCTGGCGACGGCAAATTCGTCCTGCATGTCGCGGCTGATCTGCCATTTCTCGGCAACGTTCTCGGCGGTTTGACCCATGTGGTAGCCGTTGAAGGCATCCCACAGGCCATCGCGGATCATCGTGTCGATGTATTTCATGTCGCCCATCTTGTGGCCAGCACGCAGGGCGGCGGCGTGGGGCGACAGGGTCATGTTTTCCTGGCCACCGGCGGCAACGATTTCGGCATCGCCGAGTTGGATGTGCTGTGCGCCCAGTGCAACGGCCCGCAGACCCGACCCGCACACCTGGTTGATGCCCCAGGCCGCGCTTTCCTGTGGCAGGCCAGCGTTGATATGGGCCTGGCGAGCGGGGTTTTGACCCTGGGCTGCGGTCAGGACCTGGCCCAAGATGGTTTCGCTTACCTCGCCCTTGTCGATCCCGGCGCGTTCGACAACCGCTTCCAGGACGGCAGCGCCCAGGTCATGTGCAGGTGTGTTCGCAAAGGAACCGCCAAAGCTGCCGACGCCTGTGCGTGCGGCGGATGCGATTACTACGTTGGTCATACAGTCAATCCTTTACCGTCATGGTCCTGTGGGAAATCAGACGGCGCAGGCGTTCGAAAGCCAGGCTTTCGTTCCAGGAGCGCCCAGTGATCCCCCGCTCCAGCCCTTCCTGCCATAACGTAATGCTGCAATTGCAGCAACGGACAGCTTGTCTCAGCATGGTGATTGGGCGGATCGTCACCGAGGGGGATTGTCGGTTAACTGGCTGTTTTAGCGTCTTTTTCACCGGCCCAGGGCGGTGTGATCGACGGCGCGCCAAACAGATACCCCTGAAGGCAGTCTACGCCGCAGTCGACAAGAAACCCGGCATCCTGCGCCGTTTCGACCGATTCGGCTGTGACCAGCATTTCGAATTCGCGCGCGACCGCAACGAGGGCCCGCACCAGGGCCTGATTGTCGGGGTTGTCGCCGATGCCGCGAATGAACTGCCCGTCGATCTTTGCCGCGTCGAACAGAAACTCCCGAAAATGGCGAAAGCTGAAATTGCTTGCGCCATAATCGTCCAAAGCAAAGGCGATGCCACGTTCCCGCAGGCGATCCATGAAATCCATCACCAACTCGGGCACTTGCATGGCCGAACTTTCCGAGATTTCCAGGATCAGTCTTTCACCCAGGCCCGGATCGCGTTTCAAAAACCTCTCAAGCAAACGGGACCAGCGGGCAAAACCGATGGACCGGGCGGACATGTTGATCGACAGGCGGATGCCGGGGTTTCTGGCCAGCGTGCGCAGCCCCAGTTCCAGCGCAACACAATCCAGTTCGCGCCCGACCGCAGCGTTTTCGACCTGTGGCATGAAATCACGCGCCGGAATGACCCGCCCCGTGTCATCGAGAACCCGGATGAACCCTTCGTAAAATGCAACGCTGCGCGGTGCGCGTGCCTGCATGACCGGTTGGAAAGCGAGTTTGCATTGTTTGTGCTGCACGGCCTCGGTCACCAGATTCAGGGTCGAGCGATCGCGCGTGACAACTGCCGCGTTCAGGGGGCTGTCCGATCCTTCGGGCAGGTCCGCCAGTTTCTTGTCCCGCATGCGCGCACCCTTTCCCCTTGGGCCGAATTGAGCTCGGGCCCAGTTTCGGGGAGAAGTGATGAATCTGCGGTTAAGCCGGACGAGAAATTTGTGCGGGTTCGCGCCCTGACCGGGATCAGCGGGTCGAATGCCCCTCGCGGGCCAGCGCGGCGGCAGCGCTGATAACGGCGCCGACAACGCCGGTCGTCATCATTGCAAAACCAAGCATCAGGATGATGGACGAGGGGGACGCGCTCAGCGCGGACAGCATCGCGATGACAAGACCCAACAGACCAACGGCGGTGGAAATGGATGTCATACGGGTCATACTGGCCTCCGGGCTACTCATACGCGAAACATCGTTCCGATATGGCGTGCAACTATGGTAATTCAAGCGTTAACGCCGGGCTTAGAGGCACAATCAGGCGTTTTTTGCCTGTGTATTAGGCATTTTTTTGTCAAACCGCTCGAATCCGGGCGTTCCGCGATCTTCGGGGTGGCGGGCCAGATGCTTGGCCTTGATCGCCTCAGAGCCGTCCCGGCTGCCATCATGGCTATAACCCGGCGGAGCGAAGCAATAGGCCAGCCGCTGACGCAGGCTCAGGCCCGGCTGCGTGGCGTCCCGCCATATTGCAACCCATTCGTGAAAAGCCACGCGCAGCGGGTTAAAGGTACCGATATTATGCACCAGCCCGTAATCGACGCGGTCGTCATCCTGCTCGGGAACGAATGTGCCGAATAGCTTGTCCCAGATGATGAAAACCCCGGCATAGTTGCAATCCAGATACCGGGCATTGCGCCCGTGATGGGCGCGGTGGTGGCTTGGGGTGTTCATCACCGCCTCGAACCAGCGGGGCATTTTGCCGATGGCCTCGGTGTGAATCCAGAATTGATAGATCAGGTTCAAGCCGCCGACAAACAGCACCATCGCCGGATGGAACCCCAACAGGATCAGCGGTGCGCGGACCACCATCATGAAGGTGAACGTATAGGTCCAGGTCTGGCGCAGCGCCGTGGTCAGGTTGTAATGCTGTGAACTGTGGTGGTTCACATGGCTGGCCCAGACCCAGCGAACGCGGTGCCCGAACCGGTGCACCCAGTAATAGCGCAGATCGTCCAGCACAAAGCACAGGATGATCACCGGAATCGACGTGCCCAGGTCAAGCGGCGTGATCCGCCACAGCCACATGAAAAACCCATAGGCAATGAACCCCAGCAGAAACCCCGATGCGATATTGCCCGCCCCCATGATCAGCGAGGTCACGGCGTCGCGCGTTTCATACCGCCCGCCGCGGCCCTTGATGGCGATCCAGAGGAACTCGGCCAGAATCGCGGCGATGAAAAAGGGCACGGCCCATTGGACCGCGTCGGGGAATGTCAGTTGGTCTGTCATGCGGTCTCCAACAGGTGGCGCCAGTGTTTGCGTTCAAGATCGTCGAGGCGGATGACAACACCGGGGGTGCCGAAGTCGTGGAACTGAATTCTGACCCCTCGGGGGTGGTCCAGCCAGTCAAAGTCTTGCAGCGGGCGCGCGACGGTGTCGGCGCCAAAGGCCCATAACAGCCCATTGCCCGTGTGGGTTCGGATCAGCGCGACATGCCCGTCATGGGTCAGGGTCACATCAATGACGGCGTCATCCGGCGCATGGCGCGCCCATTCCGAACGGGCGCTGCCTGGCGTCAGGATGCGCTGGCGGGATTTGCCCGTCAGGTGCAGCAACAACGTGATGCCGCCTATGCCGCCGCCGACCAGCACCAGCAGTATTTCCAGTGGCATACCTTCCTCCTGCAGCCAGCCTGCAAAGGAGAAGGGGTGCTGTCAAAGGTGGCGTGGCGTCAGGCAGTTTCCTGCGCTTCGAGGATTTCGTGGCGCACGACACGTTCAACGAAGGGCACCAGCCCCGAAGGGCCGGAAGACCGGTCTTTCAGGTGGATGCAGATGTCGGGCCGACGGGCCGCGATGATGCCGACCAGATCTCCGCGTGTCTTGTCGTCAAGACCTGCGCCCATGATGGCGCAGGCTATGCGCGGTTCGGCATCCAACTGGCGGCGAACTTCGTCCGGATCATGCGCACCCAGCCATTGAATCGGCAGATGATCCAATTCGCGCGCAACATTTCCGATGACATTGGGCAAGCGCCCGATCAGCAAAACGACCGGTTTCATAGCAGTCTCCTTTCCCGGATCGGTGACAGAGAACCAGCCCCCCAAAAGGGGCTGAGCCCAGTCTATCACATCTGCGCGGGGCCAGAGCGTCTGCGTCAGGTGCCGGGGTCCAGAAGGGCCGAGATTATCGCCTTGGCACTGTCCGAACTCCATTCCGCATCACCAATCAATCGGGCGATTTCGTTGCCCTCGGGGTCGATGATCACGGTAATCGGCAGGCCTATGACGCCCATCTCGCGCGCAACGGCCTGTTTCGGGTCCTGGTGGCGCGGCAGGTTGGTAATGCCGTTTTCGTCAAAGAACTTCTTGATCCCGGCAGGCGAGTTGCGCCCGGTGGCAAGGGTCAGGACCTCGAACGTGTCGCCGCCAAACTCGTCCTGCAACTCGGCGATTTGCGGCATTTCCTTGCGGCAGGGCGCGCACCACGTGGCCCAGAAGTTCAACAGAACATATTTGCCGCGGTAGTCCGCCAGCGTTGCCACGCCGCCGTCATCCTCCAATTGGAACTCAACCGGCGTAACAGGTTTGGGTTCCTTGTGCAGGATCAGGCGTTTCAGGCTGTCTTCGCGCAAAGGCGCCAGAGTCTCGGCATCGGTCGCCAAAGCGGCATTTGCACCCAGCGCAAGGGCCATATAAAGGGGGATCAGACGAAATAGGCGCATATCAACTCCGGGTTTTCTTACATGACCGATCAATCCTCGAACCAGATGTGGGGCGGCCGCTTTGCCGCCGGTCCAGACGCGATCATGGAGGCAATCAATGCCTCGATCGGGTTCGATCAGCGGATGGCAGCCCAGGACATCGCAGGCTCGCGCGCCCATGCCGCTATGCTGGCGGCGACAGGCGTCATAAGTGATAGTGATGCGCAGGCAATTCGGGAAGGGCTGCTCACCGTTTTGTCAGAGATCGAGCGGGGAGAGTTCCAGTTCTCGACCGCGCTGGAAGACATTCACATGAATGTCGAAGCGCGCCTGAAAGAGGTGATTGGCGAGCCCGCGGGCCGTTTGCACACGGGCCGGTCGCGCAATGACCAGGTGGCGACCGATTTCAAGCTGTGGGTCCGCGATCAGCTGGACGCGGCAGAAACCGGTCTTCTGGCCCTTATCCGCGCGCTTTTGGCGCAGGCCGAGGCCGGGGCGGATTGGGTCATGCCGGGGTTCACTCATCTGCAAACGGCGCAGCCGGTGACCTGGGGCCATCACATGATGGCCTATGTCGAGATGTTTGGCCGCGACCTCAGCCGTGTCCGCGATGCGCGTGCCCGGATGAACGAATCTCCCCTTGGTGCCGCCGCGCTGGCCGGGACGTCCTTTCCCATCGATCGCCACATGACGGCCGAAGCCTTGGGCTTTGACCGCCCCGCCGCGAACTCGCTGGACGCCGTCAGCGACCGCGACTTTGCGCTGGAGTTCCTGTCGACCGCCTCGATCTGCGCCGTACACCTGTCGCGCTTTGCCGAAGAATTGGTGATCTGGTCCTCGGCCCAGTTCCGCTTTGTGACTCTGTCCGACCGGTTCTCGACCGGCTCGTCGATCATGCCCCAGAAAAAGAACCCCGACGCCGCCGAGTTGATCCGCGCCAAGGTTGGCCGCATCTATGGTGCGAATACCGCGCTGATGATGGTGATGAAGGGCCTGCCGCTGGCCTATTCCAAGGACATGCAGGAAGACAAGGAACAGGTCTTTGACGCCGCAGACAACTGGATGCTGGCGCTGGCCGCGATGGAAGGCATGGTCAAGGACATGACCGCCAACCGCGACAGCCTTGCCGCAGCGGCGGGGTCGGGTTTTTCGACCGCGACCGATCTGGCCGACTGGCTGGTGCGGGTTCCGGGCCTGCCGTTCCGCGATGCGCACCATGTCACCGGGTCGCTGGTTGCCATGGCCGAAGGCAAGGGCTGCGACCTGCCCGACCTGACGCTTGAGGATATGCAGTCGGTGCATGCGGACATCACCGATGATGTCTATTCTGTCCTTACCGTCCAAAACTCGGTAAACTCGCGCCAATCCTATGGGGGCACTGCGCCGGATCAGGTGCGCGCCCAGGTCGAAAGGTGGAGGGCGCTGGTATGAAGACCCTGATGCAAGTGATGGCCGCCGTTTCTGTCAGTTTGGTGCTGGCAGGGTGCGGCGCCGACGGAGAGCCGGTTCAGCCGACGTTGAACGCCAATGTTGGCGTAGGCACCAGCGGTGCCTATGTCGGCGGTGGCGTCGGGCTGAACAAGGGTCCGATCGGGGTTTATGTCGGGCTGTAAGGCCCAGAGCGTTGATGCCGCCCGGCGGCTACATGTAACACAGGCGCCCCGCGACAGGCGCCCAATAGCGAAGTTTTGGCAATGAAACCTATTGGTCTGGTTCTGGCGCTGGTTGTGCTTGCGGCGTGCGAAACATCAAATACGGCGCGGCAGCAACCTGTTGAAGAACCCGCGCGCTCAGGATCGGGTGTTTCGATCTCTGGCTACGCGCGGGCTGGCGTTTCGACGCTGCAATAACAGGCAGCGATAGGTTCGGTGGCTTAGCCGGCCACCGGATGCCCGCGATCGCGCAGACATTCAATCAGAATATCCTTTCGTGTATTGCGCATGTCTGCGGCACCGGCCGTGGCCCCTGCCGCCGTGCCGACGGCGGCGCCGGCCAACAGCCCCTCGGCATTGCTGACCGAGCTGTCGGCAAGACCGGCCAACGCGCCAACGCCCGCACCGATCAACGCCTGGCTGCGGGTCTCTGGGTTCCACAGTTTCTGCGACTTGGCCAGCGCGCGGCATTGGTCAAGGTCCTGCGCAAAGGCCGGGCCGGGTTCGGCGGACAGAACCGGTTCATGCTGGGCCCCGGTGCCGCTGCACGCGCCGGTCAACATGGCAAGCGGCAAGACAGCCAAAAGTGAAAAGTCGTTGAGTTTCATCGATTTTGTTCCTTTTTGGGATTAACAACAGAAAGATTGGTCGCCGCAGCGCTGCGGCGGTCTTGTGCGGATCAGGTTGTTTCGAAGGTTGGGGCAGAGGCCCCGTCAGATATGCCCGAGCCCGCGATGGGTCAGTGCCATGACGTAAAGCGCCAACACGAAATCAAGAATTTCTATCAAGCCCAACATCAGCGGAATCGGATCCGGCGATGTCGGAAAGACATGGCCCAGGTCCAGCAACACCACGAAGACATATCCCCAGGCGGCGGCAATCGCGCCCCAGCCCGCAATGCGCGACCCGCGCAGCATGGCAACCGCCGAGGCGACCGCGAGAATCGCCAACGCGATCAGGAAAGCGTTGAACCCCCAGAAAACCGCGCCGCCAAGCCCGGAAAAATCACGGGTTTCGATCGGCCCGCCCGGGACCAGCGTGACGAAGCTGCCCACCAGAACAAGCATCAGCACCGCGGCTGTGGGCAACGGCCCTGAGCCTGGGTGTGCTGCCCTGCCGGGTGCAGGAGAAGTTGTTTCGGTCATGATAGAATCCCTTTAATGACTCGCGGGTCATAAATGGCGACCCTTTTAATGACCGTCAAGTCATTAAAAGACTTGAATCCGGGTGACGCTACGTTCAGACTGTGTGGGCGTGCCGCGAAAGGCACGGTGCGAAAGGGTGGGGAATGCCGAAAATCGTTGACCGGGAAAAGATGCAGGCCCAGATCCTTGATGCGGCCATGGAGGTCTTTCTTGAAAACGGGTTTCACGTGACCAAGATGCAGGACGTGGCGCGCCGGGCCGGGTTGGCCAAGGGCACGTTGTACCTGTATTTCAAAAGCAAGGACGCCATGCTGCTGGCCTTGCTGCAAAGCTATTTCGACGACATTCAGATGCGGATATCCGCAATCCCCGCGCCGCAGACCCTGTCGCAGTTCTTTTACGCTCTGCGCCTGACCATGCCCGTCGAACGCATGGCGGCCACACGGTTGTTCTTTGACGTTTTGGGGCCCGGTTTTGAAGATCCGCGCGCGGCCGAAATCATCGGCGGGTTTTTTGAATGGCTGGCCGGTCAATATGCCACGCAGTTTCAAGGCCTGGCCGATCTGGGGGAACTGCGCAGTGACCTGACCCCGCAAGAGGCAGGCGAGGCCGTGACCGCGATGCTGGATGGTCTGGTCATCCACACGGCAATTTTCGGCGCTGATGCCGAAACCTTTGAAAACCGTCGAAATGCGACGCTGGCGGTTCTGGAAACCGGGCTGCGGGGGGGCTGATCGCAGCATTCGACCAGTCCGGCAGCAATCGTCCCGTTGCCATGATCTGGCAATCGCCGTTGATCCGACAGCATGTTTTGGTCTAAGCGCGCTGTCATGGATCACTTTCTTTACCGCGACGGCGCGCTTTACGCCGAAGATGTTCCGATCTCCGAAATCGCTGCTGCGGTCGGAACCCCGTTCTATGTCTATTCAACGGCGACTTTGCTGCGGCATTTCAAGCTGTTTGACGATGCGCTGGACGGCATGGATCACCTTGTCTGCTATGCGATGAAGGCCGCCAGCAATCAGGCGATCCTGAAAACGCTGGCGCAGGCGGGCGCGGGGATGGATGTGGTTTCTGGCGGCGAGTACCAGCGGGCCAAGGCCGCAGGCGTTCCCGGCGAAAAGATCGTGTTTTCGGGCGTCGGCAAAACCGCGGATGAGATCCGCGCCGCGCTGACGGGCGGTATCCGGCAGTTCAACGTCGAATCCGAACCCGAGATGGAGGTCATCAACGCCGTCGCACTGGAGCTGGGCGTGGTTGCGCCGATCACCGTTCGTGTGAACCCTGACGTGGACGCCAAGACCCATGCCAAGATCGCGACCGGCAAATCCGAGAACAAATTCGGCATCCCGATCTCTCGTGCGTCCGAAGTCTATGCGCGGGCTGCCAGCCTGCCGGGTCTCGAAGTGATCGGCATCGACGTCCATATCGGGTCGCAACTGACCGAGTTGGAGCCGTTTGAGCTGGCCTATACCAAGGTCGCCGAACTGACCGAGCAGTTGCGGGCCGAGGGCCACAATATCCGCCGCCTCGATCTGGGCGGTGGGCTTGGCATTCCCTACACACGTTCGAACGACGCGCCGCCGCTGCCGGTGGAATATGGCGCGCTGATCCAAAAGACGCTGGGCCATCTGGGCTGCGAGATTGAAATCGAACCCGGTCGCCTGATTGCGGGCAATGCCGGGTTGATGGTCAGCAGGGTGATCTATGTTAAATCCGGTGAAGACCGCGATTTCCTGATTCTGGACGGGGCCATGAACGACCTGATTCGCCCGGCCATGTACGAGGCGCATCATGACATCGTCGCGGTGCAGGAACCCGCGGCGGGGGTCGAACAACATCCCTATGACATCGTGGGCCCGGTCTGCGAATCCGGCGATACCTTTGCCAAACAGCGCAACATGCCGCCGCTTGCGCCGGGGGATCTGATCGCGTTCCGCAGCGCCGGGGCCTATGGTGCCGTGATGGCCAGCGAATATAACACACGCCCCCTGATCCCCGAGGTGCTGGTGCACGAGGATCAATTTGCAGTCATTCGTGAACGGCCAAGCTTTGACGAAATCATAAACCGCGATACCATACCTACGTGGCTTTGACGCGGTGACCGCGCGGGCCCGATCAGGAGGCCCGCCGTGACCGACAGACCAAACCTGCCCCTTGCCCGAACCTCCGTGTTGCTGACACGGGCGGGGATGTTGGCCGAGCAGGTCTTGCGGGCGTTCTGGCCGTTCTTTTCCGTGGCTATGGCGGTTCTGGCCTGTCTGATGATGGGCGTGCAGGACAGCCTGCGCATCGAACTGGCCTGGGGTATCGGCGGTTTGGGCCTGCTGGGTCTGATCGCGACTTTTGTGATTGGTCTCAGGCGATTCCGCCTGCCGACGCGGGCCGAGGCATTGATCCGGTTGGACGAATCCCTTCCGGGGCGGCCCATTCAGGCGTTGTTGGACAATCAGGCCATTGGCGCAATGGATGGCGACTCGGTGGCGTTGTGGCGGGCCCACCAATCCCGCATGGCGCGCAAGGCGCAACAGGCGCGGCCTGTTAAGCCGGATTTGCGGCTGGCCGCGCGGGATCCGTTTGCCCTGCGGTACCTCGCTCTTTTGGCGCTGGTGGTTGCCGTGCTGTTCGGGTCGCTGGGCCGTGTCGGGTCGGTTGTGGACATGGCGCCGGGGGCGGCCGTCGCAGGCCAGGGGCCAACCTGGGAAGGCTGGGTCGAGCCGCCAAGATATACCGGTTTGCCGACGCTGTACCTGGCTGATCAGGCCGGACCGACCCTGACGATCCCGCAGGGCAGCCGCATCACGTTGCGCTTCTATGGTGAGGTCGGCGCGCATAGCCTGACCGAAACGGCCTCGGACAACGGTACCGAAGCGGCCACCGACCCTGAACAGGAATTTGTGGCCGACGCATCGGGCCTGCTGCGCATCGAAGGCCCGGCGGGCCGAGACTGGCGGCTGGATGTCACCGCTGACACGGCGCCCTTCATCTTTGTGGCAGATGCGCCTCAGGCCGAGGCGGGCGGACAAATGAAATTGCCGTTCTCAGCCACTGACGATTACGGAATCCTGTCCGGCGAGGCGCGGATCGAACTGGACCTGGACGCGGTCGAGCGGCGCCACGGTCTGACCGTCGACCCCGAACCGCGCGAGGCGATCATCGTCCAGCTGCCGATGCCGATTGCCGGGGACAGAACCGAGTTCACCGAAGACCTGATCGAGGATTTCTCGCAGCACGCCTGGGCCCATCTGCCGGTCAGAATTCAGTTGTCCGCCCGCGATGCGGTGGATCAAACCAGCGACGCCGAACCGTATTTTGCCGCGCTGCCGGCGCGCCGCTTCTTTGATCCCCTGGCCGCCGCGGTGATCGAACAGCGCCGAGACTTGTTGTGGTCACGGGCCAATGCGGGCCGGGTAGCGCAGTTGCTGCGGGCGGTGTCGCATTTGCCCGAAGACCTGTTTCGGTCGGAAACCGCGTATCTGCGTTTGCGCATCCTGCTGCGGCGGCTTGAAACATTCGACACATATGGTCTGCAATCCAAACAGCAGGAAGAGATCGCACAAGCCCTGTGGGACCTGGCCGTTCTGATCGAGGACGGCACCCTGGCCGATGCGCTGGAACGCATGCGTCGGGCTCAGGAACGCCTGACCGAAGCCATGCAAAACGGAGCGACGGATGAAGAGATTGCCGAACTGATGCAGGAACTGCGCGAGGCGACGCAGGATTATATGCAGCAGTTGCAGCGCCTGGCCCAGGACGGTGAGAACGGCGAAGACCCATCGGGGCAGAATGGCGAGACCCTTCAGATGACGCAGGACGACCTGCAACGGATGATGGACCGCATTCAAGAACTGATGGAACAGGGCCGGATGGCCGAGGCGCAGCAGGCGCTGGAGGAGTTCCAGCAGATGATGGAAAACATGCGCGTGACCCAGGGCCAGGGTCAGGGCGGTCAATCCGAAGGCCAGCAGGCGATGGAGGGGCTCGCCGAAACCCTGCGCGAGCAGCAGGGGCTGAGCGATCAGGCCTTCCGCGATTTGCAGGAACAATTCAATCCGGGCGCGCAGGCGGGTGAAAGCCAGGGCAACGAGGGCCGCTCGGGCGGGCAGGGACGGGGCCAAAGTCACGAAGGACAAGGCGGCCGGGGCGACGACCAAAGCGGCCAAGGTCAACAGGGTGCCGGAACATTGGCAGATCGTCAGCAGGCGTTGCGCGAGGAATTGCAGCGCCAGCAACAAGGGTTGCCGGGGGCAGGAACCCCCGAAGGCGATTCAGCCCGCGATGCGCTGGACCGTGCCGGGCGTGCGATGGATGACGCCGAGGGCGCGCTGCGCGACCAGGACCTTGCCGAAGCGATCGACAACCAGTCCGAAGCGATGGAGGCGTTGCGGGAAGGCATGCGCGCGCTGGGCGAAGCCCTGGCCCAGAACCAGCAATCCCAGCCCGGACAGGGCACTCAGCAAGGCGACATGCAAGCCAACAACCGTGACCCTCTGGGCCGCAATCCGGGGGCGGCCGGGTCCATTTCGACGGATGAAAACCTGCTGCAGGGCGAAGACGTCTATCGCCGCGCGCGCGAGTTGCTGGATGAAATCCGCCGCCGGACCGGAGATACCGACCGCCCGACAATCGAACTGGAATATCTCAAGCGATTGCTCGAACGTTTCTGAGGGCCGACCCCGCCAGCTACTGACTGCCCCCGCCGGACTGCGATTCGAGCCAGAGGCGCGCCTGGTCAATCATTGAAACCAGGGATTGCATCGCAGGCTCGGCCTGGGGGACGGCTTCGCTGATCTTGGTCGCATTGCCATATAGCAGGAACAGAATGACGCCGATGATGATGATCAGTGCGAACCCGCGCATAAAACCGCCGGATTTTCGCGCGGCGGTAACGGCCGCCTCGGTACTGTCAGAGGCCTGGTTTTCCATCAGGCCCGAATTGATCGCCTCGACATCCGGCAAATCGTCTTTCTGACCGGAATCCTCGGCTGTTTCGGTCGCGCCGGGACGTTTTGGCTGTACCTTTGGCTCGGCCGGTGGGTCCAGCGCCAGATCCGGCTGGCTTTCCAGGCTGGTGCCTTCCTTGGCGCGCAGATCGGCCTCGCGGGCGGCTTCTTCCTTCAGGATGCTTGCGACGTCGGGATCGACATTGCCGGTCGCGGCGGCCTTTTCGGCTGCGTCAGCCTCGGGCTCATCGAGCTTGGGTTCAGGTGCTTCGACCTCGGGCGTTTCCGAAACCGGGTCGGACATTTCCGCGGCGGGTTCGGGGGCGGCATCCTGCGGGTCTTGGTCCGGTTCGTCAGCCTTGGGCTGTTCAGCCTGGATTTCAGGCTCTGGTTCGGGGGCCTTTTCGGCCGCGACGGGCGGCTCTTGGGGATGTTTGGCCTGAAACCACGTCTGCTCGCAATTGGAACACTGAACGTCGCGGCCTCCCTCTGGGATGACCTCGTCCGGAACCTCATACTGGGCACTACAGTTCGGACATGTTAGACGCATACTGCCTCCCGGCCTGTGTGACGGCCTGATAGTAGTTTTTTCAGGGATGATATTCCGTTAAGACCCAACAGCAAAGGGCGTTTTCGGTTTCGCGGCCCAAGTGTCACCAATTGGACTCGGTGCAGGCATTGAAACCGTGACCGGGCTCGGGCAAGAAGAACAACAAAGCAATTGGGGGCAGGTGTGATCGAGCTGGAAAATGTCAGCTATAGCTATGGCGGGGGCGAGTTGCTGAGCGACGTTTCAGTACAGCTTCAGCCGGGATCGTTTCATTTCCTGACCGGGCCTTCGGGGGCGGGAAAGACCACATTGCTAAAGCTGTGCTACGGCGCACTTTTGCCGACTTCGGGACGTCTCAGCGCCTTTGGTGAAGATATTGCGCGGCGGGACCGGGATCAGATGGCGATGCTGCGGCGGCGTATCGGGGTGGTGCATCAGGACTGCCGGTTCCTGGACCACCTGACCCTGGCGGAAAACGTGGCCTTGCCGTTGATGGTCTCGGGCCGGGCCGCCGATGCCGAGCAGGACAACCTGACCGAATTGTTGCACTGGGTCGGGCTTGGCGCCCGGCTTGAGGCCCATCCGCCCGAACTGTCGGGGGGCGAACGTCAGCGCGCGGCGCTGGCCCGTTCGGTCATCCTGTCGCCTGACGTGGTTCTGGCGGATGAGCCGACCGGCAATGTCGATTGGGAGATGTCGCAGCGCCTGTTGGGCCTGTTGGTCGAGTTGAACAGGATGGGCAAGACCGTATTGATTGCGACCCACGACCTGAGCCTGATCCGTGCGGCCAAAAGCCAGGTTCAGGCGCGGGTGCTGCGCATTTCACAGCGCAAGCTTCAACTGGCGGGTGCGGACCTATGAACCGAGCAGATATCCGCTTGCTTTTGCGGCGTGACGCGCGCGCCGACCGGGTGGTTCCGCCCACCGGTTTCACGGCCCATCTGACCCTGTTCGTTTCGGGCGCGATGGCTTTTCTGGCCGTCTTCGCGCTGGCATTGTCACTGGCCTCTGGCCGGATGGCCGAGCGTTGGGGCTCGGAACTGGCGGGTGCGGCAACCTTGCGGATCAACGCCCCGGCTGAACAGCGCGCGGCACAGACCGAGGCGGCGCTGACGATCCTGCAACAGACACCGGGTGTTGCGTCAGCGCGGGCGCTGACCGCACAAGAGCAGTCGGCCCTGCTGGCGCCATGGTTCGGCCCGGACCTGCCGCTGGACACATTGCCGGTTCCGCAACTGATTGAAATCGTTGAGGGCGATCCGGGACTGGATGCCGCCGGGTTGCGCCTGCGGCTGGGGGCCGAAGTGCCCGGCGCGGTGCTTGACGACCATACGCGTTGGCGCGAACCGCTGGTCGACGGGGCCAGGTCGCTGCGTCGGCTGGGTTGGATATCGATCCTGCTGATCGGCGGTGCAACGGCTGCGATGATCACACTGGCCGCCAATGCCTCGCTTGCGGCAAACGCGCAGATCATCGAGGTCCTGCGACAGATCGGGGCCCGCGACCGGTTCATCGCCGGGGCTTTTGTCCGCCGGTTCACCTATCGCGCGCTTTTGGGGGCCGCCGTCGGCACCGTTGCGGGCATGTCCGGCGTGCTGCTGCTGCCCGAGGCATCGGATGCGGGCGGATTTCTGACCGGGCTGGGGTTTCAGGGGGCCGGTTGGTTGCTGCCGGTCGTCATACCCCTGCTTGGAGCATTGGTCGCCTTTCTGGCGACGGCTGCCGCCGCCCGGCGCAAACTGGAAGGGCTTTCGTAATGCTGCTGGCCATTCAATGGGTTCGGTCCCTGGTGTTCACCATCGTCATCTATGCCTGGATGCTGATCCTGGGCCTTGTTTTTGCACCCTACGCCCTGGTGTCGAAACGCGGCGCGCTTTTGGCGTGCAAGACCTATGCGCGCACGACGATCTGGCTGGCGCGCTGGATGGTTGGCATCCAAAGCGAAGTTCGGGGGCAGGTGCCCACCGGCGAGGTTGTCATTGGCGCCAAGCACCAGTCGTTCCTGGACATCATCATCATTTTCGACGCGTTGCCGCATGGCAAGTTCATCATGAAACGCGAGTTGCTGTGGACCCCGATCATCGGGATGTATGCACGTCGGCTGGGCTGTATTCCGGTCAATCGCGGCAAGCGCGGCGCGGCTGTTGCCAAGATGGTCAAGGATGTCGCCAAAGAGTTCACCGAGGCAGGCCAGTTGGTCATCTATCCCCAGGGTACGCGGGTCGCGCCGGGGGCGTTCAAGCCCTATAAGGTGGGCACGGCGGTTCTGTACGAGGGGCTCGGCTATACCTGCGTTCCGGCGGCGACGAATGTTGGCGTGTTCTGGCCGCGGACGGGGATTTTGCGCAAGCCCGGCCGGGCGATTGTCGAATTCCTTGACCCGATCGAACCCGGTGTCGCGCGCGCCGCCTTTCTGGCGCGTCTTGAGACCGTGATCGAGGACCGCTCGAACGCATTGATGCAAGAAGTGGGGTTTGACCCGGATGGAGTTCATTGAAGATATCGGCGCGCTCGAAACCCTTTACGGGCAGCCCGCCGCACCGTCGCTGCGCAAGGTCGCGCGCCGCCTGACACCGCTTTACCGCAAATGGATCATGGCGTCGCGGCTGTGTGTCCTCAGCACCGTGGGGCCAGAGGGAACCGACGGCAGCCCGCGCGGCGATGATGGGCCGGTGGTGGCCGAGCTTGATCCGGGTACACTGGCCCTGCCAGACTGGCGCGGAAACAACCGGCTGGACAGCCTGCGCAACATCGTCCGGGACCCACGCGTTTCGCTGATGTTCCTTGTGCCGGGGTCCCATACGGTTGTGCGCGTGAACGGGGCGGCGCGGTTGACCGCGGATGCGGACCTGCGGGCCCGGTTCGACAAGAACGGCAAGCATCCGGCCACCGTGATCGTCATCGAGATTTCCGAGGTCTATACCCAATGTGCCCGGGCCCTGATGCGGGCGCGCACCTGGGCCGGGGATGACCAAAGCGGTGAATTGCCCAGCGTTGGCGAGATTCTGGCCGAGGTCTCCGACGGCGCAGAAGGTGGCGCGCGATACGACCGGGAATGGGGCGCGCGCGCGGCCATGACGATGTGGTGACGCCGATCAGGCGGCGGCTGCGCCAATTCGTGCGACCTGGGAGACCCAGCGGTCGACAAGGCCGGGTTTCGGTTCGCTTGCGCCGGCGAAATAGGTGAACCGCGTAGGTTTGAAACCGACAAAGCCCAGTATCTGGTCCCTGATCTGACGGATCAGCGCCTGACGATAAATCAGGCGCATGAACCACCCCGGTGTGTCCGACGTCAGGATGACGCGTGCGGTACGACCGGTCAGCATTGGGGCCGGGAACCCGATCCGGGTCGTGTTCCTTGTGTCGAATGTGCGCCCTGGAATGAACGTGCGGTCGATAAGGCCCTTCAATTTGGCGGGCAGTCCGCCCCACCACATCGGCGCGGTCAGCACCAGGTGATCGCTCCATTCAATGTCTTGCAGAACCTGTTCAAGCACCGGTTCGAGCGGTTTGAAATCGTGATAGTTGCCCTGACCGAAATCATGATCGAACTGAAGGTCGCTGAGATGGATCAACCGGACTTGGTGCCCGTTGTCCTGCGCTGCGGCGCCATAGGTTTCGGCGAATGTGCGGGACAGGCTGTTTTCGCCGGGATGTCCGTTCAGGACCAGGATTTTCTTGGGGTGCATCGGGAATCTCCAAAAATGACCGTGGTCAATTAATAGAATCAAAAACTGACCGTGGTCAACATTAAATTTGACCGCGGTCATAAATCATGCGAACAAGCCCCATGCAGAAGACAGTTCAAAAGCGTACGCTCAAGACCCGCGCCCGCCTGATCGAGGCGGCAGAAGGCGTTGTTGCGCAAAACGGGTACGAGGCGTTGCGGGTCGAACAAGTGGTCCAGACCGCAGGCGTGGCCAAGGGTACGTTCTTTGCGCATTTCCGCGACAAGGATGCCCTGATGGAAATCATGATGGGTCAGAGGTTGAACGCCTGTCTGGATCAGGCAGAGGCCACAACCCCGCCCGCAACCGTTTCGGCGATCATATCGGCGCTGGAACCGGTCCACGGCTTCATGATGTCCGAACGCTATGTGTTCGACCTGTTGATCCGCTATTCAGGGGCGACAGCCATTGCCGAGATCGGGCCGATTGCAACCTGTTTCGAACGGTATTTCCGGGTGGTGGTTACGTGGCTTGAAGATGCCCAGGTCCGCAAGGACGTGCCAGCCGAGATGCTGGCCGAGGGCGTGCAGGCCTTTGCCATTCAGGCCATGTCGCTGAAGTTTTGCGCCCTGCATTCAGCGACGTCTTTCACGGACAGGTTGGACGCATACCTGACCGCGTGGTTGACTCCGGCGGCTTGACCGCCGGAGCCTTTGAATAATCAGGCGTGGATCGCGCCGTCGCCGCAGGCCAGCGCGGCCTCTCGCACGGCTTCGGAATAGGTCGGGTGCGCGTGGCAGGTCAGGGCCAGGTCTTCGGCCGAGGCACCGAATTCCATCGCCACGCAAACCTCGTGGATCAGGTCGCCCGCACCGGGGCCGATGATATGGCAGCCCAAAATGCGATCGGTTTCCTTGTCGGCAAGGATCTTGACGAAACCGTCAGCGGCAAAGTTTGCCTTGGCGCGACCATTGCCCATAAAGCTGAACTTGCCGACCTTATAGGCGCGGCCCTGTTCTTTTAGCGTGGCTTCGGTTTCGCCGACATTGGCAACCTCGGGCCATGTGTAGATCACGCCGGGAATGACGCCATAGTTCACATGGCCGTGCTTGCCCGCAACCTGTTCGGCCGCGGCCATGCCTTCATCCTCGGCCTTGTGGGCCAGCATCGGGCCATCAATCACGTCGCCGATGGCATAGATGCCGGGCACGTTGGTCTGCCAATCCGCGCCAACCTTGATCTGTCCGCGCGGGCTCAGCTCGACGCCCAGGGCCTCAAGGCCCAGCCCGTCATGATAGGGTTTGCGCCCGGTCGCCACCAGCACGGTATCGGCGTCGATCACGTGTTCGCTGTCATCTTTGCGCAGCTTATAGGTGACCTTGGCCTTGGTCTTGGTCGCCTCGGTCTTTTGCACGGCGGCGCCCATGACGAATTTCAGACCCTGCTTTTTCAGGATGCGCTGGAACGTTTTCTGAACCTCGGGGTCCATCCCCGGCGTAATCGCGTCCAGGAATTCGATGACGGTAACCTCGGCGCCCAGGCGCTGATAGACCGACCCCAGTTCCAGGCCAATTACGCCCGCGCCGATAACCACCAGCTTTTTCGGAATCTTGCCCAGTTCAAGTGCGCCGGTCGACGTCACGACGACCTTTTCATCCACCTCGACACCCGGCAGCGAAGCGGATTCGGAACCGCTGGCGATGATGATGTTCTTGGCCTCGTGAACCTCGTCCCCGACCTTTACCTTGCCGGCGGCAGGGATCGAGCCCCAGCCTTTCAGCCAGTCGATCTTGTTTTTCTTGAACAGGAACTCGACACCTTTGGTGTTGGTGTCGATCACGTCCTGCTTATAGGTCAGCATCTGCTTCCAATCGACCGAGGGGCTTTTCCCCTTGAGGCCCATAGCGGCAAAATTATGCTCGGCCTCGTGCAGTTGATGCGAGGCATGCAGCAGCGCCTTGGAAGGGATGCAACCCACGTTCAGGCAAGTGCCGCCCAGCGTGTCGCGCCCTTCGACCACGGCGGTTTTCAGCCCCAGCTGCGCGCAGCGGATGGCGCAGACATAGCCGCCGGGGCCGGCGCCGATTACGATGACGTCATAGTTAGCCATTTTGTTCTCCTAAGTTGCGCGGTTTTCACCGGCAGAGAGGCGGCCCCGCAGGGCCGCAAGTAATTATCAGACAGGCGACAGCAACTTGGTCTGCACATGCGCGACACCGCCGCGTTCGTGATGCATGGCCAGCTCTTCCGAATCGAAGAAGTTCAGGGCCCGTTCCAGATCGAGAATCTCGAACAGGGCGACCGCATGGTCGGCCTGCTCAGGGTCACGCCAGATATGAAGGTCGCGAATTCCGGCCGCTTTGCGGGTCGGCTTGTCTTCGTTGAACACCTTCAACCAGACATCGAAATCCGCCACATCGGCCTGCCAAAGGACATGTGTCGCCATGGTTACAGATCCATCAGCAGACGGCGGGGATCTTCCAGCGCCTCTTTCACGCGGACCAGGAAGGTCACGGCGCCTTTGCCGTCAACGATCCGGTGGTCATAGGACAGGGCCAGGTACATCATCGGGCGGATCTTGATCTCGCCGTTGATGACCATCGGGCGGTCCTGGATCTTGTGCATGCCAAGGATACCCGATTGCGGCGGGTTCAGGATTGGCGAAGACATCAGCGATCCATAGACGCCGCCATTCGAGATGGTGAACGTACCGCCCTGCATCTCGGCCATGCTCAGCTTGCCGTCGCGGGCGCGCTTGCCCTTTTCGGCGATGGCTTTCTCGATATCGGCAAAGGACATCGCATCGGCGTCGCGGATGACCGGAACCACCAGACCCTGTGGCGTACCGGCGGCGACGCCCATATGCACGAAGTTCTTGTAGACGATGTCTGTGCCGTCGATCTCGGCGTTGACTTCGGGCACTTCTTTCAGCGCATGACAGCAGGCCTTGGTGAAGAACGACATAAAGCCCAGGCGCACGCCGTGCTTCTTCTCGAACTGGTCCTTGTACTGGTTGCGCAGGGCCATCACCTCGGTCATGTCCACCTCGTTATAGGTGGTCAGGATCGCGGCGGTGTTCTGCGCATCCTTCAGGCGCTTGGCGATGGTCTGGCGCAGGCGGGTCATACGCACGCGTTCCTCGCGCGATGCGTCCTCGGCGGCGACGGGCGCACGCGGCGCGGCGGCTGGTGCAGGTGCTGCAGCCGGTGCCGGAGCCGCCGCAGTCGCGATCGCCTTTGCCACGTCTTCTTTCATGATCCGACCATCGCGACCTGTGCCGGTGACCTGATCTGCCGACAGGCCAGCTTCGGCCATCGCCTTCTCGGCTGACGGGGCATTTGCCACGTCCTTGCCCGATGCCGCCGGGGCCGGAGCCGCCGCTGTCGCCGCTGCCGGAGCCGCAGCAGCGCCAGCCGCCGCGCCCGAGATCACCGCCAGCTTGGCCGATGCGTCAACCGTGCTGCCCTCGGGGGCTACGATTTCGGCCAGAACGCCCGCTGCTGGGGCAGGAACCTCGACCGAAACCTTGTCGGTTTCCAGCTCGCACAGCATTTCATCCTGTGCGACGGCGTCGCCAACCTGCTTGAACCAGGTCGAAACGGTTGCCTCGGTCACGGATTCACCCAGCGTCGGAACCATGACATCGACGCTGCCGCCGGATGCGGCCGGGGCGGCCTCGGCCGCTGGTGCCGGCGCAGCGGCTGGGGCCGGTGCGGCACCTTCCCCGGCTGCAATAGTGGCCAACAGCGCGTCAACGCCGACGGTTTCACCTTCGGCGGCAACGATTTCGCCCAGAACGCCAGCAGCGGGCGAGGGGACTTCGACCGTGACCTTGTCGGTCTCCAGTTCACACAGCATCTCGTCAACCGCGACGGCGTCGCCGGGTTTCTTGAACCATGTCGCAACCGTGGCTTCGGTTACCGACTCGCCAAGCGTGGGAACACGAACTTCAATGGACATCGATTATTTTCCTTCAATGCTCAGCGCTTCGTCGACCAGCGCTTCTTGTTGGGCTTTGTGTTGGCTGGCCAGACCCGTCGCGGGCGAGGCCGAGGTTGCGCGGCCGACGTAACGCGGCCGGGTATTTTTGGCGCCGATACGGGTCAGCACCCATTCGATATTGGGCTCGATAAAGGTCCAGGCGCCTTGGTTCTTGGGTTCTTCCTGGCACCACACGATCTCGGCGCCTTTGAAACGCTCAAGCTCGTTGATCAGCGAATGCGCCGGGAACGGATAGTACTGTTCGATCCGCATCAGGTAGACATCGTCGATGCCACGCGCATCCCGCTCTTCCAGCAGGTCGTAGTAGACTTTGCCCGAGCACAGAACCACGCGCTTGATCTTGGTGTCAGCCGCCAGCTTGGTGTCCGAATTGCCCTGCTGCGCATCATCCCACAGCACCCGGTGAAAGCTTGACCCGGTGGTGAAATCCTCGGCCGTGCTGACAGCCAGCTTGTGGCGCAGCAGCGATTTCGGCGTCACCAGGATCAGCGGCTTGCGGAAGGTCCGGTGCAGCTGACGGCGCAGGATGTGGAAATAGTTCGCAGGCGTCGTACAGTTCGCCACGATCCAGTTGTCCTGGCCGCACATCTGCAGGAACCGTTCCAGACGCGCCGACGAGTGTTCGGGGCCTTGCCCTTCGAACCCGTGCGGCAACAGCGTGACCAGACCGGACATGCGCAACCATTTCGATTCACCCGAGCTGATGAACTGGTCGAACATGATCTGCGCGCCATTGGCAAAATCGCCGAATTGCGCTTCCCACAGGGTCAGCGCGTTGGGTTCGGCCAGCGAGTAGCCATATTCGAACCCAAGCACCGCGTATTCGCTGAGCATCGAGTCGATGACTTCGTACTGTGCTTGCCCGGCCCGAATGTTGTTGAGCGGGTAATACCGTTCCTCGGTTTCCTGGTGGACAAAGCCCGAGTGGCGTTGGCTGAACGTGCCGCGGGTCGCGTCCTGCCCGGACAGGCGAACCGGGTAACCTTCGGTCAGCAAAGAGCCAAAGGCCAGCGCCTCGCCGGTTGCCCAGTCGAACCCGGTTCCGGTTTCGAACATCTGCTTTTTGTGGTCCAGCAAACGCCCGACTGTCTTGTGAATGGCAAGACCGTCCGGTGTATGCGTCAGCGCCGCGCCGACCTGGGCCAGGGTTTCCGGCGTGATCGCGGTTTCACCGCGCACATATTCTTCTTTGCTTTTGTCCATGTGCGACCAGCGCCCGTCCAGCCAGTCGGCCTTGTTGGGCTTGTAGTCCTTGCCGGCTTCGAACTCATCGTTCAGATGGGCCTGAAAGGCGGCTTTCATATCCTCGATCTCGCCTTCGGGGATCAGGCCGTCCTTGACCAGCCGTTCGGTATACAGCGACAGCGTGGTCTTATGCGTCTTGATCCGCTTGTACATGATCGGGTTGGTGAACATGGGCTCGTCGCCCTCGTTATGCCCGAACCGGCGATAGCAGAAGATGTCGATGACCACGTCCTTGTGGAACTTCTGCCGGAACTCGGTCGCGACCTTGGCGGCGTGAACAACCGCCTCGGGGTCGTCGCCGTTGACGTGAAAGATCGGGGCTTCGACCATCAGCGCGATATCCGTGGGATACGGGCTGGAGCGCGAGAAGTGCGGCGCGGTGGTAAAGCCGATCTGGTTATTCACCACGATATGCATGGTGCCGCCGGTCCTGTGACCGCGCAGGCCGCTCAGGCCAAAGCCCTCGGCCACGACGCCCTGACCGGCAAAGGCCGCATCACCGTGCAGCAGGATGCCCATGACCTTGGTGCGGTCAGTGTCGTTCAGCTGATCCTGCTTGGCACGAACCTTGCCCAGTACCACCGGGTTCACCGCCTCAAGGTGTGAGGGGTTCGCGGTCAGCGACAGGTGTACGCTGTTGCCGTCAAACTCACGGTCGCTGGAGGCACCGAGGTGATATTTCACGTCACCCGAACCATCCACGTCTTCTGGCTTGAAGCTGCCGCCCTGGAATTCGTTGAATATGGCGCGATAGGGCTTGCCCATCACATTGGCCAGGATGTTCAAACGGCCGCGGTGCGGCATGCCGATGACGATATCGCTCAGACCCAGGGCGCCGCCGCGTTTGATGATCTGTTCCATCGCCGGGATCAGCGCCTCGCCACCGTCGAGGCCAAAGCGCTTGGTGCCCATGTATTTGACGTGCAGGAACTTCTCGAACCCTTCCGCCTCGACCATCTTGTTCAGGATCGCCTTGCGGCCTTCCTTGGTAAAGGCGATTTCCTTGCCGTACCCTTCGATCCGTTCTTTCAGCCACGCGGCCTCTTCCGGATTCGAGATATGCATGTATTGCAGCGCAAAGGTGCCGCAATAGGTCCGTTTCACGATCTCGACGATCTGGCGCATGCTGGCCATCTGCAGGCCCAGCACGTTGTCGATAAAGATCGGCCGGTCCATGTCGGCATCGGTAAAGCCATATGTCTTGGGATCAAGCTCGGGGTGCGGCGTGACGGCACGCATGCCCAGCGGGTCCAGATCGGCCACCAGGTGACCCCGAATACGGTAGGCACGGATCAGCATCAGGGCGCGGATCGAATCCAGAACAGCGCGCTTGATCTGCTCGTCACTGACTTCGACCCCGGTTGCCGCCGCCTTGTCCTTGATCTTTTTGCCCGCAGCCTTGGCATCGGTTTCCGCCCATTGCCCGGTCAACGCCCCGGTCAGGTCATCATTGGGGGCCGGTGGCCAATCGGTTCGCGCCCAGGACGGCCCCTCGGCTTCTTTCTGAACATCGGGGGTCGCGTCCCCCAGTTGCCGGAAGAATTCGGCCCAGGCCGCATCCAGCGCCCCCGGATTCTTGGTGTACTGAGCGTAGAGCTGCTCAAGGTATTCAGCATTGTGCCCCTGCATGAAGCTCGAGGCGTGAAAAGCGGTGTTGGGCGTTTGTTCGGTCATTTTTGGACCTCAAGTCGGTGTTCGGTTGCGTTGCTGGTTTCAGTCTTGCGGGCTGTCGGGGTAATCCACGGCGTCAAATACCCACGCCATTTTTCGTCGGACCACTTCGATCGTGGCGGGATCGAAATATTCTTTGACGGGAATGCTTTTTCTGCGCTTGGCCATTGATTTCGTGTGTGGCACGTCGAAGTCATCGGTAGGAAGGCCGAAGCCTGCGAAAATTGCCGCAAGGTCGGCCATCAGGTGTTCCTTGCGTACAAATTGGTCGACAACAAGCTGCCCCTTGATCGACACGATCGCCCAGTTGTTGGTCCAGTTTTCGGACAGAATGAATTCTCTGAATTGCGCAAGCTCTGTCTTGGTGTCCTCGGACGGCAGGCCGCGGCGGGATTTCTTGAAGTGAAAATCGGACACGGCCCGGTCAAACGGATTTCGGACCGCGGCAATCTTTGAATAGGCGTCAAACGTCTTTGCCCCGAGATTCGAGCGAACCTCTCTGGCGGGCATGTGGTTGTACCAGGGGTATTTGCGCCAGAACTGCCATTTCGGCTTGGTCCGCAGAACGTCGGGCCCGCGCGCTCCGACGACGCCGTATTTCGAAACCCGCGTCTCGACCGCGTGAGTCAGTTCCAGCCCCGGCTCTTCGCACAGGGGCTGCAAAACCATTTCGGCCGAGGTTCCGGCGGTCTTGGTTGTCTTGAGGTAGACAAACCGATGTTCATGGCAGACCAGAACCATCTTATTGATCCTTTCCGTCCCAAAGGGACGTGCAATTGCAGTTTTGCCGATGCGGGGTCAAGGCGCGACCTCCTGCGGGTTGGGGCCGTATTGGTTGGCGCCCGGCTGGCCGGGGCGCGTCAGCCACCACAGCACCAAAAGCGGCGAGACAATCAGAACAATCAGCGTTGGAAGGACGACCAGCAGCGTGGCACGGGTAAACAGAATGTCCAGTGTGCCGCCGTGGAATTGGCTGGCCAAACCGATGCCAAAGACCAGAACCGCCAGCGCGCCAAGGATCAAAAGGATCGGCAGCAAGGCATAAAGCCCGCTGCGCCCTGTATCATGCATCCGCCGCCACGCGACGGCCAGATGCGGGAAGAACACAATCAGGCTGACGATGCTCTGCACCGGGCCTGTCGAGGTGGCGGTGACGGATTTGGATGTTTCTGTTTCGGTCACGGCGACCTGCGTGAAGAATTGCCAGTCGATGATCCCGGCGATGATGTTCCAGATCACGATGAACAGGAAAAAGAACCAGTATTCGGGGCGGGAAGCCCGCCCCGAGAAGGTGAAGAACTTGGAGAAACAGATGCGGATGGCGTCAGAGAAGGTCATGAAGGCAAAGCTCCGCTAGGAACTCCAAACCGATTTTCACCTGGATCGGATGCGACGATCATCATTCCAATAATACTGGAGGTAACCATCACACTTACCACCAGAGATGCCAAAAATGCTGGTAAAAGGGTCAAAAAAGCCAGAATGAGCCAGAGAATTGGCCCGCCGATAAGCAGGCTGAACCCAAGAACCAACTGATATCCGAGCCAGAAGACAACGATAGGCATGAAGGGAAAAATGGCCTGGTAACCGTCTTCACCAGTATCCTGAAGGCGTCGGCTCATCGCCGAAAGCAACAGCAGTGAAGCCATTATCACAACAAAAGGCTGTCCAATTCCCCAGCTTAGGGAAACGCGCCAATCAAGATGCAGTGCTACAGAAATAGGTAGAACAGAAGCAACAGGTGCAAACCACCAAAACTCAGCGCGCGAAGCACTGCCCGAAGAGACAAAAGCCTTACGGAAGCCTGTCGATATCGCTTGCTTTGGTCCCATTAATACCCACCCTCCCGGCGGCAACGCCGGGCAGCGCCCGACCCTCCCCCCGGGAGGGCGCTTTCAGCACCCACCCAGGGTCGGGCGCTGCCCTCAGCGCCTGTGGAGAGTCGGTCTGTCATCAGCCAATCGCTTCCAGCACAGCCTCACCCAGCTGCGCCGGGCTTTCAGCCACGACGATACCGGCCGAGCGCATGGCTTCGATCTTGTCCTCGGCACCGCCCTTGCCGCCGGCGACAATTGCGCCCGCGTGGCCCATGCGGCGGCCCGGAGGGGCTGTGCGGCCTGCGATGAAACCGGCGGTCGGCTTCTTGCGGCCCTTCTTGGCCTCATCCGCCAGGAATTGCGCGGCTTCTTCCTCGGCCGAGCCACCGATCTCACCGATCATGATGATCGATTCGGTTTCGTCATCGGCCAGGAACCATTCCAGCACGTCGATATGCTCGGTGCCTTTGATCGGGTCGCCGCCGATGCCCACGCAGGTGGACTGGCCCAGACCCACATCGGTGGTCTGTTTGACGGCCTCATAGGTCAGCGTGCCCGAACGGGACACAACGCCGACCGAGCCGCGCTTGTGGATGTGGCCGGGCATGATGCCGATCTTGCAGGCATCCGGCGTGATGACACCGGGGCAGTTCGGGCCGATCAGACGCGAGTTCGAGCCTTCCAGCGCGCGCTTCACCTTCATCATGTCCAGAACCGGGATGCCTTCGGTGATGCAGACGATCACCTCCATCTCGGCATCAATCGCTTCGAGAATCGAATCCGCGGCAAACGGCGGTGGCACATAGATCACCGAGGCATTGGCTTCGGTCACGTGCTTGGCTTCGTGGACCGAGTTGAAAACGGGCAGGTCGAGATGGGTCATCCCACCTTTGCCGGGGGTCACACCGCCGACCATCTTGGTGCCATAGGCGATGGCTTGTTCAGAGTGGAATGTGCCCTGCGAGCCGGTAAAGCCCTGACAGATCACTTTGGTATTTTCGTCGATGAGGACTGCCATTTGGCGTTCTCCTGTTTTAGGCGGGCCGCTGCCTGCCAGAATTCTTCGGGAAGGTGGGCCGAAACCCACCCTGCGGAATTTGGGATCAGCCTTTGACCGCCTTAACGATCTTCTCGGCACCGTCTTTCAGGTTGTCCGCCGCGATCACGTCCAGGCCAGAGGTGTTGATGATCTCTTTGCCCTTCTCGACATTCGTGCCTTCCAGACGCACGACCAGAGGGACCTTCAGGCCGACCTCTTTCACCGCGGCGACAACGCCCTCGGCGATGACGTCACAACGCATGATGCCGCCGAAGATGTTGACCAGAATGCCTTTGACCTGCGGGTCCGAGGTGATGATCTTGAACGCCTCGGTCACTTTCTCTTTGGTCGCGCCGCCGCCGACGTCGAGGAAGTTGGCAGGCTCGGCACCGTACAGCTTGATGATATCCATGGTGGCCATCGCCAGACCGGCACCGTTGACCATGCACCCGATCTCACCATCCAGCGCGATGTAGTTCAGGTCGTATTTCGAGGCTTCCAGTTCCTTGGGATCTTCCTCGGTCGTGTCGCGCAGTTCGGCGATGTCGGGGTGGCGGTAGACCGCGTTGCCGTCAAAGCCGACTTTGGCGTCCAATACCTTGAGGTCGCCGCTGTCGGATACGATCAGCGGGTTGATCTCCAGCATCTCCATGTCCTTCTCGACGAAGGCCTGGTACAGCTGACCCATCAGCTTGACGCATTGCTTGACCTGTGCGCCTTCCAGACCCAGCGAGAAGGCGATGCGACGGCCGTGATAGGCCTGATAGCCCGTCGCGGGATCAACCGAGAAGGACAGGATTTTCTCGGGCGTCGCGGCAGCCACTTCTTCGATGTCCATGCCGCCTTCGGTCGAGCAGACGAACGAGATGCGGCTGGTCTGGCGATCGACCAGCAGCGCCAGGTACAGTTCTCGCTCGATGCCGGAACCGGCCTCGATATAGATGCGGTTGACTTGTTTGCCTGCGGGGCCGGTCTGATGCGTGACCAGCGTGCGGCCCAGCATCTTTTTGGCTTCTTCGGCGGCTTCTTCCACCGATTTGGTCAGACGGACGCCGCCTTTTTCACCGGCGTCGGCCTCTTTGAAAGACCCCTTGCCGCGTCCACCTGCGTGGATCTGCGCCTTGACGACCCAAAGCGGCCCATCCAGTTCACCGGCTGCGGTTTTGGCTTCCTCGGCGCGCAGAACTGCGCGACCGTCGGAGACCGGAGCGCCATAGCTGCGCAAAAGAGCTTTGGCCTGATATTCGTGAATATTCATCGAAACTGTCCCGTCTGACTACGATTGAACCGTTATAGGCGTGTCTAAGGGGCAAGTTTAAAGGGTTTTTTGACGTGGAAGAGGTTTTTACCGAAGATTTTCGGTTTTTGTGATCACAGGTTTTTGGGGTGTGATCACAAAGCCAGGTGCGGGCATGTGATGATTCGACAATCAGGCCCGCGTGTCGGAAATCATGCCGATCTGGACGATAGCGCCAACAGGTCAGGGGCTGGCAGGACAAAGATGCAGAGGTCAAAAAACCGGCCCAATCCTGGGCCGGTTCGAAAATGCGCGATCTGACCGGATCAAGCCAGCGAGCTGTCGATGCCCTTGCAGGCCTCGATCAGGCCTTTGACGGCGTTGACCGAGTTGTCGAAGCCAGCCTGCTCTTCTTCGTTGAGCTTGATGTTGACGACCCGCTCGATGCCGCCTGCGCCGATCACGGTCGGAACGCCGACATACATGCCCTTCACGCCCAGTTCGCCATCGCAATAGGCGGCGCAGGGCAGAACGCGTTTCTGGTCTTTCAGATAGGCCTCGGCCATTTCGATTGCCGATGTGGCCGGTGCATAGAAGGCCGAGCCGGTTTTCAGCAGGCCAACGATCTCGGCGCCGCCGTCACGGGTGCGCTGAACGATGGCGTCCAGTTTTTCCTGCGTGGTCCAGCCCATTTCGACCAGGTCGGGCAGCGGGATACCGGCAACGGTCGAATAGCGCACCGACGGCACCATGGTGTCGCCATGGCCGCCCAGAACAAAGGCGGTGACGTCGCGCATCGAGACGTTGAATTCTTCCGAAAGGAAATGCGCAAAACGGCCCGAATCCAGAACGCCCGCCATGCCGCAGACCTTGTTGTGGGGCAGGCCCGAGAATTCGCGCAGGGCCCAGACCATCGCGTCCAGCGGGTTGGTGATGCAGATGACGAACGCGTCAGGCGCGTTGGCGGCGATACCTTCGCCAACCGATTTCATGACCTTCAGGTTGATGCCCAGCAGGTCGTCGCGGCTCATGCCCGGTTTGCGCGGCACACCGGCGGTCACGATGCAGACATCCGCGCCCGCAATATCGGCATATGACTGGGTGCCCTTCAGCTTGGCATCAAAACCTTCCGACGGGCCGGATTCGGCGATATCCAGCGCCTTGCCTTCCGGGGTGCCCTCGGCGATGTCGAACAGGACAACGTCACCAAGTTCTTTCATTGCTGCGAGGTGGGCGAGCGTGCCGCCGATTTGACCTGCGCCAATCAGCGCGATCTTGGGTCTGGCCATTTGGAATATCTCCGATGGGTGTCAAAATCGCGGTTTTGCTAGTCGCTAAATCAACGTGGCGCAAGGGTTCTGCGGCGCGGCATGCGACCGCATACCGTTTGCGTCTGCTGCGATGATTGCGCTAAAGCGCTTGCAAACAAGCCAATTCGGGACCGCCTGCATGTTCGAACTGAACCTGATGTTTTTTGCTGTGGCGATCCCTGCTGTTGTTTTTGCAGGCATTTCCAAGGGTGGTTTCGGGTCCGGCGTCGCCTTTGCGTCGTCTTCGATTCTGGCGCTGATCCTTGAGCCGGGGCAGGCGCTTGCGCTGATGTTGCCGATCCTGATGGTCATCGACCTGGCAACGCTTGGACCATATTGGAAGAAATGGAGCTGGACGGATTCACTCCTGTTGGTGCTGGGCGCGCTACCGGGCGTGGCGCTTGGCGCGTGGCTTTACCGTGCGACCGACGCCGATCTGCTGAGGTTGCTGATCGGTGGCATATCGGTCGGCTTTGTTCTTTGGCACATGGCCCAGTCGCGGGGCTGGATTCGGGGCTTTGCCAACCGCCTGCCGCCGCCCGCTGGTTTGTTTGCCGGCCTGGTTGCAGGGTTTACCAGTTTTGTCAGCCACGCCGGTGGGCCGCCGGCTGCGGTCTATCTTTTGTCCCAGCGCCTGACAAAGACCGAGTTTCAGGCCTCGACCGTGTTGGTGTTCTGGGCCATCAATGTCGCAAAGTTTGTGCCCTATGCCTATCTGGGCATGTTCACGCTGCATACGGCCTGGGCAGATGTGTTACTGGCGCCTTTTGCCATACTGGGCGCATGGCTGGGCGTCCGGGCACATTCGATCCTGTCCGAACGCCTGTTTTTCGGCATCACCTACGTTCTGCTGACCATCACCGGCAGCAAGCTGATCTGGGACGCGCTGACCTGAGTGTCAGGCATTTGGGGGCAGCGCCCCGGCCACCGCTTCATAAGCCTGCCCCGAGACCACAAGGCACATCATCCCGTCCGGCAGCGTCACGGTGATCGTCCAGGTCCCGGTTTCGTCCGAAGCGAAAAGCTCCATGACGGCGCCCTGCCGGGCAATCCCGATCCCGCGGCGCGTTTCGCCATAGGTCTCGGCCAGCCGTGTTACGACATCATCGCGCGCGGCACAGGTTCGGGCCTGAACCTGCTGTGCTGCCAGCACCGCGATCCCCAGCCCCATCGTCATCTTGAACAGCAGCTTCTGCATCTTCAATCCCCATTGGTTCAAACTGCACTCAGCCTGGCTGTGCGGGGCATAAATCCGATTAAGGCAACGCGCGTTGCGCGGTCTATGCTGCATTGCGGCGATTTTGCCCTTGAACTTTCCTGAGAAAAATGCCCCATTCTGCGCAACATTATTTCAACAAGAGGCTCCCATGGATCCGCGTCAGCGCCCTTATCGCTCCGTTCTTTATATCCCCGGCTCAAAAGATCGGGCATTGGACAAGGCCCGCACCCTGCCGGTCGACGCGATTATCTTTGACCTGGAAGATGCCGTTGCGGCGGATGAAAAGGACAATGCGCGCGAAACCCTAAAGGCGGCACTGGCCGCCGGGGGCTATGGCTCGCGCATCAGGATCGTCCGTATCAACGGGCTGGATACCGAATGGGGCCGCGCCGATGCCGAGGCCCTGCGCGAAATGGATGCTGATGTCGTCCTGCTGCCCAAAGTGAACGCGGCCGCCGATGTGGACGCGCTGGCGGCGATTACCGGCGACCTGCCAATCTGGGCGATGATGGAGACCCCCCGGGGCATGTTGAACGCAGCCGAGATTGCCGCGCACCCGCTGATGGCTGGGTTCGTGATGGGAACCAACGACTTGGCAAAGGAATTGCAGACGCGCTTTCGCGCGGACCGGCTGCCTTTGATCCCGTCGCTGGGCCTGTGCCTGCTGGCTGCCAAGGCCGAAGGTCTGATCATCGTGGACGGTGTCTATAACGCCTTCAAGGATGACGAGGGCCTGGCCGCGGAATGCGCACAGGGTCGGGACATGGGGTTTGATGGCAAGACGCTGATCCACCCGGCGCAGGTGGATATCACCAACGCCGCATTCGCCCCGTCCGAGGCCGAAGTCGATCTTGCCCGCCGTCAGATCGCCGCGTTTGAAGAGGTCGAGGCGCAGGGGCAGGGGGTTGCCGTGGTCGATGGCAAGATCGTGGAAAATCTGCACGTTGTAACTGCGCGTGAAATTCTGGCAAAAGCAGAGGCGATAGTATCTTTGGAAGCGGGGTAGGCCAGCAATGGGCTTTGTTCTTCTGATCCTTGGGGTGGCGCTGTGGTGGGCCGCGCATCTGTTCCAACGTGCAATGCCGGAACGGCGCGCAGCCATGGGCGCGGCCGGTCGGGGCGCGGTCGCCGGTGCGCTGGTCATCGCGATTTTGCTGATGATCTTCGGTTATCGCATGACCGATTTCATCCATGTCTGGGCGCCGCCGGTGTTCATGGTCCACATCAACAACCTGTTGGTGCTGATCGCGATCTGGATGATGAGCCCCGCCGGAACCAAGGGCCGGATACTGAACAAATTCCGCCACCCGATGTTGGGCGGGTTCAAATTGTGGGCCTTTGCGCATCTGCTGGTCAATGGCGACCTGGCCTCGATCATCCTGTTTGGCGGGTTGCTGGCCTGGGCTGTGGTCGAAGTGATCGTGATCAACCGCTCGGAACCCGACTGGACCCCGCCTGCGCCCGGCACCTATGGCAAGGACGCGATGTTCTTTGTCGCCTCGATCGTGCTGCTTGGCATTATCGGCTACGTGCATGGGCTTGTCGGTCCGTCGCCCTTTCCATCGTAAGGAGATGATCGCATGGCCAAACTGTACCGGCTTTTGACCGAAGAGGACACGTCGGCCTTCTGCCACAAGGTCTCGGACGCCTTGGCAAAAGGGTGGGCGTTGCATGGCGCGCCGTCCTATGCCTTTGACGCGGCCAGCGGCGTGATGCGCTGCGCGCAGGCCGTGACCAAGGATGTGGACGCGGATTATTCACCTGACATGAAACTGGGACAGCAATGATGGCAAAAACCAATCCAGGCCGATTTTTCGAGGATTATTCCATCGGGCAGATACTGCACCACGCGGTGCCGCGCACGGTGACAGATGGCGAGCGCGCGTTGTACCACGCGCTGTATCCTGCGCGCCACGCCCTGTATTCCTCGGACGAATTCGCTCGGAATTGCGGGTTGCCGAAAAGCCCGATCGACGATCTGGCGGCGTTTCACGTCGTCTTCGGCAAGACCGTTCCCGATATCTCGCTGAACGCGGTGGCCAACCTGGGATATGCCGAGGGCCGCTGGCTGATGCCGGTTTACCCTGGCGACACCCTGCGGGCCGAGTCCGAGGTGATCGGTCTCAAGCAGAATTCGAACGGCAAGACAGGCGTGGTCTGGGTCCGCACCCGCGGCTTGAATCAGCGCGACGAGGTGGTGATCGAATATGTACGCTGGGTGATGGTGCGGAAATCGGACCTTGGTGCATCGGCCCCTGAAACCGTCGTGCCCGATCTGAAGGCAGTGTTGGCGCCGGGGGACCTGGCGATTCCCGACGGTTTGGATTTTTCGGGCTACGATTTCGCGCTGGCGGGCGAGGCGCATCGCTGGGGCGATTACGTGATCGGCGAAACCATAGATCACGTCGATGGCGTGACGGTGGAAGAGGCCGAGCATATGCTGGCCACGCGCCTGTGGCAGAATACAGCCAAGGTTCATTTTGACCTGACATTCCGGCCCGATGGCCGTCTGATTTACGGGGGCCATGTGATCTCGATGGCGCGGGCGCTTTCCTTCAACGGATTGGCCAACGCACAGATGATTGTCGGCTTGAATGGCGGCGCGCATGCCAATCCCTGTTTTGCGGGTGACACGATCAAGGCCTGGTCCGAGGTGCTGGACAAGGCGGAAACGGGCGTTCCGGGTGTCGGCGCGCTGCGACTGCGGCTGGTCGCAACCAAGGGTGGCGCGCCCTTTGATCTGCGCAACGCCGAGGGGCGGTACAATCCCGACGTTCTGCTGGACCTCGATTATTGGGCGCTGATGCCGACCTGACTGGGGCGGGCAGGCGGTTGAGGGCTGCGTTGACGGTCAAGTGAACGCAGGTCCGGTTTTTCGTGATACCCTGCGACCATGAACCGGGTCTGCAACTTTGTCGCCGCCGTCTTTTGCATCGCACAGCCTGCGGGCGCCTGCGATCTTGCCCTGGCCTTGGCGGTGGATGTGTCAGGGTCGGTCGATGGCAGCGAATTCCGGGTTCAGATGGACGGCCTTGCGGCGGGTCTGCGCGATCCGGTTGTCTCTGAGGCGCTGGTGCGCGGGCAGGCCATGCTGATGCTGGTGCAATGGACCGGGTCTTCGCGTCAGACGGTGTCCATTCCCTGGACGCAAGTGGACAGCTTTGTCAAGCTTGACGGTTTTGCCGACCAGGTCGCATCCACGCCGCGGACCTGGCGCAATTTCTCGACCGCCATCGGTGAGGCACTGGAAATGACAATGGCCAGCTTTGATGCCGTAGGCCCCTGCGCGCGCCACCTGATCGACCTGTCCGGTGACGGCGTATCCAACGAAGGGGTCGAGCCGTCCTCGGTTCACGGCGCGCTGCGACGCCGCGACATAACCGTGAACGCAATCGCGATTGAGGAAAGCGAACCCGAACTGACCGCCTATTTCTTTGAGAACGTGATCGTGGGTGAGGGCGCGTTCGTGGTCTCGGCCTCGGGGTTTGAGGATTACCCCGAGAAAATCCGCCGAAAGCTGCTGCGTGAGGTGACACAGCAAACAGCAGAGGTCAGATGACCTGACCGAGGAATCGGGCTGACCCGCCCGGCGCGCTGAAAACGCTAACATTGCGGACTGCCGTCCATTTTTGTGATCACGGCATTATTTCTCGTGATCACAAAAGGGCTTTATCCGTGTTTTTGCGGCAATTTGGCCCTTTTTTGCACCTGCAGCGCGTGACAGGGTCACAAAAAACAGTAAAACCTTCGGTAGCCAACCGCAAAGGAGCCGCCATGGCCGATGTAAAACGGGGAAACCGCCCGCTATCGCCACACTTGACGATCTACCGACCGCAAATGACGTCCGCGTCGTCGATCATGGTCCGGATCACGGGAATTGCGGCGCTGATCCTGTCTGCGCTTGTCGTTTGGTGGCTGCTGGCCGCCGCAACGTCCGAAAGCGCCTTTGCCTTTATCGACACGCTGATCAGAAGCTGGCTGGGTGATCTGGTCATGTTCGGCGCCACCTGGGCCATCTTTTACCACATGCTTGGACGGTTGCGTCACGTCATCTGGGACCTGGGTTATTGCCTGGACGTTTCGGTCGCCGAGAAACTGGGCATCGGCATGTTCGTTCTGGCAACCGTCCTGACGATCATCACAGCTTTGGTGGTATAAGGAATATGGCCATGCAATACCTCACCGACCGTAAACGCGCGCAAGGGACTGGTGCCGGCCGTCAGGGCACTCATCACCACTGGGAGATGATGGTCAGCTCTACCGCTCTTGTCATTCTTGTGCCTTTGTTCGTCTTCACCTTCGGTTGCGCGCTGGGCGGCAGCTACGACGATGTTCTGGCCTATTACAGCCGTCCGTTTCCCGCCATCGTGACGGCACTGACCCTTGTCGTGGTCGTCAAACACCTGATGCGAGAAGCGCAGATGGCAATCGAGGACTATGTCCACGGGGTTGCCGAAAAGCTGGCGCTGATGGGTGTCGCGGCCTTTTCGTACACGTTGATTGCCGCCGGGCTTTTCGCCCTCGTCAAGCTCGCCCTGTAATTCGTGCGGTAAGGAACAAGAACGATGACAGCAGCATACGAATATGAAACGCATGAATATGACGTGGTCGTTGTCGGCGCCGGTGGTGCCGGTCTGCGTGCCACGCTGGGCATGGCCGAACAGGGTCTGCGCACGGCTTGTGTAACCAAGGTGTTCCCGACGCGCTCGCACACCGTCGCGGCGCAGGGCGGTATCGCGGCATCCCTGTCGAACATGGGGCCCGACCATTGGCAGTGGCACATGTACGACACCGTCAAAGGGTCGGACTGGCTGGGTGACACGGACGCGATGGAATACCTGGCGCGCGAAGCGCCCAAAGCCGTCTATGAACTGGAACATTACGGTGTGCCGTTCAGCCGCACCGAAGAGGGCAAGATCTATCAGCGCCCGTTCGGCGGCCACACCACCGAGTTCGGCGAAGGCCCCGCCGTACAGCGGACCTGTGCCGCCGCCGACCGGACCGGTCACGCGATCCTGCACACCCTGTATGGCCAGTCGCTGAAGAACAACGCCGAGTTCTATATCGAATACTTCGCCATCGACCTGATCATGTCCGAGGACGGGCAATGTCAGGGCGTCGTCTGCTGGAAGCTGGACGATGGCACGATGCATGTCTTCAACGCCAAGATGGTTGTTCTGGCCACCGGCGGTTATGGCCGCGCCTATTTCAGCGCGACCTCGGCGCATACCTGTACCGGCGACGGTGGCGGTATGGTTGCCCGCGCGGGCCTGGCGCTGCAGGATATGGAATTCGTTCAGTTCCACCCGACCGGCATCTACGGCTCGGGCTGCCTGATTACCGAAGGCGCACGCGGCGAAGGCGGTTACCTGACCAACTCTGAAGGCGAGCGGTTCATGGAGCGTTATGCGCCCCAGTACAAGGACCTCGCCCCGCGCGACTATGTTTCGCGATCCATGACAATGGAAATCCGCGAAGGTCGCGGTGTTGGCAAGGACGGGGATCATATCCACCTGAACCTCAGCCACCTGCCCGCCGAGGCCCTGGCAGAGCGCCTGCCCGGCATTTCCGAGTCGGCCAAGATTTTCGCAGGTGTGGATGTCACGAAGGAACCGATCCCGGTTCTGCCGACCGTGCATTACAACATGGGTGGCATCCCGACGAACTACTGGGGTGAGGTTCTCAATCCGACCGAGGCCGATCCGACAGCCGTCGTGCCGGGCTTGATGGCGGTGGGCGAGGCCGGTTGCGCCTCGGTCCACGGGGCCAACCGCCTTGGGTCGAACTCGTTGATCGACCTTGTGGTCTTTGGCCGCGCGGCCGCGATCCGGGCGGGCAAGGTCGTCGATTCCGAGGCACCGAACCCGGTTCTGAACCAGGCATCCGTTGACAAGGCCTTTGATCGCTTTGACGCGGTGCGCAACGCCAGCGGCGCAATTCCAACGGCCGATCTGCGGCTTGAGATGCAAAAGACGATGCAGGCAGATGCGGCCGTCTTCCGCACGGCCAGGACCATGGCCGAAGGCGTCGACAAGATGACAGCCATCGCGGCCAAGATGGACGACCTGCAGGTCACGGACCGGTCGCTGGTCTGGAACAGCGACCTGATGGAATCGCTTGAGCTGACCAACCTGATGCCCAGCGCGCTCGCCACCATCGTCAGCGCCGAGGCGCGCAAGGAATCTCGTGGGGCTCATGCGCACGAGGACTTCGCAGAACGCGATGACGAGAAATGGCGCGTTCACACGGTGTCGCGTGTCGACGGCAACGCGGTTGATCTCAGCTATCGCCCGGTCATTGCTGATCCGCTGACGACCGAAGACGAAGGTGGCATCAGCCTGCAGAAAATCGCGCCCAAAGCGCGTACATTCTAAGGAGAGGAACCATGGTACAACTGACCCTCCCCAAGAACTCGCGTATCACCACCGGCAAGACATGGCCCAAGCCCGAAGGCGCCAGCAATGTCCGCAAGTTCAAGATCTATCGCTGGAACCCGGATGACGGGCAAAACCCCAGGGTCGATACGTATTTCGTCGATATGGACGATTGCGGCCCGATGGTCCTGGATGCGCTGATCTACATCAAGAACAAGGTCGATGCGACCCTGACCTTCCGCCGGTCCTGCCGCGAGGGTATTTGCGGGTCCTGCGCGATGAATATCGACGGGATCAACACGCTGGCCTGTATCTACGGCATGGATGAAATCAAGGGCGACGTGAAAATCTACCCGTTGCCGCATATGGAAGTGGTCAAGGACCTGATCCCGGACCTGACCCATTTCTATGCCCAGCATGCCAGCATCATGCCGTGGCTGGAAACCAAGACCAACCGCCCGGCAAAGGAATGGAAGCAATCGATCGAAGACCGCAAAAAGCTGGACGGTCTGTACGAATGCGTCATGTGTGCAAGCTGTTCGACCTCGTGCCCCAGCTATTGGTGGAATAGCGACAAGTATCTTGGCCCGGCGGCCCTTTTGCATGCGTATCGCTGGATCATCGACAGCCGCGACGAGGCGACGGGCGAACGGCTGGATCAGCTTGAAGACCCCTTCAAACTGTATCGCTGCCACACGATCATGAACTGCGCCAAGACCTGTCCCAAGGGTTTGAACCCGGCCAAGGCAATCGCGGAAATCAAGAAGATGATGATCGACCGCACCGTTTAGGCACGGTAAAATCCGGCACTTGCCGCATTGCGGCAAGTGCATGGCCCGTTTGCAAAAATATGCGCTGTCATTGTCAGGCGACAGGCATATGCTCGCATCAGGGAGGAGTGATACGATCGAAACGGGGTCACTCTGATGAATACCAAAACCAAGAAATCCGTGGATGACGCAGCCAAAGCTCTGGAACTGCTGGAACAGGCCTGGGCCTATTACACGCCCGAACCCGTAGTGCCCGCAGCCGAACACGAACCGGAACTGTTCGAATACGCAAACGCTGCTTAAGCAGAACCATATTGCATGTCAGGTTCCGGCGGCGCGGCTTGCCAGACCGCCGGCCTTGAATTCGTCAACGGGATAGGCGATCCACAGGGATGCCTGTCCTGATCCTTCTTCTTGCTGCCGGGGTCTTCGCCTATTTCGTCTGGCGTTCCCGCACATCCTCTCTGACGCGCGAGTGCCGCTGGCGGCTTCACCGCCACGAAGGCAAATGGTCCTGCGCCTTTTGTGGTGCGGTTTCGCATTCTGCCGAACAACCTTCGATCTGCCTCAAGGGCAAGCCCTAGACGCAGGCCGGGTGTTTCCTGCAAGGTCAGGCGGAATGACCCGATTACAGGACAGCGGACCTTGCGACCATGACAACACCTCCACCCGATGCGGCCGCGCGCCGCGCGATTGCGCCCGTCATCTGTTACCCCAACGATACCGTACCGGCCCCGAACCTGGATATGTTGCGCCGGGCGCGGCGGCAGGCGACCAAAACGGGTGAAACCCTGGTTCCCCCGCGCGATGCGCGGTGTTTCGAGGTTCCGGCTGGGCAGTTCTTTCGCATTACATCGGTCGAAGGCCCGCAGGTCGGGGACCTGAACCTGTGGAACCGGGCCAACCTGTCCGAGCGGTTCTATTCGGGCAAGACCCGCGCCCTGCACGGCACTCACCTGACATCCGGTGAACGAATGTGGTCCAGCTTTCCCGCTTTGCGTCCCATGGCGACGATCGTGACCGATACGCTGGATTGGTATGGCATTGACGAGTTTGGCGGGGCGGTGCATGACGTGATCGGTACGCGATGCGATCCGTATACGGGCAACCTGCTGAGCGGGTCGCAATACCATCATTGCTGCCATTCCAACCTGACCCGCAGCCTGGCGGACCACCTGTCCATCCCCCTCGATGAGGCCGAGCCGTTGGTGCATGACGTTCTGAACGTTTTCATGTGTACAGGGTTCACCAGGGACACCGGGCAGTATTTCATGAAAGCGTCCCCCGTCCGACCGGGCGACTATCTGGAGTTTTTTGCTGAAATCGACCTGTTGGGAAGTCTCAGCGCCTGTCCGGGCGGCGATTGTTCGTCCGAACATTCCTCGGACGTTGCCGCATGTCATCCGTTGCTTGTCGAGGTTTTCGCGCCGCCATCCGGGGCTTTGGAGGGATGGGAAAGCCCGGCTGTGAACGGGTATGACAGGTCGCATGGGGCCTGACGGGGCCAAGGCGCGCGGGACAGACCGCGCGCCCTGAGTATTGCGTTCACGATGCCTCGGCGAATGCCGCCTGCAGCGCTATTTCGACCATGTCGCCAAAACTGCGCTCGCGATCTTCGGATGGCAGGGCCTCACCGGTCAGCAGGTGATCGGACACGGTAAGAACGGCCAGCGCGCGGCATTTATGGCGCGCGGCCAGTATGTACAGCTCGGCCGCTTCCATTTCGACGCCAAGAATTCCGTGGCGCACCATCTGTTCGTTCAGGTCCGGCCGTTCATCGTAAAACACGTCCGAGGAATAGATGCCGCCGATATGTGTCGGGGTGCCCTTGTCCTGTGCGGCCTTGGCGGCGGCCTGAAGCAAGGACCAATCCGCACATGGCGCAAAGTTCAGTTCCTTCAGGATACCGCGTGACGGCGTGCTGAGCGTGGTGGACGTCATCGCCAGAATGACGTCGCGCAGTTTGACATCGGGTTGCATGCCACCGCAGGACCCGATCCGGATCAGCGTCTTTGCGCCAAAATCCCGGATCAGTTCATTCGCGTAAATCGAAAGCGACGGCATTCCCATGCCGCTGCCCTGAATTGTGACCCGGTGTCCGTTCCATTCCCCGGTGACACCCAGCATCCCGCGCACGTTATTGACTTGTCGAATGTCGGTCAAAAACGTTTCGGCAGCCCATTTCGCGCGATAAGGATCACCAGGCAATAAAACGGTTTCGGCTATTTCGCCTTTGCTGGCACCAATATGAATTGTCATTTTGATACAATTCCCGGATCAGATTTCCAGATCGGTGATATCGGAACCCGACGCCAGCGCTTCATGAACCCAGCGCGGCTTGCGTCCGCGCCCGGTCCAGGTCTGGGACGGGTCAGCAGGGTTGCAGTACTTGGCGCGCGCCTTTGCCAGATTTGCCGCACCCGCCGCCGTTGGCGAAAGTTCCGACAGGGAAAACCCGAACTCGGCAGCCGCCTTTTCCGCAGCTTTCAAAGCCTGCTTTCGTTCACGCGCTTCCGCACCCTTCAGCGCCTTTTCGACCTGATCACGCAAATCGACAAGGTCCTTGCGCGTCATGTTTTCCAGATTGATCCCCATCGGTATTCTCCATGCCGTTTTTTCCGCCGGGTACTTGCCCCGGATCGGATTTCATTTATCGGCACTTTCTACTCCAATTGCATTGGAAATAGAAACGGGGAAAAATGCAGAAAAGACGCCTATTCTGCTGCCAGGGTCCGAGGGTCAACCAAGGTGACAATATCGCCCATAATGGCATTCAGCTCGAAATTCTTGGGCGTATAGATTTTTGCAACACCCATTGACCTGAGCGCCTCGGCGTCTTCGTCGGGAATGATGCCGCCGACGACGACGGGTAAGTCATCCAGCCCTGCGGCGCGCAGCCGGTCCATGACGTCCTGAACCAGCGGCAGATGGCTGCCGGACAGGATCGAAAGGCCGATGACATGGGCGTCATCCGCAATGGCCGCCGCGACGATTTCTTCGGGGGTCAGGCGGATACCTTCGTAACTGATGTCCATCCCGCAATCCCGCGCGCGAAAGGCGATCTGTTCCGCGCCGTTGGAATGGCCATCCAGGCCGGGTTTGCCGACCAGGAACTTCAACCGGCGCCCAAGCTTGTCGCTGACCGCGTCCACCGCGGCGCGCAGATCGTCCAGACCTTCGGTTTTGTTGGACACCGATCCCGACACGCCCGTCGGGCCCCGATAGGTGCCATAGACCTTGCGCATTTCTTCGGCCCATTCTCCGGTCGTGACACCGGCCTTCGCGGCAATGATCGAAGGTTCCATGACGTTCGCGCCGGATTTCGCCGCAGCCCGCAAGGCAGCCAGCGCCGCCGCCACAGCCGCGTCATCCCGTTCGGCCCGCCATGTATTCAGCCGGTCAATCTGCTCTTGCTCGACCGCGGGGTCGACGACCATGATGCCGCCATCCTCGGTCTGCAGCGGCGATGCCTCGCCCTCGGTCCATTTGTTGACGCCCACGACCACGGTTTCGTTCCGTTCGATCCGGTTCAGACGCTCGGCGTTTGAATCGACCAGCCGGGATTTCATGTATTCGATCGAGGCAACCGCACCGCCCATCGATTCCAGGTTGGCAAGCTCGGCCCGCGCGCCTTCTTTCAGGTCTTCGACCTTGGCGTCCACAACCGGGTTTCCGTCGAACAGGTCGCCATATTCAAGAAGATCGGTCTCATAGGCCAGGATCTGCTGCATGCGCATCGACCATTGCTGATCCCACGGGCGCGGCAGGCCCAGTGCCTCGTTCCAGGCGGGCAATTGAACCGCGCGGGCACGGGCCTTTTTCGACAAGGTCACGGCCAGCATTTCGATCAGGATTCGATAGACATTGTTTTCGGGCTGCTGTTCGGTCAAACCCAGCGAGTTCACCTGAACGCCATAGCGGAACCGGCGAAACTTGGACTCGGTGATGCCATAACGCTCTTGCAGGATTTCGTCCCAAAGATCGACAAAGGCGCGCATTTTGCACATCTCGGTGACAAAGCGGATACCTGCATTCACAAAAAATGAGATGCGACCACACAGCGCCGGAAAGTCCTGCGCCGGAACGCGGGGGCGCAGTTCGTCCAGGACCGCGATGGCAGTCGCCAGGGCATAGGCCAGTTCCTGCTCCGGCGTCGCACCGGCCTCTTGCAGGTGGTAGGAACAGACATTCATCGGGTTCCATTTCGGCACGTTGGAGTAACAATATTCGGCCACATCCGCGATCATCTTGAGCGACGGCTTGGGCGGGCAGACATAGGTCCCGCGGCTCAGGTATTCTTTGATCAGGTCGTTTTGAACCGTGCCCTGCAGCTTGGAGATATCCGCGCCCTGTTCCTCGGCGGCGGCGACATACAGGGCCAGCAGCCAGGGCGCCGTAGCGTTGATCGTCATCGAGGTGTTCATCTGTTCCAGTGGAATCTGATCGAACAGCACCCGCATATCGCCCAGATGGCAGACGGGCACGCCGACCTTGCCGACCTCGCCCCGTGCCAGCGTATGGTCGCTGTCATACCCGGTCTGGGTCGGCAGATCGAAGGCCACCGAAAGCCCGGTCTGACCCTTGGCCAGGTTGGCCCGGTAAAGCGCGTTCGAAGCCCGTGCGGTAGAGTGACCGGCATAGGTTCGAATAAGCCAGGGGCGGTCTTTCTGCATCTGCGTCATTATCTGGGCCTCGCGCTTGGACAAGCAAGAAAATTACGTACACGGCTTCTAAATCGTAATTTTCGGGATATGTCAATTCGCTGCGTCGCGGCATGGGTCAGTTTCTTCAGATTGTGAGCGCCGCCTTTTAATGGCAGTCTGCGGGCATGACGCAGACCGTGGAACTTCCGCTTTGGCTGTTCGTGCTGATCGTGGTGTTCGCTGCGGTCACTTTCGCGTCGCATTTTCTGTTTCCTTCGGTGCGCTGGTTCTTTCGGCGGCGCCTGGAAAGGGCAGTGGCCCGGCTGAACCAGCGGCTGCAGCGGCCCATTCAACCGTTCAAGCTGGCGCGGCGCCACGATATGATCCAACGGCTGATCTATGATCCGCAGGTCGCGCGCGCGGCACAGGCCCATGCGCATGAAATGAATATTCCAGAAGCCGTCGCCTTTGAAACCGCGCGGCGTTATGCCCGCGAAATCGTTCCGTCCTTTTCGGCCTTCACCTATTTCAGCTTTGCGATCCGGGCTGCGCGCATGCTCAGCAACGCTTTTTATGACGTTCGCCTTAGCTATGAAAACGAACAGGCGCTAAAGGACCTGGACCCCGATGCGACGGTTGTGTTCGTGATGAACCACCGCAGCAACATGGATTATGTTCTGATCACATACCTGGCGGCCCGTCATTCCGCCTTGTCCTATGCGGTCGGCGAATGGGCGCAGGTTTGGCCGCTTAGCCGATTGATCCGGGCGATGGGGGCATATTTCATTCGCCGCAAGTCGGGCAGCGAGCTGTATCGTCAGGTCCTTGCCAGCTATGTCCGGTTGGCGACCGAGGCCGGTGTGACCCAGGCGATGTTCCCCGAAGGCGGGCTGAGCCTGACCGGCGCATTGGGGCGGCCCAAGCTGGGGCTTTTGAAATACATTATCGACGGGACATCGGATAATGGGCGCGACGTTGTCTTTGTACCCGTGGGGCTGAACTATGACAGGGTGTTGGAGGATACGATCCTGACCGCCGCCGCTTCGGGGCCCGAACGCCGGTTTCGTGCCCGTATCGGCGTGATCACCCGCTGGACGCTGAAACAGGTCTGGCGCAGGTTGATCGGCCGCTATACCCGGTTCGGCGTGGCCTCGGTCCGGTACGGCATGCCGATTTCCCTGCAAGCGTTTCGCGGTACCGACAGGTCGGACCTGATGACGGGTCTGGCCCGTGAGCTGATGCAGCGGATCGACCGGGCGATCCCTTTGGTTCCGGCCCCCGCCATATGTTGGGTGGTCCGCGAGCAGCAGGAGATTCGCCAGGATGCCCTAGTTGCAACCGTCACCGATTTGCTTCAGCGCCGCAGCACGCAGGATACGCCCACCGAAACCCAGGTTGCCAGCGCGCTTGATCAACTGCTCGAGCGGCGAATCCTGTGCCGCGAAGATGGGGTTATCCGACCGTCCGGGCGCAGGGCCGACCTGTTAAATTACTATGCCGCGTCATCTTGCCTGGATGGCGCGACCGGTTTTGCCGCATCTGCAAAAGAAAATTCTGCGACTGCTGGGTCATAAAATTACAAATTCGCACCGAAAACTGTTGCAATATTTCTTTGCGGGCAATATTTCATCCTGTGAAACCCGCGATTCTGCATCGCGGCAACGACATGGCAGATTAAAGGAGGCCACAATGGCTTTGGACACCGACAGCGGTATCGCGTCCTACGAGGCACCCGAGAAAGACCTCTATGAAATGGGCGAAATCCCCCCGATGGGATATGTGCCCAAACAGATGTATGCCTGGGCCATCCGCAAGGAACGCCACGGCGAGCCGGACACGGCGATGCAGCTGGAAGTCGTCGATGTCCCCAAGCTGGACAGCCACGAAGTTCTTGTTCTGGTGATGGCCGCTGGCGTGAACTACAACGGGGTCTGGGCGTCGCTTGGCAAGCCGATCAGCCCGTTTGACGGCCACAAGGCCCCCTATCATATCGCTGGGTCGGACGCGTCGGGGATCGTCTGGGCCGTGGGTGAAAAGGTCACCCGTTGGAAAGTTGGCGACGAGGTTGTGATTCACTGCAACCAGGACGACGGTGATGACGAACATTGTAACGGCGGCGATCCGATGTATTCGGACAGCCAGCGCATCTGGGGTTATGAAACGCCGGATGGGTCATTCGCCCAGTTTACCAATGTGCAGGCGCAGCAGCTTATGCCGCGTCCCAAGCACCTGACCTGGGAAGAAAGCGCCTGCTATACGCTGACGCTGGCCACCGCCTACCGGATGCTGTTCGGGCACGAGCCGCACGACCTGAAGCCCGGTCAGAACGTATTGGTCTGGGGGGCCTCGGGCGGTCTGGGTTCATATGCGATCCAGCTGATCAATACGGCCGGCGCAAACGCGATCGGCGTGATCTCGGACGAAAGCAAGCGTGACTTTGTCATGGGGCTGGGTGCCAAGGGCGTTCTGAACCGCAAGGATTTCAACTGCTGGGGTCAGCTGCCTACGGTGAACACGCCGGAATATGCCGAGTGGTTCAAAGAGGCCCGCAAATTCGGCAAGGCGATCTGGGACATCACCGGCAAGGGCGTGAATGTCGACATGGTGTTCGAACATCCCGGCGAAAGCACGTTCCCGGTGTCGACCTTTGTGGTCAAAAAGGGCGGAATGGTCGTGATCTGTGCCGGTACCACCGGCTATAACCTGACCTTCGACGTGCGTTACATGTGGATGCATCAGAAACGGTTGCAGGGTTCGCATTTCGCGCATCTCAAACAGGCCGCCGCGGCCAACCAGCTGATGGTTGAACGCCGGTTGGACCCGTGCATGTCCGAAGTGTTCACCTGGAGCGAGCTGCCCGAAGCGCATATGAAAATGCTGCGTAACGAACACAAGCCGGGCAACATGTCGGTTCTGGTTCAGGCCCCGCATACGGGCATGCGGACTTTGGAAGAAGTTCTGGACGCGCGCAGCTAACACCCGCGACACATTCAAATGGCACCAGCGAATCGTTAACGCGGTTGGCTGGTGTTTTCCTTTCCGGGGCCTGCATCAGCGGTTTCAATGGCTTGGAAATTGGGCACCCGCTGTTTTTGGGGAGTAGAAACCGGTGAATAGGCGAAAAAGCCGCACACATGTTATGGTTGTGTTAACACTTCGTTAACTGTTTCGGAGAGACCCTGATGGCGCAAAATAAGTGGATACTGGACGTTCTGTCGGATCTCAACGCCTTTGCCTCGGCAAACGGGTTGAGCGCGCTTGCCGAGCAGCTTGACGATACCAGGCTGATCGCGGCGGCCGAGATTGCGTCCCTCAATGATGAGGCACAAGCGCCCGCGAATGGGAACGGAATTCAATTTGAGCCAAATCCTGGAGGATTTGGAAAGCACCAGCACGCTTGAGGAAATGAGCGCCGCAGCCCTTCGGCTGCGTGATATGCTGAAAATTGATCATATTACATATCATTGGGTGGATGGGGCAGGTGACCAATATGGGTGCACCACCTATCCCGATGCATGGGCCGAACGGTATCGCGAAAAAAGTTATCACCGGATAGATCCGGTAATTGTCGGCTGTTTCCAACGGTTTCACCCGGTAAACTGGAAAAAACTGGATTGGTCCGGGAAAGTGTCAAAGACGCTGTTGCAGGACGCTCTTGAACATGGCGTGGGCAATCAGGGCTATTCGATCCCGCTGCGGGGGCCGGGCGGGCAGTTTGCGCTGTTCACCGTGAACCACACCTGCGACGACCCGGTCTGGGAAAATTTCGTCGAGGTCTATGGGCGCGACCTGATTCTGATTGCGCATTACTTCAATCGCAAGGCGCTGGAGTTCGAGAAGGAAAGACAACCCGATGCCGCCCGCGCCCTGTCGCCGCGCGAAGTTGACGCAATAACCTTGCTGGCGATGGGCTATAGCCGCGCCCAGGTTGCCCATTCCCTGTCAATTTCGGAACACACGCTACGCGTTTACATCGAAAGCGCCCGATCAAAGCTGGGCGCGTTGAACACAACCCATGCCATTGCGACGGCGCTCAGCCGAGGATTAATAGTGGTTTAAGCAGCGCGCGGTCCTCACACCGCAAATTAACCACGTGTTTGTACCCCTTTCGTTCCAGCTTAGGACGACAAGGGGTACAAGTCATGCTGCGCTATTTATATGCCGACGAATTGCACAAATATCCGAAACTGGCCCGGGGCATGTTTCGGGATCGGGCGGACCAGTTCAAAACCCGATTGGGCTGGGATGTTCACGTTAACCAAGCCGGGGAAGAGCGGGACCAATATGACGATCTCAACCCGCTTTATGTCATCTGGGAAGAGGCCGACGGCAGCCATGGCGGCTCGATGCGGGTGATGCCAACGACCGCTCCGGTCATGGTCAACGACGTGTTCGGACACCTGACCGGCGGGGCCCCGATTCGAAATCCGCAGATATGGGAGGTGACGCGATTTTGCCTGAACCGGTCCGCCAGCGCGCATACGGCCGGGGCAATCATGCTGAGCGGCGGCGAGATGATGGAAGGGTTCGGGCTGACACATATCGCCGGGGTTTTCGATGCGCGCATGATACGGATTTATCGCCTTATCGGATCGTCACCAGTGGTCTTGGGGTCCGAAGGGTCGGGGCGCGATCAGATATCGGTCGGATTGTGGCCCTATTCACCCGAAGACTGCAACCGCGTGGCCGAACGGGCGGGTATCCCGCGCGACCTGTCGCGTATGTGGTTCACGTCCGCCTTTGGTCATAACCGGCAGCACAGGTTCGCGCTCAGCGCGTGAGTTGCGGAAATCCAAAGTGGTATCTGGTGGCGGGTGGCGCGCCCATGTAGGGTCGCGCCATGTCGCTGCCACAAGTCACCTTTTCCGAAGACCAGGCCGCCGCGTTCGACAGTATCTCTGAGATGCTGCGCAATGCGGGTGTGGATCTTGATGATGAATCGCTGCTGAAACTGCCCGGCCAGGGTAAGTCGGGGGTCATGGCCGTGGTCGGCAAGGCGGGGTCGGGAAAGACCCTGTTGCTGGCCGAGTTGTACAAGGCGCTGGCGGATTCGGGGGTCAATATCGTTTCCGGGGATTTCGAAAGCCGCAAGTCGCGCGACAAACGAAGCCTTGCGATACTGGCGCCGACCAACAAGGCAGCCAGCGTTCTGCGATTGCGCGGCGTTCCGGCGACGACCATTCATCGGGTCCTGTACACGCCTGTTTACGATCCTGAATATGAGCGCATTGCCGAATGGCTGGCCGGAAATGACGAACGGCCCGAAATCGAAGGGCTGACAGATGACGCGCTGGACCGGGCGGCTGCGTTTTATCAGAACAACAAGTCCATTCCGGGTGCCTTGGCGGCTGCAGGTCTGCGGGGGTCGGATTTTATCACCGGGTGGAAACGCCGGGACGAGCCGCTGGATATCGGGTTTGTCGACGAAGCCTCGATGCTGGATGACCGGCAGTTCGAAGACTTGCAGGAGATTTTTCCAACGCTTCTTATGTTCGGTGATCCGGCTCAGTTGGCGCCGGTCAATCAGTCCGGATCAATGGTGTTTGACGGCTTGCCCGAACCGCGAAAGCTGACCCTGCACAGGGTTCACAGGCAGGATGCGGACAACCCGATTCTGGATCTGGCGCATGCGCTTGCCGACCCTGCGATGGGGTTCGAAGATTTCGAACGCCTGGTCGAGGATACGGCCCGTCGGGACGACCGCGTGGTCTGGGGCCAAAGGGTCGAGGTCGATCTGATGGCGCGTAGCCCGGTTCTGGTCTGGCGCAACGCGACGCGGATACGTCTGATCCAGGCCTTTCGCAACGTACATAACGCGCCGGAAACCGAGTTGTTGGAAGGCGAGCCGCTGATCTGTGACGGTATCGAGTTGCCGCTGAAACACCGCAAGAAGCGCCTGGACCTCGAAGCCCGAGGGCTGATCAAGGGCGCGCAGGTGATCTATCTGGGGCCGGGCCGCAAATCCGGGTTTTCCCGGCTGCATGTCATGGGCGCCGAAGACCCGCGTGTCAGCGCGGCGTCGATCGTCAAGATCGAGAAACCAGACGAGGAAGAACCGTTCATCCCGTTTGCCGCCAGAATGGGGGCGACCTTCCTGCATGGTGCCGCGGTAACGATTCACAAGGCGCAAGGATCGCAATGGGATACGGTTCAGGTCTTTGCACCAGACATCTATGCCGCCGCCCGGATGGGCCGGACCGAGGCCGGGCAGCCCCTGTGGAAACGGCTGGCCTATGTCGCGATCACCAGGGCGCAGGAAAGGCTGATTTGGGTTGTCAGAAACCGGCTTGCCAAACCGACCCATCCGTTGCGGGTTGATGACCTGCACGCAGTGCCGGCGGCGGCCCTGACGCTGGAAGCCGAAGACGGCTGACGCCGACGCTTCGCCTGGTAGCCCGGTCAGTTCTCGCGCAGCAGGCGGAAAGCCGTGGATGCGCCCCAGCCAGCGGCAATGGCGATGACCAGCGACATCAGGCCATAGATGACCGGTTGTTGTCTGGACAGGTTGTACAAAAATCGTTCCAGCCCAACCTTACGCACATCGATCGGGGTTTCAAACTGCGACACCACCTCGCCATTCCGGGTCAGGAAGATGCGGGCAAGATACGCGCCCTCGGTCAGGTCCGCGGGCATATCAATCGAGGTTCGGAAAAGGGTTTGCTGGTCGACGGCAACCGTGTCCTCGCGGATGGAATACAGCCCTTCGTCCTCGCGAATGCGCACCACGGCCTCGGCGAAATCCTGGGCCCCACGGACTGTCATTGTCGCCCCCACAGAGCGGATGGCGCGTTCGATGGAAATGCGGTGGCGAAGGTCCTCGGTGCTGGTGATGATGTCATTGAACGGGGCGCTGGTGGCGACGGCATAAAAGCTGGGTGCCAGATCGACAAGGACGCTGTCGGTATTGATCCAGATACCGAACTTTTTCTCTTTGCGGCGCACCGTCACCGGGTAAGACGGCCCGGCGACAGTCACGATGACCTCAAGCGGGGGGCCATCAGGGATTGGTGTTTCCCGTTTTACCGCCCCAAAGATCAGGATCTCGGACCCGTCAAAATCGGCTGTAATCGCGACCCTATCCTGGCTGAGACCCAGAACCACCTGCTCCTCGGCGGCAAGGGCGGGAAAACAGATCAGGCATAACGCTGCTATCAGGCGCCGCATGTCAGTGCCCCCCGTCAGTGCCAAGCGAGTACAGCTCGGCCGGTTGCAGCAGCAGGTCCAGCGCCAGCTTGCCGCATACCACAAGAACCAGGGCCGCCAGCAGGACCCGCAGTTGTTCGGCTGGCATACGCGCACCGATCACGGTGCCGATCTGCGCGCCGACAACGCCGCCAACCAGCAGCAGGACGGCCAGAACGATATCGACCGTATAGTTCGTGGTTGCATGCAGCATCGTGGTAAAGGCGGTCACGAAAATGATCTGGAAAAGCGACGTGCCGACGACAACCTTGGTGGGCATGCCCAAAAGATAGATCATGGCGGGCACCATGATGAACCCGCCCCCAACGCCCATGATGGCAGACAGGACGCCGACGAACAGGCCGACAATCACCGGCGGGATCACCGAGATATAAAGGCCAGACGTCCGAAACCGCATCTTGAACGGCAGCGCGTGTATCCAGCCCCGTTGACGCCGCTTCGGCGGCACCGACCCTGCCCGGCGCGACCTGCGCAAGGCGTTGAGGCTTTCGACAAACATCAGGCTGCCGATGACGCCCAGGAACACGACATAGCAAAGCTTTACCAGCAGATCGACCTGACCGAGGCTTTTGAGATAGTTGAAAACAACCACACCCAGCGCCGCGCCAAGCAGCCCGCCCACCAACAGGACGGACCCCATTTTCAAGTCGACGGTTTTTCGTCTGAAATGCGCCAACACGCCGGAAAATGATGATGCAACAATCTGGTTGGCTTCGGTCGCAACGGCGACGGCCGGGGGGATGCCGATAAAGAACAGAAGCGGCGTCATAAGGAACCCGCCGCCAACTCCGAACATTCCCGACAGGATTCCCACCAGCCCGCCCAGGCCAAACAGCAGAAAGGCATTTACGGAAACTTCGGCAATCGGAAGATAAATCTGCATGTCTGTTTCTAGTTACCTTGGGTCTGCCTGTGCAAGGCGGCAAAACGGCTTGTGACATTGTGAACCGCGCGCCCCTTCGTTGGATGCCGGGTCGCCTGCGCGATCAAAGTGACGAAACCCGCAGGGCCGGAACGTCCTTGCGTTACAGGTCTATTATGATTGGCGGGCACGGTCGCGGTATGCGCAGCCAGAGGAGAAAGGCAATCAAAGCCACCCCGCGCAAAAGATGGCGAACCAAAGGGGCTATCCGCAATGGGGCGGGATACTTGCATACCCCCTTAGAACGTTTGCGGCATGCAAAATCAACTCTGCATGCCGCTTTGCAGCGAGCGAGGGCAAAAATAATTTGCGAACCCGCCCTGTTACCGTTCCTTGACGTATGGCTCTCCGCCTGCCCGGGGGGGGACCGCCTTGCCGACAAACCCGGCCAGGATGACAACAGTCAGGATATAGGGCAGCGCGTCCATCACCTGAACAGGGATGACCACCCCGCCAAGGTCGATATTCTGGAACCGCAACGCGACCGCCTGCAGCAGACCGAACAGCAGACATGCCCCCATTGCGTGCCATGGGCGCCATTTCGCAAAGATCAGGGCTGCCAGTGCGATGAAACCGCGGCCTGCTGTCATTTCCTTGACGAATCCGGCCTGCAGGGCAGTTGCAAGATAGGCGCCCGCGATGCCGCAAAGCACGCCGCAAATCGCAACGGCGGCATACCGCAATCCCACGACCGAAACGCCAGCGGTATCAACCGCCGCGGGGTTTTCCCCCACTGCACGCAGCCGCAGCCCGAACCGGGTTCGAAACAGGATCCACCATGTCGCGGGAACCATCAGGAACGCGACATAGACCAGCACCGAATGCCCCGAAAGCAGCTCGGAATAGATCGGGCCGATTACGGGCACGCCGCTTACGGCTTCGGCAAAGGGAAACTCGATCGGAACGAACCGCCCGCCTCCGAACAGCGACGGCGTGCGCCCGCCCTGTTGAAACCAGCTTTGGGCCACCAGAACAGTCATCCCCGCCGCCAGAAAGTTGATTGCAACGCCCGAGATCAGCTGGTTGCCCCGGAACGTGATTGACGCCAATCCGTGCAGCCCCGACAGGACCAGCGATGACGCGATACCGGCAAGCAGGCCCAGCCACACCGACCCGGTCACGGCGGCGACGGCGGCGGAAAAGAACGCAGCCATCAGCATCTTGCCTTCCAGGCCGATGTCGAAAATGCCCGCGCGTTCGGAATAAAGCCCGGCAAGGCAGGCCAGCAAAAGCGGCGTGGCCAGGCGAATCGTGGAATCCAGTACCTGGATGAGGGTCAGAAAGAACTCCATTACTCTGCCCCCCTACGCAGTCCGAGAAACAGTTTTTCCAGCGGCATGCGCACCATGTTGTCCAATGCTCCGGTGAACAGGATGACCAGCGCCTGGATGACGACGATCAACTCGCGCGGGATCGAGGTCCACAAGGCCAGCTCTGCGCCGCCTTGGTACAGGAACCCGAACAGGATCGCCGCCAGGAATACGCCAAACGGGTGCGAGCGGCCCATCAACGCGACCGCGATCCCGATAAAGCCCGCGCCTTCGGTCGAGTTTAGAACCAGTCTTTCGGCCTCTCCCATGACGTTGTTGATGGCCATGAGGCCCGCCAGAGCCCCGGAAATCAGCATCGCGATGATGGTGATGCGCACCGGCGAAATGCCTGCATAGACCGCGCCGGTTTCCGAGTGGCCATAGGCGCGGATTTCATACCCAAGGCGCGTGCGCCAGATCAGCGCCCAGACCACCACACAGGCCAGCAGGGCCACGAAGAACGAGATATTCGCGGGCGCACCCCGGAACATCACGTTTTCCGCGGTCGAGAACATCGACTGGAAGGTCGGCAGATGCACGGTTTCCGCAAATCGCGCGGTGGCGGGGTCCTGCGACCCCTGCGGCCGCATGACGTTGACCAGCATATAGTTCAGAAAGGCGGCCGCGATAAAGTTGAACATGATCGTGGTAATCACGATATGGCTGCCGCGTTTGGCCTGTAGATAGGCGGGGATGGCAGCCCAGGCCGCGCCGAACAGCATCGACGCCGCGCAGGCGGCCAGCAGGGCGATGCTCCAATGCGGCCAGGGGACATACAGACAGACCACGGCAACGCCAAGCCCGCCCAGCATCGCCTGACCCTCGCCGCCGATGTTGAACATCCGGGCATGAAACGCAACGGCGACCGCAAGACCGGTGAACATGAAATTGGTGGCGTAATACAGCGTATAACCCCAGCCATAGGTCGAACCCAGCGCGCCCGTCACCATCAGGTTCACGGCTTCGATCGGGTTCTCGCCGATGGCCAGGATGACCAGTGCAGACAAAAGGGCGGCCAATAGCAGGCTGATCAGCGGGATCAGGACAACATCGGCCCATTTGGGCATTTTTTCCATGCTACGCGGCCTCCCCCGCAACACCGGCCATCAACAGGCCCAGTTCTTTTTCGTCGGTATCCTGGGGCAGGCGTTCGCCCATGATATGGCCGTCGAACATGACGGCAATCCGGTCGGACAGGGAAAAGATCTCTTCCAGTTCGACGGAAACAAGCAAGATGGCTTTGCCTTGATCACGCAGGGCGACGATCTGTTTGTGAATGAATTCAATCGCGCCGATATCAACGCCGCGGGTCGGCTGACCGACCAGCAGCAGGTCGGGGTTGCGCTCGATCTCGCGGGCGACGACGATTTTCTGTTGGTTGCCGCCCGAAAAGTTCTTGGCAGCCAGCCAGCCGTCTGGCGGTCGCACGTCGAATTTTTCGATCTTGGCTTCGGTGTCGGCCCGCAAGGCGGCGTTGTCCATGAATATTCCGCGTTGATAAGCGGGATCGCGGTGATAGCCAAAGGCGACGTTTTCCCAGGCGTGGAAATCCATGATCAGCCCTTCGCGCTGACGGTCTTCGGGGACGTGGGCGATACGCTGCGCGCGCCGCGCTTGCCCGTCTGATCCGTGACCGCTCAGGGCCAGCGGCTCTCCGTTCAGGCGGATTGTCCCCTGGCCGGGGCGCATGCCGCCCAGAACCTCAAGCAATTCGGACTGGCCATTGCCTGCAACGCCCGCAATCCCGACGATTTCGCCGGCACGAACGGTCAGGTTTATGCCCTTCACGCGCTCAACGCCGGACGAATCGCTGACCCGCAGGTTTTCGATCTCAAGCACGGGGGCGCCGGGCTGTGCCGGGGTCTTGTCGACCTGCAGCAGAACCTTGCGCCCGACCATCAGTTCGGCCAGTTCCTGGGGATTGGTTTCCGAGGTCTTGACCGTGGCCGTCATCTGCCCGCGCCGCATGACCGAGACCGTATCCGTCGCCTCCATGATTTCGCGCAGCTTGTGCGTGATCAAGATGATCGTTTTGCCTTCCTCTCTGAGCCGGTCGAGGATGCGGAACAGCTGATCCGCCTCGGCGGGCGTCAAAACGCCGGTCGGCTCGTCCAGAATCAGGATTTCCGCCCGGCGGTACAGCGCCTTGAGGATCTCGACCCGCTGCTGCATGCCCACGCCGATCTCGTCGATGCGCTTGTCGGGGTCCACGAACAGTTCGTATTCTTCCTCAAGCTCTTTCAGCTCTTTGCGAGCCTTGGCCAGCGAAGGTCCCAAAAGGCCGCCATCTTCGGCGCCCAGGACGATGTTTTCCAGAACGGTGAAATTCTCGACCAGTTTGAAGTGCTGAAACACCATCCCGATGCCCGCGGCAATCGCAGCCTGGCTGTCGGGTATCTCGGTCTTTTGACCGTTGATCCAGATTTCACCTTTGTCGGCCTTGTAAAAGCCGTAGAGGATGCTCATCAGCGTGGATTTGCCCGCACCGTTTTCACCGATGATCCCATGGATCGTGCCGGGGGCGACGCTGATCGAGATGTCCTTGTTTGCTTGAACCGGCCCAAAGGCTTTGGAAATCCCTTTGAGCTCAATGGCGGGGACGGTCATGTCATGTCCTTAATTGCCCAGAAGGCCGCCCGGCCCAAAGGCCGACGCGGCAAAGTGAAAACACGGCGGGGACAGGACCCCGCCGTGCAAGATATCAGAACTGAAGCGCCGGGCAGCTGTCGTTCTCATAGTAGCTTACGACCGAAACATTGCCGTCGATGATTTCCTGACGGGCTTTGTCCACGGCGGCCTTCATCTCGTCCGAGATCAGGGCGGCGTTGTTGTCATCCAGCGCGACGCCGACACCTTCTTCGGCCAGGCCCATGGTGAAGACGCCGGTTTCAACATTTTCACCAGCGCTCATCGCGTCATAAACCGCGACATCCACGCGTTTCAGCATCGAGGTCAGGACCTTGCCGGGATGCAGGTGGTTTTGGTTGCTGTCCACGCCGATCGACAGAATGCCTTCGTCGGCTGCGGTCTGCAGGACACCAACACCGGTACCACCGGCGGCGGCATAGATCACGTCAGCACCCTGGCTGATCTGTGCCTTGGTCAATTCCGACCCTTTCACCGGGTCGTTCCACGCGGTCGGGGTGGTGCCGGTCATGTTGGCGACGATATTGATGTCCGGGTTTACGGCCTTGGCGCCTTGGGCATAGCCGCAGCCAAAGTGGCGGATCAACGGGATATCCATGCCCCCGATAAAGCCGACCGTGCCGGATTCGGATGCCATGGCGGCCATCATGCCAACCAGGTACGACCCTTCATGTTCGGCAAAGGCAACCTGCCGGATGTTCGGAATATCCAGCCAGTTCACGTCGACGGCCACGAATTTGGTGTCAGGATAGTCACCGGCCACGGCCGCCAGCGGGTCCGCCATCGCGAAGCCCATCGTGATGATCGGGTTTGCGCCGGATTCGGCGAAACGGCGCAGGGCCTGCTCGCGCTGCGCTTCTGACTGAAGCTCGATTTCGTGGTAGGTGCCGCCGGTTTCCTCGGCCCAACGCGACGCACCGTTATGGGCGGCCTCGTTAAACGACTTGTCGAACTTGCCGCCCAGGTCAAAGATCAGGGCAGGATCGGCAAGGGCTGCACCGGATGTCAGCGCGACCGCAGCCGCAGCACCCATCAAGGATTTCATCAGGGTCATAATATACTCCCGTTGGTTTTTATAGATTCGGGGCAGGGGCGTTGGCCCAGCCCCGCTCAGAGCGAGCAGAACTGCTGTGATGACGGCAATTAAGGCCGTTTGAATCTGTGGTGGTCAACCGCTTTTTTGACCATTTGGTCCCAGAATCGCCTTCCTGTCGTCAGGGCAGGCTGCGATCCATCAAAATTGCATCAACGTTTTCTGCATTGTCGCGCGCATAATACCCTTGCCGCAACCCGCATTGCGCATAGCCGCAGCGCCGGTAAAGCGCTATTGCCGGGCCGTTGTCGGCGGCCACGTCCAGCAATGCCCGTGTGGCCAGCAAGTCGGATGCGCGCCGGTGCCAGGCTTGCATGCAGGCAAACGCAAGACCCTGCCTTTGGAATTGCGGGTCCGTGGCTATGGTCAGCAATTCGGCCTCGCCCGCGATAACCTGGAAAACCGCGAAACATGAGGCCGAACCGACCACATGCGTAAAAGGGTTGTCCAAAAGGCTGGCGAATTCTGCCGCAGACCAGGGCCGGGCCTGGTCGAACGCCGCGGCATGCGTGCGGGCCATCCGGGCGGGCGTCATCCGTCCAGCAGCACGGGCGGCGTGTCCCGCGAGGGGGCGGCATCAGCTGCCCGGACATAAAGCGGGGCAGGCGCATCGCGCGTTTCAGGAAAGCGATGCGCCGCGATGCGCGCAATGGACTGAACGTGATCGCTCGGGTCCGGGCAAAAATGCAACGGCCCCACCTGTTGTGCCTGGGCCAGGGGCATCAGCTGTGGGCCGGTTTCGGGCAGGTTGATGTAAACTTGGTCGCGGGGCGCTGGTATTGCCGCAATTTGGCCCTTTGGCATCAAGGCCCCTATCGCGTCAAAGCCCGACACCCCGACTGCGGGAACACCAAGCCCCAAGGCAAGCCCCCTGGCGGCTGACACGGAAATCCGGATTCCGGTGAAATTTCCCGGACCGACGCCGACACCGATTGCATCAAGGTCTTTCCAGTCGATTTTCGCGTCCGCCAGCACCTCTTGCAGCAGGGGCATCAATCGCTCGGCCTGTCCGCGGTTCATCGCTTCGGCCCGGCAAACCCTGATTTCCCCACCGCACAACAAAGCGGCCGCGCAATGCGCGGCCGATGTGTCAAATGCCAGAATCTTTGAGTCAGACGGCAACGGGGCGTACCTCGGTAACCTCGGGGATGTAGTGGCGCAGCAGGTTCTCGATCCCCATTTTCAGGGTCAGGGTCGACGATGGGCACCCTGCACAGGCCCCTTGCATATGCAGGTAGACGACGCCCTGTTCAAACCCGTGAAAGGTAATGTCGCCACCATCCTGCGCCACGGCGGGCCGTACACGGCTGTCAAGCAAGTCCTTGATCTGGTTTACAATCTCGGCGTCTTCGCCGGAATGTTCCGCGTGGCCCGAGGCCGCGGCCTCGGTCGACATGACCGGTTGGCCGGATTGGTAATGTTCCATCACCGCGCCCAGAACGGCTGGTTTGATGTGATCCCACTGAACGTCATCCGACTTGGTCACGGTGACGAAATCGTTGCCGAAAAATACACCTGTCACGCCATTTACCGCGAATATCCGCGTTGCAAGCGGTGATTTTTCCGCCGCGTCAGCAGTTGGAAAATCCGCGGTTCCCGCTTCCAGAACTGTTTGACCGGGAAGGAATTTCAACGTGGCCGGGTTGGGCGTGGATTCGGTTTGGATGAACATGGCAGAGCTCCGTTTGCGTTGCACCTGATATGCGCGCAGCCGCGTGGGAAGTCAAGTTTTGGAACCGTTCTAAATTTGGGCTGCCCAGTCCAATGCGGCATCCAACCGGTCGTCGCCCCAAAACAGCTCGGACCCCGCAACAAAAGATGGGGCACCAAATATGCCCAGCTTTTTCGCCCGATCGACCTGGTCAAAAAGCGCGGCCTTGATGTCCGGGTCCCTGGCGCGGTTCAGACGTGCCGCGGGTGTATCGCAGGCGGCAAGGCATTCTGCAAGAACATCCGGGTCCGATATATCGCGCCCATCGCCAAATTCGGCGGCGAATACCGCGCGCGCGAAAGCGGCCCGCTGGCCCATATCGTCAAGCGCCAACCCCAGGCGCGCGGCCGTCAGGCTGGATTGCGGAAAAATCTGCTGGCGCTGAAAGGCCAGCCCCCGGTCTGCGCAGATACGCTCCATATCGCGCCACATATAGCGGCCCTTGGCTGGATACAGGCGAAAGGGTGAACTGTCCCAACCCTGCGCGGCAAAAATAGGACCCAGCAAGAAGGGTTGCCACGATACCGCAACGCCCTTTTGCCGGGCGGCCTGTTCGATCCGGACCGCGCTGAGATAGGAATAGGTTGAGGCGAAGTCGAACCAGAACTGAACCTGCTTCGTCATAATCCTGCCTCAGGTGATTTCTTCCAGTTTTTCCTTGCTCAGATCACCGGGTACGATGGTGATCGGGATCGGCAGGCTGCCCGAGTTGCGGGTCAATTGTGTGACCAGCGGGCCGGGGCCCTTTTTGTCGGTGCCCGCGCCCAGCACGAGCACGCCGATCTCGGGGTCGGACTGGACATGCGATATGATCTGCGGAACCGGGTCGCCCTCGCGGATGGCCAGTTCGGGTTCGATGCCCTGTTTGTCGCGCATCCATTTCGCAAAAACCTCGAAATGGGCATGAATGCGTTCGCGGGCTTCTTCGCGCATGACTTCGGCGACGCCGATCCAGTGATTGAATTCATCCGGTGGGATTACCGACAGGATGGTGACGCCTCCGCCGGTATGCGCCGCGCGCATCGCCGCGAAGCGCATCGCATTCAGGCATTCGCGGCTATCGTCAAGAACGACCAGGAACTTGCGCATGAGTGTCCTCTTTGGTTTCGCGGATCATGCCCGACCAAGCCGCGTCTGGCAACTCGAACCCGAGGCCGCTTTCCCTTAGCGTTCGCTGGCGGCCCAGTCCCAGTACAGGCTGCGGGCGCGGCGGGCCATGGGACCGATTTGGTATTGGGTATCATCCAGCGCGGTGACCGGCGTGACCTTGTTCATGTTCCCGGACATGAAAACCTCGTCCGCGTCGTGGAAATCATCGAACCCCAGGATGGTTTCATGGACGGTCACACCGTCTTGCCGCAGGTTCTGGATGTGGCGGGCGCGGGTGATCCCCGCCAGAAAGGTGCCGTTGGGGGCAGGGGTAAAGACCTCTCCGTCCTTGACCAGAAAGATATTGGCGGTCGCGGTTTCGGCAACATTGCCCATGGCATCCGCCACCAGCGCGTTCGAAAACCCCTTGGACCGGGCCTCGGCCAGCATGCGGGCGTTGTTGGGGTACAGGCATCCTGCCTTGGCGTTGACCACGGCGGTTTCCAGAACCGGGCGGCGAAACCGTGTTGTTGTCAGCGTTGCGCCCGCGGTTTCGGGGGCCATTGGAATTTCTTCCAGGCAAATGGCAAAGCCGGTGCTGCCTTCCTGCGGGACAATGGCCGTCGCGTCGCCGTCGATCCCCCAATACATCGGGCGGATATAGACCGCCGCGTCCTCGGCGCAGGCGTCAAGCCCTTCGCGGACCAGTTCGACCATACGCTGGGTCGGGATGGACGGTGTCAGCATCAGGGCCTGGGCGGACCGGTTCACGCGATCGCAATGCGCCTCAAGATCCGGGGCCATGCCATCGAAATAGCGCGCCCCGTCAAAAACGGACGACCCCAGCCAAGCGCCATGATCCGCCGCCCGCATGATCGGGGCATCCCCATCATGCCATGCGCCTTCGAAATAGGTTCGGATGTTTTTGCCGACTGCCATCTTGTCCTCCGTCCGGTCCGGCGAAAACTAGGGCGGCCCGCTGCCAAGGTCCAGCGGATTATCCGGTCGTCAAAGGCAGCGTGTCGCGCTTGAGCATGGTCCGCAAAGCAAAGTTTGACCGTAGATTTCGGATGCCTGGGATTTTCATCAATCGGTTCTCAAGAAAGGAATCAAAGGCGTTGAGGTCTTGGGCCACGACCCGAAGAAGAATGTCGCGCGACCCTGTCATCAGGTAGCACTCCATCACCTCGTCACAATGGCGGATCGCCCGTTCAAAGGCATCAATCGCGCTGCGGTCTTGTTTTTCAAGTTCGACGGAAACAAAGATCGTGACGGAAAACCCCAGCTTTTCAGGGTTCACCTGCGCGGCATACCCGGTCAGGACGCCGTCCCGTTGCAGCCGGTCAAGCCGCCGCGCGCAGGGCGTCGCTGACAGGCCTACTTGCTCGGCCAGGTCGACAACTGTCATGCGGCCATCTTTTTGCAGGGCACGAACAATCTTTCGGTCGATTTGATCCATTGGAGTATTTCTCTATCTTTTTCGTCTTGGTTAATGGATACCACCAATAATTCAGTCTCTGCCAGTGTATATTGGCGAAAATCGCTCGTCGTGGCGTGGCAAAATTCGGGCAGAACGCCGGAGGACCCGATGGAAATTACCGCGATAGACGCACCTGGCCACGAACATGTGGTCGCATTCAAAGACACAGCGACCGGCCTTTTGGGGTATGTCGCGATCCATTCAACGCAGCTGGGGCCCGCCGCCGGGGGCGTCAGGATGCGCCCTTATGCGCATCCGGCCGAAGCCCTGGACGACGCGCTGCGTTTGTCGCGCGGCATGACATTCAAGAACGCCGCTGCCGATTTGCCGCTGGGCGGTGGCAAGGCGGTTATCGTCGGGGACCCGTCTGCGGACAAAACTCAGGGCTTGCTGCAGGCTTTTGGTCGCGTGGTCCAAAGTCTGGACGGGCTGTACTGGACCGCCGAAGACATGGGCATGACCCCCGCAGACATGGCGCAGATCGGTGCCAAGGCTGACTTCGTCGCCGGGCTGGCCGACGGGGATTTCGCCAGCGGCGACCCCTCGCCGATTACTGCGCGTGGGATTTTCAACGCCATACGGGTCACCGCGAAACATCGGTTCGGATCGGACGATCTGTCCGGCCGGGTTGTTTCGGTGCAGGGTTTGGGCCATGTGGGCGAACATCTGTGCAGCCTTCTGCATCACGAGGGCGCGCAACTGGTCGTCACCGATATCGATCCGCAACAGGCTGCGGCGGTTGCAGAAAAATTTGGCGTGCAGCGCGTTGCACCCGATGCCATTTACGCGGTCGAGGCCGACATATTCGCGCCCTGCGCCATTGGCGGCATTCTGAACGAAACCACGATTCCGGTCTTGAAGGTTGCCGCCGTGGCCGGGGGCGCGAACAACCAGCTTGCGACCGATGCAGATGCACAGCGCCTGCATGAACGGGGCATCCTGTACGCACCTGATTTCGTGGCCAATGGCGGAGGCATCGTCAATGTCGCAACCGAGATTCTGCAGATTTCGGATCGGCAGGCCTGGGTTGGTCAACGGCTTGAGGCGTTGGAACGGACAATGGACCGTATCCTGACGCGCGCCGGGCACGAAACGGTCAGCCCCCATGCCGTGGCAGAGCAGATCGTTCAGGACGTCTTGCGCGCGCAGGCGGCCTGAGGGCGCGCGCTGTCGAAACGCAACGCCGCCCATATCGGGCGGCGTCACGCCTGTGCGGGTCTCAGCGTTTGCCTGCCCCGACCATCCCCACGATTTCATAGGTGCGGTCCAGAATCGGCCCCGCAATCGCGCGGGCCTTTTCCGAGCCACGGGCCAGAATCCGGTCGATCTCGGACCGGTCGTTCATCAGGCGCGCCATTTCTGTCGAAATCGGCGACAGACGGGCCACCGCCAGATCGGCCAGCATCGGTTTGAAGGTCCCAAATTGCTTGCCGCCGACTTCGGCCAGGACCTGTGCAACGGTCTGATCGCTGAGCGCGGCGTAAATGTTCACCAGGTTGCGCGCTTCGGGGCGGCCCTCAAGACCGTCCACATCCGATGGCAACGCGTCCGGGTCCGTCTTGGCCTTGCGGATCTTTTTGGCAATCGCGTCGGCGTCGTCGGTCATGTTGATGCGGCTCATGTCCGACGGGTCGGATTTTGACATCTTCTTTGCCCCGTCCCGCAGGCTCATGACACGGGTTGCGGCTCCTTCGATCACCGGCTCGGTTATCGGAAAGAAGTCGACGCCAAAATCGTTGTTGAACTTGGTCGCAATGTCACGGGTCAGTTCCAGGTGCTGTTTCTGGTCGTCACCTACCGGCACATGCGTGGCGTGATAGGTAAGAATGTCCGCCGCCATCAGCGACGGATAGGCAAGCAGACCCAGCGATGCGTTCTGCTGGTTCTTGCCGGCCTTGTCCTTCCACTGGGTCATGCGCTGCATCCAGCCCATGCGGGCGACACAGTTGAAAATCCAGGCCAGTTGCGCATGTTCAGGCACCTGGCTTTGGTTGAACAGGATCGATTGTTCGGGGTCGATGCCGGCTGCAATGAAACCTGCACACAGCTCGCGGGTGGAATGGGCCAGCTCTGCCGGGTCCTGCCAGACGGTGATCGCGTGCAGGTCGACCATGCAGTACACGGTTTCCATGTCCAGCCCCTGCATGTCCACGAACCGTTTGAGCGCACCCAGGTAATTGCCAAGGTGCAGGTTTCCCGAAGGCTGGATGCCGGAAAACACGCGTGGCGTGAATTGGGTCTCGGTCATCAAAGGGAACTCCCGTCTGGAAAAATCAGTCCCCGTCGCTTACCCATGAGGCAAAGGGACGTCAACAGCCGCGAAAGGCCAGCCCAATGAGCAGTGAACACTATACCCCCGCCGTGAACCCCCTGCCGCCGGTCGTGGTGGCGCTGGTCCTGTTCATCATGGGGGTCGAGCTGGCGTTCACCTTGGGAAGCCGCGGTCTGATCGGCGGGCCAACGGCGGTCGGGTGGCGTCTGGATGCAATCCAGACCTATGCGTTTTCCGCCGACATATTTGACTGGATGATCCAAAATGGACGGTGGCCGTTTGAACATGTGATCCGGTTCGTGACCTACCCCTTTGTTTCGGGCAGTTTCACGCAGGCTTTGTTTGTCTGCGTATTCGTACTGGCCATGGGCAAGATGGTCGGAGAGGTTTTCGGCGGGTTGCCGATGCTTATCATCTTTGTCCTGTCGGGGGTCGGCGGTGCCTTGGCCTATGCCTTGTTTCTGGACCCGCGATACCCGCTGATTGGCGGTTTCCCACCCGTCTATGGGCTGATCGGGGCGTTCACCTGGCTGTTGTGGCGCAAGCTGTCATTGGTGGGCGAAAACCAGGCGCGGGCGTTTCAACTGATTGCCGTCCTGATGGGCATTCAATTGCTTTTTGGGCTGCTGTTCGGGGGCACCTCGGACTGGGTCGCCGATCTGGGCGGCTTTGCCACGGGGTTTTGCCTGTCCTTTTTCCTTGCACCCGGTGGCTGGGCTCGGATCGTCGGGCGCATCCGCCGCGATTGATCAGCGCCGCCGCAGGGCCTGACGGAACTCGGCCAGTTCAAAGGCTTTGAACAGGTGCCCCAGAAAGAAATAGGTCGCAGCGGCAACCTTGATCAGGATGAGAAGCGCCAGGTACCGCCACCCCGACATCTGGAAGGCCCAGCCAAAGAGGTGAATTCCGGCATACAGCACGGCCCCCATGCCGCATGAGGCAGCTACGATCCGCCAGGCCCTGCGCTTGAAGCGATCGTCAAAACGAGCCTCTTCCCCCATTCGCCGCGCCCCTATGATCAGCAGGGCGACCATGGCCCAACCCGCGACCGAGGCGGCAATTGCGGGCGCGATCCATCCGACAAGCGGATACAGCCCAAAGGCCAGCGCCGCGTTGATGACCATGGCGACCATGGCATAGCGAAACGGCGATTTGGTATCTTCGCGCGCAAAGAACAGCGGTTGCAGCAGCTTTTGCAGCATGAACGCAGGCAGGCCGATTCCGTAAACGGCCACGGCCAATGCGGTGGCCGAGGTGTCGGCACTGCCGAACTGGCCCCGTTCGAACAGGACCGAAACCAGCGGGTTCGGGATGATCACAAAGGCCACCGTGGACGGAATGGTCAGCAACAGCGTGAATTCACCGGCCCGCGAAAACGCGTTTCGGGCGCCGTCCTTGTCGTCGGCACGCAGGCGGCGCGACAGGTCAGGCAGCAAAACGATGCCAACGGCGATTCCGACAACCCCAAGCGGCAACTGATACAGCCGGTCCGCGGCAAACAGCCAACTGACGGCCTTTTCCGTTTTTGACGCAACCAACTGTCCGACAACCAGGTTGACCTGGGTCACCCCCATTGCCAATGCGGCCGGTACAGCGACGCGTACCATGTGCCGCATCTGAGGGTTCAGGCGGGGCATGCCGGGCCGGATGCGAATGCCCGCGCGTTCGGTCGCAACCCAGACAAGGGCCAGCTGTGCCACCCCTGCGATGGGAATAACGGCAATAAGCCAACGAATGACCTCGGCGCCGGACAGGGCTGCGGTGATCAGGGCAGAGCAGGCGAATATGTTCAGCAGGACAGGCGCAGCCGCAGCCGCGGCAAACCGGCCTGTCGCATTCAGCACGCCGGAAAACAGCGCGGCCAGGGACATGAACAGGATATAGGGAAAAACCACATACCCGTAATCAACCGCCAGATCGAACCGCTCGTCGCCGTAAAACCCTTCGGCGGTCAACCATACGAGGCCGGGCATAAAGATCATGCCCAACCCGACCAGGCCAAGCACGGCGGCGGCCAACAGGTTGAAGGCCTGCTGGGCAAAGCCCTGTGCGTCTTCTCCGGCTTCCAGCCGTTTTGAGAACATCGGGACAAAAGCGGCATTGAACGCGCCTTCGGCAAAGAACCGGCGGAACATGTTGGGCAGGCGAAACGCGGCCACAAACGCGTCCATGACGGGACCCGGACCGATATAGGCAGTCAAAAGGATCTCTCGGAGAAACCCCAGTATCCGGCTTGTCAACGTCCAGAACCCGACCGTGAACAGGCCCGAGAACAGCCGGATCTGTTTCATGAGGCCGCGCGCTCCGCACCTTCGACGATGGCCTTGCGCAGTTTCGCCTCAAGACCGCGCTGTTTGCTTTCCGAATGATATTTCAGCCCGAACATGTCCTTGACATAGAACGTGTCCACGACCTGTTCGCCATAGGTCGCAATGACCGCATTGGCGATGTAGACATTTGCGCTGGCCAGAGAGCGTGTCAGATCATACAGCAGGCCGGGACGGTCCCGGGTGTCCACCTCGATGATCGTGTAGATTTCAGAGCCGTCATTATCAAAGGTGACATGGGTCGGCACGTCGAACGCCCGTTCGCGCTTTTTGATCTTGTCGCGCGACTTCAGGGCTTCTCCGGCGACGACTTCGCCCTTGAGCGTTTTCTGGATCATCTGGGTCAGGCGCGGCAGGCGGCTTGCCTCGAACGGGTGCCCTTCGGCGTCCTGTATCCAGAACGCATCGGTGACGTACCCGTCCTTGGTCGTATAGCTGCGCGCATCCACGACATTTGCACCGACAAGCGCCAGTGCCCCCGCAATTCGGGCAAAGATACCCGGATGGTCGGCCATGGTGAAACACGCCCGCGTGGCGTCGCGGTCTTCGTCCGGGTGCAGGCGGATTTCCATCGCCCCTGCATTTCCGCTGCTTTCAAGTTCGCGGAGCATTTCGGCGAATTCGACATGGGTGGACAGGTTCAGACCTTGCCAATACGGGCCATAGTGCCGGCCTGTTTCGGTCTTGAGGTCGGCCTTGTTCCAGCTTTGCAAAGCGCCGCGCAGGGCCTTCTTTGCCTCGGCACCGCGATTGGCGCGGTTCAGGTCTTCCATCCCGGTTTGCAGGGCATTTTTCGTTTCGGCGTAAAGCGCCCGCAACAAGGTAGCTTTCCAGTTGTTCCACGTGTTCGGGCCCACGCCGCGAATGTCGCACACGGTCAGAACGGTCAAAAGATCCAGCCGCTTGACGGATTTGACCGCCTTGGCAAAGTCGCGCACTGTACGCGGATCCGAGATGTCGCGTTTCTGGGCCATGTCCGACATCAGCAGGTGATACCGCACAAGCCATTCCACGGTTTCGGTTTCCGACTTGTTCAGCCCCAGCCTCGGCGCGATCTTCCGCGCCATTTGCGCGCCGAGGATCGAGTGGTCCTCGGGGCGCCCTTTGGCAATGTCATGCACCAAAAGCGCCACGTAAAGAACGCGCCTGTTAACGCCGCGTTCCAATATCGAAGACGCCAGCGGTAGCTCTTCGATCAATTCTCCGCGCTCGATCTGAGCAAGGTTCACGATGCATTGGATCGTGTGCTCGTCCACCGTATAGCTGTGATACATGTTGAACTGCATCATCGCCACGATGTGTTCGAATTCAGGGACAAATGCAGACAGCACGCCAAGCTCGTTCATCCGGCGCAGGGCGCGTTCGGGGTTGCCGTGTTTCAGCATGAGGTCCAGGAAAATGCGCTGGGCCTCTTTGTTGTTGCGCATGTCCTCATCGATCAGGTTCAGGTTGGCCGTGACCAGGCGCATCGCGTCGGGATGTATCAGCATCCCTGTGCGCAATCCTTCTTCGAACAGCCGCAACATGTTGACCTTGTCCGCCAGGAACTTGTCCGGGTCGGCCACGTCCAGGCGTCCGTGTACCACGCTGTAACCGGGTTTCATCCTGGGGCGCCTGCGGAAAATACGCTCCAGCAGGGGCGCGTTTTTCATATGCAGGGCTTCCAGCTTGGTCAGGAATATCCGGGTCAACTCTCCGACGCGGGTCGCTTCCCGGAAATAGCGTTGCATAAAGATTTCGACGGCCCGGCGGCCCGCGCGGTCCTTGTACCCCATGCGGTCCGCGACTTCGACCTGCAGGTCAAAGGTCAGCTGTTCCGTCGCCCGGCCGGTCACAAGGTGCAGATGCGAGCGCACGGCCCACAGGAAATCTTCGGCCTGAACAAATGTCTCGAACTCTTCGGGTGCGAACAGGCCCAGCGGGACAAGTTCGGCAACGTCTTGCACGCCATAGACATATTTGGCGATCCAATACAGCGACTGCAGGTCCCGAAGCCCGCCCTTGCCCTCTTTTACATTGGGCTCGACCTTATAGCGCTCACCTTGTTTGTGGTGACGCTCGTCGCGCTCATGCAGCTTGGCCTCGATGAACTGGCGTTCGCTGCCCTTGAAAAGATCGGCTTTCAACCGGGTTTCCAATTCGGCCGCAAGGGCATTGTCACCGGCCAGAAAGCGCTGTTCCAGCATGGCGGTGCGGATCGTGAAATCCTCGGCGCCCAATCGCAGGCAGTCGCGGATGGTGCGCGAGGAATGGCCGACCTTCAGGCGCAGGTCCCAAAGAATATAGAGCATGGATTCAATCACGCTCTCGGCCCAGGCGGTAATCTTGTACGGGGTCAGGAACAGCAGATCGACATCCGATGCCGGGGCCATTTCGCCGCGGCCATAACCGCCAACCGCCATAACCGCGATTTTCTCGCCCTGGGTCGGGTTTGCCAGCGGATGGATGTACTGGCTGGCCACCTGCATCGCCGTACATACCAGCCCGTCGGTCAGATAGGTGTAGGACCGCGTCAGGGGCCGGGCATCGAACGGCTTGTCTGCAAAAGCAGACGATATAGCCGCGCGCCCGGCTTTTTGCGCGTCGCGCAGGATACGCACGGTTTCGCCGCGAATGGCCGCGGCGTCCTTGCAGTTTTCGATGGCATCAGACAGTCGGGAATTGATCCCGGCACTGTCAAAGATTTCAGAGGCCTCGCAGATCAGCGCGCCGCTTGGCGCCCGGATAAGCGCCGGTAGATCAGAAACCGGCGCCAGAGAAGCTTTGTGGGGCAGGGTCAATCACAACCACCTGTTTGTTCTGGATCGTGGCCACCGCCAGACCGCGTTCGTTCGTGCCGTTGGGACGCAGACGGAATATGCCGCCGACGCCCTGGAAACCGGCGTTCTGTGTTAGGGCTGCTGCTGTCAGGGCATCCGATTTGCCCTGGCCGACCAGCGCGCCAATCGCGGCGATCCCGTCATAGGCTAGGCCGCTGATCGGGTGCGGAGCCTCGCCATAGGTCGCGTTATAGCGTGTGCGGTACGCCTGTGCCTTGGCAGGGTCCGGCAGGGCGAACCAGCCCCCTTGCACGCCAGGAAGTTCCAGCGTCTGCGGCGGGATATCCCACCGTGTCAGGCCGACATATTGGGTTGTTGCGGGCGACAGCCCGGCCTCGGGCAGCAATTGGCTGTACAGCGGCAATGCGCCGGCCGTGGTCGCGGTCAGGAAAATCGAATCGGCCCCCGAGGAATCGACGGCGGCCTTGATCGACGGGACCGAGTTGATGACGCCCTGCTGCGACCGGTCAAAGGCAACGCTTCCTGCATTGTTGACCCGGCTGCCGCTCAGCGCGTTGGCGATTGCGGCCTGACCCAATTGTCCGGCGGCGTCCTCGCTGTGCACGATGACCATGCCGTTCTTGCCCTGCGATCCGGCATAGTTGACCAGACGTCTGGCTGTATTGTCAAAGGTCGGGCCCAGCACGAAGACGTTGCCGCCGGCGATGCTGGTGTTGTTCGAAAAGGACAGAACATTGACCTTGTTGTTCAGAACCGCCAGTCCGGCGGCATTGGCAGCCTGAGCGTAGACGGGGCCGATAATGATCTTGGCGCCGTCCGACACCGCCTGTTGCGCGACGGTTGATGCCGTGTTGGGGTTGCCGGCCGTGTCATAGACCCGCAGGTCGATCGTGACGTTTTGCAGATCCGACATCGCCATGCGCGCCGCGTTTTCAAGGCTGCGCGCCAGTGCGGCGTCGCCGGACTGTGCCGATCCCTTGGGAACCAGCAGCGCGACCGGAACGGGTTTGGAGGCGTTGATCGAGGGGCCGCCACCGATCGCTCCGGGTTCACAGGCGGCCAGAAATGCGGCTGCGGCCAACGCAAGGGCGGACTTCGCCAGGTTGCGTACGGGCTTGCAAACAGTAACCATCTAAATGAAAACTCCCTGATCCGGCGGCTTGAGATGCTGCTATACTATCAGGCCGCGATAATAAACGTCACGCTGTGAGGGTCCAGCTTTGAATTTCCAAAAGATCAGTTTGACTGCCGGGCTGTATTTTGTCGCCACGCCGATCGGCACCGCGCGCGACATAACGCTCAGGGCGCTGGACATTCTGGCCTCGGCGGATGTGATCGCAGCCGAGGATACACGCAGCCTGCGCAGGTTGATGGAAATACATGGCGTGCCACTGGAGGGGCGGCGGATACTGGCCTATCACGACCACAGCGGTCGGGGCGCGCGCGAAAAAATCATCCAGGCGCTGGGACAGGGGCGGTCCGTTGCATATGCATCCGAGGCCGGTATGCCATTGATCGCAGATCCGGGATACGATCTGGGACGGTCCGTGGCCGAAAAAGGGTTCCCGGTCACATGCGCGCCGGGCCCGTCGGCGGCGCTGGCGGCGCTGACCCTTGCGGGATTGCCAACCGATGCGTTCTTTTTCGCGGGTTTCCTGCCAAATGCCACCAAGGCGCGCCGAACCAGGATCGAAGCGTTGCGCTCGATCCCGGGAACGCTGGTTTTTTACGAATCCCCCAAACGTGTTGCTGGCTGCCTGGCCGATCTGGCCGCCAGCCTGGGGCCTGAACGTCAGGCTGCCTTGTGCCGGGAGCTGACCAAGAAATTCGAAGAAATTCGCCGCGGAACGCTGTCGGAACTGGCCGAAGAATTCGCGGAAAGGACGGTCAAGGGCGAAATCGTGCTGTTGGTGGACCGTGCCCGTTCGCAAGCTGTTAACGATTCTGACATAGAAGAGGCATTGTTAAAGGCTCTGCAGTCCCATTCGGTCCGCGATGCGGCTGACCTGGTGTCAGAAATGTTCGAATTGCCGCGGCGGCCGATCTACCAAAGGGCGTTGAGTTTGGGGAACAAATGACATGACCGGCAAATCGGTGCGCAGTTCGCTGTCCTATCACGCGGGGAAGGCCGCCGAACTGCAGGTGGCCGAAGATTACGAGCGGCGCGGGTATTGCGTGCTGCATCGCCGGTGGCGTGGCGCCGGGGGTGAGATTGACCTGATTGTGCGCAACGCCGATGGGCTTGCCTTTATCGAGGTCAAGAAAAGCTCCAGCTTCGATACGGCGGCGGCGCGTATCAGCCGCAGGCAGATGGACCGAATCTGTGCCTCGGCCGCGCAATTCGTGGAACAGGAACCGGCGGGCCAGTTGACCGAAATGCGTTTTGATGCGGCGCTGGTCAATTCCTGCGGGCAGGTGAAAATCATTGAAAACGCCTTTGGCGCCTTCTGATCCCCATTGAACCCTCGCGGTCTGTGCGCCATGTATCTGGCTGAAACACGAGGGACACGCCATGAAAATCGCCTTTCAGATGGACCCGATCGGGGACGTTGACATCAACGCCGACAGCTCATTTCGGCTTGCCGAAGAGGCGCAGGCGCGCGGGCACCAGCTTTTCTTCTATGGGCCCGATCAGTTGGCCTATCAGGAAGGGCGCGTGACGGCGAAGGGTCATGACATGACGGTGCAGCGGGTGCCGGGCGATCCTGCCGTTCTGGGACCCGAACGCGATGTCGATCTGGCAGAGTTCGACGTTGTCTGGCTGCGCCAGGACCCGCCTTTTGACATGCATTACATCACGTCGACGCATTTGCTGGACCGGCTGGCCGGGCAGACGCTTGTGGTCAACGATCCGTTCTGGGTGCGCAACTATCCGGAAAAGTTGCTGGTGCTGGACTTTCCTGATCTGACGCCGCCGACGACGATTGCGCGCGACCTGCGCACCATCAAGGCGTTCAAGGAAAAACACGGCGACATCATCCTCAAACCGCTTTACGGAAATGGCGGTGCCGGGGTGTTCCGGCTGGATGCAAGCGACCGCAACCTGACCTCGCTGCACGAATTGTTCACCGGTTTCTCGCGCGAGCCTTTGATCGTTCAGAAGTTTCTGCCCGATGTGCGCAATGGCGACAAACGCGTCATCCTGGTGGATGGCGAACCTGTCGGGGCCATCAACCGCGTTCCTGCCGAGGGGGAAACCCGGTCGAACATGCATGTCGGCGGGCGCCCCGAAAAGGTCGGGCTGACAGAGCGGGACATGGAAATCTGCGCGGCGATCGGGCCGCTTTTGAAAGAAAAAGGGCAGGTTTTCGTCGGCATCGACGTGATTGGGGATTACCTGACCGAAATCAACGTGACCTCGCCGACCGGCATTCAGGAACTTGAGCGTTTCAACGGCGACAACATTGCCCAGAAGATCTGGGAGGCGATCGAAGCCAGGGTCTAACCCGCGACATTCGCCGAGATGCGATAGCTCAGGGCCTCGGCGATATGGGGGCGGCGAATATCAGGTTCACCGTCAAGATCCGCAATGGTGCGCGCCACCCTAAGGATGCGGTGAAAGGCACGGGCCGACAGGCCGAAACGTTCGGCGGCCTGCATCAACAGGGCTTTGCCCTCGGCATCCGGCGCGGCGATTTCTTCCAGTCGTGAGCCTTCGACATCCGCGTTCTGGCGGATGGCGGGCGAGCCGCTGAACCTGTCCGCCTGAACTGCGCGGGCCTGTTCGACCCGCGCCGCAACGGTGGCAGAGCTGTCGCCGGACGGCGGCAGGTCCAGATCGGTAAAGCTGACAGGGGGCACTTCGATCCGCAAATCGAACCTGTCCATGAGAGGGCCGGAAATCCTGCCCAGGTAATCTTCACCGCATCCCGGCGCGCGTGAACAGGCGCGGGCCGGTTCCGTCAGGTACCCACATTTGCAGGGGTTGGCCGCGGCCACCAGCATGAACCGGCAGGGGTATTTCACATGCGCATTGGCGCGGGCGATCATGACCTCACCGGTTTCGATCGGTTGCCGCAGTGTTTCCAGAACGGTGCGCGGGAATTCCGGCAGCTCGTCCATGAACAGGACGCCGTTATGGGCCAATGAAATCTCACCCGGCTTGGCCCCTTTGCCGCCACCGACGATGGCGGCCATCGATGCGGTGTGATGGGGTTCGCGAAAGGGTCGCGCACGGCTGATGCCGCCTTCGTCCAGCAACCCGCATAATGAGTGGATCATTGACGTTTCCAGCGCCTCGACCGGAGACAGGGCTGGCAGGATACCCGGCAGGCGTGACGCCAGCATTGATTTTCCCGACCCAGGCGTTCCCGTCATGATCAGGTGGTGCCGCCCGGCGGCCGCGATTTCCAGGGCTCGCTTGGCCCGCTCCTGCCCCTTGACGTCGCGCAAATCCCGGTTGCCAGGAGGCAGAAGAACCTCGCCGGGTTGGGCCGCTTGCAGGGGGGCCTGTCCCGAAAAGTGGCGTACGACATCGCCCAATGTCGCAGCGCCAATCACCTGCGCCGCATCGACCCAGGCGGCCTCGGCGCTGGAACCGCAGGGGCACAGAAGCGCGCGGCTTTCGCTGGCCGCCGTCATCGCCGCAGGCAGCGCCCCAACAACCGGAACAAGGGACCCATCCAGGGACAATTCGCCAAGCGCAACAGCGCCCTCGGCCGCGTCGGCGGGGATGATGTCGAGCGCTGACAGCAGCGCCACGGCGATGGGCAGGTCGAAATGGCTGCCTTCCTTGGGCAGGTCGGCTGGCGAGAGGTTGATCGTGATCCGCTTGGACGGAAGCGCGATGGCCATCGCGCTGAGCGCGCTGCGCACACGGTCGCGGGCTTCGGAAACGGCCTTGTCCGGCAAGCCTACGATCGAAAAGGCGGGCAGGCCGGGCGAGACCGCGCATTGCACCTCAACCGGGCGGGCTTCGACGCCTTGAAAGGCAACTGTATGCGCGCGGGCGACCATGGCGTTCCTGTTCTTGGTTAACAGGACGTTGCTGCCATGGCCTCGGTTTAAGTTTGGTTAACGCGCGCCGTCATTTCCAGGAATTTCGGCCAGGCACCCGGATCGGCAACGGTCTTGTCGCGGCAGAACGCGTTGCAGAACCCCCAGCGCCGTCCGTTCAGCTCCAGGAAATGGGTGACGGGCTGGCCGGAATAGGGGCAGGCGTCGTTTTCAGCAGGGCCGGGTTCGACGGGGCGTGCGTCTGTCGCTGTGCCCACGGGCCAGGCGCGCGGTTCCAGAGGCTGGGGATAGGGAAACGGGTCATAGGTGACCGTCAACCCCATCGCCCGCCATTGCCGCACCTTGGGGTCGGCCAGCAATTCAAGGCAATAGGCGCGATTGGCATCTGAAACGGGCAGGTCATACCCAATGATCCGGGCCGCGACCGGAGTATAAAAGACATCGGCCAGGGAATATGCACCAAAGAGCGGCCCGGTTTCGGCGCCGGAAACAGCGCGGGCATGCGCCCATAGCGTTTCGATCCGGTCCAGATCCGTCAACGTGGCTTGCGACGGTGCAAACCCTTGCCAGACATGCAAAAGCTGCATGGGGCATTCGCCGCGCAACCCGCTGAACCCGGCCGTCATTTCCGAACACAGCCAGCGGGCGGTTGCCCTTGCCGCGCTGTCGCTTGGCCATAGTCCCGCATCGGGGTTGAGCTCGGCCAAGGTTTCCGCCATCGCAAGGCTTTCGCCGATCACCGTGCCGTCAGGCAGCCGCAGGGCGGGCACCAGACGAGCAGGGGCCAGGGGTGCCATGTCAGCTGCCATGGTTCCGGAATACAGCCCGACCATGTGGCTTTGATGCGATAGGCCAAACTTTTCCAGCATCAGCCAACCGCGCAAAGACCAGCTTGAAAACAGCCGGTCACCGATAAAAAGATCATAAGTCATAGCGTTACGATGATTGATCCGGTCGACTTGGTAAATCAGAGATTTGTGCGCAGGCCGATCACGGGCAGTGATTTATCCGCCCTACGGTCCATGCGCCCTTTTCAAAGGCGATTTCGGAAACCGAAAGGTTGTCGATGCGGTGCGCAAATGTCTGTTGGGCGTCCAGGGACAGGGCACGCTGCAGCTGGGTCAGGATCACGCCGAAATGGGCGACAACCACGATATCGGCACCGGGATGGTTTGCTATCAGCAGGTCAATCGCGGCATCGACCCGGCCGCGCACCTGGTTCCAGCTTTCGCCGCCGGGGGGGCGGACATCTCCGGGGGTGTCCCAATAGGCAAAGGCGCGCTCGGGGTCTTCGGCCTCGATCTGGGAAAAGGATTTCAGCTCCCATTGCCCGAAGTGGATTTCGCGCAGGTCCGGGTGGTGCGGCAGGCGTTGGCGGTCGGCCTGGATCGCCGTGGCGGTGTCCACCGCCCGCGTCAGATCGGACGACACGAGCAGGGCCGATGGTGGCAGGTAAGCCTGCAAACGGGCCAGCACGTCAAGGTCGCTGAGATCGGCTGGCAGATCGGACCAGCCGACCATGGTCTTGGCATGGGTGGGTCCGTGTCGCACCAGATGCAGGCGGGTCACGGCATCTGACCCTTCAGAACCCGCGGCAAACCGGCAATGACCTGCACCACCAGATCGGCCTGGGCTGCAATCGCGATGTTCAAACGGCCTTGCGCCTCGCGGAACCTGCGGGACAAGGCGTTTTCCGGCACGATACCCTGCCCGACCTCGTTGGAGACAACAATGATCTGCGCGGGGCAGGCCGCGCAGGCGTCCAGAAACGCGGTTTGGGCCTGGGCAATGTCATGTTCTGCCAAAAGGTGATTGGTCAGCCACATGGTTGCGCAATCGACAAGGCAAACCTGGCTTGGTCCAAGCTCTTTCAGAGCAGGAGCCAGATCAAATGGCGCCTCGATCGTGTCCCAACCTGTGCCGCGTTGCCTAATATGTTGGCAAATTTTGCTGCGCATCTCGTCATCAAACACTTGTGAAGTGGCGACGTAAACGCGGTTTTTTCCTGATGAAACAGCAAGTTGCTCGGCAAATGCCGATTTGCCAGAGGCTGCGCCGCCCAATACAAAGGTTAAATTGGGATGCACTTTTGTTACCTTTCTAGTGATCCACCCGGCTTGATCCTGCGTATCGACCCCAGAACAGCATGGCAAGTCCGACCGCGCCTGCCACAAAAGGGAGAGTTGCATGGCACTGGACAATCCAAACGACCAGATCATGACCCGTCAGGCCATGAAGGCCGAATTGCTGGATGCCGAGACCGAGCTGCGCCTGGCCTATGCATGGCGAGATAACCGCGATGAACAGGCTTTGCACCGGTTGATAACGGCATATATGCGCCTTGCGATTTCCATGGCCGCGAAATTCAAGCGCTACGGCGCCCCGATGAACGACTTGATCCAAGAGGCGGGACTGGGGCTGATGAAAGCCGCGGATAAATTCGATCCCGATCGCGGAGTGAGGTTTTCGACCTATGCGGTCTGGTGGATCAAGGCCAGCATTCAAGACTATGTCATGCGAAACTGGTCGATGGTCCGGACCGGTTCAACCTCTTCCCAAAAGTCGCTCTTCTTCAACATGCGCCGGGTTCAGGCCAAGTTGGAACGGGACGCGGCGACAGACGGTCTGGAATTGGATCGTCATCAGTTGCACCAGTTGATTGCTGCTGAAATTGGCGTTCCGCTCAGGGACGTAGAGATGATGGAAGGCCGCCTTTCGGGCTCGGATTTTTCACTGAACGCCGTGCAATCGGCGGATGAGGACGGGCGCGAGTGGATTGACGCGCTTGAGGACGACCGCGAACAGGCGGCGGAAACGGTTGCGCATCGGCACGATACCCATCAGCTGAGAGAATGGCTGATTTCCGCGATGCAGGCGCTGAATGACCGCGAGCGGTTCATCGTGCAGGAACGCAAACTGCGCGACCCTGCGCGAACCTTGGAAAGCCTGGGGCAGGAACTGGGGTTGTCCAAGGAACGCGTGCGTCAGCTTGAGGCGGCGGCCTTCGCGAAAATGCGCAAGAACCTTGAAGCGCAATCCCGAGAGGTGCAACACTTCTTCGCATGAGAAATCTTGCGATTCTGGCCACCGCGATCGTGATCTTTGGCTGCCCCGGACAAGGGGCAATGGCCGAAAGCCTGCTGTCCACGGAACTGCGCCAGCAGATGTCGAATGCCGACGTCGTTATTCTGGGCGAAACACACGACAACCCGCAGCATCACCTGGTTCAGGCCGAGGCAGTCGCGGCAATCGCGCCGACCGCTGTCGTTTGGGAAATGGTAACAGAAGAAGGCGCGCAGCGATTGGCGCAGAAGGCTGCCTCGAACCCGCAGGAACTGTCGGAAATCCTGCGATGGGCCGAGTTGGGCTGGCCGCCGCTCAGTATGTACTATCCGATATTCGGCGCGTCGGATGCGCCAGTCTATGGCGCGATGGTGCCGCGCTCGGCCGCCCGTCTTGCGATGGAGCGGGGGGCCGCCACCGCCCTGGGGTCCGATGCGGCGCGGTACGGCCTGACCGTCCCGTTGCCCGCCCCGGAACAGGCCGCGCGCGAGGCGGATCAACTGGCGGCGCATTGTGATGCGGTTCCGGCAGAAATCCTGCCGCAGCTTGTTGCGATACAGCGGTTGCGCGACGCTGTTCTGGCGCGTGCGACCCTTCAGGCGATTGATGATACCGGCGGACCGGTTGTTGTCATAACCGGTAATGGCCACGCCCGCAGGGACCGGGGTATCCCCACTTTCCTTTCGCGCCTTCGGCCGGGGCTGAAAGTCTTTGCGCTGGGCCAGTCCGAGGGCGGTGAAATCGCAGGTGCGTTTGATGCGGTTGTCGACAGCCTCCCGGTGGACCGCGAAGACCCCTGCAAGGCCTTCCAGGTGCAGGACTGACAAGGCATTTACGCTGGAACTTGGCACAGGCGTTGCCTAATGTCAGGGCCGACCGGGACGGGAAGGGCTGAACATGCTGGCATCCAAACGTATTCTGCTGATCATCGGGGGCGGGATCGCGGCCTATAAGTCGCTGGACCTGATCCGCCGCCTGCAGGACCGCGGCGCGGTCGTCACCCCTGTGTTGACCCGCGCGGCCGAAGAATTCGTGACGCCGCTGTCTGTTTCGGCGCTGGCCGGTGAAAAGATATATCGCGACCTGTTCGACCTGACTGACGAGGCCGAGATGGGGCATATTCAGTTGTCGCGCTCTGCCGACCTGATCGTGGTTGCCCCGGCCACGGCCGACCTGATGGCCAAGATGGCCACGGGGCTGGCCAATGATCTGGCCTCAACCCTGTTGCTGGCCACCGACACACCGGTTCTTTGCGCCCCGGCGATGAATGTTCGCATGTGGGACCACCCGGCGACCCGACGCAACCTGGAACAGCTGCAGGCGGATGGTATCCGTTTTGTCGGCCCGAACGAAGGGGACATGGCCTGTGGCGAATACGGGCCGGGCCGCATGTCCGAACCGCTTGAGATCGTCGCCGCCGCCGAGGCTGCGCTGGGCCAGGGCCCGCTGCGCGGCAAGCGGGTTCTCGTGACATCCGGCCCGACGCACGAACCGATTGACCCGGTGCGCTATATCGCCAACCGATCTTCGGGCGCGCAAGGCGCCGCAGTCGCGCGGGCCTTGTCTGCGCTGGGGGCCGATGTGGTGTTTGTAACGGGTCCGGCGGATGTTCCCCCACCGCAAGGGGTTCAGGTGGTTCGGGTCGAAACCGCGCAACAGATGTCTGATGCGGTGGATGCCGCGCTGCCGGTCGATGCGGGTGTTTTTGCGGCGGCGGTCGCGGATTGGCGTGTTGCCAGCGCCTCGGACAGGAAGCTGAAGAAAAGCCGCGACGGCATGCCTGCGCTGGAATTTGCCGAAAACCCCGACATCCTGAAGCGGGTTTCCCAGTTGGCGGATGGTCGCCCTGCGCTGGTCGTCGGGTTTGCGGCCGAAACGGATGACGTGGTTGAACATGCCACCGCAAAACGTACGCGCAAGGGGTGTGACTGGATCGTGGCCAATGATGTCTCGCCAGGGACCGGGATCATGGGCGGTTCTGAAAACGCGGTGACACTGATCACGGAACAAGGTGCTGAAATCTGGCCGCGCATGGACAAACACGCCGTGGCCAAACGTCTGGCGCAACAGATCGCGGATGCGCTTGAGGACTAAGCAAGAGGAACAGAGATGGTTGCAATTCGTGTGATCCGCGAGGATGGCGCAGACCCGTCCATCGCCTTGCCGTCTTACGAAACCGCAGGGGCGGCGGGCGCAGATGTGCGGGCAAATCTGCCCGGCGGTGGCTCGGTCATGATCGCGCCCGGTCAGCGGGCCCTGGTGCCCACCGGTCTCAGGGTCGAAATCCCGCCCGGATATGAGGTCCAGGTCCGCCCCCGTTCGGGGCTTGCATTGAAACACGGGATTACCCTGCCCAACGCGCCGGGTACGATCGACAGCGATTATCGCGGGCCGTTGGGGGTGATCGTCCTGAATGCCGGGACCGAGATGTTCGAGGTTGCCCATGGGGACCGCATCGCGCAACTGGTTGTTGCCCCGGTGGTGCAGGCGGCGTTTGATCTGGTCGAGACTCTGGACACCACGCAGAGGGGCGCGGGCGGTTTCGGCTCGACGGGGCGCGGCTGATGCTGCTGGTATTCTGTCTTGCCGCCGCGCTGTGGGCCGGGGGGTATCTGGCTGGCGTGTCGCGCGCTGCGCGTGCGGCTGCGGTCGGCGTGCTGGTGCTGGGCGTCATAATCGCCCAAGCGGTCCTGCCCTTCGGGCATCCGCTGCGCGCGGCGACCGGCGGGTCTGCCGCCCTGTGGCTGATATTGGCTGGTACGGCGGTTCTTGTTCTGGTTTACGGATGGGGGCTGAAGGCCCTGCGCGCCCGCGCGGCCCGCGCCGCAACGCAGGAGCAAGCGATGCCATCCGATCAGTTTTCAGAAACCGAGCTTGAGCGCTATGCCCGCCACATCGTTTTGCGCGAACTGGGCGGGCCGGGCCAGAAACGGATGAAACAGGCCCGCGTTCTGGTTATCGGCGCGGGCGGGCTGGGCGCGCCCGCCCTGCAATACCTGGCGGCCGCCGGAGTGGGCACGATCGGCGTGATAGATGACGACGAGGTCGAGAATGCCAACCTGCAACGGCAGGTCATTCACCGGGATGCCGACATCGGCACGCCCAAAGTGTTTTCGGCGCAACGGGCCATGCAGGCCCAGAACCCCAACGTGACCGTCCTGCCCTATCACCGGCGCTTGACCAACGAAATCGCGGCAGAGCTTTTTGCCGATTTCGATATGGTTCTGGATGGGACCGACAATTTTGAAACCCGCTATCTTGCCAACCGGGCCGCCGCTGCCCTGGGCAAGCCGCTGATTTCGGGCGCCCTGTCGCAATGGGAAGGACAGTTGAGCGTTTTTGACCCGGCCAATGGCGCCCCCTGTTACCAGTGCATCTTTCCCCAGGCACCGGCACCCGGCCTTGCGCCCTCATGTGCCGAGGCGGGCGTGATCGGCCCTTTGCCGGGGGTGGTGGGGTCTATGATGGCCGTCGAGGCGATCAAGCTGATCACCGGCGCGGGTCAGGCCTTGCGCGGCGAGATGCTGATCTATGACGCGCTTTATGGTGAAAGCCGCAAGATCACCCTGTCGCGTCGCGCCGATTGTCCGGTTTGCGGCGAGACCGAGGAATAGCCCAGGCTGAACAGGTGCGACGCCTGCCGCGCGCAGAGGCGCCTACCCCGGCGCCTCATCCAGATCGGCAACCGTCGGGTTGGCTCGGCGCGTGTAGGTATACGGGCTGTCGGGTGTCAGATCATGGGCGGAAAATCCCGCGATATCGTCAGACAGAAAGGTCGCGCTCTTGTGAACTGGCGGGGCCGATGCCCGGGTCGCGGGGTCCGGGGTGGCACTGCTGACCTATCTGGCGATGTGCAAGTGCATTTGCATCGAATTGCTCTGCAGCACTGGACCATCGGTTTCAGGCTACATAGCTTGACCGACAAAGGAGACCTGAATGACCAATCCGATCCTGTCCAACTGGACCACGCCGTTTCAAATCGCGCCGTTCACCGAGATATCTGACGAGGACTTTTCGCCCGCGCTGGAACAGGCCATGCAGGCCCATGACAGCCAGATCCAAGCAATCGCAAACAATGCAGAGCCGCCGACATTCGCCAACACGATCGAGGCGCTGGAAACCGCGGGCGAGGCGTTGGACAAGGTTCTGTCCGTGTTCTTTACGGTTGCCGGGGCCGACAGCAACCCGGCGCGCGAGGCCTTGCAGCGTGACTTTTCCCCCAGGATATCGGCGCATTTCTCGGGCATCTCTTCGAACAAGGCGCTGTTTCAGCGGATCGCCGATTTATGGGACAGGCGTGACACGCTGGACCTGACGGATGAACAGGCGCGTGTGCTGTTGCTGACCCATCGCAGTTTCGTGCGGTCGGGCGCGGCCCTGCACGGGGCCGAGGACATGCGGATGCAAGAGATCAAGGCAAGGCTGGCATCCTTGGGAACCGCGTTCACGCAGAACCTGCTGGCAGACGAACGCGACTGGTTCATGGACCTGTCCGAAGACGATCTTGAGGGGCTGCCGGATTTCGTCATCGACGCCGCGCGCGCGGCCGGTGCGGAAAAGGGCGCGGCTGGTCCGGTGGTAACGCTCTCGCGGTCGCTGATCGTGCCGTTCCTGCAATTCTCTGCCAGGCGGGATTTGCGCGAAACGGCCTATCGCGCCTGGGCCGCGCGCGGGGCCAATGGCGGCAAGACCGACAACCGCGAAATCGCGGCTGAAATCCTTGCGCTGCGCGAGGAACGGGCAAAGCTGCTTGGATATGACAGCTTCGCCGCTTTCAAACTTGAAACGGAAATGGCCCGGACGCCGGACCGGGTGCGTGACCTGTTGATGCAAGTTTGGGAACCTGCCAGAGCGCGGGCGGACTCGGATGCCGAAATCCTGACCGGGCTGATGCAGGATGACGGGGTGAACGCCCCGCTTGAAGCCTGGGACTGGCGCTATTACGCCGAGAAACGCCGCAAGGCCGAACATGATCTGGATGAGGCCGCGCTGAAGCCTTACCTGCAACTGGACCGCATGATCGAGGCTGCGTTTTCCTGTGCCCATCGCCTGTTCGGGCTGGAATTCGCACCGTTGGATGTTTCCCTGTATCACCCCGACTGCCGCGCCTGGGAAGTCACGCGCAATGGCAAGCATGTTGCAGTATTCATCGGGGATTACTTTGCGCGCGGGTCCAAGCGCTCGGGGGCGTGGTGCAGCGCGATGCGGGCGCAGGCCAAGGTGCCGGCAGAGCAGGCGCCGGTCGTGATCAATGTGTGCAACTTTGCCAAGGGCGACCCGGCGCTGCTGTCCTATGACGACGCGCGGACCTTGTTTCACGAATTCGGTCACGCCCTGCATCAGATGCTGTCGAACGTGACTTATGAAAGCATATCAGGAACATCGGTCGCGCGGGATTTCGTGGAATTGCCCAGCCAGTTGTATGAACATTGGCTGGAGGTACCCGAAGTTCTGTCAGAATTCGCCACCCATGCCGAAACCGGCGAACCGATGCCGCCGCAGATGCTGGACAAGGTTCTGAAGGCCGCAAATTTCGACCAGGGTTTCCAGACGGTCGAATATGTTGCCTCGGCCCTGGTTGATCTGGCGTTCCATGACGGGGCGGCACCCGCCGATCCGATGGCCATGCAGGCCGAAATCCTGACCGATCTTGGAATGCCGCGGGCCATCGGCATGCGCCATGCAACACCGCATTTTGCACATGTCTTTGCAGGCGATGGGTATAGTTCGGGTTATTACAGCTATATGTGGTCCGAAGTTATGGATGCCGACGCCTTTGCGGCATTCGAAGAAGCAGGCGGAGCTTTCGACCCGGTAAAAGCCAAGGCGCTTGAGGAACACATCCTGTCCACCGGCGGCTCGCGCGAGGCGGAAGAGCTGTACCTTGCATTCCGCGGTCGCCTGCCGGGTGTCGATGCCCTGTTGAAAGGGCGTGGCCTGATCGCGGCCTGATCGTCAGTAACCACGCGCCCTGTCGACAAGGTGAACGAAGGGCGCACCGGTTTCGCCGCGACGAATGTTGTCACAGATTACCTGCGCCGCAGTTGCGGGGCGGGTTTCCGACGCGATATGCGGGGTGACGGTCACGTTGGGATGCGCCCAATACGGGTGATCGGGCGGCAGCGGTTCCACCCGGAATACGTCCAGCGTCGCATGGCTCACCTGTCCCAAGCTCAGCGCCTGTAACAGGGCGTCATCATCGATCAAGGGACCTCGTCCGGGGTTGATGATACGCGCGCCCTTGGGCAGCAGCGCCAGGGTGTCCGCGTTCAACGTGTTTTCTGTCTCGGCGGTGTCGGGCAGCAGCAAAATGACAATCTCGGCCGAGGAAAGCGCGGCGCGCAATCCTTCGGCGCCATGCTGGCAAACAACACCGGGAACGGTCTTGGGCGTTCGGCTCCAGCCTGTGACGTGAAACCCCAGGGCGGCCAGCGCCCGCGCCGAGGCCTCGCCCAACGTGCCCATCCCCAGAACGCAGACATGTCGCTGGGTGGCGAGCGGCGGCGCGTCCGGTGTCCAGACACCGTCCTGCACCGTGATATGTCGATCCATCCCGAGGTGATAGCGCAAGACATGCCCGACCACCCATTCGGTCATGCCCTGCGTCAGCCCGTGATCAACCATGCGCGCCAGCGGGACCGTCAGGGTTTTGTTGGTCGCAATGGTCTCGACCCCGGCCCAAAGGCTGAGCACGGCCTTGAGCCGGGTAAAGGGCGTGAAGTCCATCAGCCCGCTGTTTGGGGCGTAAACGACATAGTCGACATCGCCGGGCGCAATGTCCGTGGACAGGCAATAGTCCAGCCCGGCCTCGTCCAGCCCGCGCCGCAATAGCGGTTCATAAATCGGCCACAGGGCAGGGCGTGCCGAAAACAGGATATTCGCCGTCATTTCGAGCCTTTCGCGTCAGCGGGGGCGGTGGATATGGGCGCTTTGGACAATTCCGAACGCTGCCATCAGAACCAGCATCGCAGAACCGCCATAGCTGACCATGGGCAGGGGAACGCCCACAACCGGGGCCAGCCCCATCACCATCGACATGTTCACCGCAAAGAAAAGAAAGAAGTTCAGCGCGATGCCAAGCGTCACCAGTGACGAAAACCGGTCCTTTGTCGACAGCGCCGTGACCATGCAAAAGACCAGGATAAGCCCATAAAGCAGCAACAGCGTTATACCGCCGACAAAGCCGAATTCCTCGGCCAGGGTCGTAAAGATGAAGTCGGTGTGTTTTTCTGGCAGGAAATTCAGGCGCGACTGTGTGCCCTGCATGAACCCGCGCCCGTTCCACCCGCCAGACCCCAGCGCGATCTTGGATTGCGTAATATGGTATCCGGCGCCCAGCGGGTCGGTCGAGGGGTCCAGAAAGGTGTCGATGCGGCGGAACTGATAATCCTTGAGCAGTTGCCAATCCGTGCCACGGCTGTTGAAGACGGCGGATACCAACCCGATACCTGCGGCGATAACGGCTGCGAAATAGGCCCAGTGCACGCCGGCCAGAAACATCAGACCTCCGCCCGCTGCCAACAACAGGATCGACGTACCCAGATCCGGCTGGCGCAGCACCATGAAGGTCGGTATCAGGATCAACAGGACCGGGACGGTAACCCAAAGCGGTCTTGAGGTCTTGTGCGACGGAAGCCAGTCGTAATAGGCCGCCAGCAACATCACCAGGGTGACTTTCATCAGCTCTGACGGCTGCAGCCGCATGAACTTGAGGTCGATCCAGCGCTGCGCGCCCATGCCGACAGTGCCGAACAGTTCCACATAGACCAGCAGAAGGATCGAGATGATATAGGCCAGCACCGACATGTTGCGCCAGAACCAGATCGGCACCAGCGCCACGATGAACATGACCGCAAGGCCCAGCCCGAACCGTTCCATCTGCGGCTCTGCCCAGGGCATCCACGAACCGCCCGCGACCGAATACAGCATCAGGAACCCGGCGCTGGCCGCGCTGATCAGCAGCAGGGTCAGCGGCCAGTTCATATACAGAAACTTGCGAAATCCCGATGGCGTGGATTTGACGGCGTATTCAAGATAGCTCATGCGCGGTCCTTTTCGTCAGGACGCGCCTTGGGGCGGCGGTCGCCTTCCAGCTTTTTCTGCTGTTCCTTGATGCGTTCCCGATCGGCGACCGGATAGGCCTCAAGCGGCGGTGTGCCGTCATAAAGCGCCTGCAGCATGATGTCCCGCGCAATCGGGGCCGCGGCCTTGGAGCCGCCGCCGCCATGTTCGACAACCACCGCCACCGCGTATTTGGGGTTGTCATAAGGGGCAAAGCTGACGAACAGGGCGTGGTCGCGGCGTTCCCAGGGCAGGTCGGCGTTTCTGATCACGCCAGCCGCCCGTTCGGCCTTGGTGATGTTCCGGACCTGGCTAGTGCCGGTCTTGCCGGCCATCCGGAAATCGTCGGCAATGATCCGGCTGCGATAGGCCGTGCCGCGTCTGTCGTTGGACACCGCGAACATCGCCTTGCGCACTTGTTCCAGGTTGTACGGGTTCACGTCCAAGGGCTCGCCCGCGCCGGATGGCTGTTCGATCCCGTTGACCGACCGTACAAGCCGGGGTGACACTGCACGCCCTGTTGCAATCCGGGCGGTCATGACCGCCAGTTGCAGCGGCGACGCCAGCATGAACCCCTGACCGATCGAGGCGTTGGCCGTGTCGCCCACCAGCCAGTCCTGCCCGTGTACGCGCTGTTTCCATTCCTGGTTCGGTGCCAGACCGGCGGCCACGGCCGACATCGGTATGTCATGCTTGACCCCAAGCCCGAAGATGCGCGCCATATCCGAGATCTTGTCGATCCCTGTGCGCAGCGCCACGTCATAGTAGTAGACGTCGCAACTGCGCTTGAGCGACAATTGCAAATCAACCGTCCCGTGACCGCCCCGTTTCCAACAGTGGAAACGACGACTGCCGACCTTCAGGTGGCCCGGACAGTAAACCGTGTTGGACGGCCCGATCACACCGGCCTCAAGCGCCGCCATCGCGGTAATCATCTTGAAGGTCGAGCCGGGCGGATAGGTGCCTTGCACCGTCTTGTTCGCCAAGGGCCGGTACTTGTCCTGGGTCAGGGCCCTGTAATCGGCCACCGAGATCCCGCGCACAAACAGGTTGGGGTCGAAACTGGGGGCCGAGCTGATTGCACGGATGTCGCCGGTTTCACAATCAATCACCACGGCTGCGGCGCTTTCGCCTTCCAGGCGGGCCTGGGCGTATTGCTGCAGATCGGCATCGACGGACAATTGCAGGTCCGACCCTGCCTGCCCTTCTCGGCGGTCCAGTTCGCGCATGACGCGACCGGTGGCATTGACTTCGACCCGTTTGGCACCGGCCTTGCCGCGCAATGAGGTTTCCTGTTTGGCTTCCAGCCCGACCTTGCCGATCTGAAACCGTGGTATGCGCAGAACGGGCTCGGGGTCTTCGATCTGGCTCAGGTCATAGTCGCTGACCGGGCCGACATAGCCGACCACATGGGCAAAATCCTCATAACGGGGATACTGGCGGGTCAGCCCGACTTCGGGGGTGACGCCGGGCAGGGCCGGGGCGTTGACCGCCACCTTCGAGATGTCCTCCCATGTGACCTGATCCGCAAGCGTCACCGGCAAGAACGGGGCCGAGCGCCGGATTTCGGTGCGCGCCCGTTCAATCTCGGCCCCGTTCAACGGGATCAGTTCGGAGAGTTTGCCGATAACCTTGTCCAGATCACCGGCATCCTCGGGCACGACAACGATGCGGTACGAGGGCGAGTTCTGGCCGATGATTTGCCCGTTCCGGTCATAAATCTGGCCGCGTTTGGGCGGAATAAGACGGATATTGATCCGGTTTTCTTCGGCCAGCAGGCGGTATTGGTCGGCCTGTTCGACCTGCATGAACCGCATCCGCGCCGCCAGCCCGCCGATAAAGGCGGCCTGAAGTCCGCCCAGCACCAGGGCGCGTCGCGGCAGGCGCTTATAGGCAAGACCCAGAGATTTTGGCTTGCGTGGTTTCATGCGCGTACTCCGACCGTGCTGGCATCTGCGGCGGAAATGCGCCGCACACCCAGAACGCTTTGGCTAAAGCCTACTACAGCGGGATAGATCGCGATGGTCAAAATCAGTTGAACAAGGACCGGGCCAAGAGCTGCTTGCTGCACGGAAAAGACTGACAGGAACACGCGGTTCAGAACAAAGACCGCAGCCGTTACGGCAGCAACCGAGCTCCATTCAGCCAGAAACCCGATGTCGCGCATGCTTGGCGCGGCCGAGCGCAGATAGGACGTCCCCAGCACAACCAGCGCGGCCAGCAGGCCCGGCGGGCGCTGCAGCAGAAGGTCTGACATCAGCATGACCATGGCAACCACCAGTATGGGAACATAGTCGGGCCTGCGCAAAACCCAGGCAAAGGTCAGCGCGATCATTGCATCCGGGAACGGCCAGCGATCCGGTTGGGTGTTCAATGGCAGCAGGTGCAGGAACACCACGGCAAAGGCCAGCAAGACGTAGGTGCCCCGCATCAGCCACAGGTATGAAGCCGCCTTATCCATCGTCGGGCTCTTCGGGCGTCAGGAAAGCTTCGGGTCGGGGCGGGCCGACGATATTGCCGGGGTCCTGTATCGCGGGCGCGGACTGATAGCGCAGGACGCGCAGGAATTCGAGTCGTTCGAAATCGGCAGACAACCGCACCCGCAGCCGTCCGCCGGGGTCGGTGCTGACCTGCCCGATCAACAGCCCGGCCGGAAACACGCCGCCATCGCCCGAGGTGATGACACGGTCGCCAGGGCGGACCAGTTCGCGGTTTTCCAGAAACTCGATAACCGGCGCTGCGGTGTTGTCCCCGGCTATCAGGGCGGTCTGCCCCGAGGGTTGGATGGTCGCCGGTATCGCGCTTGAGGCATCGGTCATCAGAATGACGCGCGCGGTTTCGGCCCCGACGCCGGAAATACGTCCGACAAGCCCGATCCCGTCCATCGCGGCCCAGCCATCCACGATCCCGTCCCGTTGACCAACGTTAAGCAGGACGGATTGGCGGAACGGTGACCCGCTGTCGGCCATCACGACGCCGGTTATGTAGGTCAAGCGCGGGTCCAGGCGCACGTTGTTGAGGTCCAGCAAGCGCGCATTTTCCTGTTCAAGCTGCAAGGCGGCTTCTTTCCAGGCGCGCATTCGGCGCAATTCGCTGCGCAATTCCTGGTTCTGTTCGCTCAGGCGTTGATAGCTTTGGAAGTCGCGGACCAGGTTGACGGTCGCGGTCACCGGCACCATGGCCCAGTCCATGGACGGCACCACCGCATCCACGACTTGGGCGCGGAACCGTTCGACGCGCGGGCTGTCGATGCGCCAGACCAGAAAGATGCCCATTAGGCACAGCACCACGATCCCCATGAACAAGCGGCGCAGGGGGGTCGTGTAGTCATCGCGCTGTGATCGGTCTTTTGCCACAGGTTACCTTCCCGTGCTGCCCGCGCCGACATTATCCTAACCCCGAAGGGTGCGCGCCTTAGCTTTCGTAGTCAATCGCGTGGCGCAGCTGCTTTTCGTATTCCAACGCCTTGCCGGTCCCCAACGCCACACAGTTGAGGCTTTCGTCGGCAATCGAAACGGCCAGCCCTGTCTGTTCGCGCAGCGCCAGGTCCAGATCGCCCAGCAGCGCGCCGCCACCGGTCAGCATGACGCCGCGGTCAACAATATCTGCCGCCAGGTCGGGGGGCGTGGTTTCCAGCGCGGTCATCACCGCCTCGCAAATCTGCTGGACGGGTTCCGACAGCGCCTCGGCCACCTGGGCCTGGCTGATCTCGATTTCTTTGGGAACACCGTTCAGCAGGTCGCGCCCGCGGATATGCATCGACTGGCCACGGCCATCGTCGGGCATACGGGCGGTGCCGATGGTGGTCTTGATCCGCTCGGCGGTGGATTCGCCGACCAGCAGGTTCTGCTGACGGCGCAGGTACGAGATGATGGCCTCGTCCATACGGTCGCCACCCACGCGGACCGAGCGGGCATAGACGATGTCGCCCAGCGACAGAACCGCGACCTCGGTCGTTCCGCCGCCGATATCGACGACCATGTTACCGGTCGGATCGGTGATCGGCATGCCAGCGCCAATGGCCGCAGCGATGGGTTCGGCAATCAAACCGGCACGACGCGCGCCCGCTGACAGAACCGACTGGCGGATCGCACGTTTTTCAACGGGGGTCGCGCCGTGGGGCACGCAGACGATGATTTTCGGCTTTGAGAAGGTCGAGCGTTTGTGCACCTTGCGGATGAAGTGTTTGATCATCTCTTCGGCGGTGTCGAAGTCGGCAATCACGCCTTCGCGCATCGGACGGATCGCTTCGATGGACCCCGGCGTCCGACCCAGCATCAGCTTGGCGTCTTCGCCAACGGCCAGAACTTTTTTCACGCCGTCCTTGACGTGATAGGCCACCACGGAAGGTTCCGACAGGATCACACCGCGCCCCTTGACATAAACCAGCGTGTTCGCCGTTCCGAGGTCGATAGCCATATCCGCCGTGAACAGGCCGCCCAGATTGCCAAAGATGCCCATATCTTACTGATCCCGTTTGTCAGAATTTCCACTGCCCGCGACTCGACGGTTCCGGGACGGATGCCTTATAGGGTGCCATCTCGCCCGGTTAAAGGGCTGATTCCGCGACAATCAGCACCTTTCCGCCTTATTGATAAAGACTTTAGAAGGCAACATGCTCTCATATCAACATATTTACCACGCCGGGAATCTGGCCGATGTGCAAAAGCACGCTTTGTTGGCGTGGGTGCTGGGCTACTTGACCCAAAAGGACAAGCCGATCAGCTATGTTGAAACCCATTCCGGGCGGGGTCTTTACCAGTTGGACGCGGATGAGGCCATGCGCACCGGCGAAGCCGCGGCAGGTATCCGGCGGGCACAGCGTGAGGGGTGGTTCGGGCCAAAACACCCGATGGCGCGGGTGTTGCAGTCGGTGCAGGCGCGCCATGGCGCGATGGCCTATCCCGGCTCGCCGCTGATTGCGGCAAACCTGCTGCGGGATCAGGACAGCCTGCATTTCGCCGAATTGCATCCACAGGAATTTGCTGCGCTTTCTTTGGCGCTGTCGCCTTTCGGGGCCAGGGTGTACCGGCAAGATGGGTTTGAACTGGCGCAGTCCTTGCTGCCACCGACGCCCCGCCGCGGGATGCTGCTGATTGATCCCAGCTATGAGGTGAAGGCCGATTACGACCGGCTGCCCGGAGCGATTGCCAAGCTGCATCGCAAATGGAATGTCGGGGTGATCGCGCTTTGGTATCCGATCCTGACCGACAATCGCCACGTTACGATGATCGCAGCGCTGAAAGCGGCAAATTATCCAAAGGCGGTCTGTCACGAGGTCCGCTTTGCCCCCGCGCGCGAAGGTCACCGGATGGTGGGATCGGGCATGTTCGTGATCAACGCGCCATTTGGCATCGAAGACGAGATGGGCCGTTTGTCAAAGCTGTTTGCCAAACTCTGACAGCAGGTCCTGACAATTGCCAAAAGGCTCCCGCTTTGTTTGCCAGCATCAGAGATGCTGTCAAACAAATTGGGCCGGGCAGCGCGCCGCAGGCGCGC
>NZ_JBSWYA010000009.1:0-138613 GCF_056160865.1 Ruegeria sp. ABD4_443 | reverse complement strand
CAATTCCAAACCTCAGATGCCCACCGTCTCTCCGATGCGTCTCCGCCGTTCCCAGCGTCCCAGCAACCGCCTCAGCAGCGCCGGTGAAGGGCGTTCTAAGCATTACAACTATACACCGCAAGCAGAAAAATCAGAAAACCCGAACTTTTACCGAAACTTCTTTTTTATCGTTTAAAAACAATGCAGTGATACACCAATCCCCTTTCGAAAAGGCCGAAGACCAACGACAGGAGTACATAAATTGAAGGTCTGCGCGCAGATACCCGCCGACTCGGATGCGAGTCAGGCGGAATCAACCCGGCGCCAGCGCGCCAGATACGCGCCCCCCGGAAGCCGCAGCGCCAGAAGGCCCAGGATCAGCGCCAGGTAAACCAGCGGTTCGATCTGAAATCCTTTGGCCTGCATCACGAAATGCACGGCGCACAGGATCGCCGCCGGATAGATCAATTGCTGCAGCTTTCGCCACGCTGGCCCCAAGCCCCGAACCGACCAGTTGTTGGATGTAACGGCAAGCGGCAAAAGAAGGACAAATCCGGCCATCCCGACAGTAATATAGGGCCGCTTGGCAATATCCGCCCAAATCTGCGCGGGAACCTGAACATCCAGAACCAGCCACACCAGCAGATGCAGGCTGACATAGCAAAATGTCATGACCCCCAGGGCGCGCCGGAATTTGGTCAGGTTGAGACCGAGATGCCGCCGCGCGGGCGAAACGGCAAGAACCACGATCAGCAATTGCAGGGCAAGCTCTCCATAAGCATGCTCAAGCGACTCGATCGGGTCCACGCCGAGACCCCCGGTCAGGCCTTGGTAAAACCACCAGGGCGCTGGAAGGAACAGCGCCAGGTAGACGACCCAGACGGGAATGCGGCGCAGTATCTTGTTCAGGCTTTCCATCAGCTCAGTAGTTCTTGGACAGATCCATGCCCGCGTAAAGCCCCGCGACCTCTTGCTGATAGCCATTGAACATCAGCGTGGGTTCTCGTTTGGCAAACAGGCCGCCGCCAATGCGCCGTTCGGTCGCCTGGGACCAGCGGGGGTGATCCACCTTGGGGTTCACGTTGCTGTAAAACCCGTATTCGCGCGGGTTGGCCATGTTCCAGCTGGTCGGCGGTTCGGCCTCGGTCAGGGTAATCCGCACGATCGACTTGATCGACTTGAATCCATATTTCCAGGGCACCACCAGCCGCAGCGGCGCACCGTTCTGGTTGGGGATGGGTTTGCCGTAAATACCGGTGGCCATGATCGTCAGCGGGTGCAGGGCCTCATCCAGGCGCAACCCCTCGCGATAGGGCCATTCAAGGACGGGATACCGGACGCCCGGCATTTCATCCGGGCGATACGCGGTTTCAAAGGCGACATATTTTGCGCCATCCTGGACCCCGGCCATATTCAGCAAATCCGCCAGTTCGAACCCGTTCCAGGGAACCACCATCGACCAGGCCTCGACACAGCGGAACCGATAGATCCGCTCTTCGATGGTCATTTCCGACAGGATGGCGGCAAAATCATATGTTCCGGGGCGGTCGACAAGGCCGTCGATTTCGATGCTCCACGGCTCGGTCGTCAGCGACCCGGCATAAAGGGCGGGGTCCTCTTTGCGGGTGCCGAATTCATAATAGTTGTTGTAAGAGGTGATCTCTTCCCAACTGTTCGGTTCAAGCTCAGACTGAGCCAGCGCGGACCCGGCCGCAGATGCAAGCCCGGCACCAGCCATTCCGGCGATGACCTGCCGCCGATTCAAAAACGCACCCCTTGGGGTGACGTCGGCATGCGTCAAAGTATTGGTCCAGCGATGCGCCATCTAAATCTCCGTATTCAGTCGCCCCGGTTCCGAGGTAACCCGTTCCTAGCACAGCACCAATGCAAACTGGCTCACGATTGAGCGACCGGATTGTAACGTGCCGGGCCACGGAAAACCCGGCGGACCGGTTGGACCCCTGGCATCCCGGCAAGGAATGTGTTGGCAACCGGGCCGGTTTTTATTATCGCGGGAAACACCTGAAAGCAGAACAAAAGGCCTGACCTGTGAGTGTTGCCGGCGCCATCCTCTTTTCGCTGTCCATATTGTGGCGATACATACTGACCTTTCCAATCCTGCTGATCGGGCTGTTTCTGTTCGGGTTTGCAGGCGGCCTGATTGGCGCGCTGATCGGGTTCATTATTCCGGGCGCCTCGGTCTTGGCCACGACCCTGGTCAGCACGACATCCAGCATGATCCCGATCCTGGTCGGGGCCCGGCTGGGGTTTCAGGCCCGCCACATCCGGCCCAGTATCGGCCTGCGCAAATTGATCGTTCCGGCGCTGGCCTATGGAGTTGCCGAGATGGCGGCGATCTTTCTGTTTCTGGCCCCGGCCTTTTGGCTGGTGCTGTTGTATTTCGCACCGGCCCTTGCGGATCTGACAAATGACGCAGGCGTGTCGGCGGACGCTGCCTTGGCCGCCGTGGGGCCGGGCCTGATGCTTGCGGCTGGCGGGCTTGTGGTATTGGGCGTCACGGTGGCTTCGGGCGTCCGGGCCTGTCTTCTGGTTCCGGTGGCATCCGCCGCCATAGGCCGCGACCCCGATGACCGGCCTTATACACCATTCAGAAACTTCGGCGCGGCGTTCTGGCCGCTATTTGCCACCGTGGCGCTAAGCTATGTCGCGGCCCTGTTCCTTTATGTTGCAACCTTCGCCGCCTTTTTCTTTCTGATACCAAGCGGCGCGCTTGAGGCAGAGTTGCGCGCAATCGACGAGATGGTTCAGGGCACCAGGCCGTTCCAACCGCCCTGGACGGTGATTGCGCTTGTCATCTGCTATGTCGTGATCGGCCTCTGGACACTTAGCCTGCAATGCGCGGGTGCGGTGCTTGCCTATCTCGGGCTGCGGACAAGCCCGCAACCGCTGCAACCAGATACCGACCCGCGTCCGGCCACGCCGCAACCCGCGGCACAATCCGGCGCGCGCATGTCTGCCGAAGAATTGCGCGCCCTGCGCAAAAGCCGCCAAAACGGCGGCTAGCTGTTGGCGGTGCTAAAAGGCCCGCCGAAATGGGCGGGCCTTACGCTATTTCTTGGTGGTCAGTGAACCACGGCATCATCCGGCCTTGGCCTCTCGGACGTGCCCAACCGGTCGCCGATGATCAACCCATCAGCGCCCGTAGTGACCGGGACAGTCTCGCCATCCTTGATCTCGCCGGCCAGCAACGCCTCGGCCAGCGGGTTCTGCAAGGCGCGCTGGATCACGCGCTTCAGCGGACGTGCACCAAAGACCGGGTCATAGCCTTCGTTGGCCAGCCATTCCTTGGCGCCCTCGTCCAATGCCAGCTCAATCTTGCGGGCCGCCAGACGTTTTTGCAGACGCGCCATCTGGATATCCACGATGCCATCCATATCGGCCCGCTTGAGGCGGTCAAAGATGATGGTTTCGTCCAGACGGTTCAGGAACTCGGGCCGGAAATGCGCACGGACCGCATCCATCACGTCGCGCCGCGCCTGTGCGCTGTCGGCGCCTTCGGGCAACTGGCTCAGCGCCTGGCTGCCAAGGTTCGACGTCAGGATGATCAGCGTCTGCTTGAAATCCACGGTGCGGCCCTGACCATCGGTCAGCACGCCATCATCCAGAACCTGAAGCAGCACATTGAACACATCCGGGTGCGCCTTTTCGACCTCATCAAACAGCACGACCTGATAGGGCCTGCGCCGCACGGCTTCGGTCAGCACACCGCCTTCGTCATACCCGACATAGCCCGGAGGGGCCCCGATCAGACGGGCGACCGCGTGTTTTTCCATGAACTCGGACATGTCGATGCGCACCATCGCGTTGTCGTCGTCAAAGAGGAAGTTCGCCACCGCCTTGGTCAGTTCGGTCTTACCCACACCGGTCGGGCCCAGGAACAGGAACGAGCCCAGAGGGCGACCCTCGTCATTCAGGCCCGCACGCGCACGGCGCACGGCGTTGGCCACGGCGGTCACGGCTGCATCCTGACCGATCACGCGGGAATGCAGATCGTCTTCCATCCGCAACAGCTTTTCGCGTTCCCCTTCCAGCATCTTGGCGGTCGGGATACCGGTCCAGCGTTCGACCACTGACGCGATCTGCGCCGGGCGCACCGTTTCCTCAGCCATCATGGCGTTGCTTTCGGCATTTTCAGCCTCGATCAGCTTTTTCTCAAGCTCGGGGATGACGCCATAGGACAGCTCGCCCGCTTTGGCGAGGTTCCCTTCGCGCTTGGCGATCTCAAGGTCAGCGCGCGCCTTGTCCAGCTGTTCTTTCAGATCCCGCGCACCGGCCAGCTTGTCGCGTTCGGCCTGCCATTGGGCGGTCATCTCGGCGGATTGCTCCTGCAGATCGGCCAGATCCTTTTGCAAGGTTTCCAGACGGTCCTTGGATGCCGCGTCGTCCTCAAGCTTCAGTGCCTCTTCCTCGATCTGCATCTGCAGGATCTGGCGATCCAGCTGATCCAGTTCCTCGGGCTTGCTGTCCACTTCCATCCGCAGACGCGACGCTGCCTCATCGACCAGGTCGATGGCTTTGTCGGGCAGGAACCGGTCGGTGATATAGCGATGCGACAGGGTCGCCGCCGAGACCAGCGCCGAGTCGGAAATCCGCACACCATGGTGCAGCTCGTACTTCTCTTTAATACCGCGCAGGATACTGATCGTGTCCTCGACCGTCGGTTCGGTGACCATCACCGGCTGGAACCGGCGCGCAAGGGCCGCGTCTTTTTCCACGTATTTGCGGTATTCATCCAGCGTGGTCGCACCGATACAATGCAGCTCACCCCGGGCAAGCGCAGGCTTGATCAGGTTGGCGGCATCCATCGCACCGTCGGATTTACCGGCACCGACCAGCGTGTGCATCTCGTCGATGAACAGGATGATCTCACCGGCGGCCTCGGTCACTTCGGTCAGAACGGCCTTCAGGCGCTCTTCGAACTCACCGCGATATTTCGCACCTGCAATCAGCGCGCCCATATCCAGCGCAAGCAGCTTTTTGTCCTTCAGCGATTCCGGCACGTCACCGTTGACGATGCGCAGGGCCATGCCCTCGGCGATCGCGGTCTTACCGACGCCGGGTTCCCCGATCAAAACCGGGTTGTTCTTGGTGCGACGCGACAGAACCTGCATCGAGCGGCGGATTTCCTCGTCCCGCCCGATAATCGGATCGATCTTGCCTTCGGCCGCGGCCTCGGTCAGGTCGCGCGCGTATTTCTTGAGCGCGTCATAGCCTTCCTCAGCCGAGGCGCTGTCAGCGGTGCGGCCTTTGCGGATATCGTTGATGGCCTCGTTCAGTTTCTGGGCAGAAACGGCCCCGGCCTCCAACGCATCCTTGGCCTTGGATTTCACCATGCACAGCGCCATCAGAACACGTTCAACCGGCACAAAGCTGTCGCCCGCCTTGGTTGCGATTTTCGCGGCCTCGTCCAGAACCTTGGCGGTCTGGCCATCCATGTAAATCTGGCTGTTGTCGCCGCTGACCTTGGGGATCTTGCCCATCGCGGCGTCCAACGCCTCGACCACGCGGCCCGGCGCGCCGCCCGCGCGCGTGATCAGGTTGCTGGCCAGCCCCTGATCGTCATCCATCAATGCCTTGAGTATATGTATGGGCTCCAGCCTCTGGTGCCCGTCGCGCAGCGCAATTGTCTGCGCCGCTTGCACGAATCCCCGTGCCCGCTCGGTGAACTTGTTCAAGTCCATAGGTCTCTCCTTTTCCAAGCGCCCCGTTTTGACATGCCCGCCAGGCGGCACAGGTCGGTTGAGGCCTCACATTCAATTTGGGAAATATCCGCGCGTCTTCAAGAGGGTATGGCGCAGAAATCGCCTCTATTCGCGCGGAATCGTATAGACGGTATAGCCGCCGGTCTCGGCCACTTGCTGCGCGTCATGCATATCGACCAGCGATTGCGCCGCGTCGCTGCCGGTCGGGCACGAAACCAGATCCGCGGTGTGGTCAAGGAAATTGCCGGTAAAGGCTGTCTCACCCGTCAGTTGACACCAGTCATCCTCGGACCGGTAACCGCCAACCAACCGAAGATCGTCATTGGTCGGCGCCGGCGCGGCGCCGCTGTCCTGACCGGCGGTATGGGTTTCGTCACAGGATGCCAGCGCAACAAGAGCGCCCAGTAAAACCAGCTTTTTCATTTTCTGTCCCTTACATGGAAAAATTACCGTCAATGCCGGGCATGGTATCACAAAATGAAACGCCCCGCTTCGGACTTCGCTGATGGACAGGCTGGCCCGAACCCGTTAGGACGCAGACGTTTGCCAAAAAGGAGCGCCCCCATGTCCGACGACCGCCTGATTGTTGCCCTTGATGTCCCCAACGCCCTGCAAGGCCTGGCCATGGCCGAACGCCTTGGCGACAGCGTCTCTTTCTACAAGATCGGGCTGGGCATGCTGACCGGCGGCGGGCTGGCCCTGGCCAATGAGCTGAAACAGGACCATGGCAAGCGCATCTTTCTGGACATGAAGCTGTTCGACATCGGCAACACCGTTGAAAACGCGGTGCGCGGACTGGCGCAGTTCGATCTGGATTTCCTGACCGTGCATGGCGACCCGCACGTGGTGCGCGCCGCCAAGGAAGGGGCGGCGGGCACGGACCTCAAGATCCTCGGCGTCACGATCCTGACATCGCTGAACCGCGACGATCTGGACGCCAGCCTGCTGAAAGAGGGCGATGTGCAGGATCTGGTCGTCGAACGGGCCGCCCGCGCGCTTGAGGCCGGGGCCGACGGCGTCATCGCCAGCCCGCAAGAGGCCGCGCTGATCCGCGCCCTGCCCCAGGCCAAGGACCGCCTGATCGTGACCCCCGGCGTCCGCCCGTCCGGCGCCGCCCTGGGCGATCAAAAGCGCGTGGCAACACCTGCGCAGGCCATCGCGGACGGCGCGGATCATATCGTTGTCGGCCGCCCGATTTACCAGGCACAAGACCCCAAAGCCGCAGCGCAGGCGGTTTTGGACGAATTGAATTCCCTGAACGGCTAGCCGCCGGAACACCAAAAATACGCGGCAAATTCACCGAGCTTTGGCGCACAACCGCTTGACGTTACGGCAATTTGGGCGCCGCGAGGTGCCAAATTGCCGCTGTGCCCCAAAATACACATACAAAATGCGAGTTTCGGGCGTGCGGCCTTGGCCCTATCGAAAACGCAAAATTTCGGGAATTCTGGGCGGAATACACTCCCCGACGGACCGTTTCTTCCTGAGGTTCGTTACCTTTCCCCCCGCCACTTAGCGGGGGGCTTTCTTTGCAGCACCCCGCACATGATCGGTCTTTTGCCCGCAGCAACGGGTGATATACTATCGGCTCACCGAATTTCGTAACCGCCCATACCCGCATTGGAATGGATTGGATGCCCGGTCTCTGCCGCGATTGCCTGACCCGTTTTGACGACCATCGGCGCTGTCCTGAATGCGGCAGCCCAAGGGTCAAGATGCATCCTGAACTGTTCGACCTGACCATCGCGCATATGGATTGCGACGCCTTCTATGCGTCGGTCGAGAAACGAGACAACCCTGATCTGGCGGACAAGCCCGTGATCATCGGAGGCGGCAAACGCGGCGTGGTTTCGACCGCCTGCTATGTCGCGCGTATCCGCGGGGTGCGTTCGGCAATGCCGATGTTCAAGGCCCTGAAACTTTGCCCGGACGCGGTGGTCATCAAGCCGCGCATGTCGGTCTATGCCGAAGTGTCGCGCGACATCCGCGCGATGATGGATGAGCTGACACCGGATGTCGAACCCTTGTCGCTGGACGAGGCTTTCATGGACCTGTCGGGCACCCAGCGGCTGCATGGGGCACCCCCGGCGGTCATGCTGGCCAGGCTGGTCAAGCGTATGAAAGACGAACTGGGCCTGACCGGGTCAATCGGGCTGAGCCACAACAAGTTTCTGGCCAAGGTCGCATCGGACCTTGATAAGCCCCGTGGGTTTTCGGTGATCGGGCAGGCCGAAACCGCAGATTTCCTGTACGACAAACCGGTGCGCCTTATCTGGGGCATTGGCCCCGCGGCGCAAGATTCGCTGGATCGCGCCGGGATTCGCACCTTTTCCGATCTGTTGCGCTGGGACCGCGAGGCGCTGACCGCCCGGTTCGGCTCGATGGGCTATCGTTTGTGGCACCTTGCGCGCGGGCAGGACAAACGCAAGGTCTCGGCGCATGAGCCGATGAAATCCATAAGCAACGAAACCACCTTTTTCGAGGATACCGCCGACCCCGACATTCTGGACGGGCACCTGTGGCGCATGGCCGAAAAGGTTGCCGACCGCGCCAAGGCAAAAGGCCTGGCCGGTCGGGTTGTGACGCTCAAGCTGAAACGCGCCAATCACAGCCTGCTGACCCGCCGCGTATCGCTGCGGGACCCCACGCAAATTGCCGATCGTGTCTATCGCACCGCACGGGGGTTGTTCGATCAGGTCGGCGAACAGGGCCCGTATCGCCTGTTGGGCTGTGGGCTGTCAGATCTGTGCCCCGCCGATCAGGCTGACATTTCGGGCGACTTGCTGGACCCCGGCGCGACCCAAAGATCACAGGCCGAGCGGGCGACCGACGAAATCCGCAAGAGATTTGGCACCGACGCCATCGTGAAAGGCCGCGCGCTGCGCTGACCTTATTCGGCAGCCAGCCGGGCGGGCGAGGCGCCGATGCCGGCAATCTCGGAAATAACCTGCCGCAGGGCCGCACGAAAGGCATCGAAATTCTGGTTCGGTTCGATTCGGGCCTCATCCATGTACAGGGACCGGTCAATCTCGATCTGGATCGCGTGCTGATGCCGACCGGGGCGGCCATAAGTCTGCGTCACATAGGCTCCGGCAAAGGGCGTGTTGCGGGCGACGTTCAGACCAGCCGCGACCAGTGACGATTCGATCTGATCGACGATTTCCCCGGCGGCCGAGGCGCCAAACCGGTCGCCCAGCACGATATCGGGGCGCTTGCCATGCGCGTTGCCTGCCATGGCCACCGCCTCGCGCGGCATCGAATGGCAATCAATCAGGATCGCCTGCCCAAAGGCATCGTGCGATTCGGCAAGCAGCGCCTTCAGTTTCGCGTGATAGGGGCGCCAATAGGTATCGATGCGCAGACGCGCTTCGTCCATTGTCAGCTTGCCCCGGTAAATTGCGCGCCCATTTGCCACCACGCGGGGAATCACCCCAAGCCCGGACGCGACCCGCGGGTTATGCCCATGCCTGCGCGCGCCCTGAATCAAGGCCGGGTCCAGCTCATCCGCGCTGCGGTTCAGGTCAAGATAGGCCCGCGGAACCGAAGCGGCGAGCAACGGGGCGCCAAATTCGGCCGCCGGGCTGAACAGCTTATCGACAAACGCGTCTTCCGAGGATCGAATCACGTTGGGGTTCAACACTGTCTGCCTCAGCATTGCCTCGGGATAGGCCCGGCCGCTATGAGGGGACGAGAACACCAGGCACGAACTGCGTTTTTCGGGCATTTCCAGTGTGAAGGCAGCGTTGGGCATGGTGTCTCCTTGTTCGCATTGAACATAGACCAGTAAAATTGTTCTTCCAAACCCCTTGATCCCCCCAACGACTCCTTTTATAGACCCCGCTACCGGCGCGGGTATCCGCGCCCCATTTCGTTATGGGGCAAGTCTCGCAAAGGTCTCATGGGCGGTTAGCTCAGCGGTAGAGCACTTCGTTGACATCGAAGGGGTCACAAGTTCGATCCTTGTACCGCCCACCATGATTCATTGCCTCGGGCTTCCGGGGCACCCGACTAACCCAGGCGCTGGCCACGTCCTTGATGAAGGCGCCGCAGATTGGAGACAGACCATGAAGGTCAAGAACTCGCTCCGCTCGCTCAAGAACCGGCACCGTGATTGCCGTATTGTGCGTCGCAAAGGCCGCGTCTACGTGATCAACAAGACGCAGCGCAAGTTCAAAGCTCGCCAGGGCTGAGAACGTCTGACAAGACAAGCTAAAGACCGCGCCTTTGGGTGCGGTTTTTTTGTGCCCGGGCCCCGGATTGCGCGCCGACCCACGGCGAGAGCGAAGCGAACCTCTGCTATGGGCCAGATGCGTATGACCCTTGCTTTTCCCACGGATTTGTTTAATTGACTTTTTTACTCGGATACCCATTCGAAGCCAGTTACCAAATTGGGAAAAGCCATGCTCAAATCTTCTGCCTTCATCACCGCCGCGTTGACGGCGCTGCTTGCCACCTCGGCCTATGCCGAGGGCGAACTGAATCTGTACTCGTCGCGCCATTACGACACTGATGACAAGCTTTATGGTGAGTTCGAGGAACAAACCGGAATCACGATCAACCGGATCGAAGGCAAGGCTGACGAGCTGATTGCCCGTATGGCCGCCGAGGGCAAGAACTCGCCCGCCGACATTCTGGTGACCGTCGACACGTCGCGCCTGACGCGCGCCAAGAACGCGGGCATTCTTCAATCCATCGACAGCGCGGTTCTCGAAGATCGCATCCCCGCGAACCTTCAGGACAGCGACAACCAGTGGTTCGGGTTCTCGCAGCGCAGCCGGATCATCTTTTTCGACAAGGACAAGGTCGCCAACCCGCCGGCGACATATGCCGATCTTGCCGCGCCGGAATACAAGGGCATGGTTTGCATCCGCTCGTCCAGCAACACCTATAACCAGACCCTTCTGGCGTCGATCATTACCCATGAAGGGGCCGAAGCGGCCAAGACCTGGGCCCAGGGCGTTGTCGACAACATGGCCCGCGACCCCCAGGGTGGCGACACAGACCAGCTGCGCGGCATCGTGTCGGGCGAATGCGCAATTGCGGTGTCCAACACCTATTACTTTGCCCGCGCAAATCGCAAGGACGTCAAGGGCGTGTCCGACAGCCTGGACAAGATCGGCTGGGTCTTTCCCAACCAGGACGGCTATGGCGCACATATGAACCTGTCCGGTGCCGGGGTCGCGGCCAATGCGCCAAACAAAGAGAACGCGATTTTGTTCCTGGAATACTTGGCAAGCGATCAGGCGCAAAAATACTTCTCGTACGGCAATGACGAATATCCGGCAGTCCCGACCGTCGAGCTGGCCGAGTCGGTTGCCAACCTGGGCGACTTCAAGGGTGACGAGGTCAACCTGTCCGAAGTTGCGCAGAACCTGCCCGAGGCGCAGAAGATTTTCGATGCGGTCGGCTGGAAGTAATCCACAGACAGGCCGAGCAGTGAAAGGGTGCAGAATTTCTGCACCCTTTTTTGTTGAACCCGTTCAAAATAGGCCGTACCGTTCAGATATGAGAATCTTTTTCATATCAGAACATGCCTGACGATCTCGCGCTGCGCCTTGCCAATCGCCTGGCCGAGCTTCGCCAGGCGCGCAATTGGTCGCTGGATACGCTGGCGACAAATAGCGGCATCAGCCGCGCAACCCTGTCGCGCATGGAAAATGGCAGCGTCAGCCCGACGGCTGAAAACCTGGGCAGGCTTTGCGCTGCCTACGGCCTGCCAATGTCACGCCTGCTGATGATGGTCGAAGACAGTTTTGCGCCCAAGGTCCCCTTTGATCGCCAGGGCGAATGGCGCGACCCCGAGACAGGGTTCACCCGCCGCTCGGTTTCGCCACCGGCATCTGGTCTAAGCGGCGAGGTGCTGGAATGCCATTTGCCGCCGGGAACGACGATTGCCTATGACGTACCGCCCAGAACCGGGCAGGAACATCACGCGATCGTGCTGGACGGAATGCTGACGCTGACCGTGGACAACACCCCCCATGACCTGAGCGCCGGGGATTGCCTGCGCTATCACCTGGCCGGACCCACAAGGTTTGAAACCAGCCCCGAACGGGGCGCGCGATATATCCTGGTGCTGATATGATTTCACAACTGACCAAAGCGGACTGTGATGCGGCCCTCGCCGAACTGACCGAGATATTGCACGCCTGCGTCCATGCGGGGGCAAGCGTCGGATTCATTCTGCCGTTTTCGCAAGGCGATGCCGCCGCATTCTGGACCGACAGCGTCTTTCCGGCGGTGCGATCCGGCGCGCTGGACCTGTTTGTTGCGCGGGATGGGGACCGGATCGTCGGGACCGTTCAGCTGATCCCGTCACAAATGCCCAACCAACCCCACCGCGCCGATGTCGCCAAATTGCTGGTCCATCCGGATGCCCGCCGCCAGGGGTTGGGCCGCAGGCTGATGGGCGTGCTGGAAGACCGGGCGCGATCTGTTGGCAAGTCGCTGCTGGTTCTGGACACACGCAGCACGGACCCATCTTTGATCCTGTACCGGGGAATGGGTTTCAGCGTTGCAGGCGAGATTCCGGATTACTGCGTGAATCCCTTTGATCAACAGCCTGAGCCTACGACGTATATGTTCAAGCCCTTGCGATAACCCGCGCGCAGGTCTCGGGCCAGACCCCATCGCGCCTCGGGCCTGCGGTCAGAACCGCAGGAAGGAAAGCGGGTGCCCTTCTGGCAAGGCATCCGCGTCGGCCGGGATTATGGCCAACCCATCCGCCTGGGCAAGCAGGGCCAGCCGCCCGCTATAGGATGCCGCCATCAGTCGCAGACGGGGCTTTCCGTCCGCCGCGCGACCTTCGATCTGCACAGGGCGAAACTCGGTCCGGCCAGCGTGGCGCATCAAGGGCTCGGCCAGGACGGCTTGCTGGGTCGCAAGCGGAGTATCGGGCAGGCCCGCGCAGCGACGCATCATCTGTGCGCCGATCACCTGCCATGTCACGAAGGCAGAAACCGGATTGCCCGGCAGCCCGACATACAAGGCCGAACCCCGGCACCCGAACATGATCGGCTTGCCGGGTTTCATGGCTACCTTCATGACGTCAAGCGTGCCGCCGATATCGGCAAACACGCGCGGCATATGGTCTTCGTCGCCTACGGAAACACCGCCCGTGGTGACAACCAGATCGCTGGTTTCGCACGCCTCGCGCAGGACCTGACGCAGACGGTCGGGGTTATCTTCGACCGGACCGATATCAACCAGGTCAATCCAGGGCTTTTCCAACAGCGCGGCCAGCATGTACCGGTTCGAATTATAAATTTGACCGGGTGCAAGGGGCTCGCCGGGCTGACGCAACTCGCTTCCGGTCGAAAACAATGTGACCTTCAGCTTTCGAAACACCCTGACGTGCCCATGCCCCGAGGCGGCAAGGGCCGCGACCTCTCGTGGGCCAATTTCCTGGCCCCGTTTCAGCAGGGGCGCACCGGCGGGCAAATCCTCGCCCGCACGGCGGATATGCTGCCCGGGTCTGGGGCGTCGTTTGAATCGGATTGTGTCCTGGGTGACGTCGCAATCCTCTTGCATCAGCACCGCGTCAAACCCGTCGGGAACCGGTGCCCCGGTCAGGATGCGCAAGGCGCTGCCCGCGGGCGCGGCAAGATCACCGGTATCACCGGCCGCAACACGACCGGCCAAAGGCAGCGCATAGACCGCAGCATCGCCTTGCGCGTCAATATCCGCCAGCCGGATCGCATACCCATCCATGGCCGAATTGTCGAAAGCGGGAAGGTCGATCTTGCTGGTGCAATCCAGGGCCAGAACCCGCCCCGTTGCCTGAGGCAGCGCCAGCGTTTCCGTGCCGTCGACCGGCCTGGCCAAGGCAAGGCCGCGGCGCAGGGCCTCGTCCACCGGCAGATAGGCTTGGGCCATGCTGTCACATCCGCACCCATCAGCCATGTTGTTGCTCCAGATGCGCAAACAGCTTTTCGAACTCGACCCGTTCCGCCTCGGCCAGCTTGGGCAAAAATGCCTGCGCTGCGGCGAGATTGGCAGCCGGGTCACCCACGACCAGCAGCATCACCATACCGTGCCGGCCATGCACCCGGCACCGGATTCCATAGACGCCCTGCTGGGTAAAGGTCAGGTCCAATTCCGGTTTCCCGCGAATCTCGAAAGCACGCGCACCTTCCGGGATCATCGCAGGGATCGACGTCACCGTGTGCCGCCCGGTCGAACCTTTGAACCGGACGGTCGCGCCCGCCGGAACCTCAAGGTACCGGGGTTCGAACCGGAAGGCATGGGCCGGTGTGTCCGCATTCGGGTCGATTATCTGGTGCACCACCGACACTTGGGGCAGGTCCTCTGCCATCGTGGTCACGGCGGCCCCGGCCGCTGCGGCGACCAGCATTCCGGCGACTAGCCTGCGCGAGTATTGCATCTATTTCTCCTGCGTCAGACCGAATGCGCCGTGCCCGCAAGCAAATCGGCCAGGGCACTTACAAGAACCGGCCACTGAGATTGCCTGTCCGGGTTTCGCAGCTCGGTCATCAATTCGCGCCCAATTGATCCCAGGGCAGGTTCGGTGTCATTGACATAGGTCACGATCCGCTGTTCCGGATTGGCCAACAAAAAGGGCACGATGGCCGCGCCTGCCTGATCGGGCGCAATGTCCGCCAAAAGCCGCATCGCCGCCTGTCGCACCAGGGCCGAGGCATCGTCCAGCAGGCTGCGCGCCAGGTCCGGGGTCCCGTCCCATCGGGTCAGGACATGCATCGCGTCGATGCGAAACGCGGCGTCGCCGGATTTCAGCATCGCACGCAGCCCGCCGCGCATGGCATCCTGCGGTGGCAAATCCGCCTGCCGCAGCAGCTTTAGCGCCTGTTGCGACATGGTCGTATCCGCGTGCAACAGCCCCTTGGCAATCAGCCCGGCCAGTTGGTCCACCTCAAGTTCGGGGCCCCATCGGGTGATCGACACCGCCAGCGCTGCAAGCGCCTGTTGCGCAATTTCGGCTTCGGGGTCCTGCGCGATTTGGGCCAGACTACCCTGCATACCCGCCACGTCGCCCAACAGCCGGATCGCTGACATGCGGGTGTCCCGCTCGGGCGTCGCCTCTGGGTCGCCCAGTGCCACGCGGCGGCGCATTGGGTGGCGGGTTGCCCGCGCCAGCAACGCCTGTTCGCGCGCGGTCAGGGGGTGGGTTTCAACCTCTGCCGCCTGCTGCGTCATCTGGGCGGCAAGTGCATCATGTCCCAAAATCGCCCCCAGGCTTGAGGTCGGCCCGCTTTCGTCGCCCGCCGACACGTCCAGGCCCGCAGCCCTGAGCGTTTCAATGTCGGTTTGCGGCTCGTCCTCTTGGGGCAGGTCTTCGGCGGCAGAAACCGGCGCCCGCGCCAGGGACAAAAGCACCTCGCGCCCCAATTGCCGGTTCTGTTGCGGGCTGTTGGGGTCGGTCACGATCATCGCGAGTGACCCGGCGGCCTTCAACCGCACCGACCTGAACGGCGCGCGGCAGGCGCGCTGCAACCATTCGACTGCCTCATACCGGGGCGACGATGACAACGCATCGACCACAGCCCACTGAATACGCTCGGTCTCGGGGTCATCGCCGCATCCGGAAAACAGCGTGTTCAGTCGGTCGCCCACCAGATCAGGGGCCAACGCGGCCAAGGAACCCAACGCCTGCGCCGCAACCTCGGGCTGCTGACCGCTGGCGAGGAATTCCAGAACCTGCCAGCGCAGGTCACCTTGGTCGGTGATTGGCACGCTATGGCTCAGCCACCCGATCAGCGCCAATTGCACCTTTGCGCCCGGATCGCGCATCATGCGGTCCAGCATTTCGGGCTCGGAAAAACCCGAATGGTTCAGCGCGGCAATTCGTATGTCTTCGGCGGGATCGGCCAGTGCCTGCGCGACCAGATCCGGGTCTTGGGGCATCAGCGCCTGATAGGCGAGCAGCCTGACCTGAGCATCCGCGTCAGACAGCGCATTGCGCAAAATCGCCCAGGCTTCGGTGCCCCCTACCCCGGCCAGAGCATGCAAGGCACAGTGGCGCAGCCGACGGTTCACCGATCGGGCGAAAACGCCCAATGTCGGCACCGAGGGCGCGCCGATCCGACCCAGCGCCTGACAGGCCACATCACCAAGCGCCTGCCCGTCCTGGTCCATCACGGCGATGACAATGGGTTCAATTGCGGCGGCATCACCCATATGGCCCAGCGCCCGGATCGCTGCAATCTGGATGTCCAGCCAGTCATCCCATTCGTCCCTGTACAGCGCGTCCTCATCCCATGTGATCTGATCGCCACGCCCGGTCACAAGGGTCCGCAGATAAGGCGCGGCCTCTTTGAAATTCAGCGCGGCAAGCGCGTTGACGCAGGCCAGCTTTACCTCGCCGCAGGGATCCTGGATCAGGTTTTCCAACAGGTGAGGTGCAGCCTGATGTACGCCCAGGTCCCCCAGCGCCTGGGCGGCATCCTGCCGGACATCTTCGTCTTCGTCCTGCAAGGCCCCGACAAGCGCGGGGGAGTCGCCCGCGCCCATCGCTGTCAGGGCCTGAATGGCGCGCAGGCGGATCACTTCGTATTCAGACCCGGCCAGTTCCGAGAACCGGCAGATGGCCGCGTCCCGCAGCGAGGTATCACAACGCATGTTCATGTCAGGCGATATCGCGTGGCGCAAAGGACATCGTGCGGAACGACGTCTTGTATGGGCTTGGCCCCAGTTTGCGCAGCTTGGCAACGCCCATCTTGTAGTTGTAATTGCCACTGATCCAATCGACGATCCGCCCTTCAAGCGCGTTCGCGGGTTGCTGCATGTGCAGAAAATCCATGTAGACAACGCTTTTCTTGATGGCGGGCGTGACCATGGCCACGGCGGTAATCGCCGCTTTGGTCAGTTCGATATGCCCGTTCTCCATCAGTTTCGAGAACTGGAAATCGTCGCCTTCCACACCCAGCAGCGTGTGCTTGTTGCCCGGAACGCGTTCCGAATAGACCATCACATAGTCGCCGCTTTCGATGCCGCGCTCGGCCGCATCGTCGGGGTGAATCTCGACCCAGTTCTCGGGCCAGCGCTGCACGATATAGGGGCGGCGGCGGTCGTCAAAACCAGATTGCCAGCGTTCGTTGATCCGGCCCGATGTCGCCCACAGCTCGCCTTGGGTCTTATCCGGCTTGAGCCATTCCCAATAGTCCGAGAACAGACCCCAGGGCGATTTCTGGATGTTGCACTTGCCCGTCTGGGTGTTGAAATGCGTCAGCTTCTTGTTGAACACATCCGCACCTGCCGCACCGGTATCGGGCAGCTTGCGGGTGGTGTCGTGCAAACGCTTGGTTTCGATCAGCGTCACCCCATCGGCATCCAGCATGACCGGGCATTGCACCCCGTCCGTGCCAAATTCACGGACCTTCTGGTGCAGGGTCTTGCCCTCTTTCCCGGCCAGACGATAGACCGCGTGAAAATCCTTGCGCGACCCGCGTGTGAAACGCACCGCCTCTTCGGCGACCTCGTTCGCGTTTTGCCAGTCGAACCCGTCAAAACCCATGCGCGAGGCAAGCTGTGCAATGATCCACCAGTCAGGCTTGGCCGCGCCCGGCGCGTCATAGAATTTCTGGTACAGACGCAGGCGGCGTTCGCCATTGGCGCGCAGGAAATCCTCTTCGCCCCAGGTCGCTGCGGGGAACACGATGTCGGCGTAACGGTTGCCGATCGGGTCCTGCAGATAGATGTCCTGGTTGATCACCACCATACCGCCGCTGTCGGCGCGGGCTTTCAGCGTGTCGATCATCTCTTGCTTGTCAAAGCTGGCGATCTGATGCGGGTTGCGGACGGTCAGGTCCTCGAATTTGTCCGCCAGTTGCTGCGACCCGCACATGGACTGAATCCAGGTGGTGCCGATCACATGTGCCATGCGGGTGTGGCCCGCGATCAGATAGCGGTCGGTATCCATGGCGCGGCGACGGCGACCCGGCAGTTTCTCGGGCGATTTGTTGCGCGGGTATTTCCCACCCTTCACGCCGCCCCGCTGGTGCCCACCGGCGCGGCCAATGACCTGACCCGGACGCCCGCCACAGCCACAGATGATGCCCAGCGCGGAAATCGCCTGTGTGTTGCCGGTATTGTTCGACCAATAAAACCCTTTCTCGATCATGATCGAGGTTTTCGGGCGCGCGCCGTCTGCCTTGGGTTTGGCAAGCCATTCGGCAGCCGTATAGATTTTCTGAAAGTCGATCTCGGCCATGGCAGCAGCTGTTTCAGGCGCGAATTCGTCCTGCGACAGCAGCCACTCTTTCCAATCCTCGAAACCTTTGGTCTGGAACTTGCCCCAGGTCGTACGCCACTGCCACGGGGTGTTGCGGGTGCCCTGACCAAAGCCGGACGAGCTTTCCCAATTGTTGTTGACCCAGTTTTTGATCCAGTCGCTGTCCTCCCAGCCATTTTCCACGATGACGCGGGCAATGGCGTTCACGACCAGCAGGTCGGTGCCGGGAAGGACGTCGATATGCAGTCCGCCCATCTTTTCCGCATGGGCCACACCGGCCGACCGGCGCGGGATCAGATAAATCTCGCGCTGGCCGTTCTGCATCCCCTTCATCATCCACTGGGTATAGAGGATGGTCTTGGTCTCATACGGGTCGGTGCCGCAGACCAACAGGGTTTCCGCATCCCGCCAGTCCTCATAAGACGGGCCGAAATTGTCAAAGCCCGCATCCCGGAACCCGGGGGTCGAGGTTACATCGGACGGCGTGTCGTGAAATGTGAAGTTCGCGGTGTTGATATGGCGCAGCGCGTATTTCGAGATCGCATAGGTGTTCTCGATGTACTGATAGCTGAACGTCTTGACGCCATAGGCATTGGCACCGTGCTGGGCGATGACGTGATTGCCCACCTCGGCGGCAACATCCAGCGCCAGATCCCACGGAACCGGCATCAACGTGCCATAGATCCGCATCAGCGGCGTTTTCAGGCGGTCGCGCGTCGGTGTCTGGGGGTTATAGCATTTCTGCGCGATACATCCCCCCCGCAAAGAGCTGTCACCGTCGGTGTTGACGTGTTTTGCATCCTTGTCCGGAACGATCACCACATGGTGCGGCTGGCCCTTGTGCAGAACTATATTGTGCTGGTTCGGGGCCACCCATGCGCCCAGGGGGGCCACGGGGAAATCCTCGCCAAAGGCATTTTCATCCGCCGACGGACCACCGGACTTAGCCGTCACCGGCCAGCGATAGACCTTGTAGCCACAGGCGACGATGCAATAGTCGCAGGCGGTCGAGATGACCTCGGCCCCCCTGGGCGGCAGCGGTACATTGGTTTCGGGTACGTAATACGGGGTTGCCATGTTTCCGTTCCCCCTTAGGCGATCAAGTTGTCGTAACGGCCATAGATCAGCCCGAACATGCCAACGGCATAGATGTCGTCGCCCTCCAGCTCCAACAGCACCTGCGGCAGCGATTGATAGGCCTGACCGGACACCAGAATTCCGTGGCGCGTCATGTCATAGGTGGACAGGTGCAGCGGGCACGGACCCAGAACCTTGTGGTCGGCCTTGTACGTGTCGTAAAGCGACCCGCCCTGATGGGTACAGGTAAGGTTAAAGGCCACTACGTCCCGTTGCGGGCCGATACCTCCGCCACATTCCACACCTGTCCTGACCAGGATCGAGTCCGAATAGTCGCCCTCGTCCGGGTAATAGAATTCAACCGGCACGTCTTGTTCCAACTCGGACAATTTACCGATCAGCTTGCGCGGATAGGTGGACACAAGGGCGGGCACCTGTTCTGCCTGCCCGTGACGGGTGGGCATCACCACCATGACCGTGAATGTCGTGGCACCAGATGCAAACAGGAACTGACGGCGGTTCACGGTGCAGGCCTTTTTCGCATCGCCCGAACAGCTGCACCCGGTTGCGGTGTGGTCTTTCATGACGCCTACTCCTTTGCTGCCGCAGGCAGCGGCTGGTAATCCGGCAAGACCGGTTCATCGACCAGGATTTCTTCGCCAGAGAGGGATTCCAGGAAAGCCACAAGGTCGGCCTTTTCCCCATTGGTCAGGCCAAGGGGCTGGATCAGCGGGGATTTGTTTTCGGCAAACTCATTCACGCCACCGCCCCGGTCGTAGAATTCCACCACATCTTCAAGCGATGCCAGCATGCCGTTATGCATGTAGGGTTCGGTATAAAGCGTATAGCGCAGCGACGGCGTGCGGAACTTGCCCTTGTCCGTCTTTTCCTTGGTGCGGAAGTAAAATCCCGGATCGTCCTTGGTGTGGCGATACATGTCTTCGGTCACGCCCTTGGCATAAAGTTCGTACCGAAACGTGACCTGCGCCAGCCCTTCGTCTTGCCAACCGTCATACGGTGGCACCCCGGTGTTATAGAATTTTTCGTCCGACAGCAGCGCACCGTTGTGGCATTCGGAACATTGCGCCTTGCCGGTAAACAGGGCCAGCCCGCGTTTCTGTTCCCCGCTCAGCGCGTCATCATCACCACGCAGATACCTGTCAAACGGTGTATCGGTTTGCACAATTGTGCGCTCGAACGCTGCGATGGCCCGCCAGGCATTGCCGATGCGCGGCCACCGGTCGCCAAACGCGGCGTTGAAACGTTCAACATATTCGGGGACAAAGGCCAGGCGGGCCTCCATCATGTCGGCCTCGCCATTGCCGGCAACTGCGCCGCCAGCCGCAGATTTGGCCTGGTCTTCAAGGCTTTTGGATGCGCCCGCCCAGAACAACTTGCCGTAATAGGCCGCGTTGACGATGGTTTGGCTGTTGCGCCAGTGGGTCGTGCCCGGATAGCCGAACGAGACCTGCGCCTCGACATCCCAGCCCACATAGGGGTTGTGGCAGGCCGAACAGGGGGTCGAGGGGTTACCACCAAGGCGCGGGTCGAAGAACAGCATCTTGCCCAGTTCGATCTTGGCCTCGGTCTGCGGGTTGTCCAACGGAATGGGCGGCGGGCCCAGCGCAACCAGCGGCGCGTCGGGGTCTGGATCAGCACCGCCAGTGCCGGTCTCGATCACCCTGCTATCAGCGGCAAGAACCTGCGACCCGAGGACCGCAATGACAGCGGCGGCAAGGACGGTGCCGGGCAAGACAGGGGTTTGGTCCTTCATCGTGCCACTCCTCAGTTCGTTGCATCTTGCCAGTTTTCGATCGGCGCATAGTCCGTATCGATCGGTTCCGGGACAAAGTCCGGGCCGGTCAGCGGCACGCCGGACAGCGCTTTGAGAAAAGCCACCAGCTGCGCTTGCTCTGTCGCGGACAGGCCCAGCGGCTTGATGCGCGGGTCCTTGTTCGCATCATCGCCACCGCCCGCATCGTAAAAGGCCACCACATCCTCTAGCGTGGCCAGCGTGCCGTTGTGCATATAGGGCGCGGTAAAGGTCAGCTCGCGCAATGTGGGGGTCAAAAAGGTTCCGAACGTATCGGCAGTGTGGGTGCGAATATAAGCGCCGGGATCCGCGCGCAGGTTCATATAGTTCTCGACGCCAAGGAATTTCATCATGGTGACAAAGGTGATGTGGCGTTCGGGCGTCGCCCAAATCTCGGGGTTATCGGGAACCCCCAGGTTGTGGGGCAGATCGTCGGTGAACCGCTCACCGGAATGGCACGCGTTGCACCCGCTGTCCTTGAACACCTGGTACCCGGCCTGAGCGTCTTGTGACATCTCGCCGGTATCGAACGGAGCCCCGCGCGAGATCAGTGTTTTCAGGTATTCCGGTATGGCATTGCGGACACTACCATTCGAGGGTTCGCCAAACCCCGCAACCTTGAACATCTCGACATAGACCGGGTCCTGCTTGATGCGCTCCTGCATCAGCCGCATATCCATGTTCATCGCATAGGTTTCGGTAATGCTTTCGCGGGTCACGTCGTTGAGGTTGGTGCCGATCCGCCCGTCATGAAACCACGCCGCGCGCTTGGCACTATTGATCAGGGTCGGAACGTTGCGGAAATGCAGGCTGCCGGCATAGGCGTCCGACAGCGCCTTGCCATCGGTGAACCCGTGTTCGGGTTGGTGGCAACTGGCACAGGACGTTTCGGTATCGCCAGACAGGCGTGGGTCAAAAAACAATCGCTTGCCAAGGGCGGCCTTGGCCGGGTCAAAGGCAATTGCCGCCACCGGCCCCGGTTCATCCGCCACGACCGGATGGACCGGCATCAAGGCGCTGAATGTCAGCAAGGACGCCGTCGAAAACGCCCAGAACCACGGTCTGGCTGTTGTCATCGTTATTGCCCCTTGTCGCTGGCCCGGTCGCACCGGATGGCCACGTACCGGCCTGACAAAGCTTAGGGGACAAAGGCGCCGTCTGGATTTGATCCAGATTAAGGTTCACCAAAAGTCATCGCGATTCTTGCTGCGGCCAATCCCGCGGCCCGTTGCGATGGTTGGGCAAACCCGGCCCGCGACCGGGTTGACCCGAACTGTCATGGCCCGGCCTATCCGGCGATGACCGATTGTTTTTGCACGCCCAATCCGGCGATGCCCAATTCGATGCGGTCGCCGGGCTTCAGGTATGTCTGCGGCGACTGCCCCATGCCAACGCCCGGCGGGGTCCCGGTCGAAATCACGTCACCGGGTTGCAGCGACATGAACTGCGACAGGTGCGAGACCACGGTGGCCACGCCAAAATGCATCGTTTTGGTCGAACCGTCCTGATACCGGTGGCCGTTCACCTCAAGGTACATGGGCAGGTCCTGCGGGTCCGCAATCTCGTCGCGGGTTACCAGCCAGGGACCAATCGGCCCGAACGTATCGGCGGACTTGCCCTTGACCCATTGCCCCGAGCGGTGCAGCTGAAAATCACGCTCGGACAAGTCATTGACGACGCAATACCCGGCAACATGGTCCAGCGCCTCGGCCTCAGAGACGTATTTCGCCTCTTTTCCGATGACCACGCCCAATTCGACCTCCCAGTCGGTTTTGACGGACCCGCGCGGGATTTCCACCGCGTCGTCGGGGCCCATGATCGCCGAAGTTGCCTTGAAAAAGATAACCGGCTCTCGCGGCAGTTCCATCCCGCTTTCGGCGGCGTGATCCGCATAGTTGAGGCCGACGCAGATGAACTTGCCAACGCTGCCAACACAGGCGCCGATGCGCGTATCCGGACCAACCTGCGGCAGCTTTTCGGGGTCCAGATCGCGCAGCTTGGCCAGGCTGTCATCGCCCAGCGCCCGGCCAGAGATATCGTCGACGACCGAAGACAGATCACGGATCACGCCGGCAGAATCCAGCAGCCCCGGCTTTTCAGAACCCACAGGGCCATAGCGCAGCAATTTCATATTGGTTTCCTTCCTGGAATCAGATGGTCCAGCCGCCATCAATGGCAAAGGGCTGGCCGGTGGTGAACTGGCTTGCGTCGCTGGCCAGGTATACGGCCAGCTCGGCGATTTCATCGGCGGTTCCGATACGCCCCATCGGTTGACGCGCGATGAAATCGGTCATCGCCTTGTCATAATCTCCTGTGGCGCGCAGGCGCTCGTGCAGGCTGGGGCTGTCGACGGTACCGGGGCAGATGGCATTGCAGCGAATGCCGCGTGTGACGAAATCGGCCGCCACCGATTTGGTCAGCCCGATCACCGCCGCCTTGGACGCGCAATAGGCAAACCGGTTGGGAACACCCGTCATCGACGAGGCGACCGAGGACATGTTGATGATCGACCCTCCGCCATTTTCCAGCATTGTGGGCAGCACAAGCCGGATCAGCCGGTACATGGCCTTTACGTTCAGATCAAAGCTGAAATCCCAATCGGCTTCGTCGCACTCCAGGATGGTGCCGCCCGCCACATAGCCTGCGCAGTTGAACAGGATATCCAGCGGCGGCAGATCGGCGACCGCCGCGCCCACGGCGCTGGCATCGGTCACGTCCAGCTGAACCGCCGTGATCCCTGCGATATTGCCCAGTTCCGCCACCGCGTCCGGGTTGATGTCGCTTGCAATGACCCGCGCACCTTCGGCGGCATACCGTTCGACGGTTGCGCGCCCGATGCCCTGGCCTGCGGCGGTGACAAAGGCCGTCTTGCCGTGCAGCCGGTTTGAGTTGTTCTGTGTCGTCATGTCTGACCTCATACGTTTTCAGGCAGCAAATCCAATGGAAGGTTCTGGTAACAAACGGGGCGTTGGAACCGCCGGATCGACAAGGTTCCGACAGAGCTTGCCCCGAAATTCGTCGATGCCGGACAGGGCCCCGCAATCAGGTGTGTTACGCTGCGCATTGTCCGGTCTTTCTCAAATCAGGCCGCGTCCGGCCAGGTTTCGCATCAGATGCGAGGCCCCAAACCGCCATTCGGGGCAGTCGGTCGACAAACGCACCGTATTGGTCAGCGCGCCCAGCCTGTCATTCGCAATTGTCACGACATCGCCCAGCTTGTGGGTAAAGCCGCCACCGGGCGTGTCCCGGTCCTGGGTTGGGGCAAAGAGCGTACCAAGAAACAGCATCACCCCGTCGGGGTATTGATGGTGGCGGCCGATTGTCTGCTGCACCAGATCGACCGGGTCCCGGCTGATTTGCGCCATCGAGGAATGCCCATTCAGGACGAAACCATCCGTCCCCTCGACGGTCATGGTCAGGTCGGCGGCGCGTATGTCATCCAGCGAAAAGGTCGCGTCGAACAGGCGGATCATCGGGCCGATGGCACAGGATGCGTTGTTGTCCTTGGCCTTGCCCAGCAACAGGGCCGAACGCCCTTCGATGTCGCGCAGGTTCACGTCATTGCCCAGCGCGGCCCCCTTGATCTGCCCCTGTGACGACACGGCCAGCACGATCTCGGGTTCGGGATTGTTCCATGTGGACGCGGGCAGCAACCCGACATCCGCACCATAGCCCACGGCGGACAGAACCGGGGCCTTGGTGAAGACCTCGGCATCCGGCCCGATCCCGACCTCAAGGTATTGGCTCCAAAGCCCCTCGGCCATCAGCGCCTCTTTGGCCTGCATGGCCTCTGGCGAACCGGGAGTGATGTCTGTCAGGCTGTCGCCGATCCGTGCGGCGATCCGCTGGCGGATTGCATCCGCCTTGTCCGGGTCGCCTGCGGCCTGTTCCTCGATCACCCGTTCGACCATTGACCCGGCAAAGGTCACACCGCAGGCCTTGATCACCTGCAGGTCACAGGGTGCCAACCAGTTATGCCCGTCTTTGACCCTGCCAAGCGTGGTGCCGGGGGCCGATCGCACGTATTCGGCCGCGTCACCGCGTTCCAGGATATCGCAGCAGGTGGGCGCGGCCCGGTCGGTGATATCCACCAGCATCCCATCGCGCACGGTCACCACACTCGGCCCGATCCCCGGCCGTTCGATACGCCCGATCCAGGTACCAGCCGCATCCAATGTCAGGTCCGTCATGTGCAATTTCCCAGTTTGTACGCCCGCAGCGCGTTGCCGCCCCATATGGCCGCACGGTCACATGCGGGCAGGTCCGCAAGCAACTGCTCGGTCGTGTCGACCCAGCGTTCATAACTGCTGGCCAGGGTGCAGACGGGCCAGTCGCTGCCCCATATCAGCCGGGTCGGGCCAAACGTGTTCAGCAGATGGTCGACATAGGGGCGCAGGTCGTCCACTGACCAATCCTGACTGGCCTCGGTCACAAGGCCCGACAGCTTGCAAAACGCATCCGTGTCGCGGGCAATGGCCGCAATGTCGCTGGCCCATTGATCCATCGCGCCGTCGCGTATCTGCGGTTTGGACCCGTGATCGACAACCACCCGCATCTGCGGATGGTTCTGCAACAGCCGATGCAGGTTTGGCAGATGGCGCGGCAGCGTCAGGGCATCGAACACCAGATCGTTTTGGATGATCGCGGCAAAAGCCGGGGCAAGCTGCTCCCCAAGCATCCAATCGGTATCCGCGATATCCTGGATCATGGGCCGCAGCCCCACCAGCGCAGGATTTGCCGCCAGTGCGGCAATCCGGTCGGACGCGTCGGGCGCTTCGAAATCGACCCAGCCGACAACACCCCTGATGAACGCGTGCTGGGATGCCAGCGACAGCATAAATGCCGTCTCGGCATCGGTTGGGGCCGCCTGAACCAGAACCGTCCCGTCAATACCGGCCTGCTGCAACAGCGGCGCCATGTCGTCGGGAAGAAAGTCGCGATAGATCGGCCCCAATGCGGGCGTCAGCCAGCCGTAATCCTTGCGGCTGAGGGACCAGAAATGCTGATGGGCGTCGATCTTCACCCGATCACCCCTTTCTTGAGGATGATATTGCCGTAGAGGCGGCGCTCGCCGGTCTGGATGATCGAAAAGGCCGTGGCCGCCCGGTCATAAAAGGCAAACCGCTCCAACGCCTGTATTGGCACAGGGTTGTCGGCGGCCTCATCTATGATGCGCTGAAAACCTGCCACCGCCTCGGGCACGGTATCAGGGTCGCCGACGACCTGCATTGTCAGGGCCGGGTCGGGCACGAAACTGTCCAGCGGCATGACCGACAGAACCGCCCGCAACACCGCGCTGGCCGACGAGCCGTCGGCGCGAATGCAATCCGGCCCAAGGCTTGTGCCGGGAAAATTCGCGTCGGCAATCACGATCTCGTCGCCATGTCCCATGGCGCGCAAGGCATATAGAAGCTTGGGCGACAGGATAGGGTCCAGGTTACGCAGCATTGGTGGCCTCCGTTGGAATTGGCGCATCCGGGCGGATCAGCCCCTGATCGCGCAGGTCTGACCAAAGCCCGTCCGGTATGGAATAATCCAGCAGCGCGACATTGGCCTGCACCTCGGCGGCGCTGACCGCCCCCGGAATTACTGTCTTGACGCAGGGATGGCCCAAAACGAACTGCAGCGCCGCAGCAATCAGCGGCGTATCATGCGACGCGCAGACGTCTTGAATGCGACTGACCCGGCTCATGATATCGGCAGGCGCATCATCATAATTGTATTTTGCACCCGCAACCGCCCCTGTTGCCAGAATACCTGAGTTGTAAGGCCCGCCCAGAATGATCCCGACATCGCGCTGCGCGCACAAGGGCAGAAAGCTGTCCAGCGCATCCTGTTCAAGCAAGGTATAGCGGCCAGCCAGCAGGAAACCGTCGAAATCCCCAAGCCCAAGCAGCCGTTCGCAAACCTGCCACTCATTCACTCCGGCCCCTATCGCGGCAATCTCGCCTGAATCCCGCAATTCGACCAAGGCGCGGTATCCGCCGTGGTCAAACAACTCGCGCACCTTGGCGTCCGATTCCGCCTGACTTCCCTGGCTAAAGGCGCAGACGTCATGCACCAGCAAGATATCCGCGCTTTGGGTTCCGATCCGGGTCAGGCTGTCCTCATAGGACCGCATGACCCCGTCATAGCTATAATCGAACACGATGCGTTTCTGCGGAACATCGACAAAGGCCTCGGGTGTGACCTCATGCGGGGCGCAATCCAGCAGCAACCGGCCAACTTTGGTCGACAGCTGAATATTGTCGCGCCCAAACCGGGAAATCGCCTGTCCGAACCGCTGTTCGGACAGGCCCAGCCCGTATTGCGGCGCGGTGTCGAAAAAGCGGATGCCTGCGTCAAACGCGGCCCCAAGCGCCGATTGCGCGTCCTCATCCGACACCTTGCGGTAAAGATTGCCCAGCGGCGCCCCGCCAAACCCCATCCGTGTCAGGGCAACGGGCCGGGCCGTGCGGCGGTTCAAAAGTTCGGTCCTGGCGGCGGTCATCCGGTGGTGCTTTCTGGCTGGAAACTGGTGCTGAACAGATCCGGCTTTTCCTTTTCCAACGCCTCGATCCGCGGCATGAGCTGACCCAGATGGCGCTGCATGGCATCCTGCGCCGCCTTTTCATCATGATCCAGCACGGCATCGAAAATCGCCCGATGCTCGACCAGCGTTTCGGCCACACGCCCCGGCGTCGGCAGCAGCAGCATCCGCGCCCGGCTGACCTGCAGCGACACGGTCTGCGCCACATTCGCCAGATGGGGGAAGCCGGTGAATTTCATCAGCAGCGTGTGAAACTCTTCATCCGCCTGATAAAACCCCGGCACGTCACCGTCTTCGATCAGCAGGGCCTGCAACCGCATGTTGCGGCTAAGCATCCTGCGCTGGTCTTCCGTCAGATCGCGGGCAACCTTGGCGACGGCCGCCAATTCCAGGGCCTCACGCAAAAAGACGCCTTCGCGGATTTCAGACACCGACAAAAAGGAAACGCGGGTGCCCGATTGCGGCACCACATCCACCAGCCCCTCGGCGCCCAGGCGCGTAATTGCATCCGCAACCGGCGCACGCGACACGCCAAGCCGTTCGCAAATGGGCGCTTTCCTGAGGATCGCCCCCGGCGGAAAGTCCAGCGCCAGAATGGCATGCTTGACGGCCAAATAGACCCGCTGGGCCAGCGACCCCTCAAACGCGCCGATATCCGGCAGAAGGGTTGCGTCAATGTCCTGATACTTGCTCATATTCTCGGGCTATCATACTAACATGTTAGTTGACAAGTGGGGTTCGTGCCCTTAGCACCTTGAGGCAGGCAAGCGAGAATGCAATGCAAGCAAACCAGAATTCATCCGGTCCGAACGGACCAACGCGCGACACTCTGCGCCTGAACCCGGACGACAATGTGGTGATCGCATTGCGGGACCTGACCGCCGGAGAGCGCCCCGACGGCGTTCCCGCCCCGCTGCCCGCGGCCATCGCCCGCGGACACAAGATCGCAACCGCGCCGATTGCCGGGGGGGACAACGTGATCCGCTACGGGCAGATTATCGGCCAGGCCAAATCCGATATCTCGCCGGGCGCGCATGTACATGTGCACAACCTGGGAATGGGCGAACACCAACAGGATTATGCCCACGCCACAGCCAATGACGCGCTGGACGAGATTGACCATTCCCGCACCTTTCAGGGCTATCACCGGTCGGACGGCAAGGTTGGAACCCGCAACTATATCGGCATCCTGACAACGGTGAATTGCTCGGGCTCGGTCGCCCGTTTCATCGCCGAAGCCGCCGAGAAATCGGGGGTTCTGGACGCTTTCCCCAACGTGGACGGCATCGTGCCGATCGTACACGGAACCGGATGTGGCATGTCGGGCGAAAACGAAGGCTATGCCGCGCTGTTTCGCACGCTGTCAGGCTATGCCCAGCATCCGAATTTCGGGGGTATCCTGCTGATCGGACTGGGGTGTGAAGTCATGCAGGTGGCCAATCTTGTCGGTGGTCGACCGATCCGCCCCGACGGTGCGCTGCGGTACATGACCATCCAGAACGAAGGCGGCACTCGCCGGACCATAGAACGCGGCCTTGACCAACTGCGCGGCATCGCCGAACTGGCCAACCAAGCAAGCCGCAAACCTGCACCGATCAGCGAAATTACGGTCGGCATGCAATGCGGCGGCTCGGACGGGTATTCGGGAATAACGGCCAACCCGGCACTTGGTTACGCATCCGATCTATTGGTGCGGCATGGCGGCACCACGATTCTGTCCGAAACCTCGGAAGTCTATGGCGCAGAGCACCTTTTGACCCGCCGGGCCACCTCGGTCGCGGTTGGCGAAAAGCTGATCGAGCGCATCCGCTGGTGGGAGGCCTACACCGAGCGTAACGGCGGCGAGATGGACAACAACCCCAGCCCCGGCAACAAGCGGGGCGGCTTGACGACCATTCTGGAAAAATCGCTGGGCGCTGTCGCCAAGGGCGGCACTGCCCCGATGCAGGACGTCTATGAATTCGGCCAGATCGTCGACAAAAAGGGGTTTGTCTTTATGGACAGCCCCGGCTTTGACCCCTGTTCGGTTACGGGGCAGGTCGCGTCCGGCTCGAACCTGATCGTCTTCACGACGGGGCGCGGATCGGTTTCGGGGTATCAACCCACCCCTTGCATCAAACTGGCGACCAATTCCGAAATGTATGCGCGCATGTCCGAGGACATGGACCTGAACTGCGGCGACATCGTCACCCAGGGCGTCAGCATCGAAGACAAGGGGCAGGAACTGTTCGAAATCCTGATCCGCGTCGCTTCGGGTGAAAAGACCAAGAGCGAACAGCTCGGCTTTGGAGGGGTCGAGTTTGTTCCCTGGCAAATCGGGGCGGTGATGTGAACAGGACGCGGCCCGTCGGATGAAGGGCACTTGGGAGGAGACATGACAAAGCTTGTCGAAATGACAGGGATCGAAAAGCACTTTCCGGGCGTTCACGCGCTCAAGGCTGTGCAGTTTGACCTTGTTCCGGGCGAAGTTCACGCGCTGATGGGCGAGAACGGCGCCGGGAAAAGCACGCTGATGAAGATCCTTTCGGGTATTTATCAACGCGACGGCGGTACGCTCAGGATCAACGGGCAGGAAGCCAGCCCCACTTCCCCGCGTGAGGCGCAGGACCTGGGCATCGGCATCATTCACCAGGAACTGAGCCTGATGAACGATCTGACCGTCGCGCAGAACATCTTTATCGGCAGGGAACCCCGCAAACGGTTCGGGCGGTTGGACGATGCCCAGCTGAATGCGCAAACGGCCGAAATCTTTGCATCGATGAACCTAGCGCTGGACCCCAAGGTGCCCGTCGGCAGCCTGACAATTGCCAAGCAGCAGATGGTCGAGATTGCCAAGGCCCTGTCTTACCGGTCGCGGGTCCTGATCATGGACGAACCCACAGCGGCCCTGAACGATGCCGAAATTGCCGAGCTTTTCGTGATCATCCGCCGCCTCAAGGCCGAAGGTGTGGGCATCGTCTATATCAGCCACAAGATGGACGAATTAAAGCAGATCGCGGACCGCGTGACCGTGATGCGTGACGGCGAATATGTCGGCACCGTCGACGCCGCAGAAACACCGATCAGCCGGATCATCGCGATGATGGTCGGCCGCGAAGTGAACGAGGAACCGCTGGATGTTCCCGACCTCACCGGGGCCGAAACCTCGCTCGAGGTGTCAAACCTGTCGCGCGGCCACGACATTCGCGATGTCAGCTTTTCGGTGCAAAAGGGCGAGATACTCGGGTTTGCCGGGCTGATGGGGGCCGGGCGGACCGAGGTCGCCCGTGCCATCTTCGGCGCCGACCCGAAAGACAGCGGCGACATTCGCGTGCATGGACAGCCCGTCAGGATCAGGTCGCCCAGGGACGCCGTGCGTGCAGGCATTGGATACCTGTCCGAGGATCGCAAGCATTTCGGCCTTGCGACCGGCATGAACGTCAAGGACAATATCGCGCTGGCCTCGATGGACCTGTTCACGCAAACCGGCGGCGTATTGAACGATGCCGACATGGCCACCAACGCCAAGGATTACATCTCGAGGCTGGGCATTCGCACCCCATCGGACATGCAGGAAGTCCGGTTGCTGTCGGGCGGCAACCAGCAAAAAGTGGTCATCGCCAAGTGGCTGTTGCGCGACTGCGACATCCTGATCTTTGACGAACCCACGCGCGGCATCGACGTCGGCGCCAAGTCTGAAATCTACAAGCTGCTCGAAGATCTGGCCGAACAGGGCAAGACGATCATCGTGATTTCGTCGGAACTGCCCGAGATCATGCGCCTGAGCCACCGGATCGCCGTGATGTGCGAAGGGCGGCTGACCGGGATTTTGCCCGGCGGCAAGAACACCACTCAGGAAGACATCATGCATCTGGCCACCCAAAGGGCGGCGGCGATGCAGGTTACAGGGACAGAACAATGACCTCAGCAACGGATATCGAAAAGAAAAGCCCGCTGGCCGGATTGTCGGAAAGCGGCGCCTATCAAAAACTTCTGGCCTTTGCCAGCCTGATCGCCCTGCTGATCGGCTTTTCCATCGCGTCGCCCAATTTCATGCAGACCTCGAACATGATCGCAATCCTGCAGGCCACATCCGTCAACGGGGTACTTGCCGTGGCTGCAACCCTGGTGATCATCACCGGCGGCATCGACCTGTCGGTCGGCACGCTGATGACCTTTTGCGCGGTGATTGCTGGCGTGGTTCTGACCTATCTGGGGATGCCCCTGCTGATCGGGGTCATCGCCGCCATTGCCGCGGGCGCCCTTTGCGGCCTTTGTTCCGGCACCTTCGTTGCCAAGATGAAAATCCCGCCCTTTATCGCCACCTTGGGGATGATGCTTATCCTCAAGGGTCTGTCGCTGGTCATTTCCGGTACCCGGCCGATCTATTTCAACGACACTCCGGGGTTTGACCAGATCTCTCGCGGCTCGTTGATCGGAGAGGTTTTTCCGGCCCTTCCGATCCCCAACGGCGTGCTGATCCTGTTCCTGGTGGCAATCTCGGCCTCGTATATCCTGGGCCGTACGGTCCTGGGGCGCTATACCTTTGCGCTGGGATCCAATGAAGAAGCGGTACGGTTGTCGGGGGTAAATACCGACATGTGGAAAATGCGCATCTATGCGCTGGCCGGGGCGATTTGCGGGATCGCGGGCATTCTGATCGCCTCGCGGCTGAACTCGGCGCAACCCGCCCTGGGGCTTGGCTATGAGCTGGAAGCCATCGCAGCCGTCGTGATCGGCGGAACATCCCTGTCCGGCGGGCGGGGCACGATCCTGGGCACCCTGATCGGGGCGCTGATCATGGCGGTCCTGACCAACGGCCTGCGCGTTCTGTCCGTGGCGCAGGAATGGCAGACGGTCGTCACCGGAGCGATCATCATCCTGGCCGTTTATGCCGATATGGCGCGGCGCAGGAAATCCGGATGAATTTACGCAACTGACCACGAACATGACAGTTTCAGAGGAGGAAAAAACATGTTTTCACGTCGTTTCATTCTGGGGGCGCTGAGCGCCGCCACACTGGCCGGGCCGGCCTCGATGGCCGCGGCAGAGGAAATCTACATCCCGCTGGTCTCCAAAGGCTTTCAGCACCAGTTCTGGCAGGCGGTGAAATCCGGCGCGGAACAGGCCGCGGACGAATACGGTGTCACCATCACGTTCGAAGGCCCCGACAACGAAACCATGGTTGATCGCCAGATTGACATGCTGGCCGCCGCCCTGGCCAACAATCCCAAGGCAATCGGCTTTGCCGCCCTGGACAGCCAGGCCGCAATCCCCTTGCTGAAACAGGCCAATGACAGCGGTATCCCGGTGATTGCCTTCGACAGCGGCGTGGACAGCGATATTCCGGTTTCCACGGCAACCACCGACAACCTGGCCGCAGCAGGGCTGGCCGCTGACAAGATGGCCGAAATGATCGGTGGCACAGGCAAGGTTGCAGTCGTTGCGCACGACCAGACAAGCCGCACCGGGATCGACCGCCGCGACGGTTTCGTGAACCGCATCGCAGAAAAATACCCCGACATCGAAGTCGTCACCGTTCAATACGGCCAGGGCGACCACCTCAAGTCGACCGAGGTGACCAAGGCGATCCTGACCGCGAACCCGGACCTGAACGGCATCTTCGGCACCAACGAGGGTTCGGCGATTGGCGTGGTGAACGGCGTACAGGAGCTGGGCACCGAGGGTCTGGTGATCATCGGCTATGACAGCGGCAAGGCACAGAAGGACGCAATCAAAAGCGGCCTGATGGCAGGCGCGATCACCCAGAACCCGGTCGGCATCGGGTATGAAACCGTCAAGGCCGCTGTGGCGGCAATGAAGGGCGAAGAGGTTCCGCCGCTGATCGACACCGGCTTTTACTATTATGACGCGTCCAACATAGACGATCCCAAGATCGCAGCAGTCCTTTACGACTGATCCCACTCGCGAAGACTGTGGCCCGCCCCTGATGGCGGGCCTTTTTCTTTTCAGCACCTTACAAGACCAATCCCGTACCTTTCCGGGTCAGGTTTGGCGATTTTCCCAAAATATAGTAGATTTACTGCGGGCAGTTCGGCCACCCATTTCGCGGTGTGGCCGGTGATTTCGATTGAACCAAAAGCCGTTTTCAGCAGCCAGGCCACCATTTTGGAGGTTCGCCAATGCCCACCCAACACAACTTTATCGACATGCATATCCACCTGTTCACGGCCCGTTACCTGCCGCTGCACGGGATTTTCAGATCTTATGGACTCTTCTCACGCTTGGCCCGCGGTCTGGCCCGCCTTGCCGTTTCGCTGACGGCCAAAAGCGACTTTGATTCAGCCCCCAAAAACGACCAGCAAGACATGCTGGATGCGCTGCAAGAGCGCGATCTTGACCTTCTTATGCATGTGCTCATCCGGCGGATACGCAATATGGTTGCCGATGCCCAGGTGCCGCGTTCGGACGCAGACACAGAAACTTTCGACCTGCTGCTGAGCGCGCTCGACGATATCCAGCAGGCAATCTACCCCGAGCTCAGCGAAATCCGCCCCATCGGCAACCGGTTGCGCCATGACGGCCCGCCCAGCACACGGTCTGTTTTTGAAGGCAAGGATCAGCCGGTGGACGCCCTTGATGCGTTGTTGGCCGCCGCCTTTGCCCGCGCCGCCCGGATTTTGACCCGCAACGAATTTTTCGAAGAGGCCGTGCATATGCATGGCCATCAACCGTTCGATGAAGGCACAGGTGATGCTCTGCTGCGGGCCGGGTTGTATCCCGACAATCTGCCCAGTATCGGAAAGTTGCTGGTTTTCTTCGTCATCATGGCCCTGTCCGAACGGAACCGGTACAAGGCGCTTGAACTGGACTATCGGTCCGCCAATCCGGCAAACATTCAGGGCGCTGACCAGTATGTCGGAATTCTATTGGACATGAACGGGGCCTATGAAGCCCGCTATGGCAACGGTCTGGATCGGCCCGACATCCGGTTCAAAAAACAGATCGACCGAATGGAAAAGCTGGCCACCGAGAAAGGCGACCAGCTGATCACCTTTGCCGCCGTCGACCCGTTTCGCGGTTCACATTGGCAAAGCAATGTCGATTACGCGCTGGACACGCACGGCATCAAGAACTTTAAGATCTATCCGCCGCTTGGCTTTCGGGCCTTTGAGTCCAAGGGGTATGTAACCCCGGTCAACCCCAACCCCAAAGATGCCAGCGAATACATCAAACGCGCAGAACACCCGGCGCCCCACAAACACGCGAAAAAGGCGATGAAGGAAATCATCGACTATTTCGGGGAAAAAAAGCTGCGCCTGTTTTCGCATTGCAACCCGAAAGGGTTCGAAGTTCGCAAAGGCTATGGCATCTATGCAGACCCGCACCATTGGCGACAGGCGATCGAAGACTCCGGCCACACGGACCTGCGGTTGTTTCTGGCCCATGGTGGCGGTGCGCTTGACGTTGATTGGTATGGCTGGGCGGCTGAAACCGACGGCGATTTTCAAAAGTCCTTTGCCTATCGCGCCGTCCTCATGGCGCAGAAATACCAGAATGTCTATCTTGGCATGGGCCATATCCTGAGCCTGTTCGATCCGCAGCAACGCAACCGCGTTCGTGACCGTTTGATCCGACTGATCGAGGATCAATCGGCAGCAGACGGGACGTATCCAATTCAGAACAAGATCTGCTACGGGTCCGATTGGTCCATGCCGGAAATGATCGGAAGAACCCGCGAATACCTGAACGCCTGGTACGACATTTTCGACCATTCCAAACTAGCGCCGTTCGCGCCTTTATTCTTCAAGACAAACGCCGAAAGCTTCCTGAAGTCTTAGACGATTTCCGACCCCTTCGCGCCCCATTCTAGCGCTGGATCGCACCGGTTAGATCGGCGCGCTGCGGGGCAGCCGGCATGCGGGATTTCAGGGGCCGACCAATAAAGCGCAGTCAATTTAATAATATAGACAATTACATGCATTGAAAAAACATGTTATGTTCATCGGGGGCCATTTTAATGAATAGAATTGTAAACGACACCTACAGGGCCTATGAACCGCGGCCATTTACGGCAGATCAACGCAAGGACGTTACCTTACTTTTCGGGGGTGTAACCTGGCGTGCCGAACAGCTGCTGGAAGGCCTGTTCAAAAGCGCCGGATACAACGCCCAGCGCCTGCCCGACGTAACAGTAGAAGACCTGTTTCTGGGCCGCGAACTGGCCGATGTCGGGCAGTGCTGCCCGACCGCTTTCACCACGGGCAACCTGTCAAGCTTTCTCAAGCAAGAGGCCGAACGGATCGGGCCCCAGGAGGTTGCCGAGAAATACGTCTATGTAACGGCCGGGGCCTGCGGGTCCTGCCGGTTCGGTCAATATCACCAAAGCTATGAACTGGCGCTGAAGAACCTCGGGCTTGAGGCGTTTCGGCTGTTTCTCGTGCAACAGCACGAAATCGACCAGTCCAAGGCAAGCGATGCCGGATTGCAGACCGATATCCATCTGCTGCTCAGCACGGCCCTGGGCATGATGGCGGCGGACGCGATACAGGACCTGGAATACCAGCTGCGCCCTTACGAAGTGCAGCCCGGCGCAACAAACAAGGCCGCCCAAAAGGCGGTGGCCGAAATCTATGACGCCATGCTGGGCCGCCCGAAAACCCTGCCGAAATGGCGGTCTGTCGGCTGGCACCTGTTCACCCGCCGGTTCACCGGGGCCATGCGCCGGGCCCGAGCGTATTTCGAAGACATCCAGCTGGACCGCCTGCGGGTGAAACCCATGGTCAAGATCACCGGTGAATTCTATCTGGCCACAGCCGAGGGCGTCCAGAATTACAACATGCATTCATGGCTGGAATCCGAAGGCGCCGAGGTTCAGCCAGCGCCGATGGTCGTCTGGTTCGATTACCTGATGCGGTACGGCGGGCAAAAGCTGGAACAGCGGCTTGGCATCAACAGGAATGCCCGCCGAAACCTTGCGATGCTCAAACTTGGACAGCGGGTCTTTCGCGCCAAATACGACCAGATGCGCAAGGCTTTGGGGGGCATTCCGCGCCCGATGCCGGATCAGGACGAACTGCGCAAACTGGCCGCGCCATTTTTTGACAACATGATCAATGGCGGCGAGGGCGACCTGCTGATCGGCAAGGCGATCTGGGCGCATACACGCAAAAAGGCGCATATGGTTTGCGAACTCTCGCCCTATGCCTGCCTGCCCAACACCATGAGCATCGGCGCGATGGCCGCGGTCCAGGGCGCTTATCCCGGCATGCTATACGCCCCGATCGAGGTTAAGGGGGACAGCGACGTGCACGCGCTGTCCCGGTGCCAGATGGTCCTGACCGAAGCCAAGACGCGGGCGCAGGATGAATTCCAGGCCGCGCTGGCCGCCACTGGCCTGACGCTGGACGAGGTCAAGCGCCGCGCCTCTGACCAGCCCGAGGTGAACGCTCCGTTCTGGAAAGTTCCGCATCGCGGGGCTGCGGGTACGGCCGCCAACGTGGTGCTTGAGCTTGGGAATGCGTCGCTTTGAAATATGCCGGGATAGATATCGGCTCGACCACGGTGAAGGGTGTGGTTGTCCAGGATGGGCACGTCATCTGGAAGGCTTATGGTCGGCACAAGACCAAACAGGCCGAAAAGACACTCGAACTGCTGACCCGGATGGAACACGAGGCAGGCCTGACCGCAGGGCGCGACGTGGCCACGTTTACGGGCTCGGGCGCGGGGACCCTGGCCGCGCGGGTAAACGGGCGCACGATCCAGGAAGTCGTCGCCGTAGCTGCCGCCGTCGAGGCGGTACACCCCGAGGTTCATTTCGTGTCCGAAATCGGTGGCGAGGACATGAAGACATTGTTCTTCACCCCAACGCCTGCCGGCAAGGCCAAGCAGGTCTATATGCAATCGGCCTGTAGCGGCGGCACCGGCACCTTCATCGAAAAATCTGCGCGCAAGCTGGAAATCCCGCCCGACGCCTTGGCGAGCCTGCCCTATTTCGACCAGACCCTGCACCGCATCAGCGCGAAATGCGGGATATTCGCCGAAACCGATGCCAATAGCCTGGTCAAGGCCGGGGTTCCGAAAGAAGAGATTATTGCCAGCCTGTTCGATGCCGTGGTCCGCCAGAACCTGGCCACCCTGACCAAAGGCAATACGCCGATGCCGTCGGTTCTTTTGCTGGGCGGGCCGAACATGTTTTTCCACGGGTTGCGGCAGGCATGGGAACACCACCTTGGCGCACTGTGGGATGAACGCAATGTCACCCTGCCCGCGCAATCCTCGGTCAGCGATGTCATCCTGGTCCCCGATGATGCGCTGTATTACGCCAGCCTGGGCTGCGTTCAGATTGCCCGGCGCGAAGACGGGAAACCGCAAGCCTATTCAGGGACGGACGATCTGAAATGGTGGGTCGAAACCGGCCAGCACGAAGAAAAGGCCAATACCGGACAGACGGGATTGGCCAGCAAGGATGAACTGGCCGGATTTCTGCGCACCTATGCCGAGCCGTCGGCGGCAGCCCCCGGCCAGGGCACCCATGACCGGCTGTTTGTCGGGTGCGATTTCGGCAGCACCACCGTCAAGGCAATCGCGATCGACGCTGACGCGGCCATCCGGGCCTCGGTCTATCAGCCCAGCCGGGGAAACCCGATCGAGGACGCAAAGCTGATATTCCGCCAGTTGCGCGAGGCCGGTGTCGGGGGCGTCGGCGCCTTGGGGTTGACCGGGTACGGCAAGGACCTGTTGAAAGACATCTTGGGCGCCGATGTCCCGGTGGTTGAAACGGTGGCCCATGCCTCGGCGGCGCTGCATGTGGACCCTGATGCGGATGCGATCTGCGACGTGGGTGGAACGGATGTCAAAATCATGCTGCTTCGACAACAGGCGGTTGTCGATTTTAGGCTGAATTCGCAATGCTCATCCGGAAACGGGGCCTTTTTGCAGGGCGTGGCCGAACGCTACGACATCGCCCTGGAAGACTATGCGGACAAGGCGTTTGGCGCCACGCGGATGCCGCGCCTGATGATGGGGTGCGGGGTGTTCCTGCAGTCCGACATTGTCAACCAACAGCGCAAGGGCTGGTCTGCCGAAGAGATCATGGCCAGCCTGGCCGCCGTGCTGCCATTGAATGTCTGGGTCTATGCGGGCCAGTTTCAGAACCTGAAATCCGTGGGACGAAAGTTCATCCTGCAGGGCGGCACGCACCGAAACCTTGCGGTGGTGAAAGCCCAGATCGATTTCATCAAAGACAAGATACCCGACGCCGAGATCATCGTTCACCCCCATGCGGGCGAGGCAGGCGCGCTGGGGGCCGCGCTGCTGGCTGCCGAACACGGGAAGCACAACGGCGCATCCCGGTTTGTCGGGTTCGACCGGATTGAAGACCTGGATTACGTCAGCACGACCAATGCGAAGACCACCTGCCATTGGTGCGCAATGAACTGCAGCCGCGCCTTTATCGACGTGCAGGTGCCGGGCGGAAAGGGCCGCCCCAAAAGCAAGGTGCCGCTGTCCGAGGGCTGGCAGCGTGTCATTACCGGAAACTCCTGTTCCAAGGGTCTGATCGAGGACGCGGCCGAGATGAAGGAACGGAAAAAACAAATCGACGAGGACCTGAATGCGCATCCCAATATTGCAGAAAGCGTTCGCCAAGGCGCCTTCCGCTAGGGCGGCAGGGCAAAAGCGGGCCTTGCGGATCGGCATCCCCCGGGTTCTGAACCAATGGTCGACGCATCGCTTTTGGACGACGCTTTTTGTCGAGCTTGGAATTGGCCGCCGCGACATCGTTTATTCGTCGGAAACATCCGAGGCACAGCAGCTCAGATATGGCAAAGGCCGGGGGGCGGTTGATTGCTGTTACCCGGTAAAGTGCATGATCGGACATTACGGCGAGTTGCTGGATGGGCTCAAACGCCCGATCGACATCCTTTTTTCGCCGATCATCCTGACGGTGCCTTCCTTCCTTCGCGGAAATGTCCGCGAAAACATGGCCTGCCCGCGCGTGATCGCCGGGCCCGAAAGCACCCGAGCGGGGTTCCAGCGCGAAAAGGATACGTTCGGCGAAAAGGGAGTGACCTATGTTTCGCCCGCGGTGTCGCTGGCCGAGCCCGCCTTGGCGGCCCGGCAATTGTTCAACGCGTTCAGGGATATTCTGGACGGTCTGACCCCGGCCGAAATGCAGGGCGCAGTCGATCGGGCCTATGGTGCATTGCACGACTTTGACAGCGAAATGCGCGACCAGAGCCTTGAAGTTCTGGCATCCTGTGCCACCGGCAACCGGCCCTGCATTCTTGCGCTTGGCCGTCCCTATCACATGGATTCAGGCATTGGACACGCCATCGAAAACGAGCTGCAGGCCTTTGGATATCCAATCCTTTGGGGGCAATATCTGCCTCTGCACCGCCAGGTTCTGGACTGGCTGTACAAGGACCTGATCCAGGCCGGGCGCATCCGCAACCCTTTTGACATCTCGGACATCTGGAAAACCTCGCACAGCGCCAACACGAACGAGCTTTTGTGGGCGGCGCGCTATGGCTCTCTTATGCCGTGGATCACATGCTGCATCCGGTTTTCCAGCTATGAATGCGGGATGGATCAGCCGACCTATTCACCGGTTCAGGCAATCGCGGAATCGCTTGGAACGCTTTTCTTCGTGTTTCAGGACCTTGACGAAACCAAACCCGCCGGTTCGGTTCGCATTCGGGTGGAAACCATCGCCTATTACCTGGAACGGAAATCACCCAAGATCATGCAGGGCAAGCTTGCCGCGTTTCAGGATGCCCCGCCCGAAATCCTTTTGCCAAGCGCACCAGACACCGGCACGGCGTCGCAGGACCCATTACCGGAACCGGTTCAAACCGGACCATATAAAATTGGCGATACCACGAACCAGCAGCATCCCGGTGCCGGGCGCTGAAACCGGCTAGGGTATCGTAAGACCTGACAGAGTTGGCGCGAGGGGGCGCGGGGCTTTGCCGAGACATATTTTGGATTTTGGTCCAACCGTCGATGACATGAAGACCGGGCGCAAAATGCGCGTCGTCAACATTGCCGCGCTGATTGCGGCGGTCGGGTTCGGCCTGACGGCGATATACCAGTTTCAACTGGGGCCTGACTGGCGCTATCTGGCCTGCGTCAATCTGGGTCTGGGGGTCGCCGTCCTGCTGACACTCGCGCTGGATCGGTTCGGCCTGGAAATCAAGGTCGCCTATATCACCGTCTGGCTGTTCGTGTTTCTGGCCCATGATCTGAGCTGGGGCAAAAATGGCGATGACCACCTGCTGCTTCTGGTCGGGCCGCCCCTGCTGTTTTATTTTCTGGGGTCGGCCTATTGGCGCTGGATCACGGCGGTGACGGTGTTCAGCGCGATACTGTTTGTCTATGTGTCCCTGTTCGTTCCCCTGAATGTCCCGCCCGGCGACACCGTCTGGGACCTGCGGCACCTGCCGCTTGAGGACGGTCTGACAAAACGCCCCCAGGATGTCTTGTTCATGGTGCTGATTGCCGGCATCGTTTCCGCGCTTTATTTCACGTCCTATTCGGCCAATGTGGCGGTCGAACGGTATGAAGAGGCGCTGGAGCGCGAGTTCGAGGTTTCCGAACAGTTGTTGGACGCTTTACTGCCCCATCGCATCGTTGAACGGATCAAAACCCATCCCGGCCAGTTGATCGCCGACAGGTATGAAAGCGCAACAATCCTGTTTGCCGATCTTTCCGGTTTCTCGGAATTTGCGGCAGACAACGGGGCCCGCGCAACCGTTTCGCTGTTGGACCAGGTGTTTTCTGAATTTGACAAGCTGGTCGCGAAACATGGGTTGGAAAAGATCAAGACCATCGGCGACAGCTATATGGTGGCGGGCGGCCTGGACCCGTCAGCGCCAGACACCGACGCGCACCCGGTTCGAATGGCCCTGTTGGGGCTGGACATGGTTGCCGCAGTCGCCAGGGTTTCGGAAGACCTCGACCCCAAAGTTTCCTTGCGTGTCGGCATCCATCAAGGGCCGGTCATTGCCGGGGTTATCGGAGGTGACCGCCCGTTCTTTGATGTCTGGGGGAATACCGTCAACATCGCCTCGCGTATGGAAAGCAATGGCAAGCCCGGCCGCGTTCAGATCACTCCCCAGCTTGCCAAGACCATCAAACCCCATTTCCAATGCGAAGAACGCGGGCCCGTTTGGGTCAAGGGAAAGGGGTTGATCACGCCCTGCTGGCTGGGCTCACCTCGCGAAAACGGCTAGACCGCACCAACCGGTCCCACCCGGTCAGAAGTCGAGACCCAGGTCCACAGTCCGGTAGGAATGGGTCAACGCCCCGGACGAGATATAGTCGACGCCCGTCGCCGCAATGGCCGCCACACTGTCCCGCGTGACATTGCCCGAGGCCTCGGTGACCAATCGCCCGCTGACCATTTCAACCGCCTGCGTCAGGGTGTCGTTGGACATATTGTCCAGCAGAACAACATCCGCACCGCCGACCGTCAGCACCTCGGCCAGTTGATCCAGCCGGTCAACCTCGATTTCGACCTTCATCATGTGCGATGCGCGGGCCTTGGTGGCGCGCAGAACCTCAGCGACACCGCCTGCGGCGGCGATATGGTTGTCCTTGATCAGAATGGCGTCCGACAACGAGAACCGATGATTGAAGCCCCCGCCATGCAGGACGGCCTGCTTTTCGACCAAACGCAATCCCGGCGTCGTCTTGCGCGTACAGGTGATCCGGGCGTCGGTCCCTTGCGTCTGTTGCACCATCGCCGCCGTTGCCGTTGCCACACCGCTTAGCCGTCCGGCAAAGTTCAGTGCAACGCGTTCAGCGGACAGGATCGACGCCGCATTGCCGTGAATATCCATCAGGGTCTGGCCGACATGGCACCGCTGCCCGTCCGCGACGTGGCAGGTCACCTTTAGCGTCGGGTCAACCAGCCGAAAGGCCAGTTCGGCGATTTGCATGCCCGATACCACGGCATCCTCGCGCGCATTCAGACGTGCGGAATAGGTCACATCCGGCGGCACGACGGTGAGGGTCGTGATATCACCATTGGCGCCCAGATCCTCCATCAGCGCCGCCCGAACCAGGGGTTCGAGGATCAGGTTTGGCAGGGCGGGATGGGTCATGCGGGTTCCTTTGCGATAGTGTCTCGAACCGCCATCGCCGCGTTCAGTGTCAGGCTCGAACGGCGACCGCGATCAGAATAGAGGTTCGGGAAATCCGACCGGTAATGAGCGCCCCGGCTTTCTTCGCGAAGCAGCGCCGCAGCGGCGATCAGGGTGGCGGTTGCCGTCATGTTGAGAAAGGTCCGGGGGCCTGGGTTTTCGGCCTCCAGCCCGGCAATCTGGCGCAACGCCGTTTGCAGCCCGGCCCGATCACGCACCACGCCGACATGTTCCGTCATTATCTGGCGCAGGGTCTGTACGGCCCGCAGCGGCGAGGTTTCCCCCTGTGGGGAAAGGGAAATTTCAACCTCGGGCGCCGTGGCGGCCTGTGCGATTGTTCCGGCTATGTCGCGGGCACAGGACCGGGCAAAAACCAACGCTTCCAGCAAGCCGTTCGATGCCAGCCGGTTTGCACCGTGCAATCCGGTCGAAGCGGCCTCGCCACAAGCCCACAGCCCCGTTAGCGAACTGCGGCCCGCAAGATCAGTTTCAACGCCCCCCATGTGGTAATGCGCCGCCGCAACCACCGGAATGGGCTGCAAAGCCGGATCAATCCCGTTGCGCATGCAGGCCTGTGTCACGGCGGGAAACTGCCGGGCAATTTCAGCCCCTATGGCGGACCGCGTGTCCAGGGCGGGCGCATCTCCGTCGCGGGTCCGCAAGAACACTGCACGCGCAACGATGTCACGCGGGGCCAGTTCTGCGTCGGGGTGAATAGCGGGCATGAAACGGGCGCCGGTCTTGTCGATCAGAACCGCGCCCTCGCCGCGCAGGGCCTCTGTGGCCAGCGGCGCAGGGTCTTCGCCCACATCAATGGCTGTTGGGTGGAATTGCACGAACTCGGCATCGGCGATCTGTGCCCCGGCACGGGCAGCCATGCCGATCCCCTGCCCCCGTATCCGGGCCGGGTTCGTGGTATGAGCATAAAGCCCGGCCGATCCGCCCGTCGCCAGGACATGCGCCGCCCCGCACAGCAGAACGGATGGCGCATCCGGTGCCCCAGCGGGCGCCAGAAACACGCCGCTGACTGTGGTTCCGTCGCTTTGCAGGCCAACGGCCTGAACGCCCTCGATCACCTGGATCGACTGGGTGCGCTGAACCTCGGCCATCAGGGCGCGCATGATCTCGGCACCGGCCTGATCGCCCTTGACCCGCACCACCCGCGCCACGGAATGGGCCGCCTCGTGCGATTGCACGAACCCGCCATCGGCCGAACGGTCAAACCCGGTTCCCAGATCGGACAGGTCCAGGATGTGATCCCGCGCCGCGCGGGTAACGAACTCGGCAACCTCGGCCAGAACGGACCCGGCCCCGGCCCGCATCGTGTCTTGGGCATGCGCTTCGGGACTGTCGGACGGGGCCATCGCCGCAGCGACACCGCCCTGCGCCCAGGCCGAGCTTGCCCCCGCCCCCAAAGGTTCGGGCGAAATCATGACCACGGGATGCGGCGCGAGTTTGAGGGCGGTGTAAATCGCCGCCAACCCACCGCCGACGATCACGACCCGAGAGGTGGAAACACCTTGCATCGCCGCGATCAAAGACCCAGCTTGCGCGACAGGTCGATCATCCGCTGCACCGACAGGCGGGCCTTGTCGGCAACCTGCGCGTCGACCTCGACCTGGCCGGTCATGGTGTCCAGCGCATACAGCACTTTTTCCAGCGTGATCTTTTTCATATAGGGGCACATGTTGCAGGGGCCGACAAAATCGACCTCGGGCAAGGCGTCGGCAATGTTTGACGCCATCGAGCACTCGGTGATCAGCAACGCCTTTTCAGGCTTTTCCTCGGTAACATAGCTGATGATCCCGCTGGTCGAGCCGGAATAATCGGCCTCGGCCACAACGTCCGGCGGACATTCCGGGTGCGCAATCAGCCGCGTGCCCGGGTTCCATTCACGGAAGTCACGCAAATCGCTGGCGCTGTATTGCTCGTGAACGATACAGGACCCTTCCCACCAGACCACGTTCTTGTGCGGCACGTCGCGTGCAACATTCTGCGCAAGATACTGGTCGGGGGTCATGATGACGGTGTCACTGTCCTGCGCCGCGACGATCTGCGCCGCATTCGACGAGGTGCAACAGATATCCGAGGCCGCCTTGACCTCGGCCGTGGTGTTTACATAGGTCACGACCGGAGCACCGGGATAGCGGCGGCGCATCTCGGCAATGCCATCGGCGGTGATGGATTCGGCCAGCGAACAACCGGCCTCCATATCGGGCATCAGAACGGTTTTTTCGGGGCTCAGGATCTTGGAGGTCTCGGCCATGAAATGCACGCCGCATTGCACGATCACATCGGCCTGAACCTCTGTCGCCTTGATGGCAAGCTGCAAGCTGTCGCCGCCGAAATCCGATATCCCGTGATAAATCTCGGGGGTCATGTAATTGTGCCCCAGGATGACCGCGTTCCGCTGCCGCTTGAGATCATTGATCGCCTTGACATAGGGCGCATAGATCGCCCAGTCGGCCGGGGTCACCACACGCGCCATGCGCGCGTAGATGTCACCCATGCTTGCCGCCAGTTCGGGGGACGGATCAAGGTCATATTTTTCGGAGAGATAAGCGCGCTGCGCAGGTAGGTCGAACACGGATCTGTTTTCTGCCTGATGGACTCGTGCGCCTTAGTTATTGGGTTTGGCGCTGTATTGCTACCTGTTGAACAGGGAAAATATACCGAAATCGCGCCGCTCACAGGACCAAAGTTGCGAATTGGTGGTTTTGGACAGGGTCGTTGCGGCAACTGAGTCCGAACCGGTGCCCCATTTGGGCACCCTTGGACGTTGCGCATTACGCGGCGCGGGCGCGCCTTTCCGCAAGCGCCCGGACGGTCCAGGGCCAAAGCCCGGGGGGGGGCCGGCAGAGTGCGCCGCCGGGCCTGATGAGACATGGCCGCGGCGATTTCCCACGCGGTTGCTACCGGCTTTGGCTTGCGAAAGTGTCGAACAGATCAATGGCCCCCATCTGCCCGCCTTTCAGCATGATCGGCAGGCCGTCGAACCGGCGATCCGCGTGTCGCCCGCGGCAGACACAAGCGCCCTGTCCAAGGTCCCGATGGAACTCAAGCGCATCAAAGGCAAGGCGTGCAATGATGCGACTGGATGTGTCGCCCCCAGCAAGCCCCAACGCCCGCACGGGTCGTGCGGCCACGAAATCATGCACGAAGTCCGCGCAGGCATCGGCAAGCGTGGCCGGGTCGTGGCCATAGTCGGCTTGCGGGTCCAGATGGATTATCAGATCGGCTTCCGGCCCCGCACTTTCGGCAATCCGCCGCGCGGCGCCCGCATCGGACAGAATTTCCGGCGACAGGGCCACGCGGCCCAACCGGCTGGCCGCCGCAACCTGCGCGGCCGTGACCGAAGACCGGGACCCGGCGAATATCAACGTCCCGCCTTTGCGCGATGCCGCCGGGACCACAGGCAGGTCCACGATGTCACCGCCCAAGGTCTCGGCAACCGAACTGGCCCCAAGAATGAGCTTTCGCCCGGTCAGGCGATCCAATGCGTTGCAAATCCGGGCCTGGTCACGCGGCGACATGGTATCCAGCAACGCGGGACCTTCGCCAAGCCGGGCCGCCACATGGGCCGGGTCTGCCAGGTCGGGCACTGTTATGCGCACCGGCAGGTCCAGCCCCTGCGCGGCCAGATGACGCCCCAGATCGGCCTCGGCCATCGGGGTCACGGGGTGGCGCGCCATGACCGGGTGGCGGTCAATACGATGCACCTGCCCATCCGGTCCCCGGGCAAACAGATTGCCAAAGGCACAATACCGGCCCAGGCTTGGTTGTCCGCCCAGGACCGCGACCGTTTCAGGCTGGAACATTGCCCGGATTTCACCCGCCACGGCCCCGATCGAGCCGACCTCAGGGGCGCTGTCGAAGGTCGAGCAGACCTTGAAATGTATGATCTCGGGGTCTTCGGCCTGGATCATGGGCCACAGATTGCGCAGCGCGGCAATTGCTTGCGCGGGGCCAAGCGACCTGAGGTCGGTGGCAATGCCCAATACGTCCAGGCCGTCACGCGGCGCGGCATGTCCGGTGACAAGCCGGGTGCGCAGTCCCCGGCGCGCATAGGACGCCAGGCTGTCAGAGGCTCCGGTAAAATCGTCGCCTATGAAAACCATGCGCGCGCCCATCAGCGCCTGCCAAAAAAGCCAAGCGCGCGGCCAAGTGCTGCGTGGCGTTTGCCTGCGGTTGCCAGGTCTTCGCCAGCGGCCAGTGCCGCGTAAGCGTCGCGAAGCGAGGCGATGCCCGCCGCAGGACCATCGGGGTGGGCAAGGATACCGCCGCCGCACATGAACATGAAATCCGCGCTTTGTGCGGCCTCCATGGCCGAGGGCAGAGTACCCGCCCATTGACCCGAGGAAAACGCAGGCATGACCCGGTCATCCGCCCCCTGCGCCAACGGGTCAAGGCAGGCGCGCGCTGCCTCGGTCACCTCGTCCTTGCTGTCGACAAATTTTCCGCCAATCCCGTGAACATGCATATGATCGACACCGGCCAGCCGGAACAGCGCCTGGTAGGCCGGAAAGGCCATTCCAAGGGCCGGGTGGCGGCTCATGGCGCCAAAGCCGTTGCGGTGTGCATGGATGGCCAGGTCGGTGTGGTTGCGCAGGCTTTCCATCCCCGACAGGCCGCACCAGTTGAGCGAAGCCATGACACAGGTTCCGCCATGCGCGGCCACCAGGTCAGCATTACGGCGCATCGCATCCACTTCGTCGGTGATATTGAAGGCCATCATAACGCGACGACCCGAAACATCCTCGGCCCGTTTGATGGCATCCATGACACGCGGCACCCGCTGGGCCAGCGGGGCGATGTCAGGATTGGCACAGACTTCGTCATCCTTGATAAAATCCACACCCGCAGCGCAAAGGTCCGAAACCAACGCCGCGATGGCGTCGGGCGTCATGCCTACATTGGGCTTGATAATGGTGCCAAAGATCGGACGGCCAGCAACGCCTGTGCTGCTGCGCGTGCCCGCAATACCCTGAACAGGATGAGCATACCGGGCCCGATATGCCGGTGGCACCTCAATATTCAGCAGCTTCAGCCCGGTAATTTCACCGATATCATAAAGGTTACCCGACACGGTGGCCGCCAGGGTCGGCAGGTTGCGCCCGATGTTGCCGACGGGAAAGGCGATGCGCACATGGGCGCGCCGGACCGGTCCGGCTGCGCCTTTGCGGTCGACATAGGCCGAGGCAAGCGCGGGCGCGGGTCTTTCACCCAGTTCTTCAATACTCAGAACCTCGGCCGCTGAACGCACACGCAGTTCGTCGGTTTCGCCCGCGACGCGGACGAAGGTGCCGCAGGATTGTTCGCCCGCCATCATCGCGGCGACCTCGGCCAGGGGAAAAGGTGTTTCCAGCAGGTAATCTGCGGTGACGCGGTCCATGTCAGATAACCGACAGGTCCGGGAACGGCCGGACAGGATCGGCGCCGTCCCAGCCAACGGATGCGGCCCGGATCATGTCGAACATGCGCCCCTTGGGGCCCATGACCTCGGACAACTCGATACAGGTGCCGGGGTGATGTTCTTGCGCGAAATAGACAAAGCGTCCGTTTTCACCGACGCAACCCGACATTTTCACGGTAAAGCCGCGCGCCCGCATCATGGCAAGATCAGCGTCAAATTCGGTCGTCCAAAAGGCGACATGCTGCAACCCGCGCAGCCCCTTTTGCATATAGTCGCGATACATCGACGGCACGTCATTGCGCGTCTGGATCAGCTCGACCTGCATCTCGCCGGAATTGGCCAGCGCGACCGAATTATGCGGCTCATAGCTTTGACCGTCATAGGTGTAATCCACGATCGGCACCTTTGGGTTATAAAACCAGGGGCCCACGCCCATGACGTTCGACCAGTGTTTCATACCCGCTTCGATATCGTCCACAACGATACCCAATTGGCGAATGGGACCGAGAAGGTTGCTCATGGGGACCTCAATTCATCAAGATGTTAGGGAGCCAAGTGGACAAAGCCGGAACGGCGGTTACGACCAGCAAGCTCAGAAGTAGCGGAAGGAAAAAGGGCATTACTCCGGCGATGACGCGGGTAATGGGCATCTTCGTGATAATGGTAATCATATAAAGGGACATGCCCACCGGTGGCGTCAGCAACCCGATCATCAGGTTCAGAACGAACACGATCCCAAGCTGCAGCGGGTCAACTCCTGCCATGGTCAGCGCCGGTGCAACGATGGGCGCGATAATGAGGATCGCCGCGATGGATTCCAGGATCATGCCGACAACCAGCAACAGCAAGTTCACCAGCAACAGCAGTACCAGCGGGTTCTCGGACAGGCCCAGAAGCAGGCCCGAGACCTTCATCGGCACCTGGTCAAGCGTCAGGACCCAGGCAAACAGAGCCGCAGTCGCCACAACGAACAGGATATTGGCAGTGGCAACGGTGGTGTCCCGCAATGCCGCAACAAGGCCACGCAGGGTCAGGCTGCGATAGACGAAGATGCCGATCACAATGGCATAGGCGACGGTGACGCCTGCAACCTCGGTCGGCCCGAAATACCCCGACATCAGCCCCCCGATCAGCAATACCGGTGCCAGCAGCGCGGGAAAGGAAATGGCAGCCTTTTTCGCAACATCTGCGGGACGTGCCGCGATGTCATCGCGCGGCAGCGATTTGGTGCGGGCAACAATTGCAACCTGGATCATCAAAAACAGCGTCAGCAGCAACGCCGGGACGATCCCGGCCAGCAAAAGCTGAACGGCGGAAACATTGGCGACACTGGCGTAAATGATAATCGGGATCGAAGGCGGAAAGATCGGCCCGATCGTTGCAGCCGCCACCGTAAGACCCGAGGCGAATTCTGGCTTGTAACCCTGGCGGGTCATCTGGTCGATCTGAATCTTGCCCAGGGCCCCGATATCGGCAAGCGCCGCGCCGGACACACCCGAGAATATCAGCGACACCAGAATCGACACCTGGGCCACGGCGCCACGAATGCGCCCAAGGACCATGCGCACAAGGTCGAACAGGTGGGTTGTCACCCCGGTCGCATTCAAAAGCGACGCGGCAAAGATAAACAGGGGCACAGCCAAAAGCGGCGAACTGTCCAGCGCATTCAGGCTGCGCTGCGCAAGCACAGAGACCGGCAGCCCCTGCGTCACGATCACAATCGCCGAGGACAGGCCAAGGCATACCGCGATCGGCGCGCCCGCAACCAGCAGGAGGACAAAGATGGTCAGAAGAAGGGCGGTCATGTGGTCTCCAGCGCCTCGGACTCAGAAGCCTCGCCATAGGGTGCTGACGGCGCATGACCGCGCAGCGTCGCCACGATGCGCTCCAGGGCGACCAGCGTCAGGAACGCCGATCCGGCCAGGGCGAGCGCGTAATAGAACCAGTTCGGGACGCGCATGGCGGGCGTCAGGAATTTCCCGGCACGGGGCAGGAACTCGGCAAAGCTCCACAGCAGCAACACGCCGAACGCGAGCGTGGCGATATCGGCCAGCAGGGCCAGCCAACGGGCCACCGACGGTTTCAGAAGGTCAGGCAGCAGGGTCACCGACACCAGAACCTGGCGTCCGGCCAGTGCCGGTACCGTCAGAAACACCAGCCCGATCCCGGAAAACCGGGCCAGTTCATCGGCCCAGGGCAACCCGAGGTCCAGAAAGTTGCGCGCAGCCACCTGCAGGACCACAAGGCTGGCCATGAGGGCCAGCAGGGTCAGACCAAGCCCCACCCCGAACCCGGCCACCCGCCCGATGGCGGCGCGCAACGCTGAAACCTCGGACGGCATCAACCAACCGCCGCAATCTTGGCGTAGAGGTCCCCGTACTCTGCGCCGAAACGCTCATCGACCAGTTGCGACACCCCAGCGCGGAAACCCGCGATGTCCAACCCGTCTTCTTCGCCGATCACGGTCATGCCCAATTCGCGCAGCTGCTGGGTTTCACCGGCTTCGTTGTCGAGAATGGCATTGGTCGCCTTTTCGCGGGTCAGGCTGGCGGCTTCGCGCACGGCATCCTGTTCGGTTGCCGACATGCCCTGCCATACGTCCTCGTTCATGACGACGACTTCGGCATTGGACATATGACCCGTCAGCATCAGATGGCTCTGTACTTCGTAAAGCTTGACGTTCAGAACCACGTTGACCGGGTTTTCCTGCCCCTGAACAACGCCGGTGGCCAATGCGGTCGGCACCTCGGACCAGTCGACGGGAACAGCAACCGCGCCCATGCCTTCGACAGCGGTAGTGTAGATCGGGAAAGGCACGGCGCGAATTTTGGTGCCTTGCAGGTCAGTGGGGCCCATGACCGCCTTGTTGCAGGTCAGATTGCGGCGCCCGAAGTAATGCGCGTAGATCACGCGAACATTTGCGGCTTGGATCAGGCCCTTGTTCAGCTCTTGCATCACCGGGCTTTCCACATCCGTCACCGCCATCAGGTGATCAACGTCGCGGTACAGATAGGGCGTGTCCAGCGCGGCAAAGGGCTGATAGAGCGACCCGAGCGCACCGGCAGTGTTATGCGAGAACGCGATGGTCCCAAGCGACACAGCCTCGGCAAGCTCTTGCAGTTTACCAAGTTGCGAGTTCGGAAAGACTTGCACTTCGATTTCGCCGCCGGATGTCTGGCCCAAGGCCTCGGCGAACCAATCGGCCTGCGCACCGGCGACCGAGGCGACCTCGTTATTGTGACCGTAGCGCAGGGTCGACGCGGCCCATGCCGGGCGACCGATAAACGGCGCCGCAAGCGCCGCGCCCCCCAGGGCAAGGACAGAGCGGCGGTTTGGACTGAACGGTTTCTTCATCTTTCTCCTCCCAGAGCCTATGACGTGTTTTGAGGTATACTTAATGACGACCGACGCGATCCCTCGTCAAACACGGCGGCTTTGACGAATTTAGTAATGTCAGGCATGATCGGTCCAGACAATTGAATTGATGGTTTTTGAGGTCTCACGATCGTGACGGACAAGCAGGACAAGCCGCTTCTTGTGGACATCGCCGCGCGGGCGGGCGTGTCGCTGGCGACAGTGGACCGTGTCATCAACCGCCGCAAGGGCGTGGCCCAGCGAACGCGCCACCGGGTGTTAGAGGCGGCACGCGCAGTCGGCTATCTCGGCGCGGACGAAGCCGCCAGCATCGGCGCGGTCCGACGGCTGAACATCGCCGTTTTGCTGCCCGCCGGAATGAACCCTTACCTGCGTCTTTTGGGGGACCGGGTACGCGACCGCGTCGGGAAGTCCGGGCCAGGCGACCCCGTATTTCGGTGTTATTTCATTGAAAGCTTTGACGCCGGAGCCCTGGCGCAGGGTCTGCGAAAATGCGCCTCCTGGGCGGATGGGATTGCATTTTTCGCCATCGAACACCCCGAGGTGCGCGCGGCCGCCGCCGAAGTCGCGGCACGACACATCAGGCTGGTTACGATCGTGTCAAACCTTGGCGAGCGGTCGGGCGTCGCCCATGTCGGGCTTGACAACCACGCGGTCGGGCGGACGGGCGGTTGGCTTGTCGGGCGGCTGGCGGGACGGCGCGAGGGGTCAGTGGCGCTTGTCGCAGGCAGCCGCAATTATCGTGCCCACAGCGATCGCGAGGCCGGCTTCCTGAGCGCAATTGACGAGATGTTTCCCGCGCTCCGCCTGATCGGATTACGCGAGGGTCATGACGACGCCGGTGAAAACTACCGCCACACGAAATCGCTGCTTGAGCAGGAACCGGAACTGGTCGGCATCTACAATGTCGGGGGGTCCTCAAGCGGGATCGCGCGGGCGCTGCGTGAACAGGGCCGCGAAGATGTCGTGTTCGTCGGGCACGGGTTGACCGCCGACACGCGCCAGGCCCTGTTGGACGGAACAATGGATGCGGTATTCGACCAGGACCCGGATGTCCTGATAGATCGGGCCATCCGCACCCTGTCCGAACCACAAGCGCCCCCCGATCCGCTGAAACTAGACATCTTTTTCAAGGAAAACCTGCCCTGAGGCCCGAGCCAAACTCGATGATCCTTCCGTTCCAAAAACAAAGACGACAACGCGAGGTCCGCTGCAAGGAACCGCTTTGTGCGGCAAAGCAGATTGAATGCGGAACCTTCACCGCCTTCGGATAGCGCCTGGGGCATGATGATCCCGTAAGACAATTCCATGCCCCCGGCCGCGCCTGCGGGCCGCACCACTGTTGTCGAATAAAAGTGCCGCGCGCCCCATCCGCGTTCACCACGCGGCAGATCAACAGGAACAGGCGCCTTCTGCGTCTGATCTGCAAATCAGCTCTGAACTTCCCGAACGAAAGTCGGGATCAACGAATTCATTCTGAATGCAGGACGAAGGAAGTGAGGCGAAAATGGCAAGGTTCTGTGGCTGGAAGCAGAACTCTGTGTCGCCTGACACTTAACCAAATGGCGGACTGAGGAGCAACTATATATTTTTCGTAACTACGTGTTAAATATTAATAATAACATTATCTACAAGATCCATACCACCAAATATACCACACTGAACATAGAATTTGACGCTCCAAAGCCTCAGGTTCGAGTATGACAGAACGACCGGTAAGACGTAATATAACAGACGCTCGCGCAAAGTGCAGCAAACGACTGCTTCGAGCCCAAATTGACGGATGCTGCAAAGTACGTGAACGGGCGAGAACCGCACATGGCTGCCATTGGCTATCGCAAAGTCAGCCCCATAACCGACCCTGAGCGCCACATTTTCGGCTACAGTCACACACCGCGTTGCGGTTAGTGACCACACCTCCAGATCACTAACCATCGCTTTCCATGATCCATTCAACCTCGGGCGCGGGCACAAACCGCCATTTGCGCAGAGGACCGGCCATTACGTTCAAGTAGTACATCTCGAAGCCGTAGGGCGCGCCGCAGGGGTGGTGGCCTCGCGGGACGAGGACCACGTCACCGTCCGAGACTGCCATCGTCTCATCTAACCCGCCATCGTCGGTGTAGACGCGCTGAATGCCGAAGCCAGAAGCCGGATTCAGGCGGTGATAATAGGTCTCTTCTAGATACGTGATGCGCGGAAAATCATCTTCGTCGTGACGGTGGCTCGGGTAGCTGGACCAGTGACCTGCCGGCGTGAATACCTCTGTGACCAGCAGGCTGTCAGCGTAGTCCTCGTTCTCCATGGCGATGTTGTTGATGCGGCGCGTGTTAGTCCCCTTGCCCCGTTCGGTCAGGGTGATGCCATCCGGACCGATCCGCCGCGCCTGGTGCCGCCCCTGCCCCGGCGCGGAACAAACAGCCAAAACGCAATCGGTTTCGGCCTTTGCTTCCCATTCGGTGCCGTTTGGCAGGTACAGGCAATGTGGCGGGGTTTTCTCAAAGACGTCCATCCGCTCGCCCAAAACGCCCCAAGCCTGATCAGCGCCGGTGATCGCAGCCTTGCCTTCGACCATCACGAGGATGACCTCACGATCGCCCGTGGCCTCTGCTGCACTATCTCCCGCTTTGAGGTGATAGAGCGAGAAGCCAACATAGCGCCAGCCCGCACTTTCCGGGGTGATCTGGTGAACCTTGCCACGTGTGCCGAAGGGTTTTCGAAGAAGATCGGGCATGTGGGCCTCCCTAGCCTATAGTCAGGCCAGAACGGCCGCAGATTTCAATGATGTGTTCATATCCAAGCTTGGAATACTCAAAGGGCGGCGCCTTGGCCGGATCCTGCTCGGCCTCGACGACAATCCAGCCGGAGTAATCGATCGCCTTTAGCTTGTCGGTTATGCGCTGGAAATCGATGCAGCCTTCGGGGTCGCCCGGCACCGAATAGACGCCCGCCGCAACGCCATCCAAGAAACTCTTGTCCTCAGTGCGCACCCAGTCCAGCACCGGCTGGCGAACATCCTTGAAGTGGACGTGATGAACCCGGTGCCCCCATTTTTCCAGCACCGCCAAGGGATCGGCCCCGGCAAAATGCAGGTGACCGGTGTCGAAAAGCAGAGTCAGATCCTCGGAGGAGCCCGACATCAGCCAGTCGATGTCTTCGGCGTCCTGCACCATGGCGCCCATGTGGTGATGGTAGCACAGAACAACCCCTTGGTCTGCGGACCATTTCGCCAGATCAGACAGCTTGGCACCATAGGCCATGATGTCATCGCGAGAGAGCTTTGGCCGGCGCGAGACGGGCGTGCCCTGATCCCCTTGGACGGTATTTGAGCACTCCGCATAGACGATGCATGGGGCCCTGAGTGCGGCGAATTGTTCGACCTGCTCGCGGATCGCGGCCTGCTCGGTGGCAAGATCGTTGACCATCAGGTTGCCTGAGCACCACCCGCCGCACAGCGCCACGCCATACCGGTCCAGATAGGCGCGTAGCCCTTCGGTGTCGGCAGGCATTCGACGACCCCGCTCGACGCCCGCATATCCAATGCGCGCGGCATCCTCCATCGCCCCTTCGGTGGTGAAGGTCGCGGTAAGCTCCGGCAAGTCATCGTTCTGCCAGGCTATCAGGGAGATACCGATCTTGACGGTCACTAGTCTGCCCTCTGCGCTTTCTTGTTCTCGACGTAGCCGGTATAGGCCGCATTGACTTCTGGCCGGTCCGAGACTTCCGGCACGCCCACGTCCCACCAAGTGCCGCCCGGTTCAGTCGAGGGATAGGGATCGGTATCAATGACGACCACGTAGGGTCCGCTGATGCCCTCGCGTTTTGCAAGCGCCTCTTCCAGTTCCGCGATGCTCGAGACCTTGACGGCCACGGCCCCCATCGCCTCAGCGTGCTTGGCAAAGTCGATGTTGGAATTTTCACCGCCAATCGCGTGATCGAGCAGATTATTGAATTCCGCCCCGCCGCAGCCCATTTGCAGCCGGTTGATGCACCCGTAGCCGCGGTTGTCTGTTACCACGACGGTGAAGGAAATGCCCATCATGGCCGCCGTCGCCATCTCGGAATTCGCCATCATATAGGTGCCGTCGCCGGTGAAACAGATTACATCGCGCTCAGGCTGCGCCATCTTGATGCCCATGGCCCCGGCAATCTCGTAGCCCATGCAGGAGAACCCGTATTCCATATGGTATGAGCCTGGCCGTCCCGCTTTCCAGAGCTTGTGCAACTCGCCCGGCATGGTGCCCGCCGCGCACATGGCGACGGTGTTTTCGTTCGCTGCACGCTGGACGGCCCCGATGACCTGCATATCGGTTGGAAGGGCATTGCTGTTTTGATTGCCTACCGCTTCGCTACTTGAGGCATCCGGCGCCGCCGTGATCGGATCAACCTTCGCGAACCAGCTGGATTTCAGCGACGTAGCATCGGTGTCAAAGGGCTGTCCCTCAAGCTCTGATGACAGATCAGCGAGACCCACCTTGGCATCTGCCAGCACTGGAAGCGCGCCGTGTTTCATCGCATCATAGGCCTGCACGTTCAGGCTAATAATGCGGCGCGCTGGATTGGCGAAGAGCCCCCAAGAGCCAGTCGTGAAATCCTGGAACCGCGTGCCGATGCCGAGGATCAGATCGGCCTCCGCGCAGATGGCGTTGGCAGGTTCCCCACCCGTCACGCCGATTGGTCCAAGGTTCAACGGATGATCCCAGGGCAGCGCGGACTTGCCGGCCTGGGTCTCGGCCACCGGCATGTTGTGCGCCTCGGCAAACGCCGCGAGCGCGTCGGTTGCGCCAGAATAGTGTACGCCTCCTCCAGCAACGATCACCGGGCGCTTTGCCGCCATGATCGCGCGGGCCGCGCGGGCGAGTTCATCTGCATCTGGGCGGATGCGGCGCTGATGCCAGGTCGTCGGCTCGAAGAAGCTGACAGGATAGTCATAGGCCTCGGCCTGCACGTCTTGGCAGAAAGCCAGCGTCACCGGCCCGCACTCCGCCGGATCGGTCAGTGTGCGGAAGGCGCGCGGCAAGGCCGTCAAAAGTTGCTCGGGCCGGGTGATCCGGTCGAAATACCGGCTGACAGGCTTAAAGACATCATTCGCGCTCACCGTCCCGTCGCCGAAGTCCTCGATCTGTTGCAACACCGGGTCCGGGCCGCGGTTCGCAAAAACATCGCCCGGCAACAGCAGGACCGGCAGGCGGTTCACATGGGCCAGCGCCGCGGCCGTCACCATGTTCGTGGCTCCCGGCCCGATGGACGACGTCACCGCCATGGCACGGCGGCGCGCCAGTTGCTTGGAATAGGCAATCGCGGCATGGGCCATGGTTTGCTCGTTATGGCCACGGTATGTCGGGATCGCATCGCGCGAGGCATAAAGCGCCTCGCCCAGTCCCGCCACGTTGCCATGACCGAATATCGCCCAGACACCTGCGATGTACGGCTCACCGTTTTCGGTCAGTTGGGCCGTAAGATAGCGAACAAGCGCCTGCGCGGCGGTCAGTCGGATCGTTGTTGTCATGCCGCGTCCTCCGTGGCTTGGTTGCGGGCCTTGTCCCAAATGCCGCACAGGCGCGCGTAGTTCTCTGTCATTTCGGAGATGGCCTCATCATCTGTCATCTTGCCCGACAGCCAAGCGCGGGCAGCGTCACCGAATATCGTTCGGCCGACGGCGAAGCCTTTGACCAGAGGCTGTTTAGCGGCCAGCGCGAAACTGGCAGCCAGTTCCGCCTCGGGGGCGTCGAGTCCCAGAACCACGATGCCGCGCGTTCGCGGATCGTTGCGCTCGATAGCGGCTGTGGCATTGGCCCAGGCCGCGTCTGTCTTGAACGGCTCCAGCTTCCACCAGTCAGGATAGACGCCCGCGTCATAAAAGGTCTGGATCAAGGTCGCCGAGGTCGTGTCGTCCACCGGGCCAACCTTCGACGGAATGATTTCAAGCAAGAACTCCAGCCCGTTTCGCCGCGCTGCGGTGAACAGCCGCTTGACCCGCGCGATCTGCATCTTCGCAGCCTTCTCGTCATCATCGGGATGGCAGAAAACCAGTAGTTTGACGACATTTTCCCGCGCCCATTCCCGCAGGCGACCAAGATCTTCGCCCAGTTCGGGCTCGAAGTCGATTGGCCGCGATCCGGGAAGCTCGGTCGGGCGACCGATCCAAAGACCTGAGCCAGTGGCACGGTGAAGCGCGGATCGCCCGATGCGATTGTCGCAAAGGATGCCGTAACCCGGCTGACCGTTTTGCACCTTCAAAGCCGCGTCGAGACACAATTCCTTGAACGCAGACCCTTTTTCGCGCGTGTAGCCCTCCATCTCTTCAAGTTGGAGGCGGTGGTCAAAGGCAAATGTCTTGACCGACGACCAGTCGCCCGCACGGTTGGTCGCCCAGTGCACCTGTTCGAGCTCTGCATCATTGCGCAGATCAGGACGCTTGATACCGCGCTGGAAGAAGAACTGAAGCTCTTCCCAGGAGGGATAAGCCGGGGTGCAGCCGTGACGGCTAACAGCGAACGCCCCGCAGGCGTTGGCGTATTTCAATGCTGTCGGCCAATCCTCCCCATCGAGCCAGCCTTTGAGCAGGCCAGACATGAAGCCATCCCCTGCCCCAAGCACGTTAAACACCTCGATCGGGAACCCGGGCCCGGCCTGACCGTCATCGAGACTGTCAGGAATGCCGCCTGTGAAGGCGGCCGCGCCTGCCGCGCCGCGCTTGCAGACAAGAGTAGCCTTTGAGACCGCCCGCACTGCCCGTAAGGCCGTGATGGTGTCGGTTGTCCCACCCGCGATATGAAATTCCTCTTCGGTGCCGACGATCAAATCGAACAGATGCAACGTTGATTGCAGTTTTGCTGTCACCGCTGCGCTTTCGACAAAACGGCTTTCGCCTTCTCCGTGCCCCGCAACCCCCCAGAGGTTCGGGCGGTAGTCGATGTCGAGTGCGGTCTGCATACCCGCCTCGCGCGCAATCTCCAGCGCCTTGATGATCGCCGCTTCGACCTGTGGGTGGCTCAGATGCGTACCCGTCGCCACAATGGCACGGGCGCTCTTTATGAAGTCGGGATCGATGTCATCAACGGTCAGCCCCATATCGGCGCAGTTTTCGCGATAGAAAATGAGCGGGAATTGTTCCTGATCTCGAATGCCCAACAGAACGAGCGCCGTCAGCCGGTCGGGGTCAGTCTTGACGCCCGCTGTATTCACACCTTCGCGTTCCAGCTGCTCGCGGATAAACCGCCCCATGTGTTCGTCACCGACGCCTGTAATCACCGCTGACTTCAGCCCCAGCCGTGCCGTCCCGCAGGCAATGTTGGTGGGCGATCCGCCGATATACTTGTCGAACGAGCCCATATCCTCCAGACGCCCGCCGATCTGCGCTCCGTAGAGGTCAACCGAGGACCGGCCGATTGTGATAAGATCAAGTGTCTTGGACATGTCTGCCTCCTAACCCATGCGTTCCGAGGCGTAGGAGCCCGGCGACGGCGGAAAGACCACCGTCTTGTTTCCATTCAAGAAGACCCTGCCGTTCACATGGGCATGGATGGCCCGCGCAAAGACCTGCGCTTCGACATCGCGCCCAAGCGACACGTAATCCTCTGGCGATTGCGCGTGTGTGACACGGATCGTGTCCTGTTCGATGATCGGACCTTCGTCGAGATCGGCGGTGACGTAATGTGATGTCGCCCCGATCAGCTTCACACCCTTCTCGAAGGCCTGCTTGTAGGGATTGGCCCCCTTGAACGACGGCAGGAACGAGTGGTGGATGTTGATGATCCGCCCGGACATCTTGCGGCACATCGCATCGGACAGGATCTGCATGTAGCGGGCCAGCACGATCAGCTCTGCGCCGGTGTCTTCGACGACCTGCATGATCCGCGCCTCTGCATCTGGCTTGTTTTCATTGGTGACCTTGATGCAGTGGAACGGGATGTCGTGGTTCATCACGACTTTCTGATAGTCCATATGGTTCGAGATCACGGCCACGATGTCGATCGGCAGCGCCCCGATCCGCCAGCGATACAGCAGATCGTTCAGGCAATGCCCGAAGCGGGACACCATGATGACTATCTTGCGCTTTGTCGCCTCGTCAAAGAACTCGGCATCCATGTCAAAGTTGTCGCGGACGGGGGCGAAGGCCTCGGTCAGATCGTCGAGGCCACTGCCCTCTTCCGACCTGAAGCTGACACGCATAAAGAAGGATCCCGTTTCGGCATCATCGAATTGCGCGCTGTCGGTGATGTTGCATCCCTGCTCCGCCAGAAAGGTCGAGATCGCCGAGACGATCCCGCGGCGGGATTTGCAGCGAACGCGAAGGGCGAGGCCGGTCTTCATGTCGTATCAGTCTTTCTTCGTTTTCAGTTTTTGGTTTGGCCTGTCAGAGATCGACCAAGCCGACCGGTGCGCCGGTCTTGGCCGAGCGTGTCGCCGCCTCGGCCATGGCAAGCGCCGCGACACCATCGTCGAGGGTCACCGGCATGGGGCTCTTGTCAGTAATGGCCGCCACGAAGGCGGCCCATTCGGCGGCATAAGCGGGCATGTAGCGTTCCAGGAAAAAGAAGGTCGGCTTTGCCCCGGTCACGCCGGCAGTTGTCGACTTGACCACGGTATTTTCCAGCATGTTCTGGGCCTGAAGAAGGCCTTCGGACCCCAGCAGTTCGACCCGCTGGTCATAGCCATAGACCGCACGGCGGGAGTTCTTGATGACGGCAATGCGTCCGTCGACATAGGTGAGCGTGACCACGGCGGTATCCACATCTCCGGCCTCGCCTATCGCAGGATCGACAATGGAGGAGGCGGTTGCCATGACCAAAACAGGCGCTTCGCCCATGATGAAATTCGCCATGTCGAAATCATGGATCATCATGTCCCGGAACAGCCCGCCCGAGACCTTGATGTAGGCCACAGGTGGCGGGGCCGGATCGAACGACGTGATGGACAGAAGCTCGGGCTTGCCGATCTCGCCCGCATCCAGCGCCGCCTTCAGCGCCCCAAAGCTTGGGTCAAACCGACGATTGAACCCGATCATCACCGGCTGGCCGTGGCCCGCGATGTTAGCCTGACATGCGCGCGCGCGTTCTAGGCTGAGGTCCACCGGCTTTTCGCAAAGCACCGCCTTGCCCGCAGCCGTTGCGGCCTCGATCAGGTCGGAATGGGTGTCGGTCGACGTGGCGATCAGCACAGCGTCAATCTCGCCGTCGGCGATGATCTCCTCCGTCGTGCGCACGGCACAGCCATACTGCGCCGCCAAGGTCTCGGCATTGGTCGCGACATAGTCCGAAACGGCAACCAGCGTGCTGTCCGTGTGGCTTGAGATGGCGGTGGCGTGAACGCCCGCAATTCTTCCTGCCCCTAGTAGTCCTACTTTCAACATGTGGCTCGTCTTTCTTGCCTGTCAGAGTGAGATGGACCGACCCTCGGCGGCGCTTTGGCGCGCGGCATCGAGAATGGCTAAGGTGCGTGCGCCGGTCTCAGCGGTCACGGGAGGCGGGGTGCCGTCTCGTACAGCGGCTGCAAATGCCGTGTAATAGTCGTGATAACGACCCTGTTCGGACGGCATGCGCTCTGCACCTTTTTCGGTGCGCAGCGTGCCCCAGTTCGCCTCGGGCTCGTAGCCCCAGGCCGCCAGATCATCAGCGGGCCGCTTGCCCGCAAAAATGTCCTGCGCCTGAATGTCGATGGTCTTGGACACATAGCTGCCCTTATCACCGATGGCGCGCAGTTCACGGTCGTCGATAAAGTTCATCTTGCAGGCCGAAACGTGGCTGTGTGCACCGCTTGTGTGGCGTAGCGTCAGGGTAAAGCTGACATCAGTGAGGCCTTCCGGGAAATCGAACGCATCAAGTTGGGCATCGACCGACGCAACAGGTCCTAGAAGGTAGACCATCTGATCGACGACATGGCTGCCAAGGTCTCGCAAAAGTCCACCTGTCGGCCCCCGTTCGATTGTTTCGGCGCTATCCTGATCCATACGGCTTTCGATCCGCCAGACTTTGCCGATCCGACCATCATCGATGATCTTTTTCAGGGTCTGTAGATCAGCATCGAACCGGCGGTTCTGGTAGACGCCCAGCGTCACGCCCTTAGCCTTCGCCGCCGCGTCCAGTTCCATTGCGGCGTCGTAATTTGGTGCGAAGGGTTTGTCGGCGATCACATGCAGTCCGGCCGCGATCACCTCGAGGACCAGCTCCCGCCTCGTCTGCGGCGGTGTAGTGATCGTCACCGCGTCGCACACGCCAGCCTCGATCATCGCGGTCAGGCTCGGGAAGATCGGCACATCGGGCCAGTCGGCGCGCGCCTTGGCGACCGTTGCTTCAGCCCGCGCGACGATCCCCGCCAAAGCGCAACCCTCCGCCGCCGCGATGAACGGCGTGTGAAAATGCTGTCCGCCCGTGCCGTAGCCGACGCAACCGATCCTGAGCATCAGCCCTGCACCTTTTTCATGAAGGCGTCGAACTCGTCATCCTTGATCGGCACGGTGTGTTCGGCAGCGGGGTATCCGCCACTATCCACATCGGCCTTGTATTCTTTGAACGCCGCGATGCGCTCGTTTTGCAAGCGCTCAAATTCAGGCGCGAAGTTGCGATAGACCTTGCCGTGGCGCGGCTTGTGGTTCTTGCCGTAGCCGCAGACATCCTCGGTGAAGAGGTACTGTGCATCGGCATATTTGCCCGCGCCCATACCCAACATGATGAGAGACGAATTTTCCGTCAGGAACTTTGCAACGCGATCTGGCACGACCTCCAGTTCCGCCCCGAAGACACCGATCTTTTCCAGCATCTGGGTGTGCCGCCAGAGTGCCTCGGCCTCATCCGCCGTCTTTCCGACTGCACGCCAGCCAGTCCAGGTGATGTAGGACGGGATCAGACCGATATGGCCGACGACGGGCAGGTGATTGTCACAGAGCAGCTTCTGTATGTCGTAGCTGGCCGAGCAATAGTACGCATCGCCACCAATCCCGGCATAGTGGAACGCGGCGCGCAGGTAGTCCTCACCGGTGGCGATTGGGCGGCCCTCGAAACGGCCCCAGCCGCCATAAGGGAGCCCAACTTGCACAAAGCAATCACCGGCAGCTTCGCGCATCTCGGCGTCGAAGAACTTGCCCTCGATCGACAGCATGTGAATGCCGGCGGCATTGGCTGCAGCGGCTTCCTCGGGCGTTGTGACGAAGAGCATGGAGATCTTCTCGCCGCGCTTCTTCATGGCGCGAATGTCTTCGACGTGGGGGCGGTTATGATACATGGCTGTCTTCCTTGTCGTTCAGGCTGCCCGAAGCAGCCGTTTGATATTCTGTGAGGCGTCGGCCAGCAGGCCGGGGTCGAGCGGCGCACCGCGCTCGATCAGTTTCTCGAAAATACGAATGTCCTTGGCGATGCTGTTACCCGGTCCAATGCCAGCCGCCGCCAAAAGCTGCCCCTGTGCGTTGCATTGGAAGACGATGCACTGACCGTCCTCGGTTGGTCGCCGGGTGATCGCCAGGGCCGGATCGAATAGCCCAGCGACCTGCAGCGTGAGATCGTACTGGTCAGACCAGAACCACGGCACGCTTCCATAGCTGCCCGCGTTGCCCAACATCGCACTCGCGACAAAGGCGCCCTGGTCCTGTGCAGCTTTCCAACTTTCCAGACGAATGCGCGCGCCGCGCCAGTCAAAATTGCAGCAATCCCCTGCTGCAAAGATGTGCGGATCGGATGTTCTGAAATTGTGGTCCACATGGATGCCGTTATCGACGTCCAGCCCGGCGGCTTCGGCCAGTTCGGTATTCGGCTCTGACCCGACGCCTGCAACAACCTGATCAAATATCAGGGTCTCCCCGTCCGACAGCGAAACCGTCGAGCCAGTCGCTGCTAACACGTTAACGCCCGTGCGGATCGTGACGCCTTCGGCGTGGTGCCGGGTGGCGACCATACCCGCGATTTTTGCAGGGACAGCGCGGGCCAGAAGACGATCACTTGCCTCGAAGACGGTCACCTCCGCGCCCAGCCCGCTGGCCACCGCGGCAAGTTCCAGCCCGATGAACCCGCCACCAATGATCCCCATCGTCGATCCGGGTTTCACGCTCTGAAAAATCGCATCTGCGTCCGCATCGGTTCGCAGCGTCAGGCATCCCTCCATCGTCGGGAAGAGCCGCGCACGTGACCCAGTTGCGAGCAGGAGCGCATCATAGGTCAGGCTCTCGCCTGACTGAAGAAAGACGCATCGTGACGCTGGGTCGATACGATCCACACGCATGCCCCTGAGAAGATCGATTCCCGCCTCGGCGTAGGCTTCCTCTGGCCGGATCGGCTTCAATGCGCCGTCTTTACCCTTGGAAAGCGGCGGTCGCTCATAAGGCAGCGCAGGCTCGTCGCCCACTAGCGTGACGGTGCCGGAAAAGCCCTGTTCGCGTAAGCTGAAGGCAGCTCGGATGCCACACTCCCCTGCGCCGATGATGACAATCCGCTCCATCATCTACACCGTGAACGCAGCCCGGAAGGAGGCCAATGCGTCTTCCGGGTTGTCCTTTGCGAAGGCTTCCATTCCGACCGGACCGACATAGCCCATGTCAGCCAGAGCCCGCGCGATCATGGGCCAATTCATCTCACCCGTGCCCGGCTCGCACCGGCCTGGATTGTCGGCCACCTGAATCTCACCGATCCACGGAAGGCAGGCCTTGGCGTGGCGGATCACGTCGCCCTCACCGATTTGGGTGTGGTAGAGATCGAGATTGATGCGTAACTGCTGCCGGTCCACGGCGGCTACCAGCGACAGTACATCCGCCGTCGAATTGAATGGGCAGCCGGGATGTTCACGCAGGTTAAGGTTTTCCAGCGTGAAGGTCACACCTTCCTCTTCAGCCAGATCGCAAATGCGGTGCAGCGTATCGCGAGCGCGTAGCCACATGCCGGGTGCGACATGGGCCATCTGCTGAATGGGGATCCCCAGGTCGCCAAGGCCGGTGCCGTGCAAGTTCAGCCGGTGTGCGCCCAACCGCTTTCCAACCTGCGCTGTCTCCCGCGCAGATTTCAGTAGCACGTCGGCCCCCTCCGCATCGGCCAGACGCCCTTCGAGGTAGCCGTTCATGATCGTGAAGACAGCACCTGTCTTCTCCAGCGCGTCCAGATCCCAGGCTGGCCAGTTCCAAAGTCCCACGCCAAAGCCCATCTCGTGCAGTCGGGCTGCACGCCAATGGATGGGCTTGTCCTGCCAGAGCATTTCCGCGCAGGCGGCGAGTTGGAACGGCATCGATCAGATCTCCACGAACACCCGGCCACCTTCGACCTTGGTGGGATAGGTGTGCAGGTTTTCGCAGGCGGGCGGCGTTTCCACTTCGCCATTGGTGCAATCGAAGATCGACGAATGTTTAGGGCATTCGATCGTCGCCTCGACAACGAGGCCGTCAGAAAGATGCACGTCCTCATGGGTGCACAGCCCGTCGGTGCAGTAGTAATTGTCCTCGTGGTCCCGCACGATGATGAAAGTCCGCGATCCATGATCGAAGCGGATTACATCTTCTTCGTCGATATCGTCTGCGGCGCAGGCATCTACCCAATCGGCCATGGCATCTCTCCTCAGATGTCTTGTGGTTTAAAATCAGCAGGTGCGGAGGGCATCACGCCCTTCAAAAGCTCGACGGACTTTTCCAGCCCCTCGAGCGAGTTGAGCAGGACGTCCTCGTGCTCGATCGACAGCCAACCGTCATAACCGCCCATCTTCAGCCGGTAGCAGAACTGCCGCCACCATTCCTCGCCATGACCGAAACCAAGCGTGATGTAGGACCAACTGCGTGCCGGGATGTCCATGAGCGAGCCGTTCTCCAACAGGCTTGTGGTGGCCTGCACGGGGGCGTTCAGGAAGGTGTCCTTGGCGTGGACATGGTAAACAGCTTCGCCAAGGGCTTCGGCGGCGATGAGCGGATCAGCCCCCATCCAGAAAAGATGCGAGGGGTCGAGGTTCGCCCCGATGATGGGCCCGACCGCCTCGCGAAGTCTTCTCAGGGAGGGAACGTTGTAGACACACTGGTTGCCGTGAAGTTCGAGTGCGATCTTCTCGACGCCGTTGTCCTTGGCCAGTTGGACCACCTCGGTCCAGAACGGGATCAGTTTCTCTTCCCACTGGTAGCGCAGGATCTCTTGCGTCTCAGGTGGCCAGGACGACACGACCCAGTTTGGCATCATGTCCTTGGCCGAGCCCGCAGGCAGACCCGACATAGTGCAGACGGTCTTCACCTCCATCTCACCCGCAAGACGGATGGTCTTTTTCAGGTCTTCGCCCTGTTTGGGATCGGTCGGATGCAGCGGGTTGCCGTTGGCGTTGAAGCTGATGACCTCAAGGCCGCGCCGGTCGAACTCGGCCTTGAACGCCTGTTGAGCATCGGGCTTCCCGAGCAAGTCGTCCATTTTGCAATGTGGCGCGGTGGACCAGCCGCAAGTGTTCACCTCGACACCAGACACGCCCATACGTGCAGCGTGGTCCATCATCTCGGTGAAAGACATCCCACCCAGACTGTCGGTTACAAAGCCCAGCTTCATGCGTAGAACTCCGGTTTCGCGATCATCTCGACCGCCTGTTTGGTGCCTGTCTCCAGTGCCTTTACGCCCGTCTCGGCAACCTTCGCCGCGCAGTATCCGTCCCAGCAATCGCTGGCCGTTTCGGGAAAGACGCCGGTTTCAACGAAGCGCAGGAAATCGCGGTTCTGGCGCACATAGGCCTCGCGGTAGCGCGTGCGCCAATCGGCGTCGTAGCGGGTGGCGTTGCTGAGTTTCATGTCTGTGCGCGTGTAGGCGACATTATTCATCGCCACGCTCCCCACCTCGCCAACAAGCTCGGCCCGCACGTCATAGCCATAGGCCGCATTGTTGTTGATCTCGATGGTGACAAGCTGGCCATCGGTCGTCTCGAGCACCATCACCACGGGGGCGACACGGTCGTCAGAACGCCTGGGCTGGTGAGCGGTGATGCTGGCGTATTCGGTGCCGAGCACATGGCGGACCACGTCGAACTCGTGGGGCGCCGAGTTGGTGATCGCCATGGCACCGGTGAAATCGGCGGCAGGCGTTTCCACGTTGCGGTGGAAATTGTGCATCATCAACGCGCGGCCAAGCGTGCCGTCTTGCAGCGCCGCGCGCATCTCGACGTAGGATTGATCGTAGCGCCGCATGAAACCCAGCATGACATGGCGCGCGCCTGCCGCTTCTTCGGCGGCCATGACCTCCATGCATTCGGCTGGGTTCTGCGACAGCGGCTTTTCGCACAGCACGCGCTTGCCGGCGGCAATGCAGGCTTTCGAGAGTGGCGCATGGGTGACGTCCGGTGAGGCGACAATCACTGCGTCCACATCATCGCGCGAAATGGCCGCTTCGGGATCTGTCGCGATATCAACCGCCCCATGCGTATCGGCGACCGCCCGCGCGCGACCCGCATCCATATCGCACACCAGCTGAAGCGCAGCACCGGGCATGTCCTGGGCCACGATCCCGGCATGGTCGGCACCCATTAGTCCCGCGCCGATTACAGCTATTCTCGTTGTCACGTCAGTCTCCACAGATATCGGGCTGGTTACGATGCCGCCCGTCAGGTTGTTTTCTCTGCAACCGGACGCCCTGGCGCCCGGTCCATAATCAATGTGCTGGTTCGGGCACGTGGCCGTCGTGGGTCTCCATGTAGCCCTCGATGTTCGCCTCGAGATCGGCCATGGACTCCCCTCCGGCCATCAGGTCAGCGATCTCCTCGCGGGTCTTGTCGCCCTTGCGGAAATCGGCGGCGATGGCACCGCGGATCAGAACCGCGAAGTGATCGCCCACCGCCATCGCGTGCATGACCTGGTGCGTGATGAAAATCACCGCCAGACCGCGCCGCTTGGCCTCGTTCACGATCCGCAGCACGTGAGCGGCTTGCTTCACACCAAGGGCCGCCGTTGGCTCATCAAGAATCAGAACGCGCGCCCCGAAATACACCGCGCGGGCAATCGCGAGGGACTGGCGTTCACCACCCGAGAGGCCGCCAACAAGGCGGTCACCATCCGTGATGCGGGTGATGCCCATCTTCTGGACCTCTTCGACCGCGATCCGGTTGGCTTTGGCGCGGTCAAACACCTTAAAAGGACCAAAACCCTTGGTGGGCTCAACCCCGGCAAAGAAGTTCCGGCCAATGGACATCAACGGATAGGTTCCGCCGAACTGGTGCACAGTTGCGATGCCCATGCTCTGCGCCTCGCGCGGGTTTGCGAAACTGACCGGTTTGCCGTCCATGCGCATCTCGCCATTGGTGGGTGCATGCACGCCTGACAGCGTCTTGATCAGCGTGGACTTGCCGGCACCGTTATCGCCAAGCAGACAAAGGACTTCGCCTTCGTTCACTTTCAGAGTGATTTCGTGAAGAACGTCGATGGGCCCAAAGCTCTTGTCGACGCCTCTCATTTCCAGAACAGGTGTTTTGTCTGACATCTACTTGGTCCTCTACTTTTTCTTCGTGGTTGACGCGTTGGTTGCGATGTTTCGGAATGTGTCGTTCATCAGGACCGCCACCAGCAGAAGCGTTCCAATGAACAGCATATTGAGGTCTTTATCGAAGGCCGTGAAGTTGATCCCTTGGAAGACGATGCCGAAGGTGAGTGTCCCGAAGATCGTACCGGTCACGGTACCGAAACCGCCTGTCAAAAGAACACCGCCAACCACGACGCAGATAATCGTATTGAAGATCATCCCGAATTGAGTCGTTGTACTTGCAGTGTTCGCCAAGACGGCCTCGGTCATTCCGACAAGGGCAGCAGCCATCGCTGACAGCATGAAGAGAGCGATCTTTAGGCGGTTGGTAGGGATGCCGGCATTGCGCGCGCTTTCCTGGTCACCGCCCATAGCGAATATCCAATTGCCCCAAGGGGAAATGTGCAAAACGTAGAAACATGCGATTGCAACTGCGATCCAGATGAAGAAGGAGCTTTGCAGACTACGAAAGATGGTGATTGCACCGTCACCCTCGCCCAAGATCAAGGAATGGTAGTCCCCCATCAGGAATTCTGAGACGACGCCGGCGTCGGGCAAACTGTGCTGCGTCGTTCCAGCGATCTGCTTTGATATGTATGCATTCAGACCTGCCACGACGAACAAAGTCGCCAGTGTCACGATCAGCGACGGCACTTGTGTCCGGGTAACAAGCATCCCGTTGACCCAGCCGATGAAAGCAGCCACGGCAAAACTCATCAAAACAGCGAGCCAGATGTTAAAGCCGAATATCTCAACCGACATGGCGAGAACAATACCTCCCGCGGGGATCATGGCGCCCACTGAAATGTCCAGCTCACCTGCAATCATGAGAAACCCGATTGGGATGGCAATGATCCCAACCTTGGACGCAAAGTTGAGCCAGGTCGAAGACCCAAGCGCGGTCAGAAAGTTCTTATCCACGCCGAAATAGGCAAAGAAAATGAAAATCAGGACGAAACCAGCGGCGGCACCGGCCTCTGGACGACGGAACAGGCTCAGGAATGAAAAGCCTCCGTTCGCCTTTGTGTCTTGTTTGGTGGTGCTGTCAGCCATTGCTTCGATGTCCCAAATTTAAAGTGGATGATCCTCGGCCGATCTGACCGGCCGAGGATCGCGTTGGATTAACGTGCGCCCAGAGCCGCACCAGCAATCACTGCGTCAACGTTGGACGCATCGATGATTGCAGGGCCAGTCAGGACCGGATCCGTAGAGATCTCGGTGCCGAACTTCAGATGCGCAAACAGCATGGACGTGGCCAGGAAGCCCTGTAGGTAGGGCTGCTGGTCGATGGCCATGGTCTGGGTACCAGCCTGAATCCGCTCCAGCGATGCCGGGGAGAAGTCAAAGGCAGAGACCATAATGTCGAGGCCGGTCTGCTCGACGGCATTGGCACCCGCGGCTGCACCGAAGTCGGCACAGGACACCATTGCGTCAATCGAAGGATCACCAATGAATTCCGCCTTCAGCGCCTCGGCAGTACCCGTGACGTCACCGTCGAGGTTTGCGGGCGTGTTCAGAACGGTCACAGTTGCACCTGCTTCGGTGGCTCCATCGGTCACACCACGGCAACGTTCTTCGAGGTTGATCGCACCGGGCACCTGGATGTGGCACAGAATGTGGGTCGCGCCGTTCTCAGCCAGATACTTGCCGCCACCGAAGCCGGCCGCGTATTCGTCAGAACCGAAGTAGTTCACAGCGCCGATGTCATCCTTAACCGGCAGGCCGGAATTGTACTGCATGATGACGATGCCTTCGTCAGCTGCAGCCTGAAGCGCGGGGATCTGAGCATCCGGAACCCAGACCGGGATCGCAATGCCGTCAACGCCCTGTGCAACAGCCTGGTTGATCAGGGTCACAAGGTCAGGGCCGAAGTTTTCATAGTTTTGCGTGCGCAGATACTGCACAGAGCCGCCGTTGGCTTCGACCATGTGGGTCGCATCATCAACGCCCTTCTGGATCTTGTCCATGAAAGCATCTTCAATGGAGCCCGCGATCACGGCGATATCCTGCGCGAACGCGCCGGTGGCCATGCAGACAGCTGTCGCTGTCATTGCAAGTGTTTTGGTTAGTTTCATGTCGAGTTCCTCCCTATTAAGCCCGTCCCTCCAGACGGGTCGACATTTTGGTTCAGGCACTTTGCCCGTTAGCTGCCCCTCGGGGCGCATTCTGTTTGGATTTCCCGCCTTTGCCGGTAACGGCGCTCAGCGCGAGTTTTCGGAAGCTTTCGTTCATCCCGACGGCCACCAGCAGCATCACCCCGATGATCAGGTTCGACCAGTTGCGGTCGATAGCGGTGAAATCGATGCCCTTGTTGACGATGGCAAAGGTCAACGTGCCGACGAATATTCCGGGCACGGACCCAAAGCCCCCTGTCAGAAGCACACCGCCGACAACAACGCTGACGATGATGTTGAAGATGTCATTCATGCCACCCGACACCTGAGCCGAGTTGAACAGCATGGCGTGGCACATGCCGACAAAAGAAGCACTTGTTGCTGTTCCGATGAACAGCAGGATGGTCATACGGTCGACTGGAATACCTGCATTGCGCGCGCTCTCCCGGTCGCCGCCAATTGCGAAAATCCAGTTACCAAAGCGGCTCTGATGCAGGATGAACCAGAAGATGACCGCAAAAATCACCCACCAGATAATGACGACCTGGTGGGAGCCACCAAACATGAGTTGGCCAAAGATCGTCTTGGCCCAGTCCGGGGCAGTCAAAGGTACTGACGCGCTGCCCGTCAGCAGCTTTGAGCCAGCCAGCACTACGCCTTGCATGCCGACCAAAGTCGCCAGAGTAATGATCAACGTCGGCACATTCGTCCGCACCGCCAAAACGCCGTTGATGGTGCCGACGATCACACCCACGCCAATTGCGCCTAAAATTCCGAAGATGATCGGCAGCTCGTAATGCCCCGAAATGATCGCCGTCGTCATGGCACCCGCGGGGATCATGGCGCCGATGGATATGTCGATCTCACCCGAGATCATCAGAAGACCGACCGGCAGCGCGACGATGCCGATGCGGGCTGCATAGTTGACCCAGCTTGCCGCACCGAACAGTGTTCCGAGATCGACCCCGCCGACAACCACATAAAACGCGAGCACGCCGATCAAACTGAGAACGGATGCGGCAGCAGGGCGTCGAAGAAGATCTGTCAGCATTGCCTTACCCTTTCTTCGCCGCGGCGCTCAGGGCGAGTGCCCGGAACGTGTCGTTGGACAGGACCGCTGCCAGCAGCAGCGCACCGACGATGATCGAGCCGACGTTGGGATCGAGAGATGCAAAGAAGACGCCCTGATTGACGACTGCAAACGTCATCGTGCCCAGAAGAATGCCAACGATGGACCCTGCCCCACCCGTCAAGAGAACCCCGCCAATCACCACGCACATGATCGAGTTGAAGATGAACGCCTGACCGCCGGCAACCTGGGCCTGCTGGTAGGTCATGACTTGGGCCACACCGACGAAGGCCGCACAAAAGCCCGACGCCATGAATAGGCCGATGGTGACACGGGCGGTCGGAATACCCGCATTGCGCGCGCTTTCCCGATCTCCACCAACGGCGAAGATCCAGTTCCCGATGGGAGAAATGTGCAGCACGTAGAAGAAGACTGCCGCAAACCCGAGCCACCAGAAGATTGTCACGCTGAACATGAAGTTGATGAACTGGCCGAGCATTGTCTTTGCCAGAGGTGCCGGCACGTAAGACACAGAGGTCGAGCCCTTGATCAGCACCGCAAACCCAAGCGTAAGCCCCATCACCGCGAACATGACCCCGATGGTCACAATGAGCGACGGAATGGTTGTGCGCGTGACCAGTAGGCCGTTGATGAAGCCGATCAGCAAACCGACGCCGAGACCTCCGCAGATGGCAACCAGCGCTGGCAGATCGTAGTGGCCGGCAAGCATCGCAGTCATCATGGACGATGCCGGAACAATCGAACCGACCGAAATGTCGAATTCACCCGCAATCATCAAGAGCCCAACCGGCAAGGCGATGATGCCCACCTCGGCGGCTATGTTCAGCCAGCTTGACCAGCCGGGGGCGCCCATGAAAACCGAACCGCCAAGAGAAGCGAAAAATATGAACACGACAACGAAACCGATCAGCGATCCGGTCTCCGGGCGCCGGGCGAGTGCGCCGAGCGAAAAGCGCGCTGCTCTGGTTTGTGTCTGGGACGTCATCTGTAGGGATCCACGACTGAGGTTCTGAGGTTTGGTGTGGCCGCCCAGCCTTGACCGGGCGACCACTTGGGAGGATTAGCGTGCGCCGGCTTCGACGCCTGCGATCACCAGATCAACGTTGCTGGAATCGACGATGCCCGGGCCGGTGAGAATCTCACGGGTTGGGATCGTAGTGCCGTACTGCACGTGGTTGATCAGGATCGACGTTGCGAAGAACCCTTGCTGGTAGCCCTGCTGGTCAATTGCGCAGGCCTGGGTGCCGGCTTGGATGTTAGCAAGGATCGAGTCATTGAAGTTCATTCCGCAGATTTGAACTTCACCCGCTTTGCCTGCCTGCTGGATGCCGCTGATTGCTGCGTTGGTATCCTGATCGCCAATCGCGAACAGCGCGTTGATGTCAGGGTTCTGCAGCAGGTGCGCGCGCACTGCCTGTGCCACTGCGGTGCTGTCGCCAAATGCGGTCGCAGGCAGTTGCAGAACAGAGCTGGTCCCGCCAGCAGAGGCCATACCGTCGTTGAAGCCGTTGCAGAAAGCTTCGATATTGGCCGCACCCGGCAGCGTGTTCACGCATGCACCGTTGGTCTGACCTGCTTCGGCAAGATAGATACCAGCTGCCTCGCCGGATTTGTAGTCTACGGCACCGACATAGTTCATCGCGCCCAGACGATCAGCAGCTTCGATGCCACCGGCGTTATAGATGACCAGCGGGATGTCCGCATCAACGACGGCCTGGAAAGCAGGGTCCATGGCTTCAGGGACCCAGTTCGGGCCAACAATGGCGTCAGCGCCTTGGTCGATGGCCTGACGGATCAGTTCCGCGGCATCCGGGCCGAGGTTGTCATAGTTCTGCGGACCAAGCCATGTGACCGAGCCGCCGTGCATTTCGGCGACCTTGCCCGCGTGCTCGGCACCGAGCTTGACGCGCGACCAGAACGGATCGTCGGGCTTGCCGCCGACAACAAAGATATTCGGTCCGCCATCTTGTGCGACTGCGAAGGTCGCGCTCATGGCAACAGCAGCGGTCACTGCAAGGACTTTGGTCAGTTTCATTTGGGTCTCCTCCCCTTTGGTGCCGACGTCGCGGCGGTTTTTTGGCTACAGGTCGCCGGGCGTGCCTCCTCTGCACACCCGGAACACAGTCATTCAGCCAGTGTTGCTTGTGCCTGTTTCGCCTTCATCCGCTCTTTCTTGGCGCGGAACCGGGCTTTCATCGCCTCGTCGGCTTCTTTCGAGCCGTCGTGCCAATAGCCGAACCACTTATCGAGCGGCACAAGGCCATCGGCGCCGTAGTTCACTTCGAAATATTTATGATGCAGGTAGTGGGCGTAGGCGTGGCTATCGAGCGGCGTATCTTCCGTGATCTCAAGCTTGTCGAAACCGATATGCCCGTTCAGCGCTCCATAGCCTACAGCATGGCTGTTAAACATCATCACGATCGGGTTCGACGGGATGATCAGGTGCCAGACGATTTCACCGAAATAGAGCAGATGCTCGACCGGGTGCATCGACAGGGACGACCAAGGGCTTGGGTTGATCGAGTTATGATGGACCGAGTGAATCCACTTATAGAGCGTTGGCGTATGGATCAGCCGGTGAATGCAGAAGAAGTGGATCTCGTGGATCGCAGGCACAAGAAATGTCAGCGCAATCAGCCAGACCCAGTTGTCCTGCCAATCGAGCCAGCCAAAAACGTGGTAGCCGTTGGCGAAGCACCACAACATAACAACTTCGACCGCCGTCCAGATCGGAATGCCGACGAAGAAGCTCCGCAGGAAGTTGTCGAGGTTCTGGCTCTTGAACCAAAAGACGTCAGACGGATTTTCGGACGGGAACTTGGCGTTGTACTTGAACCGGGTTTCCTGCTTGCGCTTGACGTAAAAGAATAGCTCGATCGCGCCGTAGAGCAGGAAGATCCCGATCGCGTTGACCGCGAAGAGATAGAGCGCCCAGCCCCAAGAGATCGTTTTCATCACTTCGACATCGGGGATGACGAAAACCCAATAGAGTAGCGCCGTGGCCATGTGGAAGGCGTTCCATGGCCAGATGTAGTCCTTCAGGAAATGGCCCATCTGGTCCCACTTGCCGCGCCAGAAGGGGGCAATTTCAAGAGTCGCGTTCGGCGTCCAGTTGCCGCGCTTGTCCCGGGTTCCGTATTCCAGATCGTCCATGTGGTCCCCTCCCTTGTGAGCAACGGACACAACCTGCGGTCCGCCAATTTCACTCTTTTTTTGTTGACAGTTTGACATGGATCAAATCAAGAATATCTAAATCATGTTACACATTTCGTCTCATTTCAGCTCATGAGACGTCCTTTTTGAAACGAAATGAGATGGAAACTCCTCGTGAAACGCCCTACAATCCCGGATCTTGCCACTGCCGCCGGTGTTTCCGTCTCAACGGTGAACCGGGTCTTGAATCAGCCTGAGTCGGTCCGTGCACCGACCCGCGAGCGTGTTCTGGGCGCGGCTCAGGAGATCGGTTTTTATGGCGTTGGAACCATTCAACATGCGGTCAGCGCGCATCGCCAAACACACAGAATCGGAATTCTTCTGCAACAGCAATCGAGACGGTTTTATGCCAACCTCGGCGAGGTGATGACTGCAGAGGCCGGGCGCCAAGACACCGTAGACCTCACTCTGGAATACCTTGACGACCTTTCGCCCGAGCGGGTCGCGGAACGGCTCATTGCCATGGGAGAAACCTGCGAGTCCGTCGCCCTTGTTGCCGCGCAACACCCCATCGTCGCCGATGCCATCGACAAGGTCATGGCAAACGGAGTTCCCGTCGCCAGTCTCATTGCCCCGCTCTCCGCCACAGGCAATGTCAGCTTCATCGGCCTCGACAACTGGAAGGTAGGTCGGACCGCCGCCTGGGCCTTTGACAAAATTGTACGCGACCCGGGGAAGATTGGAGTCCTGCTTGGGAACTTCCGCTACCGAAATCAGGAAATGAATGAGAGCGGGTTTCGCTCCTACTTTCGCGAGCACAATGCGGACTTCACACTGTTGGAACCACTTGCGACCTACGAGTCTGCCGCCGCCGCGCGCGAACTCACAGAGAAGCTTCTCAAGGAACATCCCGATCTCTGTGGGCTGTTCATTTCAGGGGGCGGCATCACGGGTGCCTTGTCAGCACTCCGCGATACCTCGACGCGGGACGACTTTGTGGCAGTCGGCTATGAGCTTTTCGACGAGACCCGCGCCGCCCTCATTGACGGCACGCTCACGATGGTGATTTCGCACCCGATGGAAACCTTTGCGCGCGAGACGATCACCACGCTGATCAAGGCCAAGAAAGCCGGAGCAGACGCCGGCGCGCAACGCGTCGCGCTTGGCTTTGAAATCTACACCTCCGAGAACGTGTGAGGCCTGGCCCCATGGATGATCTGGAATTTGGCTCTCGAGACAAGCGCGGAAACTGGCGACCCAATGCGCCGCTTATCGTCGGCCCGCTGCTCGATACACCGTGGAGTCTTGCACGCATTCTGAAATGGATACCGGGCTACCTCTTGCCCTGGAATGCTCTGTTCTTCGCGTTGGCCACCGTCTTCTGGCTCTGGCTCACCCCGAGCCGAGAAAACCTGCAAACCTTTGAAATGGGTTGGATTGGCTTTCTCCTCCTGCGGAACGCCACATTGATTCTGATACTTTTCGGTGTGCTCGAGCTCCGCCTCTACATCAAACGCAGACAGGGCAATCGCTTCAAATACAACGCGAGATTTCCGGCGGACCACCCGTCCGACGTCTTCTGGTTTCGCAACCAGGGCATCGACAACGCATTGCGAACATTCCTCAGCGGTCTGCCCATCTGGACTGCCTATGAGGTGGTCCTGCTCTGGGCTTGGGCAAACAACATCAGGCCATGGGGAGCATGGAGCAGTAATCCGATCTGGCTTGCCGCCTTTGCGCTCCTTCTGCCGCTTCTGCACGAGGCGCATTTCTATTTTGTCCATCGGCTAACCCATATGCCGCGCCTCTACAAATGGGTGCACTCGGTCCATCACAACTCAATCAACCCAAGTCCGTGGTCGTCCCTGTCGATGCACCCGCTCGAGCATCTGCTGTATTGGTCCGGAACGCTCATCCATCTGGTCGTGACCTCTCATCCCCTCTTGATTCTCTATCATCTGCAGATCAGCGGAACGGGGGCAGTGATCGGTCATATTGGGTTCGACAAGATCGAACTGGGCGACAGGACCGCCATGAATACGCATGCCTATGCACATTACCTGCACCACAAGTATTTTGAGGTGAATTACGCCGACGGAGCCCTGCCTTTCGATAAATGGATGGGCACCTGGCATGACGGAACGCAGGAAGGTGATCGGCTCATGAAAGAGCGGTTCAAAAGGAAAAAGTCTGCGGCGACCATGAAAGGGAATGGGTGAGCGGTTGGATGTCGCGAAAATCGCTCCGCCAATGACCGCTTTCGTAATCCAGACACCTTCACCCCAGCAGCGAACATATGCTTTTTGCTCGGTCGCGAAGCGCACAAAGCGGACCTTGGGTCAAAGAATTCGAACGGCAGAAAAGTCCGCAGAGCGGTCATTCGGGGTGAGTCGATCAGTGTCTGCTGTGCGGACAAAGCACACCTTCGTTGCGTGATCTTGCAAGGGTCGAACGGTTTAAGGATGGCGAGTACAACGAATGTACTCACCCCTTCCGCTGGCGAACCTCATACTGATACCATAAGTCCATGTGACCCTTTTGGCGGGCGTCCGCGAGGAAGAGCCTTTTGCGGACATTGGGCATTTCCAGATGCGTGTATTTTCTTCCGGAGTACTTTGGCCAGTCAATTGCCAAGCCGATCTTGACCATTTCCGCAGAAAGATCTCGGCCGTCGGGTAAATAACATTTGGCGACGGTGCGTCCGTGATGATCTACATCTGTAACTTCGGCTCGGATCGTTTGCCCCTTGCATAGCTTGTGCAGCGCCCACTTGGCTTTTTGCCCATACGGATGCGTTAGTTCCGGTGCATCAATACCAAACAGGCGGATTTGTGTTTTTTGGATTGTTATGGTGTCTCCATCCGTAATCCAGGCCAAGCCGGAAATAATACGCGGCTTTCGCAAGTGTGTTGCAGCACGCTCATCAAAGCGATTTGTATGTCGTGTGGTGCTGCGATTGGGACTGCTTGGACGGGTTTTCTTAGGCTTGTGCGTCGAGGGTTCGAATGGCTCAATTACATCGTCACGCCGCGCGACAACGGCGACTAGGCGAACCACGCCGGCAAGTACGATAATGCCGATGACGAATTCCAACTTCACGTTCCCTTTGTCTCGCTTCTATGAGGATTAAGGGAAAGGCTGGGATTTCTGCATTCGATTGGAGGTCATGTTTTTGCGATTTTCAGCCAAAAGAACCCGACACTGCGTAATCAGCCATCCAAGCACTTCGCTCGAACGACTGCTTTGCCTTGCTTGCGAGGCCGTGCCGGGTCACTCGATCAATTTCTGCAGTGCCCTGTCAGCGCGGATAAGTGCATTGATCGTCTTGCGCATTTCTTCGGCCTTTCGCGATCTGTCTCCGTGCTTCCACGAAGGATGGCTTGGCCCAGCAACATGCCCACCTCTAGCCCCATGCATGCGGCAAACACTCCAGCGTTGAACGGCTGGTGCACGGCATCGCAGGCCTGTGGACTTTGCCGTTGCAGTACATCTGGGCGCATTTCGCAGCCTTTTGGCGGGGTCCAAGAGGTTGTCGTCGTTTTTTGTCATTCACCCTGCCCCCGTTTTGAACATTGCCAACAATTGCCTGCCCGCCTTCTTTGACCTCGACGCGCTCAACACGCACGGTTTGATCTGCCTTGGATCGATACCTTTTCAGGGTTTCAACCTGGCTGGTGAAAGTCCGCGCAAGTTTGTTGAGCGCCCGTTCTGCTGAATCTTGTTGCGGGAGAGTTTTTACGTGATTGAGCCTGCGTGCCATCATCATCGTGGCCTGATGGATTGCGCCCATCTGGATCGCAAGCATGGCTTCAATCTCGTCTTGGGGCCTTACCCCGGCAACAACGGACATAACGAAGTTGGATGCGGTCTCAGAAACAGAGCTGTCCTGTTGTCCGAGAATTGCGACCTGGTCCATGACACCTTCGAAGAACCGATAGTCAACGGTGCCGAGCTCATGCATCGCCAAAGCACAAGCCGCTTTTGGGTCTTTTCCCTTGTGCCCAACCGTGAGCCGTCGCGTTTCTTCCTCGAAGTCCAACTTGATGTCCGGCGCCCGAACGCGTGACTTCTTCCGCTCCTTCAAATCCGCAATCGCATTGGTTTCCGTATCGGTAAGCTCGGATTTCATTGTCCGAAGTTCGTTGCCACTGTCTTTCTGGGCCTTGCTCATGTCCGCCTCGCGTAACAGGGAGTGGTTAGTATTAGTGTTCCGTTTCAGAACCGACGGACCGGATAAAAACTGGCCTGACGGGTTCTGATTTGGAACCAGGGGAGGTCTTTGGGTTCTCAAACGGAACCACTGAGGATGCTGACGGGTCCGTCTCAGAACCGCGTTTTGTTTTCTCGGGCTGCCATAAGCGCCAGTCGTTGGTGGCGGCTTTCTTGCCGGACCGGGTCTGTGTCGGCTTGGTCGTCAATCGCCACTCATGGGCTTGGCGGTGATACCAGTTGCCTTCTTGCTCCAGCACAATGAAGCCTTTGTCCTGAAGATCCTCGAAAGCCCGCTGAACCGTGGCCTTCCCCAATCCGAGAGTTTCCGCCGCCTCGTTCATCGACAGAAAAACCTTGCCGTTGTTGCCACCGTGGTAGCGGGTGTGAAGCTCCAACCAGAGCTTCACGGCAGGTCCGGATAACGCCCGCCATGCCGGAGATTTGATCATGGCGTAGGACAGAGGGATGTATTGCCCCTCATCCGACCGTTTGCCCTTCGAAGATCGACGCCTACTCATCGCTACACCTCCGCTGGAAATGCGCGGGCAATGCATCCAGTTCGGGTAGGTCACAGCCGATATGCGTCCGGACGAGCCGGGTCAGGCCGGATTTCGACACACAATACCCGAGCGTATCCCAGGCCGCTCCCCCGGCCGGAAATTGGGGTCTCTGGCGCTGAAACAGCCATTGGATGCCATCCCGGCAGACAGAGACGCGGTAGACACCACGGCGAAAGAGCTCGTCGCTGTAGTTCTCAGCAGTTTCCCAATGATCGGTTCGGGTAAGTGGGCCAGTGTCCGGACCCTTTTCGTGACTGGTACTGTTCGATTTGGAAAAGGAGATATCAACCATGCTCGATCCGTCCTTTCCGCACGATCACCCGTTCAACCGAATGGCTCAGGGGCGACCAGTAGTACAGGCGCTCGTTTTGTCTTGTCGGCGCGGGGCATCCTGTGGCATCAACTTGACTTGCTAGGGTGGCAGTTGATGTCACTGGAAAAGCCCCATCTCCGCGCTTGGAGTTGGGGTTTTTCATTATGCAGCCTCGTTGTTGGGATCGGTGCGCCGGGCCGCCAGCCAGGCGTTCAGATCGGCGCCGTGATAGGCGATCCGTCGACCGATGCGGATAAAGGCCGGACCGCACATGCGGTGGCGCCATTGAGCCAGCTTCTCGCGGTTTCCCAGTAATTGCATTTCGGGGTCTTCTGGGAAGTAGATGCGGTCTTTTTCGAAAACTTGTGTCATTGGTCACCTTTTGTTTTTCTTAAGGTGACACCCAATATTCACACATTTGATTCAACTCATAGAGAACTTTTCCAATTTGGAAAAACCCTTTCTTATTTAGCTTTTCATAGCTGTCGGCTATCGTAATCCACAAACTTATCCACTTCGATCTTGAGGCAATCTGCCATGTTCGACTGTCTCCACAACTCCGAAATGTACTTTCTCAAGGTTGTCTCGGATAAACCAAAAAGTGGACTGATTTTGAACGAAGCCTCTTGCGCCTGAGCGAGACTCATAAAATCGCCGTCTCGTTCCTCCCAAATCTGCACCTCGATTGCATGCACGTACTCAAAGACTAGTTTTGCAGCTTGGCTGTCGTTTCGAATTAAGTTCAAGTCGGTCCGGTAGATTCTCTGCAAGAGCAAAGAGCGCAAGCTGAAGTAAACTTGGATGCGCATCTCTAAACCCCAAAATTTGTTGAAAAGCGCGACCAAGCCGCCATCAACTCGCTCCGCCGCTCCAACAAATCCGACCGCGCGTAAGCCCGCTCCACATCTGATCCAACCTGGTGTGCCAATGCCGCCTCTGCCAGTTCGCGCGGCGCGTTTGCAGCCTCCGCCGCCCAATCTCGGAACGAACTGCGGAAGCCATGCACGGTGACGCCATCCTGCCGCATCCGGCGCAACAGCATTAGCATGGACATGTTCGACAGGGGCTGATGCCGCTTTTGGCCCTCAAACACATAGTCAGAGGCCAATGCGCGCAGCGGCTCCAGAATGGCCAGCATTTCGCCGGTGAGAGGCACGCGATGGACCTGCCCGCCTTTCATGCGCTCCGCAGGTATGGTCCACAGGCGCGCATCCACATCGACCTCCGGCCATTTCATCTCCAGCACCTCTGAAGTCCGGCAAGCGGTCAGAATGGTGAACTGCAGCGCCTTGGCGGCCATGGCCGAGCGGGTCTGCAACTCGGCATAGAAAGCGGGCACCTCCTGCCACGGCATAGCGTGGTGGTGCTGCACCTTGGCTTTGACGGTAGGCAGCACTTTGCCTTCGCGGATCGCGGTCACCGGGTTCTCGCCCGAGCGGAAGCCCTTGGACTTTGCCACATCGAGCACCGTCTTGATCCGCTGCGACAGTCGCTTTGCGGTTTCGTGTTTCTCGGTCCAGATTGGCGACAGGCACATCAGCACTTCGGGCTGATCGATGCTGTCCACGGGCATACGGCCGATCTTTGGGAACGCGTAGTCGCGCAAGGTGTTGAGCCATTGCTGTCCATGTTTGGCATTCTTCCATGTCGGCAGGCGGTCGATGTGGACCTGTCGGCTGAGCTCTTCGAAGGTCGGGATTTCGCGCTGGGCGTTAAAACGAGGGTTCAGTCCGGACTTTGCCATGCGTCGATATTCGAGGGCTCTTTCTCGAGCCTGGTTCAAAGTGACAACATCAGCGCCACCCAAACCAAAATCCGTTCTCAGTGGTGCGCCTTTACGGTTCTTCTGCCCCTTGACCGTAACTCGTACGATCCAACGCCGTGCACCTGATGGATCAACAACGAGGTACAAACCAGAACCGTCGCCATGCCGACCCGGACCTAGATTCTCTACCAGCTTCTTTGTCAGCTTTCCGCTGAGCGCAGACATGAAAATACCACAAAATATACCACTCAATGAAAGTATACTGGTATGATCGGATAAAATCCAACGAAACCCACCAGCGTGGCTATAGCCACAAAACACAGGGGTTTATGCAACCTAGTGCGTCTCATCAGGATTTGGGAAAATCACCAAGTGGCGGACCGAGGAGGATTCGAACCCCCGACCCCTTGATTCGTAGTCAACGCATACCTGACATGCAAATAATTGAATCTACCGCATAAACTATTGAATATAGAAGTTTTTATATAGAAGTTGATGACATAGAGGTATTTACATTAGCCCCCGATAACGCACATATACTGACATGTGACTGACACGTGGTGCTGACATGGCAATCAAACTAAGCGCCCGCAATCTGGCGGATGCTGAAGCGGGAAAACTAATCTGGGATACTGAGGTTAAGGGCTTTGGCGCACGCAAAGCCAACAATGGCGACGTGACGCTTTTCCTCAATTATCAGGTGCGCGGAACTGGGAAGTATAAGCGGCTGACAATTGGCAAGCTGGGCGAGTTGACGGTTGATGCGGCCCGCAAGAGGGCAGCCCAGATGCGGCTGGAGATACGCACAGGAGCCGACCCCAGCCAGCAGGCCGAGACAGCAACGGCCAAGGCCAAACACGGCGACACCTTGGGCCAACTTGTCTCGCAATGGCTCGACAGTCCCAAGCACGCTTGGAGTGCCAGCACCCGCGAGGGCTACGTTGGAGCGATGCGCCGCGACGTTCTCAATTCTGACGCCGCCGAGATTAGAATAGGTGATGTAACACGCGCCGACCTGATGCGGATTGTGGACCGCGCGACCGACCGTAGCGCATCAAGTGGCGCGTTGACTTTCCGCACCCTCAACAGCTTTCTGACTTGGGCGGATAGCCGAGGGCTGACAGAGGTGACTTTGCCCAAAGCCAGCAGAGCCGCACCAACACCCAAGCCACGCACCCGAGTTATGGCCGAGGATGAGATTAAGGCACTCTGGAACGCCGCCGAGACTTTGACGCCTCTTACGGCTATTGCGGGCCGCCTCGTTCTTATGACCTGTGTTCGCACAGGAGCCTTGCAGCAATTGCAGCGCGATTGGATTCGACAAGACGGTATCGTCTGGCCTGCCGATGTAATGAAAGGCAAGCGCGAGTTTTGGACGCCTCTTACACCTTGGGCATACGATCAGATACGGCCCGTTCTCAATCAAGAGGGCGCGGTATTCGGGCGAGGTACGACCCGGCTAAAGCAGGCTCTACCTACATGGCGCAAAGCGGCTGGCGTTGATGCGACGGTAAAGCCGCACGACGTGCGCCGAGCAATGCGTACTTGGGCCGCTGCCGAGGGTTATGGATACGAGGCCAGCGAGGCCGCCTTGGCGCATCAGGTTCAGCGCACGAACCTTGATAAAGCCTATCAGCAATACGACTATGCCCAAGAGGCTGGCGAGGTGTTACGCGGCTGGCAAGGGCATGTAGAGGGATTGGTATCGTGATAATCGACCAAGAGAACGAAAACATATCAGTCAAACTTCGATACGCCAATTCAAAGCAGACTGCTGAGTTGGTAGCCAAGCACTTAAAAACCGGGAACGCTCCAGACGCTCTTCACTGGTTAGAGAGCCTGAAGAATACGTTCGAAAAGGAGAAATGGACCAAGCGGGACTTCAAGTTTGACTACCCTTCTGCTGCAGACATCGTCAGTCTCACTGAGCCAATCAGACTCGCCAAATCATTGAGCGACCTAGAGAACTCAATGGGGCAAATCTGGCAACTATGTGATACTGCTTTGCGCCGAGCACGTGATGCACGATTTTTGGAAATTGCCTCAGAGAACACTGGGCGCTGGAAACGAGCAGAAGCAAAGCTGATAAGTGCAAATTCATATAACGCAATGTGCGCGGAACTGCACGCTGTAGACCTTGCACTGGAGCTAGTTTTGGCGGTGACAGCCAAGGTAAACAGCTTTGCACAGTCGGAAGACGATGATTAATGACATGACAGCAGCCTTAGACAGCTTGCGCCACTTCGTGCCTGATATGGACCGCGCTTGGTATGCGGCGCAGCGCGGCGAGGATGAGAACGAGGCTGCCGACGCTCTGGCATCGGATGCGCGGGCCGTGTTGACCGCATTGGCCGCCGAGGCCGTGCCAGAGATAAAAGCCCTTGGGTTGGACCCAAACGACCGCCAGAGCCTGCGTTATGCCGATGACAACCCCGCCGTCGCGTTTCACCTTCAGTGTTACGAGTGCATTGAAACGTTTCGACACTGGGCCGCCGAGGGCGACTTTCTCGCCCAATTGGAATTGGTAGAACTGGCGGCGCATAGGTGGCTGGGAAATGGACATGTCATTGCCCCAGAGGCCGCCGAGTTACGCGCCGCCAAGGCTCAGGCCGCAATAAGTGAGTTGAACCGCCGCGCCCAGCAGAGCGGCAACACCCGCAAGCGTTCAACCGCCAAAGCCCGCAAGGCTGACGCTTGGGCCGTCTTTGGCCTCGACGGGCCGAACGGCAAGAGCCTGATTGCGAGGCTCAAGACGGCAACACCCGAGCAATTGGCCCAGTTGGCTGGCGTCTACGGCTATGATGATGACGGCGCGTTTCTGGCCGATGCAATGAACCTAGATTCAGCAACGCGAAAAAAATTGGTCCGCGACAACCAAAAATAGAATTTAGGGACAAGCATTGTCTGTCCCTAAACAGACGCCCTTTTATGCCCATCATGGGTTGTCACCACGATTCGCAAAATCAACAGGTGACAACATGGATGAACTCCTAACAACACAAGAGGCGGCAAAGCTGCTGGACCAGCATCCAGTTACGCTTGCCCGCTGGCGGCAAAAGGACTTTGGCCCGAGTTTCATACAAAAGGGCCGATACGTGCGTTACAGACGCAGTGACATTGACGCGTGGTTGCAGCCCGATGAGGCCGCGTGATGCCTCACCCCAACCTCACCCAAACGTAACAGGGCGGCCTGTAACAGCCGCCCCGCCCGTCAAATCATCGACTGCTTTGGAACGCGGTTGAGGATAGCGGCAGGCGACCCGACCGTAAAGGAATTACCGAAATGAAAATCGAATGGGTGAACGACCGCCCCAATGAAGGCTACGCAGGCACCATCCGTGTCACCGTCTGGGAAGCGATACCGCGCGTCTCGTGGAAGGTGCAAGTTGAGGCTCTGGTGCAGGTACCTGGTAGCTCATATTTGCGCCCGAGCGGACATGTACTGACTGAAATGGGGCCGACAGAGGCGGGCATACGGGCCGCTGCTGTCCTGTTGTGCCAGCGCATACTGTGTGAGGTGGCGGCATGAGAGCAACCGTGCCAATCTGGGAACAAGCGCAACACGAGCGCAATTGGCTGATATTTACCGTCTTTGAACAGCGCCTTGCCGATGGCCGTATCTCGCCAAAGCGAGGCAAGTTTCCGACTATGTTTAACGCCGTGCGGTATCCCCATGCCAAAGAGAGCGCCGCCAGCTACACCTATCAACAGGTGCAGCAAATTCTCAGCATGGCAAACGTGGCGGGGATGGAAACCTGCTATGACGACAGGGTTACGGGCCTCAGCTACGGTTACCTGCCCCGCCCCGACAGCCTGCTGACATTTGCCGACTTGGACAACTGCCGCAATCCAGCCACGGGCCACATCGACCCGTGGGCGCAAGACATCATATCCCTGGATCAAACCTATGTTGAGGTGTCCACATCTGGCACGGGCCTGCGTGTCGTTATGGTGCGCGAGGAAGGCGACGCCGAGCAATCGCAAGTAGAGGCCAACGGATGCGGGTTCATGGGCAACCCCAAGCTGGCCGTCGCGCTCACGTTCAACCATCTGGACGGCTACAACGTGCAGCCTGCCCCTGCCCCGCGTATCAAACAGGCGGTACTGGCACGGCGCGGCCCTGTAACGGATGTAACGGACAGAGTTACGCACGAGGGCGACGATGACGTTCCTGCCGCTCTGGTGAAGGCGTTTCTTGAGGCACTGCCAAACGATGGACCGCCGCCGCCAGATAAACCCGACCAGCCGCGCGGTCTGAGTTATGACGACTGGCGCGATGTAGGTTTTGCCGTGTGTCAAAGTCTGGGCCACGAGGAAGGCGGCCCGCTTTTTGAGGCATGGAGTCGCAAGAGCCTCAAGTTCGACGCAAAAGCGCACGACAGAGAATGGAAGGGATTGAAACCCGACGGACGCCTGACCTTTGGCAAACTGCAATATCTGACAAAGAAGGCATACGGGGGCGTCTTGCCGCCGCATCTGGCCTCTATGATGCAGGAACGGCGATTAGCGCCCCATCTGGCCATGTTGCCGCCTGCTAGGATGCCTGTGGCGTCTGTGGCGTCCATATGGGGCGAGAATGACCCGGTGGACCTGATGCAGCCCATATTGCCGCCGAGACTGCCCGAGGAAGCCATACCAGCCGCTCTGCGCCCGCTGCTGGACGCTGAGGCCCCTGCAATGGGCGTCCCCCGCGAAATCATGTTTGCGTCTTGTATTGGGGCGACTGTGGCCGCGCTGGATGACAGGTTGCAGATTAAACCGCACGACCATCGCCCTTGGCTGGAACATCCACGCCTGTGGCTTGGCATGGTTGGTGACCCGAGTGTCAAGAAAACACCCGGCCTCAACATGGCGATGAAACCCGTTAGACGTATCGACCGCGACAACAGCGAAATCGACGGCGCGCGGCTGGCCCAGTGGGAAACTGAACGCAAGCGGCACAACACGGCCCTCAAGAAATATACCGACGGCAAAGTAGACGAACCGCCCGAGGGCTTGCCGCCAGCACATCCCGACACAAGCAAAATCCTGTTCAGCGACGTGACGACAGAAAAGCTGTCGGACGTTCTGCAATACAACCCGCGCGGCATCACGCTGGAATTCGATGAACTGTCGGGATGGCTTGGCAGTATCGACGGGCGCAACGGGACAGCCAAGAACCGTGCAGATTACCTGCGTCTCTACAATGGCGGTCTGAACAAGGTCGCCCGCGTTTCTCGTGGCGAGGTAAACGCGCCGAATTGGTCGGCGTCGATTATCGGGGGTATCCAGCCCGAGGCATTGGCCAAGGCGATGCGTGATGCGACGGACGACGGCTTGCTGCAACGGTTCTACCCGTTCTTTGCGTCACGAGCGGCACAGGCGACCAACGCTGAAACGAACCCCGCAAACGTTCACCTCTACAATGCCGTGATAAACACACTCGCCAAGGCGAAACTGGGAACCGTGCAGCTATCCCCCGAGGCAGGCACGATACTGCAAAGCTGCTGGGACGATGTGTACGCCCTTGTCAGTGGCGGAACGCTGGCGGGCCGTGTCAGTAGTCATCTGGCCAAGTTTGAGGGCGGTATCTATCGCTGGACGTTGGTGCTGCACGCCATAGAACAGGCCAGCTTTGGGCGACAGCCTGTTGACTATCAGGTTTCGGCCCATACGGCCCAAATCGTGGCAGACCTGCATTTGCGGTATTTCCTGCCCAACGTGTTTACGCTCTACGATGACGTTCTCGGCAGTGGCAGCGACAGCGAGTATGTGCGTTGGATTGCGGGTTACATCCTGAGCAAAGGTCACACGCGGCTGGCGTTGCGTAATTTGCAGCAGGACTATCGTGCGTGGCGCAGCATGGAAGACACCACAAAGCTGCGTGTGCTGCGTTACATGGAAGACTGCGGTTGGTTGACGCCCGTTGATATGAACTGGCTGTCACGCAATTGGGACGTGAACCCAGCCGTTCACACGTTGTTTGCCAAAGCTGCTGTTGTCGAAAGAGAACGTCGCGCTGCTGAGTTGGCCAAAATCAAGAGGGATGTGTCGTGTTGACAATGTTGCTCGCGTGCGCGCGATGCGTGTGCATAAAAAAAGAAGAAGAAGAAGTGTTAAAAATATATGCCCTCGACGCGCATGCTACATTGTCAACATTTTCGTAACGTTGACAGCCAATGAGACTATAAAACGCTCTATATGCAGCGTGGTGCAGCCATGACTGAGCGTAAGAGCAGGCGGCCCGAGGTGGCCATCAGAAAGAAATGGTACGGTTCTGCACGTTGGAAGAAACTGCGCAAACAGGTGTTGGCCAACTCACCAATCTGTTCAGTGTGTCACCGTGTGCCTGCGACAGCCTGCGACCATATCAATCACTCTATAACCAATCATCGGTTCTGGGACGTCAGCAATTTAAGACCAATCTGCACATCGTGTAACAGCAAGCTACGCAACGCTGCTGACAATCATGGTGATGCTGCACGCTCTGCCGCCGTCCGCTCATTGTCGAGCGGGGGGCAGTCGCCAGCACAAAGTGGACCCAATTCCACCATGCGCGGGGCAACCGAAAAAGGTATACCGCCTGTTCGTGACCGAGTTGGTGAAATTTTCAACCGCTACAAAGAAAAGAAAGGGGGGTAATATGGCCCGTCGAATTACAGCAGATAAGAGCGGACTAGCTGCCGTTCAGAACCAAACAGCCGAAACTGCGCCGTTTGAGACGCCAATCATGCCCGAAAGTCTTAATCCAGCTTACTGGGCTGAATGGGATGGCCTCATTCGTCACTTGCACAGGCAAGAAGCGTGGACGCCCGAAAAGGCCAGCGTGGTTGAGACGTATATTATCAACCTCGCTGCGATCCGTAGCGCCCAGATGCGTATGACTTTAGATGGTGGCCCCATTGGGCCAGACGGAAAGCAGCACCCAGCGTCTGCAATTATCGTGCGGCACTCAGGAGCCTTGAACAAACTGGGCGAACAACTCGGGCTTGGTAAAGGCAAGCTGTTGCCCGTCAAAAAGGACGAACCGCAAACACCTGGAAATTCGGTCTGGCAAGCCTGATGAGGTATATCCGCCCCGTAACGCCAGCCAATCCAGATTGGGCGTACGCACCAGATGCCCAGTCGCTTGTGCCTTTGCTCGACCGAGACGCCGAGACAGCGGAACGGTTCGTAACGCTGTGCGGAAAGTTTACGCTTACTCAGGGACCAGCAGCGGGGGACCGATTAGAGCAACACTGGCTGCCGTGGCAACGCGATGCTCTAAAGGCCAGCTTTCAAGTGCGCGAGTCGCTCTGGGTTCTGGGCAAGGGCAGCGGCAAATCTGTGAGCGTGGGTGCCTTTGCTCTGGGCTACGTCATGTTGTCCTCAATTCTCGGGATCAATACGCGCGGACAGGTTGTCATTATGGCTGCCAACATCGAAGGTGCAAAGATCGTGTTCAACCACATCTTAGAGGCCATTCTGGCGGATGATGAGTTGCGCCCCCTGTTCCGCAGCAATGCCCAGTCCAAGAGCCTGACGCACATTACAAGCGGTATCGTGATCCAGATTATCTCTTGCTCCATGCGTAACGCAGTGGGCCGCCGCCCTGTGTTACTGATCTTGGATGAGTTGCACGAAATGGCGCAACTGAGTGACGCCACCGCCGCGATTAATCAGCTTAGACAAGGTGGCGCGAACTGGGGCCGCGACTTCAAGGTTCTCGCCATTACCACGATGAGCATTGAGCCGCCCCAAGGTGAATTTAAGCGCCAGCTTGCTTATGCGCGATCCGTGCGAGGCGGCGACATACAAGACCCCGACTTTCTGCCCTTGCTCTACACCTTCCCGTTGAACGAGCGGCCCGACCTTGATCGGTTGGACCCATGCCAGTGGTGGCGCGGTATGCCCTCGCTGCGCACAGCCGAGCAACCCGGCACGATGGACGCCGCCGAGCTGGAACGAGAGTTGCGGCAAGCTGCTGATGCTGATGACCAAGAGTCCTTTGCCCTCACCTTGTCCCAGCGTCTGGGAATTGAGCGAAACGACAGCACGGCAAACGCTGAAAGCATCTTGCATCTGAACTGGGATAAATGCCCGCGTCTAGCGCCGTCTGGGCCGTATGATTTCACCGCCGTGGGTATAGATGCAGGCGGGCTTGATGACCCAGCCGCCGTGTGCGTAGCCAGACGCCCCAAGGCCGCCCAGCGACGGCTAGAGCTGACGGTTCATCAGTTTCTCACCAAGACGGGTTACGAGCGTGCGCCCGATAACCTGAAAGAGACTTACGACACCGCCGTAAAGAACGAAACGTTGCACATTCATGAAACGGCAGAGGCGATGCAGGCCGCCATGTTCGATTTGGTGGCCCAAGCTGGCTGTGACGTCGTGGGCGGCGATGAGCACGGCCAGACGGGCTTTGCGCAGGCGTTGCGCGAGGCCACGAGCAAGAGGTTTGAAGCCGTGCCGCAAACTTGGGTTCTGGGTGCAGCTCTGGCCAGCCTTGAGGCGCGTTTACTCGACGGCGCGGTTTCGCACAGTCATTGCCCCCTGCTGATAGCGAACGTTGACAATCTCTTGGTTGAGGAACTGGCGAACGGCAACCGACGCCTAAAAAAACGCGACAACCGTCTATCAGGCCAAGGCTACGCCAAAATCGATGGCATCATTTCGGTGATCAACGCTGTCGCCCTCATCGATGAACACGCTCACCGCGCCTTTGACCTCGGGCGGTTTATTGGATGACATGTGAATAAATCCACAAGCAGTCATAGACTGTGTTAAGACTGTTGGCGATGTTAGAAACCATATTCTATATTTTAGGAGGTGCTTTGATCCTTGTGATCTTTGCGCCCATTTTACTAGGTCTGATTTGGACTTTGGTCGCCTTTTCATTTTGGCTTTTGCATAACCTGTACCTGATCGATGGTAGAGACTCAGATATAGTACAAGGATATTTTTCTCATGGAAGATGGGTCTCCAATCAGCGTTCGCCGTCTAAGGCCGCGTGTTTGATTGCGCTGATTGGATTTGTGGCGTTTCTCATTTATTCGGGCCGCCTCTTCTAGAAAACATCAAAATTGCGGTTTCCTACCGATCACCGATGCCGCCAGTTTCACATAGTTGATGATGGCTGAAGCCGTAACGATCATGTATTTGCTCGGATGGGGCCAAATGCAAATGGTCGTATGAAACAGTTGACGATATGGTGGGTGAAGGACAATCCTAGCCATATGACCAACGATCAGAAAACACAGCCCGAACGCGTGACAAAAAAACCGTCTCGTGAAGAGGTCAAGGCAACAATAAAGCGTACGGCCAAAGACATGAAAGACGTGCTGGACCGACTGGCCGACAAGTAATGATCTATGAAGTCACGTATGATGACATTCTGCTGGTCTATTGCGAGGCCATGCGGGTGCCAGACGCCAAGCCGTATATCAAAAGCGAACACAGCATCAAAAGTGCCATAGCCCGACCGTATGCGTCCTTTGGTGGGCAGAACGTTTACCCGACACTGCATGAAAAAGCCGCCGCGCTTTTGCACGGTGTCGCCAAAGCACATGGCTTTCACGACGGCAATAAACGTGCGGCTGTGCTTGTCACCATGACCACGATCCGACTGTCTGGATACAATCTGCCGCCTGTTTCTATCGATTTTCTGGACAAGATTGTCGTGCGTCTGGTTGAGGACAGCATGTCACAGGAAGCCGCCGCATTCTGGTTTCACACAGTCATTGAATAAACGGAAGGTAAACAAGCCATGGAAGGTCTTATTGGTGGACTACTTTTTATCGTCCTAGGCGTCTTTGTTATCTGGCTTTACATCCTGCCGATCACAATGGCAGGACGACGCAACCGATCCGGTTTGATCTGGTTTTTGATTGGTTTGGTTGGATCGCCACTGCTTGCAATTCTGTTGCTGCTGGCTTTGGGTGACGCACCAGAACAACCGACGAGTTAGCGTCATTAAACCACTCAAACAGTTGACATTAATCCGCCCTGGATGTTGCTTATTGTCCACACCATGGCCGTTGGATGGTGCTGGTATCGCTTTAATAACGACGATAGCGCTGCTTTTCGAGAAAGCGTTTGCGGCTTTCAAACAATTCGATTTCTTCCTCTGTCCATTCGGGAAGGTGTGGGGAAATGTCTCTGCGATTGAGCATGCCGTTCAATTCCTCAAGACTGGCTACGGTACCCAATTTTGCCGCCAGATCGTTGCCGCTAGGAAGCGCCTTTCGATCAGTCGTATTCGATCTGGGACGGGGTGTAGGCAACTCTCGACTTGCCGAAGTCGATGATGAACGAGGGGTGATCGCTGGAGACGCTCGATTCTGCCTTGGTGGGTTGAAGGAGCGTTTCGATACTTCGGTTGGTTTTTTTATCCCGGCCAGATAGGCATCAATTGCTGCCTGCGTTCTAGCCTGTTGGTTCTCGACCTTAGCTTTTCTTCGACTGATCCGCTTCCGTACTTTGTCTGGGTTTGCAGCTTTCGATGCATCCAGCCGCTGACGACGCCTCTCACGGTTTACAGCGGGTGTAACAATCTCAAGATTTTCCGCTCGATTATCGCTCGGGTCATGGTTGATATGATCGACTTCGGCTCTTCGATCCACCCAGTGACCCAACGCGCTGGCCGCAATAATCCGGTGCAGTCCCGTAATTGTCTCACCATACGGACCCCTAAGCTGGACTATCCTATACCGTTTGCCATCGCGGTTCTCCGGACCAAGGAAGTATTCTAATTGACCGTCCTCAAGTTGTTCCAACACTTCCTCAAGCGGCGGCAGAGGCAGTTCATGCTCATATCTTTCAATGTAATCACTCTTGTTCACTGTCAAACCATCCCAGACTACGGACCGCCATTTGAGGCCACCCCACGAATGGTCTCATCACTCACCTAGGCACTCTCGGCGACTTTCCAAATAGCATACCTAAAACGCCCATGGACATTGACTAGGTATGTGATCTTGCGAGTGCTGCGTTTTCCCTATCAAAACAAGCCCGTATTGAGGGGCTAGTGTTCCTTCTTAAAGCCTATGCTGGCAAGGAATCTCTTCGAAAAAGATGCAGGTATGGCAGTGTGTGTGGGGGTGGTAGACCCAAGCCACATGGCAATTACACCTGTGGTCCAAGTCACTTTTTACGGAACCGAAAATAGTCAGTTTGGAACAATTTTTTGGCAACTATTCACAAGGTCCGTTTGAAACCGAAGCACACGTTCTGCATGATTAAATGGAAACACAAGGGACGTCATGAAACACATAAGATTTGCCGCAACGATGCTGTCTGTTGCGGTTGTTTCGGCATGTACCGAGGGAACTACAGTTGTAACAGTTCAGCAGTCCGTCGACTTAGCAGTTACAGAATTGAGAAACCAAGCAGCCAAAGTCGGTGCAAACTCTCTTCTTTCGATTGCGGCTTAATTGCTACGTGTCTCTATTTCTTTCACAAGGACCGTTTTTAGCGTGTCCATCAGTTTGGTGATTTCTTCATAGTCATCGTCGCCAAGATGACGAAATGCCCACCAAGCGTCGTAAGTTTGTTCGATGATTTTCAGACAGTTGAGCATTATTGAAGGCATGCCACTAACTTCGATGCTCCAACCTTTCGGTTCGAAATGTGAGAAATCATTGCGAATTTCGAACAGCCTTTTGAACGCGCGTTTCTGTTCCGCACTAAATTCCAAAACGCACCCAGCACGCTCAAAACGCTTGTCCTCTCGTCGTGCACGTTTCAATAGTTCATGTGGGTTTGCCAACTTTGGCTTTTTGGGCAATTCATCGTGGCTGCCGTTTTGCAAGGCATCCATGGTTGCTATTGCATCGTCTTCTGTAAGCGCTCCGACCTGCATCGTACCTGACAAATGACAAGTCAATGCGCCGTTAACAGCGCTAGCCATGGCGATAGTAGCCCATTTCCAACAGTGTATGTTGCCCGACACCACCCGTTCCATCTGATGCAGTACTTCGCTCAGCGAAATCAAAACGTCATGCGCCTCATCTGTGGAAAGGTAATTCTCGTTGTCGGTCATCGCTTTGTTGCTCCCAAATCCTGTCATGCCAAGCGACCTAAGTGCTAATTGACCGTACCGCCATCGTTATCAGCAGGTAGATAAAAAGAACCAAGAAACCGACGGCACCCATCGACCCCATCGGTTTCCTTTCTATCGGGAAGGTGACGCGGAACACGCCGTACAGGTTGAGAAGCAAAAGTCATGGCCTGATCTGCGCAGCGTGCAAGCGGATGCTTTGGAACACAGGGCAGACGTTTGCGCCGCCGCTGGGCTGATACTGGCCGAGCGAATCTTACGGGACGAATTGAAGCGGCGCGACTGACACCAGACTGACACAGTCCATTTTGCCAGTTGCCAAATTTCCGCCAAGTGATTGATACCAGTGGCGGACCGAGGAGGATTCGAACCCCCGACCCCTTGATTCGTAGTCAAGTACTCTATCCAGCTGAGCTATCGGTCCGCGTTGGTGAGGCGCTATGTAGACCCCGGATCAGGCACGCGCAAGTCGATTCTTGAAAAAACTTTCAAAAAGTCCCGTCGCCCCGCGGCAGCCTTATTTCAAAGGTGGTTCCGTCCGTTCCCGTTGACCCAAGAGCCAGGTTGCCACCGTGGCCGCGCACCAGTTCCTGCGAAATCGCCAGCCCCAGACCGGACCCGCCCTTGCGAACGCCGCCCTGGAACGGGGTAAACAGGTTTTCTTTTGCCTTGGGGGGCAAACCGGGGCCGGTATCGCGAATCTCGATGATCCAGTCGGTGTCTGTCTCGTGCCCCGAAATCACTATCTGTCCCGACATTCCCGAGGCAACCAGGGCTTGGCGCGCGTTGCGGACAAGGTTCAGAACCACCCGGAAAATCTGTTCGGGATCGGCCCGGACAACCATGTCATCGGGCACATCATTGGTGATTTCTATCGCATTTTCTCCGACGGCAAGCTGTTCGCTTCCGACGACATCCTCCGCGATATCGCGCAGGCGAACCAGGTTCAGCGTCGGCGCGGGTTCCTCGGCGCGCCCAAAGGCCAGCGTGCCCTCGCACAGTGACACGGCCCGCGTGATGGACCCGACCAGCTTGGGGGCCATGCGCCGCACCAGCGGGTCATCGCTGGATTCGATTCGGTCCGTGAACAATTGCGCCGAGGTCAGGATATTTCGCAGATCGTGACTTACCTTGGCGACCGCAGAACCAAGCTGCGCCAGTCTTTCGCGTTGTTTCAGGGCCTGGGTCAGGTCGGTCTGCAACATCTGCAAGGCTTCTTCCGCCTCGCGCAGTTCGGTCACCCGAGAGCTGGGCGTGATAATCCCGCGGGCATCTTCGGGGGCGCTGGCATAGCGTTGCATATAGCCCACGACGCCCTTGATCGGGCGCACCAGGACGACACGCACGGCCAAAAACAGAAAGAACGCCGTGATGATGGAGATCACGAAAGACAGCCCAAGGATGCGCAGACCGTAATCCGTCATCGCCATGCGCAGCGGCCCGCTGTCCATGGTGACCTCGATCAGCAGCCCGGCGCCCTTGACCGGTTCGCCGATCACGCGGATCACCTCGTTCTCGGCGGTAAAGAAGCGCCGCATTGCATCGCGGATCAAAACCCAAGGCCCCGCGTCCCGCAGGTCAAAGGTTTCCGCAACGGCGCTGGGAATGGGCGATGACAGCATCAGTTGGCGCACTTCATCGCGGCGCAGGACAACGTTGAAAACACCGGCATTCGACAGCAGCTCGGCCTCAAGGTCTTCGGCGAGCATGTCATCGGCCAGCAGCGCAAGCGAGGCAATCTGCGCGCGTTCCAGCCGGTTCAACAGGAAATCTTCGCGGAAACGCGCAATAGAAGGCACGAATATCAGGATCTCGGCCAACATGACGAAGACCGTCGTCAGGATCAGAAAACGACCGGACAGCGAATTCAAGTGGCGCTCCTCTTCAGGTCAGGGCAGCCATCTCTGGACAAACCTGACCACCCGTTTAACCGTTTGATTCTCAAAAAGCCTTGGCGAGAAATAGGCTCCCGCCACGCGTTTGTTAAGCTCTCCGAACGTGGGATAGGGCGAAACCATCGCCGCGATCTGGCTCATCTTCAGGTTATTGGCCAAGGCAAGCGACCACAAGTTGATCAATTCGCCCGCCCGGTGCCCGACGATCGTAGCGCCGACGGGGCGGCCTTTGACAACCATCACCTTGATGAACCCCTTGGTTTTCCGCGCCGTAACAGCGCGGTCATTATGGGCATAGTCGAACCGGGCGATTTCCAGTGCCTGCCCGTGCCGCTTGCGCGCCTGTGCCTCGGTCAGGCCGACCTGGGCCAATTCGGGATCGGTATACGTGGCCCAGGGGATATGGGCAGTCTTAACCTTGGAACGCAGCCCGAAAAGGGCCGAGCGGATTATGATCCCGGCGTGGTATCCGGCAACATGGGTGAATTGCAGGCCCCCGGCCACGTCCCCAATCGCATAGACGCGACGATTGGACGTGCGCAGCGATGCATCGACCTTGATACCTGACGGCGTAACGTCGATTCCGGCCGCCGAAAGGTTCAGCCTGTCGGTATTGGCCTTGCGCCCGGCGGCCAGCAGCAGATGAGACCCCGCGTGGATCTCTCCGTTCTCTGTCACGACCTCAACCGCGCCCGCATGACTGCGGATCTGGGCCACCATGGCCTGCTCGTGTATCGCGACGCCCTCGGCCCGCAAATTGTCCAGCACGACAGCCGCCGCCTCGGGGTCTTCCTTGCCTAGCGCCTGTTGGCCTTCGATCACCGTCACCTTGCAGCCCAGCCGAATATGGGCCTGCGCCATTTCCATCCCGATGGGGCCACCGCCGATGATCAGCAGGTGTTCGGGCTTGTCGCGCAGGTCGAATATGTTTTCGTTGGTATAATAAGGCACCTGATCCAACCCCGGCAAAGAGGGCACAAGGGGCGAAGAGCCTGTTGCCAAAACGACCCGGCGCGCGGTGATCAGAAAAGCACCGGCCTGCACCTGCGTAGCAGAGACAAAGCGGCCAAGCTCGCGGATCACCTTCACCCCGAAGCCTTCAAAGCGGTCCTGGCTGTCCATGGGTTCGATCTGCGCGATCACGTCATGCACATGGTCCTTGGCTGCGGCATAGTCGACCCGGGGAACAACGTCCGCCACGCCAAAGGCCGAGGCATGCGCCTGCGCATAGGCCGCATTGGCGCTGGCGATCAGGGCCTTTGACGGAATGCAGCCGAAATTCAGGCAATCGCCCCCCATCCTGTGCCCTTCCAGCAGCACCACATCCGCGCCCATCTGTGCGGCCCCCGCCGCGACCGACAGCCCGCCCGACCCGGCACCTATGACCAGGATATCCGTTTTCAGCTCTTTCATGGATCAGGCGTCCTTTTTGCCGCGCAGGGCTTTGATCAGAATTGGCAAGGCCGCCAAGACGCACAGCCCGATGATCGGGCCGATCACGAACGGCTCCCACAGCAGCGACAGGTCGGGGGTTTCACCACGGTCGAACACGCCACCCAGGCCAACGCCGATCCAGGTATAGACGATACCACCGGGAATGATGCCCAGCACAGTTGTGACAAGAAAGTTGCGGAACCTCACGCCCACCAGCGCAGGCAGCAGGTTGGCCACGAAAAAAGGCACAACCGGCACAAGACGCAGCAGGAACAGGACCGGGATTTCATTGTCCCGCAACCCGTCCTTGAGCTTCTTCAGGGTTCCGTCTGACGCTTCCAGCCGCGCTGTCAGCGTTTCGCCCAGCCCCCACCGCGCCGCCAGAAAGATGGCCGATGCCCCGACAGTTGCGGCGAATACATTGAAAAGGGTTCCGGCCAGCAGTCCAAACAAAAACCCGCCGGTCATCGAGGCCACTGCCGCGCCCGGCAGCGAAAAGGCCACGATCACGACATACAGGCTTACAAATACTCCGGCCAACGCCCAGTAATTGGCGTCTCGCCAGGCCAACAGGGCCTCGCGGTTGTCGCGCAACGTCTCGAACGAAAGTAAATCGCCAAGGGTGAAAAAACCCGCAACTGCGATCGTAAGTATCACCAGCAACGGAATATGCCGCGCAATCCGGTTGCGCGGTGCCTGGGTCGTATCGCTCATCAGCATGTCCGATTTCGTTCGCTTCATTGCGCACCTAACATGCGACACCAGACCCTGTCGCAACAGTACCCTCACGCTGCGTTGATATGCGCGGCCCGTAACGTGAATATTATGCCCGCCAATCCGGGCAATTTGAAACCTTTTGCCGCGTTGGGTTACAGAATTGTTGCAAATGGCGGCGAAACCCCCACCTTGGGGTTTGACTTACCCCCCCCGACCCAGTAGAGGACGGGCTTCGAACAATAGGGCCAGGCGAATCTGCGCCGCACCCGACCGCTATAGATTGGAGACGGAGCGATGAAACGCACCTATCAGCCTTCGAACCTGGTTCGCAAACGCCGCCACGGTTTCCGCGCGCGCATGGCCACCAAGGCCGGTCGCAAAATCCTGAACGCACGCCGCGCCCGCGGCCGCAAGTCGCTGAGCGCGTAAACCGCTCGACCTTTCAGGTTATGAACATGACGCCGCCGGAGGCCCCTCGTGGATGGTAAGAACCAGCCCGGGGAATCGCCCCCGGCGGCGTCCGTTTGCGCGCCTGAAGCCCTGCCCGCATCCCTGAGCGTGCTGCAAAAGCGCGCTGATTTCCTTAAGGCTGCGCGGGCGCGCAGGCAAGGCACGGCCTCGATGATGATCCAGGCCAGAAAGCGCGCGCCGGACGAGGCGTCCGGCATTCGCGTCGGGTTCACCTGTTCCAAGAAGGTCGGCAATGCCGTGGCCCGCAACCGCGCCAAACGCCGCCTGCGCGAAGCCGCACGGGCCGTGCTGCCGGTCAAGGGCCAGGACGGCTGGGACTATGTGCTGATCGGACGGGCCGAAGTCACGGCCGCGCGCCCCTACAAGGCGCTGCTGGACGATCTGTCCTATGCGCTGCGCAAAGTGCACAGCGCGCGAAAATGACTTTGCTTTCGCATATCATTGCCCTGCCCGTTCGGGCCTATCGGTTGCTGTTCAGCCCCTGGGTCGGGTTCAATTGCCGGTACCAGCCGACATGCTCCGCCTATGCGCTGGAAGCGTTGGAAAAGCACGGGCCGATCAAGGGCAGTTGGCTCGCCGCGCGGCGGATTGGCCGGTGCCACCCATGGGGCGGCGATGGCTATGACCCGGTGCCGGACCGGCAGGACAGCGATGACCGCTCGGCGTAACCTGCCCTTGCCTGACGTGATGCATCGACATCTCGCGCGTGGAGACACCGGCCCTTGGATGTATGGCCCTGCCTTTGCAGACGGCGGCGCGGGTCGCTGGCGGACACCTTGCTGACCCCGCCTGGGCTGACCCGCCCTCTTGCCCGGACGAACCAAACACGCTAGGGCCAGCGCATGTTCGATGACACTGACGATATCCATCCGCTTTTTGCCGGTGCGCCCTCGACCACCGAGTTCAAGAAGCTGCGCAAACGCATTGTGCGTCAGACCCGCGAAGCGATCGAACATTACGGCATGGTGCAGCCATCAGACCACGACAAGGCGGGCAAACCCGCACGCTGGTTGGTCTGCCTGTCGGGTGGCAAGGACAGCTACACGCTGCTGGCCGTTCTGTATGAGCTGAAATGGCGCGGCCTGTTGCCCGTCGATCTTCTGGCCTGCAACCTGGACCAGGGTCAACCCGGATTTCCGGCCACGGTGCTGCCCGAATTCCTGGAACGCATGGAGGTTCCCCATCGGATCGAATATCAGGACACCTATTCGGTCGTGATGGACAAGGTTCCCCAAGGGCGCACCTATTGCGCGCTGTGTTCGCGGCTGCGGCGCGGGAACCTGTACCGGATCGCGCGCGAGGAAGGATGCTCGGCCGTGGTTCTGGGCCATCACCGGGATGATATCCTGGAAACGTTTTTCATGAACCTGTTCCATGGTGGTCGGCTGGCGACAATGCCACCGAAACTGGTTAACGAAGAAGGCGACCTGTTCGTGTTCCGCCCGCTGGCCCATGTCGCCGAGGCCGATTGCGGGAAATTCGCGAAGGCCATGCGCTATCCGATTATTCCCTGCGATCTGTGCGGCAGCCAGGACGGGTTGCAGCGCCAGCAGGTCAAGCAGATACTGGATCAGTGGGAACGCAATTCACCCGGCCGGCGACAGGTGATGTTCCGGGCGCTGACAAATGCGCGCCCCTCGCATCTGTTGGACAAGAACCTGTTTGATTTTAGTAGTCTTGTTCTGAACGATCCCGAAAAAAACGACGAATCCGACGGGATTCCCCGCCTGCGTTAACAACTGACTCAGACTGGTCCCCTACGGTTTAGGTGCGCATACCGCGCCCGAAACAGAAAACCGTAGCCGATGCCAGACAAATTTCCGATTGCACGTATCCAAAACGCCGTCCGCGCCATGTTCGCGGGCCCCCAGGTCCTTGCCTTTGTGCCCGCCATCTGCCTGGCCGCATTCTGGCTGGGCGGTGAAAAGGCCCTGGTGGCCGCCGCACTTGGTGTACCGCTGGCATCTGCGCTGGCCAGGCGTCCGGGGAACTGGGCCGACAGGGAACAGGCAAATGCCGGACATCCAAGAGGTGTGGTAGCCAACGACGTTTTCCTGGCTGAATTGGACCGGATAAATGCATCCGCCGAAAGCAGCGGCAAAAACACCGCCTGTTTCATCGTGGCGCTGGATGACATGGCCGAGGTTCTGGATCAGCACGGGCAACTGGCGGTCGATATTCTGGCAGACCAGTTCCGCAATCGCATCCTCGGCGTGATCCGCAGAGAGGATATTGTCACACAGCTGGGCACAGGCAGGTTCCACATCGCGCTCGCACCCTCTTTGCAGCTGGACCTGGAGACATGTATCCAGATGGCCGGGCGCATCCAGGCAACGGTTGAAGAACCTATCTTGCTGAACGGAGCCGGGGTCTATGCGTCCTGCTCGATCGGGTTTTGCCAGAACACGGCGCTGACAAACGCAAGCGCTTCGGACTGGCTGGACGCCGCAACCGACGCGTTGCTGGACGCGCAAAATGCCGGGCCATCGACCATCAGGGCCTATTCGGGTGAAATCCGGCGCAGGTCCCTGGTGCGCACCAACCTGCGGCAAGAGTTTCAGGATGCCCTTCACCGCGGTCAGATCCGTCCCTGGTTCCAACCTCAGATTTCAACGGATACCGGCCAGATCACCGGGTTTGAAGCCCTGGCCAGATGGGACCATCCCGACAAGGGCATTCTTGGGCCGCAAGTCTTTTTGACATTCGCCGAACAGGCGAACCTGCTGGGGCAATTGGGTCAGGCAATACGGCATCACGCCTTCAAGGCCGTGCAGGCCTGGGACCTGGCCGGGGCAGATATCCCGCGGGTGGGGGTGAACTTCTCGTCAGACGAATTGCGCGATCCGGGACTGATCGACCGCCTGAAGTGGGAGCTTGACAGCTTTGACCTGAACCCAGACCGGCTTGCGGTCGAGATTTTGGAAACCGTATTCTCAAGGCGGCCCGATGATATCATCACCCGGAACGTCACAGCGCTGTCGCAGCTGGGCTGTTGTATCGACCTGGATGATTTCGGCACCGGCCATGCCTCGATCGCCGCAATCAAACGGTTCGATGTCTCGCGGATCAAAATCGACCGGACCTTTGTTGCCAGGTCGGACCGCGACGCCAGCCAGCAACAGCTTGTCAGCGCCATTTTGACCATGGCGGAACGTCTGAATGTCGAATCTCTGGCCGAGGGTGTCGAAACCCCGGGTGAACACGCCTTGATGGCCCAACTTGGCAGCACCCATGTCCAGGGGTTTGGAATTGGGCGACCAATGCCGTTCGAGGAAACTCTGGATTGGATTGCCGCGCACAAAAGCAAAGTGCACGATACCCCCGAAATCGGGCGCGGAGCCGGCTGAATCTGAAGAGTTTGTACAATCCACGGCCATTTCAGGGTGAATTCGCGGGCGATTCCGCTTGACCTTTGGGCCTGCACTCTGTTGAACCCACCGGTGTCTTTCACTGCTCAAGGTGGCTGTCCCAGATGGACGATCAAAACAAGAATCTCATTCTCGCAACCGCGCTCAGCTTTCTGGTGATCCTTGTTTGGTTTGTGCTTTTCCCGCCGCCCGAGCAGACCGAAACACTGGAACAGGCCGCAATCACCGAAGCCGAGAACGATGGCGTCCAGACCCCCAGCGCGACCGGAACCGTTGCCGAGACAACGACCGAGGCCGAAGAGGCCTTGCCCGACGCGCAGGCCCCGCGGGTCGAGATTGACACACCCCGCCTGTCCGGCAGCCTGTCGCTGTCCGGTGGTCGGATCGATGAGCTGTTTTTGAAAGACTACAAAGTCTCGATCGAAGAAGGCGCGCCGATTGTCGAGCTTTTGGCGCCGGTCGGATCGGATTCGGCCTATTACGCACTATACGGCTGGGCCCCCGGCGCCGGTGTCGCTGCCGAAGATGTCCCCGGCCCCAACACTATGTGGCGTGTGGAACAAGGTGAAACACTGGGCGTGGACAGCCCGGTCACGCTGGCATGGGACAATGGCAGCGGGCTGACGTTCCGCCGCACGATTGCGGTTGACCAGGACTATATGTTCACGGTCACGCAATCGGTTGAAAACGCCACCCAGTCCGAAGTGGGCATGGCACCTTATGGCATTCTTGCCCGCCACGGCATCGGTGAAGACGGCGACCTGCCGGGCCTGAAGAACTTTTTCATCCTGCACGAAGGCGTCATCGGAATGGCCGACGGCACCCTGTCCGAGGTCGATTATGGCGACGTGCGTGATCTGGATATCGACCCCGACGAACGCGCGCAGGCCGAAGTCTATCAGGTCAAGCAGGATGGCTGGATCGGATTCACCGACCATTACTGGATGACAACGCTGATCCCGGAACCCGGTTCGGCCTTCAAGGCAGCCGCCAAATACGACGCGCGGCGCAAGATTTACCAGACCGAAACAGTCCTGCCGACCCTGACAGTCGCGCCGGGCGAAAACGCCGAGGTCACGACGCGCCTGTTTGCCGGGGCCAAGGAATGGGAAACCATTCGTGAATACCAGGCCGAAGGCGTGCAGAAATTCATCGACAGCATCGACTGGGGCTGGTTCTTCTTCCTGACCAAGCCGATCTTCTGGCTGCTGCACAACATCAACGCACTGATCGGCAACATGGGCTGGTCGATTATCGGGTTGACCCTGATCATCAAGGCGATCCTGTTCCCGCTGGCCTTCAAATCCTATGTCTCGATGGCGAAGATGAAGGAGTTGCAGCCGCAGATGGAGGCCCTGAAAGAGGCCGCTGGCGACGACCGGCAAAAGATGCAGCAGGGCATGATGGAGCTGTACAAGAAGGAAAAGGTGAACCCCGCCGCAGGCTGTTTGCCGATCCTGATGCAGATCCCGATCTTTTTCTCGCTGTACAAGGTGATCTTTGTCACCATCGAACTGCGCCAAGCGCCCTGGTTCGGACCGTTCCGTGACCTCAGCGCGCCTGATCCGACCTCGATCATGAACTTTTTCGGGTGGCTTCCCTGGGCAGGCCCCGAACCCGGATCGCTGATGGCCACCATCTTTATCGGCATCCTGCCGCTGCTGCTGGGTATTTCCATGTGGCTGCAGCAGAAACTGAACCCGGCACCCACCGATGCGACACAGGCGATGATCTTTGCCTGGATGCCTTGGGTATTCATGTTCATGCTGGGCAGCTTTGCCAGCGGGCTGGTCGTGTACTGGATTGCGAACAACACCATTACGTTCACGCAGCAATACCTGATCATGCGCAGCCAGGGATACACGCCGGATGTGTTTGGCAATATCAAATCCGGGTTCAAGAAAACCCCGAAAACGGATGACAAATGATCGGGTCGATCACCGACATCTGGAGGCATCCGATCAAAAGCCACGGGCGCGAGCGGCTTGATGATGTAACCTTGACCCCCGGGCAGACCATGCCCGGGGATCGCGTTTGGGCCGTCGCGCATGAGGCATCCAAGGCAGACGGCACGCGCTGGGTTCCCTGCGCGAATTTCAGCCGCGGCGCCAAAGCGCCGCAACTTATGGCTATTTCGGCCCGGATGGAGGGCGGACAGGTCACCCTGAGCCACCCGCAGCGCCCGGATCTCAGCTTTGACCCCGACACGCAGCAGGATGCGTTTCTGGACTGGGTCAGCCCGCTGATGCCAGCAGACCGCGCCGCTTCGGCCCGCATCATCCGGGTGCCCGGACGCGGCATGACCGACAGCCCGTTCCCGTCCATCAGCCTGTGCAACCGCGCCTCGCACCGCGCGGTCGAGCAAAAGCTGGGGCGCGATCTGTCCACCTGTCGCTGGCGCGGAAACCTCTGGATCGACGAGTTTCCCCTGTGGGAAGAATTCGATTGGATCAATCGTGACCTGCGGATTGGCCAGACGGTGCTGCGCGTCAAGGAACGCATCACCCGCTGTCTTGCCACAACCGCGAACCCCGAAACCGGAGAACGCGACGCAGATACGCTGGGCGCCCTGGCCCATTGGGACCACCAGGATTTCGGCGTTTATGCCGAGGTGCTTCGGGGCGGGACAATCAACGTCGGAGACGAGGTTCAATTGGTATGACCAGCCTTCCCTTCCCCCTGGCCGCAGAGCCTGACGCAGTCTCGTCCGAGGCCGGGCGCAAACTGTTCGCCGGACCATCGGAATTTGTCAAAGGCGTCGTGGCGATGGATGGCCTGCCTGCGCCTGACCGGATCGAAGTCTGCTTTGCCGGGCGATCAAACGTCGGCAAATCCAGCCTGATCAACGCATTGACGGGAACCAAGGGCTTGGCCCGTGCTTCGAACACGCCGGGTCGGACGCAGGAGATCAACTATTTCACCCAAGGCCCAGACCTGTATCTGGTCGACCTGCCCGGCTATGGCTATGCCAACGCCCCACTGGCGGTTGTTGAAAAATGGCAAAAGCTTCTGAAACGGTACCTGAGCGGCCGTCAGACATTGCGCCGGGCCTTTGTGTTGATCGATGCGCGGCACGGGGTAAAATCCGTCGATGCCGAGATCATGAAGCTTTTGGATACAAGCGCGGTCACCTTCCAATGCGTTCTGACCAAGGCGGACAAGGTCAAGGCAAAAGACCGCGAAAAGGTGCTGGAACAGGTGCGCGCCGCGCTGTCCAAACACCCTGCCGCCTTTCCCGAGATCGTTCTGACATCGTCTGAAAAGGGCGACGGCATTCCAACCCTGCGGTCCATCATCGCCGGGCTTGAATGACCTGGGGCACCAAAATTCTGGGCCTACTGGCGGTTCTGGCCGTGTTGATGTCCGGAACCATCCCGCAAGGATGGATGCCTGCAAGCAGTAGCGGCGGAAAGATCCTTTTGGTGCTGTGTACCGGCGACGGGACCGTCGAACAGTGGATTGATCCAAGTTCCGGCGAACCGGTGCACAACGACGCGGATGAACGGCCAGCCTGCCCCTTCGCCGGTCTGGGATCGGATGTGCTGCTTGCCGTGGTCGGGCACGCCCTGCCCATGACCGCCCCAATGCGACCGCGCTGGTCTCAGCGTGATTTTACCCATCGCAGCGCCGGGTTTCACGCCCGGTATGACGCAAGGGCGCCCCCTTTGACCTCCTGATTCACGTCCTCACGAAACACGCCTGCGCATCAACCGCGCGGGCCAATACTGAATCCGGAGTTTACAATGAATACGATAGACCAACCCGCAGGGTCCGCCCCTGCGCGCGGCACGGCTGCGCAGAAATTCTATTTTGCCGCATGGCGATGGCACTTTTACGCCGGGATTTTCGTGATCCCTTTTCTGATCATTCTGGCTGTTACCGGTATGATGATGATGCTGATCACCCAGGTCGACGGTCGGGATGGCGAGAAGATCGCCGTGGCGGTCGAGGGCACGGCCCTGCCGGTGTCGCAGCAGGCCGAGATCGCACTGACCCAGGTTCCCGGCACCGTTGTCGAATGGATTGGCCCAAAGGCCGATGACCTGGCCACCGTGTTCCGCATCAAGACCGACGCGGGGCAGCGCATGGTTGCGGTTGATCCCTATGCCGGCAACGTCCTGACAAGCTGGAGCCGCCGCGATGGCTGGTACGATCTGGCGGACAATATCCACTCGACCCTGTTGATCGGGACCACCGGCGACCGGCTTCTGGAAATTGCCGCCGGGCTTGGGTTGTTGCTGGTGTTCACCGGCCTTTACATGTGGTGGCCGCGCGGAAATACCGTTGCGGCGCTGATCCCTGATCTGCGGGCCCGGGGACGGGCCTTGTGGAAGTCGCTGCACGCAGTAACCGGTTTCTGGATGTCGCTGCTGATGATTGTCTTCCTGATTTCCGGCCTGTCCTGGACTGGCGTCTGGGGCGGCATGTTCGTTCAGGCCTGGAGCAGCTTTCCGGCGGAAAAATGGGACAACGTACCCCTGTCCGACGAAACCCATGCCAGCATGAACCACGGCCATCAGAACGACGTGCCCTGGGCGCTGGAACAGACCCCGATGCCCGCGTCCGGGTCTCTGGCCGGGCATCAGGGCGTCCCCACGGGCACAGCCGTCGATATCGACGCGATCGTAGCCCTTGGTACGGCGCTGGATATGTCCGGGCGGTTTCGGGTGGCCTATCCCAGTGGCGAAACCGGGGTATGGACATTGAACCGCGACAGCATGAGCGGGGATTCAACCGACCCAGTCAACGACCGCACCGTTCACGTCGACCAGTTTTCGGGCCGGATTTTGGCGGATGTCCGTTATCAGGACTATTCGGCAATGGGCAAGGCGATGGCGCTTGGCGTGCCGCTGCATATGGGGCTGATGGGCGTTTGGAACTTTGTCCTGAACCTTGTGTTCTGCCTGTCGGTCATCTTTGTGTGCATCTCTGGCGTGATCATGTGGGTGAAACGGCGCCCGGCGGGGGCCAGCAGGCTGGCCGCTCCGCCCATGCCTGCGGAAATGCCCCTGTGGAAGGGCGCAACATTGATCGGGCTGTTCACCGCGATGGCCTTTCCGCTGGTCGGCCTGACCCTTTTGGCCGTTCTGGTGCTTGACCTCGTTCTGCTCAGCAACGTGCCCGCCATGAAGCGGTTGATGAGCTGACCAATCCGGGCCGCACCGCGCAATCGGTGCGGCCCATTGGTGATCCGGTCTTGGCAGCGATGGCCAAAGGTCCTAACACGGTACGCCAGAGGGACGTCAGACATGAAGAAACGAGACATGAACCGGGATTGGATTGCTACAGCCGCAACATTGAACAGCGCCCTGCCTTATCTGCAGCGTTATGATGGCGCAATCGTCGTCATCAAGCTGGGCGGTCACGCGATGGGCAGCGACGAAGCGATGGAGAGCTTTGCCCGCGACGTCGTCTTGATGCGCCAGGTTGGGGTGAACCCCGTGATCGTCCATGGCGGCGGACCGATGATCAACGCGATGCTGGACAAGCTGGAAATCAAGTCCGATTTCGTCAATGGCAAGCGCGTCACGGACCAGGCCACGGTCGAGGTAGTCGAAATGGTTCTGTCCGGTCTGGTAAACAAACGCATAGTAGCGGCCATCAACGGACAGGGCGGCACCGCGGTGGGTTTGTCCGGCAAGGACGCAAACCTGATGGTCTGTGACCAGACCGATTCCTCGTTGGGGTTTGTCGGAACGCCCGGCGACATGAACCCCAAGATTTTGCACGACCTTTTTGCCCATGATGTCATTCCGGTGATTGCGCCGCTGGGGGCCGGTCGGGATGGCGAAACCTTCAACGTGAACGGTGACACGGCTGCCGGGGCGATTGCCTCGGCGCTCAAGGCGGATCGCCTGTTGCTGCTGACCGACGTGTCGGGCGTCAAGAATGCCGCCGGCGACGTGGTAACCGAACTGAAAGCTGGCCAGATCCGCGAGATGACCCGCGAGGGTACCATCGCAGGCGGCATGATCCCCAAAACCGAAACCGCGCTGGATGCGCTGCACAGCGGTGTTCGCGCCGTGGTCATTCTGGATGGCCGCGCGCCAAATGCAGTTTTGTTGGAACTGTTTACCGAACATGGTGCCGGGTCCCTGATCAGACCGGACTAAGGCGATGACGCGCAGAGGCAACATGGCACAACCTTCGCGGACCTCTGCTGAAACATCCGCGCCAGACTATGACCGCGTCGAAACCGAGGCCCGGAATGCCGGGCTGATGATCATGGGTGCCCTGCATCCGCGCAGCAAGGATGCCAAACTTCTGACCGCGGGCACCCTTGTCCTGTTGGGCGCGGGCCGGGATTTCTGGCCTGTTCTGAAATCCTCGCCCGAATGGGGTGGTGACGATCCGGTGGACCGATGGTCATCCCGCGTGATCGGGCACATGGCCCTTTATCTGGGCGCAAAGGCGTATTTCCCCTTTGGCGGCCCGCCCTATGTGCCCTTCATTGATTGGGCCCTTAAATCCGGTCGCACATTCAGCAGCCCGGTCGGCGCGTTGGTGCACGATACGGTGGGCATGATGATCTCATTCCGTGGCGCGTTGCATTTCCCGCAGGAATTCGCCGTTCCGAAGGGTGCGGGGCAATCGCCTTGTACGACGTGCGCGGCGCCTTGTGCCCGGACCTGCCCCGTCGGCGCGCTGAACAGCCAGGGGCTTTATGACGTCGGTTCCTGTCACGACCACCTGTCAACCCGCGCGGGTCAGGACTGCATGACCCAAGGCTGCCTGGCGCGCCTGTCCTGCCCGCTCAGCACCGGTGCGGGGCGGACAGCTGAACAATCTGCCCACCACATGAAAGCGTTTCAACCGTCATGACGAGAACCCTGATCCTGACCCGCCACGCGAAATCCAGCTGGAACAGCCTTGTGCTTGGCGATCACGCACGGCCCCTGAACAACCGGGGGCGCAGCTCTGCCCCGGCAATTGCCGCCTGGCTGCGGGGAAACGGCTGGTTGCCGGACGAAGTTCTAAGCTCGGACGCGACGCGAACCCGCGAGACCTGGGACCGAATGGGCTTGCAGGCCGCCAAGCTCCGCTTTGACCGCGGGCTTTACCTTGCTGATCCGGACAGGATGCTGACCGAACTGACCGGGGCGACAGGGCAAACCGTCCTGATGCTGGGGCATAACCCCGGTATCGCGGCCTTTGCCAACCGTATCGTGCGAAAACCACCGGACCACGCCCGGTTCCGCGACTATCCGACCTGCGCAACAACCGTGATCCGCTTTGATATCGAGGATTGGTCAGAGATCGCCCGGCACAGCGGCGATGTGCTGGGTTTTGTCATCCCGCGCGAATTGCCCCAATAAAAAAGGCGGGGACCGGCCCCGCCTTTTCGCAGCTTTGATTTGGGTTCAGTGCCCCAGGATCTGGCTGAGGAACAGCTTGGTGCGTTCGCTTTGTGGGTTGTTGAAGAACTCTTCAGGTTCGTTCTGTTCAACAACCTGACCGGCATCCATAAAGATCACGCGGTTGGCGACCTGACGGGCAAAACCCATTTCGTGCGTCACACACAGCATGGTCATGCCTTCCTCGGCCAGTTCGATCATGGTGTCCAGCACCTCTTTGATCATCTCAGGGTCCAGCGCCGATGTCGGTTCATCAAACAACATGATCCGCGGCATCATGCACAGCGAGCGGGCAATCGCCACACGCTGCTGCTGACCACCCGAAAGCTGGCCGGGATATTTCAGCGCCTGATCCGGGATCTTCACCTTTTCCAGGAAATGCATCGCACGCTCTTCGGCCTCTTTCTTGGGCGTCTTGCGCACCCAGATCGGGGCCAGCGTGCAGTTCTCCAGAATGGTCAGATGCGGAAACAGGTTGAAGTGCTGGAACACCATGCCAACCTCGGACCGGATCTTGTCGATGTTCTTGAGGTCGTTGGACAGCTCGGTCCCGTCCACCACGATCCTGCCCTGCTGATGTTCCTCCAGCGCATTCAGGCAGCGGATCAGGGTCGACTTACCGGAACCAGAAGGCCCCGCGATCACGATCCGCTCGCCCTGATTGACGGTCAGGTTGATGTCGCGCAGAACGTGAAAGGACCCGTACCACTTGTTCATGTTGGTGATTTCGATGGCGACCTCGTCGCTCACCTGCATTTTCGAGCGGTCGATTTCGCGGTCAATTGCAAGTTCAGACATGTGTTGAACTCCTTAACGGTGGCCAGTCTGAAGCTTGCGCTCCAGGTACATGGAATAACGGGACATGGAAAAGCAGACGACGAAGAACAGCACGCCGATAAAGGCAAACAGTTCCCAGTAGACGCCGTTCCAGGCGGTATCGGCGCGGATGCCATTGGTCAGGCCGATCACGTCGAACAGACCGATGATCGAGACCAGCGTGGTATCCTTGAAGATGCCGATAAACGTGCTGACAATGCCCGGAATCGAGATTTTCAGCGCCTGCGGCATGATGATCAGCCGCTGCGCCTGCCAGTAATTCAGGCCCAGACTGTCGGCCCCTTCGTACTGGCCCCTTGGCAGGGCTGCCAGACCGCCCCGGATCACCTCGGCCATATAGGCGGCCGAGAACAGGGTCATCATGATCATCACCCGCAGGATGATGTCAAAATTGGTGCCCGGCGGCAGGAACAGGTTCAGCAGCAGCGACGCCACGAACAGCAAAGTGATCAGCGGCACGCCCCGGATGAACTCGATAAAGCCCACGCACAGGTATTTGACGATCAGCAGGTCGGACTGACGGCCCAGCGCCAGCACGATACCGATCGGCAACGAGACACCGATGGCGACCACGCCCAGCAGGATCGCCAGCATAAAGCCCCCAAAATCGCGGCTTTGAACCGGTTCGATACCAAGCGGGATTGCTGAATTGATCACGCCAGCCACCGGACCTGCGGCAAACAACCACCAGAGAAGCGGGACAACAATCGCCAGAATCAGCGCCGTCAATGAACCCGCTGCGGAAATCACCAGCTTGTACACGATGTACCCGATGGCGAACCCAGCAGCGACCATCAGTGGCCCCCAGACGGACCCGCCCCACATCAGCCAAGGCAGCAGAAAGGGATAGGCCGCCGTAACATACAGCAACTTACGCGGTGCCTTGGGGAACAAGACCGGCGCAATTGCCACAAGCAACAGGACAAAGGTCAGGTTCGGCCTGAAATAGGCGGGCCAGCTGCCGGTTTCAGGCGGGTTCGACCATGTGGCATCCGGATGCGCCGGATAAGGCGGATAGAAACCGTACAGCAATTGCAGCCACCGGTCCTTGATCACACCCCAGCACGCATGGCCGTGGGTGTCGCCCCAGGTGGCCATCATGATCTCGCGGCATTCCGACAGGGAATTGGCGTTCCAAACGGATTCGAACGTCCATGCCAGGATGTTCGACAGCACATAGTAGATGAAGAAAAGCGAGATCAGGGTCAGGATCGAGTTCAACCAGCTTGAGAACAGATTGTGCCTGATCCAGCCCAATATGCCCACTTCTGACGCGGGTGGTGCCTGTTCCGGCAACATTTCCGTGCGGACAAATGAAACATCACTCATATTACCGCTCCACCAGTTTGACACGGTTGTTGTACCAGTTCATCACCGCCGAAATGCTCAGCGAGATGGCCAGGTAGACCAGCATCAGCAGCAGAACACATTCCAGCTCGCGGCCGGTCTGGTTCATGGTGATGCCGCCAAGGGTCCCCGTGATGTCCATATATCCGACCGCAATCGCCAGCGACGAGTTCTTGGTCAGGTTCAGATAGTTCGAGATCATCGGCGGGATGATAACCCGCAACGCCTGTGGCAGGATCACCAACCGCATGGTGCGGCCCGGACGCAGGCCCAGGGCGGATGCGGCCTCGGTCTGGCCTTTCGAAATGGCCATGATGCCCGCGCGCACGATCTCGGCGATGAACGCCGCCGTGTACAGCGACAGGGCCAGCCAAAGCGCGATCAGCGAGTTGCGCATATGCGTGCCGCCGGTGAAGTTGAACCCCTTCAGCTCGGGGTAGCCAAGATGGAACCCCAAAGCGCCCAGCAGGATGATCATCGGCACAAAGAGAATGGCCAGATTGATGTGCCAGATGGTCGGCCGATCGCCGGTCGATTCCTGCGCAGCCGTCGCCCAGGCAGAGACCTTGCGCATGGCGAAAATGCTGCCGCCCAGCACCACCAGCACCGCGATCAGGTCCAGAGAAACATCAAACCGCAAGCTGGACGTGCCGAAAAAGTGAATGTCGCCCAGACTGCGCGAAAACAGGAACTCGGGGACATATACCCCGCGATTGGTCACAGCGACCGAGTCGAACAGCTTCATCGTCGCTTCGGGGTCTTCCCCCCGGAAGGCGCGCGGTGCAGGCAGGCTTTCGATCAGGATGGCCATGGCCAGAACGATCCACAGCAGGACGGGCACGTTCCGGAACATTTCGACGTAAACGGTCATGATCCGCGCAACCAACCAGTTGTTGGACAGGCGAAGGACCCCGACAAAAACGCCAATAATCGTGGCCGTGATACAGCCCAGAACCGCCACGACCAGCGTGTTCAGCAGGCCGATGAAGGCTGCGCGCAGATGACTATCGCGCGAGTCGTATTCCAAAAGCCGCTGGTTGATATCATAGCTTGCCGGTTCGGCAAAAAAGCCGAACTCGACCGGTTTGCCCAGCGCTTCGAGGTTTTGAATGGTGTTCGTGATGATCCAGGCTGCCAGAAGCATGAAACCGATCAATGCGATGACCTGGATGGTCGCTGATCGATACCGCGTATCGTAAAGGAGCATAGACAGCCGGAACTGCTCCTTTGGCGGGTCAGTGAGAGTCGTCATGACCTAGATATATCCCCGTAAATCCCGATGTTATCTCGGCAGAGTTGATCTCTGCTCAATCCATTCGGGTGTGGTTTTCTTAAAGGAAAAAGGGCGCGGGTTCCCCCGCGCCCTTTTCCGTAGATTTTAGCGGAAGGGCGGCGAATACAGCAGGCCGCCATCGGTCCACTGCGCGTTCAGGCCGCGTGCCAGACCGATCGGGGTTTCTTCGCCGATGTTCTTGGCAAAGACCTCACCATAGTTGCCGCCCGCCTTGATGGCGCGCTGCGCCCAGGTCGCGTCCAGACCCAGCATCTCGCCTAGGGTGCCTTCGCTGCCCAGCAGGCGGTTCACTTCGGGGTTGTCCGTGCCGGCCGACATTTCGTCGATATTGGCAGAAGTGACACCCATTTCCTCGGCTGCGATCAGCGCGTTCAGGGTCCAGCGGACAACATCACCCCATTCATGGTCGCCGTGACGGACCAGCGGGCCCAGCGGCTCTTTCGAGATGATTTCCGGCAGGATCACATGATCGCCTGCGTTTTCGAACGTGGCGCGGGTTGCGGCCAGGCCCGAGGCGTCGGTGGTGTAGACGTCACATGCGCCAGCCAGGTACTGCTGCTGCGCTTCGGCGTTGGTTTCGATCGGAACCGGCTCGTAGCTCATGTTGTTGATGCGGAAGAAATCCGCCAGGTTGAGCTCGGTCGTGGTGCCGGTCTGGATACAAACGGTCGCGCCGTCCAGTTCCTTGGCCGAGCTTACGCCCAGGGCCTTGGGAACCATGAAGCCCTGCCCGTCATAGTAGTTGATGCCGACAAATTCGAACTTCAGGTCCACGTCGCGGCTGAAAGTCCAGGTGGTGTTACGGGCCAGCATGTCGATCTCACCCGAGGCAAGCGCGGTAAAGCGGGTCTTGCCGGTGGTGGGAATAAACTCAACAGCGCTTGGATCGTCCAATACGGCAGCAGCCACGGCGCGGCAGACAGCGACGTCAAAGCCCTGCCATTCACCATTGGCGTCGGGGCTGGCAAAACCAGGCACGCCGGTGGCGACGCCACAGTTCAGCTTGCCGCGTGCTTTGACATCGTCAACGGTCCCCGCCGCAGCGGCACCGGCTGCCAGACCGGCAATCGTTGCAACGCCCAAGATTACGGATTTTTTCATTTTTACCTCTTCCTGATTTCCCGTCCTCTTCGAGAACGGTTGTACCCGGCAGTTTCGTGCCGGAAAGGTTACCCAAAGGTATCTCCCCTTTAGTGCCGACAAGTTTGGTCGCAATCATAAACAAACGTCAAGGGTCGGATCAGCGAATTCGATAGGTTGCAGGCCGTGAAAAGGCAAAGTCGGCCATTTCCTGAGCGCAAGTCTCAAACGGACATGTCATAGAACCGCTTGGCATGCAGAAAGGCGCTTCGTTTGACTTCTGCGGCTTGCATCGCTTCTTCGTCATCGCCCCATTGTTCGGCTTGCCAGACCTCATCCAGACGCGAGATTTGCCAGATTTCGTCGGCGTCGCGCCAGCCCTGAGCCGCAGCAAACCCCAGGATCAGCGATCCCGACAGGCTGACCAGATCGTGAAACGCCGCCAGCTGGAACGCGCCCAATTCATGAACACGATGCCTGAGCGTTGCGACCGCCTCGGCAGGTTGCGGTTTGTGCAACACGCCCGCCACTGGCGACAGCCGTGCCCCAAGCGCATCTGCGGCTTGCGCCAGCAACGGATCCCAGGCCTGTGCCTGTCGGGTCACAAGGGCCTGGGGATGGGTGGCGCGATAACACAACAGGTCCGAATCGCCGTAGTCCGCCAGCATATCCGCGACCTCGGCGTGCTGGATCGCCACCTTGTCGATCGCTGCATTGGCCGAGCGGGTAAATGGCATGGTGGCCGGATCGACCACCTTGTCTTGCGCATCCCATTCCTCGGCAACGGCCTGCGCCATTTCGATGGTCGGCAGGATCAACGCTGCCTTGGCCGGGGTTTTGACACGCCGCGCGTCCAGCTCGACGGTGTATCCACCATCGGTTTCGACCACCGTGCTCGTTTTCCAAAAGCGTTTCGGTTTCCAGTCACTCATATCTCTTTGTCCCAAATATCCGCCAGCGCGCCCGGCAGCTGGTCGAAACTGTCGATCACACGGGCCGCCTGCCGCAATGCGGGGCGGTCATGATACCCCCAGGACACGCCGATCCCGGCCACGCGGGCCGCCTGCGCCATTTCCATATCAAAACTGGTGTCGCCGATCATGGCGCAATGCTGTGCCTCGACACCGGTTTCCCCAAGCGCGGCGGAAATCATCGACGGATGCGGTTTCGACGGATGATGGTCAGCCACCTGGCGGGTCACGAAATAGGTGTCCAGGCCGTGCGTTTCGAACAGCGCATCCAGCCCGCGCTGCGACTTGCCCGTTGCCACGCCCAGCAAGATTTCGGGCACGGCATGCAGGTTCTTGATAACATCAAGCGCGCCCGGAAACAGCTGAGACCCCGCCGCACCCTGTTCCAGCCTCTGGGCGTGATAGGCCTGTTTGTAATTCTCGACCAGCTTGTGTTGCATGGCCGCAGGCTGATCCGGGACCAGCCGGGCAATCGCGACCGAAAGCGACAAGCCAACGATGGACAAGATCGCGGAACGTTCAGGAACAGGCACCGCGCAGGCGCTAAAGCTGGCGGTCATGGCGTCAACGATGCTTGCCTGGCTGTCCACCAGCGTTCCGTCGACGTCAAACACGACCAGCCGCAGCGGCTTTGTCATTGCAGGGCCTCGAACGGGTCATCGGCGGCAAGGTCTTCGGTCCAGCCGAAGGTGTCCCAGCTTTGTTTCATGTGGTCCGGCAAGGGTGCAATGACCGTGACCGTCTTATGCGTGACCGGGTGTTCAAAGGACAGCCGCCGCGCATGCAGGTGCAATTTCTTGCTGATCACGCCACCCAGCTGTGCGCCCCACCCGTCGCCCAGGTTTTCCTGGCCGGATCCGCCGTATTTGCCGTCGCCGATGATCGGGTGGCCGATCGCCGCCATATGCGCCCGCAACTGATGCGTGCGGCCGGTAATCGGCTCCATCGCGACCCAGGATGCCCGGCCCGCCACACGGTACAGCGTTGCATACAGGGTATGGGCCCGCTTGGCCCCGGGGGTGCCATCGACCTCGCTCAGGTGCATGGCGACCATTTTTTCGCCTTCACCCTGCTTGCCGTGACCCGGAGCCTTGACCAGCCCGGTCTTGATTTCACCAAGATAGGGGGTCGGGACACCCGCAACCAGCGCCCAGTATATCTTGCGCGTATTCCGGTGGCGGAAGGCCGCCGTCAGCCCCTTGGCCGCGTCCCGTGTGCGCGCCATCAGCAGAACGCCCGAGGTATCCTTGTCCAGACGATGTACAAGGCGCGGGTTTTCGTCATATCCGAACCTCAGTGCCTGGGACAGGCTGTCGACATGCCGCGTCTGGCCGCTGCCGCCCTGAACCGGCAACCCCTGTGGCTTGTTCAGCGCCAGAACATGATCGTCGCGGTAGATGACACAGGACTGGATCATCTTTGCATCCGCATCCGACACCTGGCGCTGCACCTCGGCGGGTTTGTGATCGGCATTGGGCAACGGAGGAATACGCACCGTCTGGCCCGCCTCGATCCGGGTCGAGGCCTTGACCCGCCCGCCATCAACCCGCAGCTCACCCTTGCGGCACATCTTTTCGATCCGGCCCTGGCTGACATGCGGGAACAGGCGCCGCAACCACCGGTCCAGCCGCTGATCGCCATCGCCCTCTGCCACAGAAATCATCTGTACGCCGCTCATGTCGATTTCCCCCGGCCCACGCGGTTTTCCCGCTTGGGCTGCCTGTTTGATGGTGTCCAAGAAAACATGCGCGTCTGTCGCGCGCCGCACCCAAAGAGTCAAGCCAGCAGGAACAGCTGGCCCGGCCTCGTCGGCACTTTGCGGGGGCATGAACGCCCGGTCGCGTCACCCGTTGCGCTGCGCCCTGAGCTTGGCGAAATAATCCAGCCGCTTTTTCAACTCGCGCTCGAACCCCCGTTCGACCGGCTGGTACAACACCGACCGCTTCATGTCGTCCGGGAAATAGTTCTGCCCCGAGAACCCGTCTTCGGCGTCGTGATCATAGGCATAGCCCGCGCCATAGCCCTGATCTTTCATCAGCGATGTCGGCGCGTTCAGAATGTGTTTCGGCGGCGGTTCGCTGCCCGACTGCTTGGCCAGCCTCATCGCGGCCTTGTAACCGACGTAAACGCCATTGGATTTCGGCGCCAGCGCCAAATAGACCAGCGCCTGCGCCAGGGCCAATTCGCCTTCGGGCGATCCAAGCCGTTCATAGGTTTCCCACGCCTGCAGGCAGACCGATTGCGCCTGCGGGTCGGCCAGGCCGATATCTTCGACCGCCATGCGCGTGATCCGCCGCGCCAAATAACGCGGGTCTTCGCCGCCTGTCAGCATCCGCGCAAACCAATACAGCGCCGCATCCGGGTCCGAGCCGCGAACGGATTTGTGCAAGGCCGAAATCAGGTTGTAATGTTCGTCGCCCGACTTGTCGTATTTCGCCGCGCGTCGCATCAGGCGCGTGGCAAGCGCGTCGGGGTCCAGGGGGCCATCAACCGACCACGCGGCAACCTGTTCGATCAGGTTCAACAGCGCCCGCCCGTCGCCATCCGCCATCTCGTGCAGAGCATCCCGCGCGGGCGGCGTCAGGGGCAAGGCCCGGTCCAGTTCCTTTTCGGCGCGCTGGGTCAGGTGTTCAAGATCGGCAAGGCCAAGCCTTTCCAGCACCAGAACCTGCGCCCGGCTCAGGACAGCGGCGTTCAGTTCAAACGAGGGGTTTTCCGTCGTCGCCCCCACCAGAAGGATCGTGCCGTCTTCCATATGCGGCAGGAACCCGTCCTGCTGCGCCTTGTTGAACCTGTGTATTTCGTCGACGAATAACAGCGTGCCCTTGCCGGTCTGGCGCCGCAGCTTGGCGGCCTCGAACACTTTTTTCAGGTCGGGCACACCGGTGAAAATGGCGCTGATCTGCACGAAATGCAGATCGGTTTCCCGCGCCAGCAAACGCGCGATGGTCGTTTTGCCGACACCGGGCGGCCCCCAGAAGATCAGGCTGGACAGGCTGCCCGAGGCCAGCATTACGCCCAGCGGGGCATCCGGCCCCAGGACCTGTTCCTGGCCGATAACCTCAGACAGGGTCTGGGGGCGCAGCCGGTCGGCCAGGGGGCGATGTGGATGCGCCTGAGGTTCATCGCCGGAACCGGTGTCAAAAAGGTCAGCCATGGGTTTACAGCCGGAACCGCAACGACGCGGGTTTTCCCCCGCGCAGAATATCCAGTTGCACGCGCCGCCCCGGGTCGGTCAGCGCGCGCACCGCGTCACGCGGCCTGTCGACACTCTGCCCGTTGATGGATTGCAGGACATCACCCACGCGCAACCCCGAGCGGCCGCCATAGGGGCCGGGGTCCACCACGACCACGCCCGTCTGTGACAACAACAGGCTCAGCCGCGCGATGAGGGCCGGATTCACGCGCGCCACGGTCAGGCCGGGAAAGGCGGTTTCGTCATCCAACGTCGTTTCTTCGGCGGCAGGCGTTTCCGGCGCGCGGACCAGGTCAATCGTGACCTCGGGCTGGTCATCCCCGCGCAGCAATGTCAGAACCGATGTCCCGCCGACCCCGGCAATGGCCATGCGAAACTTCATTTCCGCAGGCGAATTCACCTCTTTGCCGTCCACATGGGTGATGATGTCGCCGACCTTTACCCCCGCATCTGTCAGCGGGCTGAGCTTGTGCAGGTCGGACACAACGACGCCCAACGGCAGCACCAGCCCCAGGGATTCGGCGATATCCGCGCTCATGTGTTGGCCGGCCATACCGGCCCAGGGGCTGACGAAACTGTCATTTCCTGTTTGTGCCTGTTGCAGGAAGGCGGCCACCAGGTTGGCGGGTATGGCAAATCCAATACCGTTCGAGCCGCCCGATCGGGTCAGGATCGAGGTATTGATGCCGATAAGATCGCCATTGACGTCAATCAGCGCGCCGCCTGAGTTGCCCGGATTGATCGGGGCGTCCGTCTGAATGAAATACCCGCGGGCGTTTCCGGTCGCGGTTCCGGTTCGGGCCAGACCGGAAATAATGCCCGAAGACACGGTTTGCCCCACTCCGAACGGGTTGCCGATGGCCAAGGCCAGTTCACCAACCGCGACAAGGTCGGAATCGCGCATTTTCAGAAACGGCAGGTCATCGGCCGCGTCCAGGCGCAGGATCGCGATATCGCTTTCCTCGTCGCCCAACACGACCTCGGCCGAATACTCTCGGCGGTCGGTGGTGACCACGCGAATCTCGGTCGCCGAGCCGACCACATGGTAGTTCGACACCACATAGCCGTCCGATGTCAGGATTACCCCCGACCCTAGCGAATTCTGCACCCGCGGTTGTGGCGCGCCAAACCCACCGCCAAAGAAATCCCGAAAGAACGGGTCCGAGAAAAACGGGTTTGCCCGCCCCTGACGGACGATCTTGGCATAGATGTTCACCACTGCGGGGGCGGACTTTTCGACAACCGGCGCAAACCCAAGCGAGATTTCCGCAGGTGACTGCGGCACCTTTGTTTCCGCCGCCGTGGAATTGGCGACAAGCACGAATGACAAGCAAAGAACAACTGTGCGGATCATGACACCCTCATGCATTGGAGTTTTGATATGTCCGCATGACGTGCAATTTGCAAGCCGTGCTACTCGTTCGCGGCGCGGCCATAGCCGGGGCGCCCGGTCTTGCTTTGCGCCACGTCGAAATTCCAGACGATGGCCAGGTTGGTGATGATCGCCCCAAGGAACGAATAGAACAGCTGGGCCGGGCTTAGAACAAAAGCGGCGGCCAGAAACACCGCGGCATCAACCGAAAGCTGGAACCACCCCGCCTTGAAACCGGTTTTATGTTCCAAAATGATGCCCAGAATGGTCATTCCACCGGCCGACGCATTATGCCGGAATATCGCGATCAGCCCCATGCCGCTGGTGGCCCCACCCAGAATGGCCGCAATCGGTGCATCCAGGCGGTCAAAGAGCACGATCTTGCCCAAAAGCTGCGACACAAGGGAAATGCCCACGACGGCAATGATCGTGCGGATCGCAAAAACCGGGCCGCGTTTGACCCAGGCCAGGATCAGAAAGGGAATCCCGATCAGAAAGAACAATGCCCCAAAGCTTAGCGGCAGAACATAGGACAGCAGCAACGCAATGCCCGCGGTCTGTCCGGTCACCAACCCGGCCGCCTTCAAAAATACGACGCTGAGGCTGGTCATCACGATGCCAAAAGCCAATCCCTGGACGTCAAAAATGGACATGCGAAGGTTCACTTGGGTCTCCGTTATTCAGGTCTTGCAGAAACAAAAAACCCCCGCCGTTTCGGGCGGGGGTTCGGGTTCAGCACATTTGGGCTGATTACTCTTCGTCTGCCGCGTCTTCTTCGGCGGCGACGCGGGCCTTGTCGGCTGCGCCTTTGGCGTCGATGTCACGGTCAACGAATTCGATGATCGCCATCGGGGCCATGTCGCCATAACGGAAGCCTGCTTTCAGGATGCGGACATAACCGCCCTGACGCTCGGCGTAGCGGGGGCCCAGAACTTCGAACAGCTTGGCGACGTCTTTGTCTTCTTTCAGCTGCGATGCGGCCTGACGGCGGGCGTGCAGGTCGCCGCGCTTGCCCAAGGTGACCAGCTTTTCGATGATCGGGCGCAGTTCTTTTGCCTTGGGCAGAGTTGTTTTGATTTGCTCATGTTCGATGAGCGAGCCTGCCATGTTTGCAAACAGAGCCTTGCGGTGCTCATGAGTACGGTTCAGGCGGCGGTAACCACGTGCGTGACGCATTTTCTTAATCCTTCTTTCGCGTTTTGCTTTGTCTGGCCGGCGATGCGTGTCACCGGCTCTCCTTGGGGCGGGATTGCCCGGGTCTTTGGTGTTGTACGCCCCGCAATTGGCGGAGCGTCCGTGTTGTACAAACCGGAAACCGGGCGTTCGCCCGGCATCGGCTTAAAAGGCGTCTTCGAATTTCTTCGCCAGATCTTCGATGTTGTCGGGCGGCCAGTCCTCGACATCCATGCCGAGGTGCAGACCCATGCCGGACAGCACTTCCTTGATCTCGTTCAGCGACTTGCGGCCGAAGTTCGGGGTGCGCAGCATCTCGGCTTCGGTTTTCTGGATCAGGTCGCCGATATAGACGATGTTGTCGTTCTTGAGGCAGTTTGCCGAACGCACCGACAGCTCCAGCTCGTCGACTTTCTTCAGCAGCAGCGGGTTGAACTCCAGACCATCGTCTTCGTCCTGGCGGCCAGCCGATTCCGGCTCGTCGAAATTGACGAAGATCGACAGCTGATCCTGCAGGATGCGTGCGGCAAAGGCCAGTGCGTCCTCGGGCGTGATCGAACCGTCGGTTTCGATCTTCAGGGTCAGCTTGTCATAGTCCAGAACCTGACCTTCACGGGTCGGCTGAACGTCATAGGCAACCTTTTTGACCGGCGAATAGATCGCATCGATCGGGATCAGGCCGATGGGGGCGTCTTCGGGCTTGTTCTTTTCAGCCGAAACATACCCTTTGCCGGTGTTGACGGTCAGTTCCATGAACAGGTCGGCGCCATCGTCCAGGTGGCAGATGACGTGATCGCGGTTCAGAACCTCGATGCCGGCGCTGTCGCTGATGTCGCCTGCGGTGACAACTGCGGGGCCTTTGGCATTGATCGACAGGCGCTTGGGGCCTTCGACTTCCATGCGCAGGGCAACCTGCTTGAGGTTCAGGATGATGTCGGTGACGTCTTCACGCACGCCCGCGACCGAGCTGAACTCGTGCAGGACGTTGTCGATCTGGACGCTGGTGATGGCCGCGCCTTGCAGCGAGCTCATCAATACGCGGCGCAGCGCGTTGCCCAGGGTCAGACCAAAACCACGTTCCAGCGGCTCGGCGACCAGGGTGGCCTGACGCGCAGGATCATTGCCCGGCTTGCCGTCAAGCTGGGTCGGTTTGATCAATTCTGCCCAATTCTTGTGGATCATGTAATCCCTCCATTCCTGTCCGCGCCCCATGACCAACAAGGTGCAGACGCCCGAGGTTCAAAATGACGTGCTGGGGCCGTGCAGAAACACAGCCCCAGCTCAATTCAAATTCGCTTAGACGCGGCGACGCTTCGGCGGGCGGCAGCCGTTGTGGGCGATCGGCGTCACGTCGCGGATCGACGTGATGTTGAAACCCGCAGCAGCCAGCGCACGCAGCGCCGATTCACGGCCCGAACCGGGGCCTTGAACTTCGACTTCGAGCGTTTTGACGCCGTGTTCCTGCGCCTTTTTGCCTGCATCTTCTGCAGCCATCTGAGCGGCGTAGGGTGTCGATTTCCGCGAACCCTTGAAGCCCATGGTACCGGCAGACGACCACGAGATGGCGTTGCCCTGTACGTCCGAGATCAGGATCTTGGTGTTGTTGAAGGTCGAGTTCACATGGGCAACGCCCGATGCGATGTTCTTGCGCTCTTTGCGCTTAACGCGAGTCTTGTCACGTGCCATCAGTCAGACCCTCCCTTATTTCTTCTTACCGGCAATGGCCTTTGCGGGGCCTTTGCGGGTACGAGCGTTGGTGTGGGTGCGCTGACCGCGAACCGGCAGGTTGCGGCGGTGACGCAGACCGCGATAGCAACCCAGATCCATCAGGCGCTTGACGTTCATCTGAACTTCACGACGCAGGTCACCTTCGACGGTGAAGTTTTCGTCGATGAATTCGCGGATTTTCAGAACTTCGGCATCCGACAGTTCGTTGACGCGACGGGTCGCTTCAATGCCCACGGCTTCGCAGATCGCTTTGGCCGAGGTGTTGCCGATTCCGGTGATATAAGTAAGGGCGATTGGTACCCGCTTTGCAGTCGGGATGTTTACGCCGGCAATACGTGCCACGTGTCACTTTCCTTTTCGTTGCGGTTCCGTAACTCCAGAACCTTTTTTCACAACGCTTTACCGTGGCAGTGTGGCCAGAGGGTTCAGCATTATTCGAGGTGGTCGGGGCAGTTGGGACGAATCCCGCATGCAGTCTTGATTCCCCTTGGGGATGGGGGTCGATATGGGCTTTTGCCGCTGGCGTCAAGCCCGTATCAATGTCACCCCAGAACGGCCTCGATCGAGGCACGGACCTCGTCGATGCTGGCTAGGCCGTTGACCGGGCGCAGATCACCTTTGGCATAGTAATATCCGATCAGCGGCGCGGTCTTCTTATAATACTCCATCAACCGGATACGGACGCTTTCTTCGTTGTCATCGGCACGAACGGGCTTGCCTGCGGCGCGCGCTTCTTCGGCGCGGCCCACGATGCGTTTGACAAGCGTCTCGTCGTCGACGCGCATTTCGATCACGGTGTGCAGCGACTGGCCCAGCTTGCCCAGCAATGCCGCAAGCGCATCTGCCTGCGCCAGCGTGCGCGGGAAGCCGTCAAAGATGAAGCCTGCGCCCTTTTCGGTCATCAGCTTCTCTTCGATCAGGCCGATGACGATCTCGTCGGTGACCAGTTTGCCCGCGTCCATGATGGCCGCGACCTTCTGGCCCATTTCCGTTCCGCTGGTCTTGGCCTCGCGCAGCATGTCGCCGGTGCTGAGCTGCACCATCCCACGGGTTTCAACCAGATGCTGCGCTTGCGTGCCCTTGCCCGCCCCCGGGGGGCCCAGAAGAATAATGTTCATCGACGGGACGTCCCTTTTTTGCCGCGTTTCTTACCCTTGCCGCGCAGTTGCGACTTTTCGATAAGACCTTCGTATTGATGCGCCAGCAGGTGGCTTTGAACCTGTTGGATCGTATCCATTGTCACCGACACGATAATCAGAACCGAGGTGCCGCCGAAATAGAACGGGATGGCAAACTGGTTGCGCAGAATCTCGGGCAGCAGACAAACCAGCGCGAGATAGCCCGACCCCAGGACCAGAACGCGATTGACCACGTATTCCAGATACTCGGCGGTTTTCTTGCCGGGGCGGATGCCGGGCACAAAGCCGTTCTGCTTTTTCAGGTTGTCCGCCACATCATCCGGCTTGAACGACACGTTGAACGTATAGAAATAAGCAAAGAACACGATCATCGAGGCGAAGAACAGCAGGTAAAGCGGCTGACCGGGGCCGAAATTGGCCAGCAGCCACGACATGATCGGGCCATTGGTGGCCCCCGACGAGAAGGTCGAGATCGTCACCGGCAGCAGCAGCAGCGAGCTGGCAAAGATCGCGGGGATCACGCCGGCGGGGTTGACCTTGACCGGCAGGTGGCTGGACCCGCCTTCATAGACCTTCATGCCGACATTGCGGCGCGGGTACTGGATGTGGATCTTGCGCAGCGCCCGTTCCATGAACACCACAAAGGTGATCACGGCGACGACCATCACGATCACGCCGACGATCACGGCCGGGCTGATCGCGCCCGAGCGGCCAGAGGCGAAGAACTGCGCCAGCGCGGCCGGAACCTCGGCGATGATACCGACGAAGATGATCAGCGAAATACCGTTGCCGATGCCGCGTGCGGTGATCTGTTCACCCAGCCACATCAGGAACATGGTGCCGCCGACCAGCGTAATCATGGTCGACATGCGGAAATACAGCCCCGGATCGGTGGCCAGATCGCCCGATTCCAGCGAAACGGCCAGGCCATAGGCCTGAACGGTGGCCAGCGCCACGGTGCCGAAACGGGTGTACTGGTTGATCTTCTTGCGGCCCTGCTCGCCCTCTTTCTTGAGCTGTTCGAGCGCGGGAACCATCGAGGTCAGCAGCTGTACGATGATCGAGGCCGAGATATAGGGCATGATGCCAAGGGCAAAGATACCCATCCGCCCCAGCGCCCCGCCGGTGAACATCGAAACCATGCCGCCGATGCCCTGCCCCGCCTGCTCCATGAACTCGCGCAGGGCCTGCCCGTCGATCCCCGGCACCGGAATGAAGGTGCCCAGGCGATAGACGATCAGCAAACCCAGCGTAAACAGGATGCGGTTGCGCAGATCGGTGGCCTTGCCAAGGGCAGCCCAGCTTGTGTTGGCTGCCATTTGTTCTGCTGCTGATACCATAAATCGGTCTCTCTTATGAAAACACCGCCCGGAACCGTTTTCCGGCTCGGGCGGCGTCTTGGAAAACTCTGGGGTCTATGTAAGCGGGTCTTGGCCCGCTCACAAGCGCTTACTCTGCCGCAGCAGCTTTTGTGACCGTCAGTGAACCGCCCGCTTTTTCAACTGCCTCGACGGCAGCTTTCGAAGCACCTGTGACTTCCAGGTTCACCTTGGTGCTGATCTCGCCTTTGGCCAGAACGCGGATACCGTCCAGCTTGCGGCGAACCAGACCGGATGCAACCAGTGCGTCTTCGGTGATCGCGGCTTTGGCGTCCAGCTTGCCGGCCTCGACGAATTTCTGGATCAGGCCCAGGTTGACAACGGCGAATTCCTTGCGGTTCGGCTTGTTAAAGCCGCGCTTGGGCAGGCGTTGGTACAGCGGCATCTGGCCGCCTTCATAGCCGTTGATGGCCACACCCGAACGGGATTTCTGGCCTTTGATACCACGGCCACCCATTTTACCTTTGCCGGAACCGGGACCACGGCCAACGCGGGTGCGTTTCGGTGTGGCGCCAGGATTGTCGCGCAATTCGTGCAGTTTCATGTCGCTTCTCCTTTGCCGGAAATGACCCCGAAGCGTGATGGGTCAAACGCGGCGTTTCTTGATTTTGATTCTCGTGGCGCGCGGCCACCGGAGCGCGATACAGCTTTGTGGCCTTGGTTGCAAGGTTTGTTGTCGTACCCCGCCCCCATCATCAGCCCCAAAAAGAAAAAGAGGCGCCGTTCTGGCACCTCTTTTCCCGTGTGAGCGGTGGGGCTTTACGCGCAATATGCGTGTTTATGAGCGATGTCGGCGATATCGCAGCGACGCACGCCGATGTCGTTGAGTTCGCGGTCGCTCAGGTGTTGCAGCTCGGAATAGGTCCGGTGGAATTCGGCCGCTTGCGCGCGGGCCGTCTTGACGGTTTCGACAAACGCCCAGAACCGGTTGCTCAGGTTGAAGCCGCTATGTGTCAGTGTAGCTGTATGTGCCATATCTTTATTCCTTTCTGTGCCGAGGCGTATTCCCCGGTTGTTTCCATTTGTTCCTTTGTGGACAAGGCTCAGATAGGCATAGTCGATACCGCTAACAACGCGCGTTTTGGTCTAGCCGGTATGCATTGCGGGAATGGTAGTACGGAAGTGGGCGCGCTACTACGAATGTAATGAATGTCCACAATGCGGGACAAAGCGGGCATTGCGGAATATCGCGGCGATTAAACCAAGGGCCATTTCAACAAACCCCTCATCTCGGCGCTCATTTGGTGCAGGTCAATGACGAGCACCTCTCACTATCGCTTACGTATGCAGTCTGGCTCTAACGAGCTGCACTTAAGTTTCCCCTCGGAAAGAGTTCCGCTGATTCCACTTTCTGAATAGATCGACAACAGAAGACTTGTTTCCTGATGAATCTCTTGCCCCTTGACCAAAGAGCCCGAGAAGAAGAACTAATACGCTGACAAAGCTATAAATTGCGTTAATCATCCAAACGACGAGAAAAAGGTATGCAAAAACGACCAACCCAGCTTTGAGATACCAGTTTTGACCGGACTCAACCTCAAGCGGAATCGCCAAAATCCGAATTGCACTCGTAATGAACACAAACCCCAAGACGGAAAAAAGAACTGCGGCCAAGGGCGCAAAGTCGCTAATTCTAAGGCACCAACGCGAAAGCGTACATGCCGGAAAAATCAATAACTTAAACAGTCTCATATTCATAAGGTCGCACAAGAGTGCGCAGGGTTCAATATAAGGGAACACTGAACTTCCTGCTGCCGCACGGGCATCCCAAGAGGTACTCCACATCGTTCTTGACCCATCTTTAAAACCAGTTCGGTCCACTACCTCAGGCTGAATTCCAATGGCGGCTAGGGGCTCAAAGCAGACCTATAATACAAAAAACGCCCCCGAGAATCGGAGACGTTTTCTAGTTCATTGGAAGTGCGCTTAGCCGCGTTCTTCGATGATCTCAACCAGATGCGGGATCTTGTTGACCATGCCGCGGACCGAGGGGGTATCCTCAAGCTCGCGGGTTTTGTTCATCTTGTTCAGGCCCAGTCCGATCAGGGTTGCGCGCTGTTCGGCGGGACGACGGATCGGCGAGCCGATCTGTTTTACGACGATGGTTTTTGCCATTGCTCGCTACTCCTTACGCTTCGGCTTCGGCCGGTGCTTCGTCCCGCTTGGGCAGGATGTCGGCAACTTTTTTGCCACGACGCTGTGCAACCGAACGCGGGCTCTGCTCTTTGGTCAGGCCGTTGATGGTGGCGCGGATCATGTTGTACGGGTTCTGCGAGCCCAGCGACTTGGACACAACGTCCTTGACGCCCAGCATTTCGAACACGGCACGCATCGGACCACCGGCGATGATACCGGTACCTTCAGGCGCGGTGCGCATGACCACTTTACCGGCGCCGTGACGGCCTTCGATATCGTGGTGCAGGGTGCGGCCTTCACGCAGTTGCACGCGGATCATCTGACGCTTGGCTTGTTCAGTTGCCTTGCGGATCGCCTCGGGTACTTCTTTCGCTTTACCCTTGCCAAAGCCGACACGGCCTTTCTGATCGCCGACAACCACCAGAGCGGCGAAGCCAAAGCGCTTACCACCTTTTACGGTTTTCGACACACGGTTGATCGCAACCAGGCGATCTGCAAATTCCGGTGCTTCGTCACGGTCGCGGCCACGGCCCCGACGGTTTTCACGTTCTGCCATTTGGCATCCCTTTTCTCATGTGGCGCTTGTCGCGCCGTTTGCTTCAATCCAAGTGAGCCCCGACTGCTGCCAGGGCCCCCGGATCATCGGGGCAGCCGCAAAGCTGCCCGCAAGTCTTAGATCTTCAGACCACCTTCACGCGCGGCGTCGGCAACTGCCTTCACCTTGCCGTGGAACAGGAAGCCACCACGATCGAAATAGGCCTCTTCGACGCCTGCCTTCTTGGCACGCTCGGCGATGGCCGCGCCCACTTTGGTGGCCGCTTCGACGTTGTTCTTGCCAACAACACCCAGGTCTTTTTCCAGGGTCGAGGCCGAGGCCAGGGTCACGCCACGAACGTCGTCGATCAGCTGAACGCTGATGTTCTTGTTCGAACGGTGAACCGACAGGCGTACACGGCCGGCGTTGACTTTGCGAAGTTTGTTCCGAACGCGCAGGCGGCGCTTCAGAAACAGGGTTCTTTTGCTGTTTGCCATTGTCTGCGTCCTTACTTCTTCTTGCCTTCCTTGCGGAAGATGAACTCGCCCTTATAGCGGATGCCCTTGCCTTTATACGGCTCGGGACGGCGCCATTCGCGGATTTTCGCCGCGACTTCGCCCACCTGCTGCTGGTCGATACCTTCCACAACGATCTCGGTCTGCTTCGGTGCGGTGATGGTGACACCTTCCGGGGCAGTGAAATCAACATCGTGGCTGTAGCCCAGGTTCAGCTTCAGGGTGTTGCCCTGCATCTGAGCCCGGTAACCAACACCCTGGATCTCCAGCTCTTTTTTGAAGCCTTCGGTCACACCGGTTACCAGGTTGGCAACCATGGTGCGGCTCATGCCCCACTGCTGGCGGGCACGCTTGGACGAACCACGCGGATCAATTTTGACCACGTTGTCTTCGACCGACAGGGTGACATCGTCAGTTGCGGTGAAGCTGCGGGTGCCTTTCGGACCTTTGACTTCGATGGTCTGACCCGACACAGAGGCGGAAACGCCGCTGGGCAGCTCGACCGGTTTTTTACCAATACGAGACATTGCAGACCTCCTTAGAAGACGGTGCAGAGCACTTCGCCGCCAACATTGTTGGAGCGAGCGTTTGCGTCCGACATCACACCTTTCGGAGTGCTGACAATCGACACGCCCAGACCCTGACGGACCTGCGGGATGTCATTGACGCCCATGTAAACGCGGCGACCGGGCTTGGAAACCCGCTTCAGTTCGCGAATGACAGGGGTGCCTTCGTAGTATTTCAGGCTGATTTCAATGGCGGGGTGACCGTTTTCACCGGTCGTCGCCTCGTAGCCACGGATGTAACCTTCGTCCGCCAGCACGTCCAGAACCCAACCGCGCAGCTTAGATGCGGGGGTGGAAACGGTGGACTTGCCGCGCATTTGCGCGTTGCGGATACGGGTGAGCATATCGCCGATAGGATCATTCATATCTATGTCTCCCTTACCAGCTCGATTTCACCATGCCGGGGATCTGACCAGCAGAACCCAGCTCGCGCAGCGCGATACGGCTGACCTTCAGCTTACGGTAGTAAGCGTGGGGACGACCGGTCAGCTGACAACGGTTGTGCAGACGGGTAGCCGAGCTGTTGCGCGGCAGTTTCGCCAGTTTCAGACGCGCTTTGAAACGCTCTTCCATCGGCTTGCTCTCGTCATTCGCGATTTCTTTCAGCTCGGCACGCTTTGCGGCATATTTGGCCACCAGGCGTTCGCGCTTCTTCTCGCGTTCGATCATTGCTTTTTTAGCCATGTCTCAATCCTCCCGGCGCTTACGCGTTGAACGGCATGTTGAAAGCTTTCAACAGTGCCTTTGCTTCAGCGTCGGTTTTCGCTGTGGTGGCAATTACGATATCCAGGCCCCAGACCTCGTCGACCTTGTCGAAGTCGATTTCCGGGAACACGATGTGCTCTTTCATGCCCATGGCAAAGTTGCCCTGGCCATCGAAAGACGGCTTAACACCGCGGAAGTCACGAACGCGCGGCAGCGCGATGGTGATCAGGCGATCCAGGAATTCGTACATCCGGTCACCGCGCAGGGTCACTTTGGCACCCAGCGGCATATCTTCACGGACGCGGAAACCCGCGATCGACTTCTTCGCCTTGGTTGCAACGGCCTGTTGGCCAGCAATCGCAGTCAGATCTTCGACGGCAGCTTTCGCTTTCTTCGAGTCTTTGACGGCCTCGGCACCACACCCGATGTTCAGAACGATCTTGTCCAGCTTGGGCAGCTGCATGTCGTTCTTGTAGCCGAACTCTTCTTTCAGAGCGGCACGGATGGTTTCGGCGTACTGAGCTTTCAGACGCGGGGTGTAGGTTGCGGTATCAAGCATCGATCACGTCCCCTGTGGTCTTGGCGAAACGCACCTTCTTGTCGCCTTCCATGCGGAAGCCAACGCGGGTTGCTTTGCCGTTCTTGTCCAGCAGTGCCAGGTTCGACAGCTCGATCGGGTTTGCCTGAGGCAGGCGACCCCCTTGCGAGGTTTGCGACTGACGGGTGTGGCGGATGGCGATGTTGATGCCATCGACAACAGCTTTACCGGCTTTGGGGTCAACCGAGGTAATGGTTCCCTCTTTGCCCTTGTCCTTGCCGGCCAGTACGACGACCTTGTCGCCTTTGCGGAGTTTAGCAGCCATGATTACAGCACCTCCGGAGCCAGCGAGATGATTTTCATGAAGTTCTTGCCGCGCAGTTCGCGAACAACGGGGCCAAAGATACGGGTACCTACGGGCTCATTGTTGTTGTTCAGGATGACGGCGGCGTTGCGATCGAAACGGATCGCGGTGCCGTCTTCGCGACGGACTTCCTTGGCGGTGCGCACGACGACGGCCTTACGGACGTCACCTTTCTTTACGCGGCCGCGCGGGATGGCTTCCTTCACCGAGACGACAATGATGTCGCCAACGGAGGCGTATTTACGCTTGGAACCACCCAGGACCTTGATGCACTGAACTCGGCGTGCGCCGGAGTTGTCAGCGACATCCAGATTGGTCTGCATCTGGATCATGTGGTTTCTCCCGACCTGTGGGGGCTGGTCTCGTTAGTTCCCCCAGGGTTTCGACAAATGGAAAAATCCCGAAAGCTTACGCTTCCAGAACTTCCCAACGTTTCGTCTTCGATTTCGGCGCGCATTCGATGATGCGTACGGTGTCGCCGACCTTGAAGGCGTTCTTTTCGTCATGAGCCCGGTATTTCTTGGACTTACGAACGGTTTTGTGCAGCAGCGGGTGCTTGAAACGGCGTTCGACCGAAACAGTCACGGTTTGCTCGTTGGCGTCGCTGGTTACCACGCCGGACAGGATACGCTTGGGCATCTGATTACTCCTCGGATGCCGCGGCAGCGGCCTTTTCGTTCAGAATGGTTTTGACGCGGGCAGCGTTGCGGCGGGCCGCTTTGATGCCAGCAGTGTTTTCCAGCTGACCGGTCGCCTGTTGAAAGCGCAGGTTAAAGCTTTCTTTCTTCAGGTTGGCCAGTTCCTCGCGGAGCTGGTCCGGGGTCTTGTCACGCAGTTCTTGGGCGCTCATCGCCTTTTTCCTTTGCTCAAAACACCAGAAGGCCCCGTATACGGGTCACCTTTGACCTGGTGGATGAATGATAGACATACGAATCGCCCGACAACGCCGGGAGATCGCAAGATGCCGCTCTATAGGGGTTTGGGGTGTGGGTGGCAAGAGGAAGTTTGGCGGACTGATCCAGTACCTGAGTTCAGCGATCATCCCAGAAACAAAATGTCGCGTAGTCGTTTACCCAACAGGCTTCTTCACGCAACAAGTCGCGCTGAATATTATCAGCATGAGAGGCATAAGGCTCGCCATTCCAGACAACTTCACCAATTCCATCCCCGGCGGAATAGAAACTGCCCCAGAACTTTCCGTTGTATGTTTTGAAATCAAACGATCCAAAACCATCTGTTGGGTCAAACTCGCAAGGGCCGTCGACCTTGGTCTCTCCATCCTCGTTTATCAGGCATGAAACTTCTCGGGCTTGGCCGAGTTCAGCAAAGGCTGGCGATGTGGCGACCAGCATGCTGATAGCGGCCAGGATGTTCTTTTTCATTTTCTTCTTGTCTAATGTTGCTAGCGCTGCGCCGATCTCTGCCCATTTCGAAAAACAGTCATGCCGGCTCGCCGGAATTCAAATCAACTTGGAGGAGAATAGCAATAGGAAATCATGGCTTAAGGGGTGGCAATTGGGCTCCGCCCGTTCGCCCCTCAATCGCTCCACCGGAGCGATTGCCGCTGTGCGGACCGGGGCTCACTCCCACTTATAGTTAAAACTCACCGAAATCCGCTCATCCTCGGCCATGTTCATCGGCACCTCGTGGCGCAGCCAGCTTTCCCACAGCAGCACATCGCCCAATTGCGGCTTCACATAGATGAACGGCTGCAAATCCCGCCGTCCACCTTTGATCCGAGTAGGTGCCGCCATCATGCGGCCCGAGCGCGGGTCTTCCAGTTTCAGCGCACTCGCCCCATCGGGCATTGCCACATAGGTCGTGCCCGAAATCACGCTGTGCGGGTGCAGGTGGCTGGAATGCATGCCGCCCTCAGGCAGGATGTTGATCCAGAGGTCTTCCAGCTTCAACTCGCCCTCACCCAGATCAAACTCCAGATCCTTGGCAAAGGCCGCGACGTGCTGGTCCAGCGCGGCGACCAGATCAGCGAAGATCGGAAAGCGCCACGGCAGATCGGTCAGCGAGGCATAGCTGGTATAGCCGGGATAGCCGTTATCCGCACACCAGTCCTGCCCGGCCTCATCATCCTCGGCGACGACAAGGCAGGAGCTTTCAAGCTCTCCTGCATCGATCTTAGGATCGAACTCAGACAAAGCTGCGCGATAAAGACGTGTAACGAAGAGTGATTCAATCTGTGCCATGCGCCGGTCTTAATCCAGGCGGTTTCCAATTGCGAGGCTCTGCCTCGCGCTCCGGGATATTTTTGGCCAGATGAAGAACGGATCCCCAGCTTCATCTGGCTCTAAATATCCCGGGGAGGCGCGGCTTGCCGCGGCGGGGGCAGAGCCCCCATTCAATTGAGAAACCCCGCCGGTTTCCCGACGGGGTCAGTCTTGTCACGAACGGGGCCGCGGCCCCAATCGCTTACCAGTCTTCGCGGACCACGACGCGGGTCTTGATCGGCAGTTTCATCGCGGCCAGGCGCAGGGCCTCGCGGGCGATGTCGTCATTGACGCCGTCGATCTCGAACATCACGCGGCCAGGCTTGACCTTGCAAGCCCAGCGGTCGACCGAACCCTTACCTTTACCCATACGAACTTCGATCGGCTTTGCCGTGACCGGAGTGTCGGGGAAGATGCGGATCCAGACACGGCCCTGACGCTTCATGTGACGCGTCATGGCGCGACGTGCAGCTTCGATCTGGCGTGCAGTTACACGCTCAGGCTCAAGAGCTTTCAGGCCGTAGGTGCCAAAGTTCAGATCAGAGCCGCCTTTGGCGAGACCCTTGATCCGGCCTTTGTGCATCTTGCGGAATTTAGTACGCTTTGGTTGAAGCATATCTTTCCCTCCTTAGCGACGACCGCCACCAGCACCACGAGGTGCAGGGCCGTCCTGGAGTTCCTGTGCTTTACGGTCACGTGCCTGCGGATCGTGCTCCATGATCTCACCTTTGAAGATCCAGACCTTGATCCCGATGATCCCGTAGGGGGTCATCGCTTCGGCATGTGCGTAATCGATGTCGGCACGCAGGGTATGCAGAGGCACGCGGCCTTCGCGGTACCACTCGGTCCGTGCGATTTCGGCGCCGCCCAGACGACCAGCGACGTTCACCCGGATACCCAGGGCGCCCATGCGCATGGCGTTCTGAACCGAGCGCTTCATTGCGCGACGGAACGAAACACGACGTTCCAGCTGCTGAGCGATGGACTCGGCAACCAGCTGTGCGTCAAGCTCGGGCTTGCGCACTTCGACGATGTTCAGGTGCAGTTCGCTGTCGGTCATGCTGGCAAGCTTTTTGCGCAGAACTTCGATGTCTGCACCTTTCTTGCCGATGATGACACCGGGACGCGCGGTGTGGATCGTAACGCGGCACTTTTTGTGCGGACGTTCGATGATCACACGGGCCACGCCGGCCTGCTTGCACTCTTTGTTGATGAACTCACGGATCTTGATGTCTTCGAGCAGAAGATCACCGTAGTCCTTGGTGTCGGCGTACCAGCGGCTGTCCCAGGTGCGGTTGACCTGCAGGCGCATGCCGATCGGATTTACTTTATGACCCATTAGGCTTGCTCCTCAACTTGACGCACCTTGATGGTGATCTCCGAGAACGGCTTCATGATCTTGCCGAAACGGCCACGGGCACGCGGACGACCGCGCTTCATGACCAGGTTCTTGCCAACCCATGCTTCGGCGACGATCAGCTCGTCAACGTCCAGGTTGTGGTTGTTTTCGGCATTCGCGATTGCGGACTGCAGGCACTTTTTGACGTCCTGCGCGACACGCTTGTTCGAGAAAGTCAGGTCGGTCAGGGCCTTCTCGACTTTCTTGCCGCGGATCATCTGCGCAACCAGGTTCAGTTTCTGCGGGCTGGTGCGAAGCATGCGGGTTTTCGCCATTGCTTCGTTTTCAGCCACGCGGCGGGGGTTCTTTTCCTTGCCCATGACTTACTTCCGCTTCGCTTTTTTGTCTGCGGCGTGGCCATAATAGGTCCGGGTCGGCGAGTATTCACCGAACTTCTGACCGATCATGTCTTCCGAGACGTTGACGGGGATATGCTTCTGGCCGTTGTACACACCAAAGGTCAGACCCACGAACTGGGGCAGAATGGTGGAACGACGCGACCAGATTTTGATGACTTCGTTGCGGCCCGACTCGCGCGCTGCTTCGGCTTTTTTCAGCACGTAAGCATCGACGAAAGGACCCTTCCAAACAGAGCGAGACATAGATTAACGTCCCTTCTTCTTGGCGTGCCGCGAGCGGATAATCAGCTTCTGGGACGCTTTGTTCTTGTTGCGGGTACGCTTACCCTTGGTGTCCTTACCCCACGGTGTAACCGGTGTACGGCCACCCGAGGTACGACCTTCACCACCACCATGCGGGTGATCGATCGGGTTCATTGCAACACCACGAACCGACGGACGAACGCCCTTGTGGCGCATACGACCGGCTTTACCGAGGTTTTGGTTGCTGTTGTCGGGGTTGGACACGGCACCGATGGTGGCCATGCATTCCTGACGGACCATGCGCAGCTCGCCCGAGCTCAGACGGATCTGAGCGTAGCCGCCATCGCGACCAACGAACTGAGCGTAAGTACCGGCCGCACGTGCGATCTGACCGCCTTTGCCAGGCTTCATCTCGATGTTGTGGACGATGGTACCGATGGGCATGCCCGAGAACGGCATAGCGTTGCCCGGCTTGATGTCAGCTTTTGCCGACGCGATGACCTTGTCACCAACAGCCAGACGCTGCGGAGCCAGGATATAGGCCTGCTCGCCGTCTTCGTATTTTACCAGTGCGATGAATGCGGTCCGGTTCGGGTCATATTCGATCCGCTCGACGGTTGCCGCGACATCAAATTTGTTCCGTTTGAAGTCAACGATCCGGTAGAGACGCTTTGCGCCACCGCCGCGGCGGCGTGAAGTGATCCGTCCGGTGTTGTTCCGGCCGCCCGATTTGGTCAAACCCTCAGTGAGAGATTTGACCGGACGTCCTTTCCAAAGCTCCGAACGGTCGATCAGCACCAGCCCGCGCTGGCCCGGCGTCGTCGGCTTGTACGACTTGAGTGCCATGCTTTCTGTCTTCCGTTTAGCAAGTGCGAGGGATTTCCCCGCTATGTGATAGGCCCCCGTAGGTGCCAAGGGTATAGGGCCCCGAAGGTCCCCGGTTACAAATATCAGAGGCCCCGGAACGAATCCGAGGCCGCAAGATTGGGAGCGTGTAACAGGGTTGGGGGTGGGTGTCTATAGGGTGGTAGTGATTTGTATGGTCGCCCTTATAGAATATGAGCTAAGACTTGTCGCCCGCCTTCATGATCAGTGTAGAAGCTTTGTCAGCTATTCGCTCCGCCACTGTGTTTACAGTCCCATCATCCATTTTGTTTGATCCACCCATGGTGTGGCTATGTTGCTGACCGAACATACGTTTGATCAACTCAGCTTTAATCTCCTTCTGATCCTTTTCCTCCAAGTTGGCAATGAAGGGATCGAGGGCTTTGGTCTCAAGAGCGAAGGATCGCATCTGCCTCTCGTTGTCTCGGTGCATTTTTGATTGCCGCGACGCGTATCCGGCTGTCACCAAAAGAATTGCTGTAAGCGATGATGCCGTGACGATGTTGGCCCAATTTATAGCGCCAGAGTCAGTTGGCTCAAACCCGATCCAATACTTGAAACCCAACCATATGATAGCTGCGACCAGTGATCCCATGGATATCCATCGCCAAAGGTCAGCCTCTTGCTTTTCTTCACCAGCGCTCTTTTGGTACCCTCCGGCGACACTATCCCGGCCAACCAATTCGTGTATTTCCAACACAGCCCGATGCTTCTCTTTCACATCCGCCATAACCGTTTCGCCTCGCTTCGCAAAACGCTCCAGAAGCGCCGCGAGTTTTTCGGCTTGTGTCTTCCCTAACTCTATATGCTGAGTATCTGCCGACTTTCTCCATTCGGACAACAGCTCTTCAAACTTCGTATCCCGTTCTATTTGAGCTTCGGAATGTTCTTCAGCGCGAGCTGTTTGCTTTTCCGTGAAGTCAGACTGCCACTCTGAAAGCTTCGTTTCAGCGTCTGCCGAAAGATGATCTAGCTGGTCCCCTAAGTCGTTCGCCTTACTTTCTAGTTTGGAGTGGGCCTCAGCAGTTTCTTCAAGTTTTCCCTCTGTCTGTTTGATGAAGCCTTCCATCGATGCGGAAAATGATCTGTAGGCTTTTTCTGCTTGCTCAATGACCTTCTGAGGCTCGGGGAGTCGGGACATCGCCGCCAATTGATAGATCTGCGGAGCGTATTGTGTTATGTGATTGTTGGCGGTTTGCAGGTGCGTTATCTGAGGTGAACTCGAATAAGCTTGAAGCTGTTGAAAAAATTGCCCATGTCGCAAGTGTTGGTTGATCTGATCTAATAAAGCCTTTGGAAAAAACTCATCATCCAAGCCTGTAACAATAGTCTGTAAGTTACCTAGAACCTTCGTAAGTCGGTGCCGTTCCACCTGAAATTCCGGTTCGTTGTTCTCCACTGCAGCATCTAAAAATTCTGCAGATTGCCGCAGTGTTTCGTGTAGTGGGTGTTTCTCAAATTCGTTAGACCAACGCGACAACTATTAGCACCTCCAATGCACTGCCCGCACACCTTATGCATGCAAAAACATCAATTGCCAGAGGCATACGCAAAACCCACAAAAAAACCCCCGCCTATCGGCGGGGGCCTTTATTTCGCTCCAAAGACGGGTTCGATCAGAGACCGGTGGACACGTCGATGGTGTTACCCTCTTCCAGGGTCACATATGCTTTCTTGACGTCTTTCCGACGGCCCAACTGGCCGCGGAATCGCTTGACCTTGCCTTTGGTCACGGTGGTGTTCACCGCCTTGACCTTCACACCAAACAGCGCCTCAACGGCCTCTTTGATCTGCGGCTTGTTGCTGTCGATCGCCACTTCAAAGACAACCGCGCCGTTTTCGGACGCCATGGTCGACTTCTCAGTAATGATCGGCTTGCGGATCACGTCGTAGTGTTCTGCCTTCGCGCTCATTTCAGACGAGCCTCCAGTGCTTCGACAGCCGCTTTGGTGAGCACCAGGGTGTCACGCTTGAGGATGTCATAGACGTTTGCGCCCATCGACGGCAGGATATCCAGACCTTCGATGTTCTTGGACGCTTTCAGGAACCCTTCGTTCACGGTCGCGCCGTCGATGACCAGAGCGCGTTTCCAGCCCAGGTTTGCAACCTGTTTGGCCAGAGCAGCGGTCTTGCCTTCGGCTTCGGCGTTCTCGATCACAACCAGTTCACCTGCCTTGGCTTTGGCCGACAGAGCGTGGCGCAGGCCAAGCTTGCGGAACTTTTTCGGCAGGTCGTGGCCGTGCGAACGAACAACGGGGCCTTTGTAGATACCACCACCACGGAAGATCGGCGCGTTACGGTCACCATGGCGTGCGCCACCGGTGCCCTTCTGGCGATAGATCTTCTTGGTCGAGTAGCTGGTTTCCGAGCGGGTCTTGACCTTGTGGGTGCCGGCCTGCGCGTTGTTGCGCTGCCAACGGACCACACGGTGCAGGATGTCCGCGCGCGGCTCGAGGCCGAACAGGTCCGCATCCAGCTCGATGTTGCCGGCTTTGCCGCCGTCCAGTTTGATTACATCAAGTTTCATGCTTCACCACCTTCCGCGGGCGCTTCTTCCGCAGGTGCTTCGGTTGCAGCCGATTTCACAGCAGCCGGGAAAGGCAGGCCTTCCGGTGCTTTCTTCTTGACGGCGTCCTTGACGGTGACCCAGCCCGATTTCGGTCCGGGAACGGCGCCTTTGATGAAGACCAGGTTCCGGTCGGCGTCGGTTTTGACAACTTCCAGGTTCTGGGTGGTGACACGGGCAGCACCCATGTGACCGGCCATCTTCTTGCCTTTGAACACCTTGCCCGGGTCCTGACACTGACCTGTCGAACCGTGCGAACGGTGGCTGATCGAAACACCGTGCGAGGCGCGCAGACCACCGAAGTTGTGCCGCTTCATCGCACCGGCAAAGCCTTTACCGATCGAGGTACCCGAAACGTCAACTTTCTGACCTTCCAGGAAGTGTTCTGCCGAAATCTCGGCGCCCACTTCGATCAGGCCATCTTCGGAGACGCGGAACTCGGCCAGCTTACGCTTGGGCTCGACCTTGGCAGCGGCATAGTGACCGCGCATGGCCTTCGAGGTGCGTTTTGCCTTGGCAGCACCGGCGCCCAGCTGAACGGCGGTATAGCCGTCTTTGTCAGCGGTACGCTGTGCAACAACCTGCAGGTTGTCCAGGTGAAGAACGGTCACAGGGATCTGCTTGCCGTCTTCCATGAACAGGCGGGTCATGCCGACTTTTTTTGCGATAATACCAGAGCGCATAATCTATACCCTCCGATCTTACGACTGCAGCTTGATCTCGACGTCCACACCAGCAGCGAGGTCGAGCTTCATCAGCGCGTCAACGGTCTGGGGGGTCGGATCAACGATGTCGAGCAGACGCTTGTGCGTACGGATCTCGAACTGGTCGCGGGATTTCTTGTCAACGTGAGGGCCACGGAGAACCGTGAACTTCTCAATCTTGTTCGGCAGCGGGATCGGGCCGCGCACGTTCGCGCCGGTCCGCTTGGCAGTGTTGACGATCTCTTGCGTGCTGGCATCCAGAACGCGATAGTCAAATGCCTTCAGCCGAATACGGATATTTTGGCTTTGCATAGATACAGCCTTTTATCAGGCGTTGAGGTTGAGAGGAGGACAGACGCGCATCGCCAACCCTCTTCGAACCCAAAAGGCGGGAATCACCCCGCCTTGACGTTCTTGTTGAGAACTCGCGCGTATTAGTTGGGTTGGCGGGGTTTGGCAAGGGGGAATTAGCACGCGCATCCTATAATCGGAGCAAAGCAGCGGCCTCACCCGGCGAGCAAATCTTCAAGTGTTCAAATCCGGGCTTTTCAGAGAGTTTCTTCTTAAAGTTCTTGTCGCTTGTAACGAATACATCCCGCTTGTGGTGTTCATGCGCCCAGATCATTTGCCTATCACACCAAGCGTTGCGCCATTTCTTTCTATATTTGTCTAGTTCATCATCGGAACTTGGGGACATTCGCTCAATGTAGTCTGATGATTTGAAATTGATGTTTGAAAACAGAGCCTCATGAAACTGGCGCTCTCTTTCTATCATATCCCCACCTGCAATCAGAGCGTGGTCAATATAGCTGATATCACAGTAGGCCATGCCCAAGATATGCGGCATGTCACCAAAATTCAGTTTGCCCAGTCTATCCTCAAAGTCTCGATACGAATTCAAAAAGTAGTCGCCATCCTGTTTCTCCGAGGCACTAACGGCGACAAAAGCGGCGTCGCAACGATGTTCCTTATGAGCTGCAACAATTGCCAATATCGAACGGCTACCGTCTCGGCTCAATTCCACGTCGATTAAGCAGTTTGTATCAAAGGTAAATGTCAGCATCTATTTCGCTCGAATATCTATAAAACTTATTTAATCTGTGTGTTCAAATTAAAAAGGCCGCCCCCAGTGGGAGCGGCCTTCTTTAGTTCAACCGAGTGGGCTCTCATTGCTCTTTCAGAGCAACTGCCGCCCACCGCTTTCCAAAATTATTCGATAATTTTGGAAACGACACCAGCGCCGACGGTG